>NZ_JCAKKP010000003.1:0-688747 GCF_059509755.1 Aquamicrobium sp. YD-1-mutant5
CGGTGTAACTTTCTCTCGAAACGTGTCCGCCAAAGTCTCGTAATCCCCATCACTGCAAAGGCCAAAACCCTTACTCCGAGGAAGCTAAACTCTGCCGCCCACGCTTCTCTTTCTTCATATTCAATTGTCAAAGAACGGACTTCACATGAAGTGAGGTCTGTAGGCCGCATCCGCCTCTCAGCGAGGGCCCGTCAGAGTTTCGCTATCGCTTGTCTCTGGCTTTTTGTCAACTCCGAACCGGCTAACTTTTTGGCTTCGTTTAGAGCGAACTCTTCCGTCGCCAGCGGCACCGCCGTCGTTGTTGAGCGGGTTATAGGGGGTGACCGCCCAAAGAGTCAACAACGATTTTGAAGTTTTTTGTATTTTTTACGACAAAAGTTTTGGCGGCGTTCTTCACTGTTTTTTCACGTTTTTTCGGCGCAGGCCTCTTGACTCGCAAAACGCGATTCGAGGCCCTATTGCCGCCTCATTGAAGGCCGACATGCGCACGTGCAGGCGCCGCATCCCTCCTCTCTATATATAGGGGCATCCGGGAGGCGACGCCGGCATCGACACGGTTTCGTTGACTTGAGCCTCTTACGCAGGCAAAGGTCGTTTCCGCGTCATCGACAAGATGTAAGAGACCACGGGAAAGAAGCAGCCTTTCTGGATGCGGGATACCGAAGAGGTCATAGCCGAACTCGGCAACGAGCCGCCTCTTATAGAGGACGGCCGCATGAGCCCCCCGGATCGCCGGGAGGTTTCCGCACGCTGGCTCTCGGGCACATTCCTTACAGGGGTAACCTCAAGCGTGCTGATGGGCGTTGCCCTGCTGGCCGCGCTCGACGGGCGCCAGCAGCTCGCAACACCTCCGGAAATCGCAGAACTCGCCAGCCTTGCATCGAACGACGTTTCCGGCGCGAAGGCCAAGAAACCGCGTGTTACGCCTCCCCGCCAAATTTCCCGCGCCAAGGACCGCCGGCGCATGGATGTTTCCATGGTCACCAGGGTCGGCGACCGCGAGGTAATCCACTCGATACCGCTGGTGCAGGTCAACATGGCGCTGGCCGCGGCCTACACGACGACGACATCCTATCCGGCTTTCGATCCCTTGCGCGTGTTCAGAGATGATGGCGCGGCACCGGCAGCGGCACCATCCGCGATCGCCGGACAGATTTACGGAGCCAAGGTTGAAAGCGAGATCAGCCTGAAAACCATCGACTTCCCGATCGCTACTGCCTCCTTCGATGAAAAGAGCGAACTGTCGGCAGACGAGGTCGAGAAGGTTGTCCGCGAAGCAGCCGACGACCTTTCCGAAGGTTCAATTCAGGTTGCATCGCTGCATTATGTCGACCCGCAGCGTTTCGGCGACCAGCTGACGCAGAGTCTCGCCGGCACTTACGGCGTCAGGGTCGTTCCTGAAAACGTATCCGTGGCGCCACGACCAGACCCGGAAGCCGGCGAACAGGGCCCGGTGTTCGCAGAGGAGATCATCCCGTTCCGGGAAGATCGCCGGATCGATGAAGCCCTGGCCGATTCAGGCTATGACGGAAGTGATGCAAAGGGGATGGCAGCCTCCATCGCCAAGCTGCTGAATGCGCCCGCCCTCAAATCCGGAACCGTTCTGCGTGTGGGGCTGGAAATCCGTGGCGACGTTGCCACCGTGGTTCGCACGGGCGTTTACGACAGGAAGCGCCACATCGTGACCATAGCCCGCAATGATGACGGGCAATATGTACCTGCCGGCGAACCGGAACCAAATCCCGAGTTGCTGACCGCCTTTGATGATTCCCCGCCGGTTCAGGCGCGTGGCAACCTGCCTACCGTATATGACGGCATTTACCGGGCCGCCTATTCCTACGGCATGTCCCGGGAAATGACGCAGCGCCTGATCAGGCTGCTCGCCTCAAATGTCGACTTCCAGTCGCGCACCACAACGTCGGACCGACTGGAAGTGCTTTTCTCTCAGCCCGACGAGGACGACGATGCCTCGGAAAATTCCGAGCTTCTTTATGTGTCCGCCAGCATCGGCGGACAGTCCCGCAATTTCTATCGCTTCCGCATGGAAGACGGTTCATTCGACTATTTCGACGAAAACGGCAGCAGCGCCCAGCAGTTCCTGCTGCGCAATCCATTGCCGAATGGCAAGTTCCGGTCCGGCTTCGGCGGCCGCAGGCACCCGATCCTGGGCTACACCCGCATGCACACCGGTGTGGACTGGTCGGCCCCGCGCGGCACGCCGATCATCGCCGCGGGCAATGGCGTCGTCGAAAAGGCCGGCTGGGCGGGAGGTTATGGCAACCAGACGCTGATCCGCCATGCCAATGGCTATGTCAGTTCTTACAATCACCAAAGCGGTTTTGCGAAGAACATCGTTGCCGGTGCGCGGGTGCGGCAGGGCCAGGTTATCGGCTATGTCGGCTCGACCGGCCTCTCGACCGGCGCTCACCTTCACTATGAGCTGATCGTCAACGGAACCAAGGTCGATCCGATGCGCGTGCGCCTGCCTGTCGGCAAGGTTCTGAAGGGCGATGAACTGGCCAGCTTCCAGCGCGAGCGCGCGCGGATCGACGAATTGCTGCAGCGGCAGGACCGCAACGGGCTCAAGGTCGCGAGCGCCAACAAGGTCGAAGGCTGACGCAAAACCCCGCCCCTCTCCCGCAAAAATTCTGGCTGCAAAGGAGTTTTGGCGGGCGCCCTTCAGTCTCCGACGCCGCCCCGCGGGATCAGTCTATAAATTCCACCGTTACGCCCGGCTTCACCAGCTTGGCGAGCTCGGCCGCGTCCCAGTTGGTCAGGCGGATACAGCCATGGCTTTCGGTCTTGCCGATTTTCGAGGGCTCCGGCGTCCCATGGATACCGTAAGTGGGCTTGTCGAGCGCAATCCAGATCGAACCGACCGGCCCGTTGGGGCCAGGCGGAATCGTCAGTACCTTGTCGTTCTCGCCCTGCTTGAAATTGACCTTTGGATTGTAGGTGTAGTTGGGATTCACGGCGATGCGCGTCACGGCATGGATTCCGGAAGGTGAAGGCGTCGCCGAGGAGCCGATGGTTGCGGGATAGGCCGCGACCAGCTTGCCGCTTTCATCATAGGCACGCACCTGCTTCGTCGCCTTGTCGGCGGTGATACGCGCCACGGGCGTCGAAACCAGCCTGCCGAAATTCGCAACCCTGATAATGGTCCCGGGACGATTGAAGTTGGCTTCCGGATTGAGCGCCTTTAGATAGGCCTCATCCATGTGGAACCGCTCGGCCAGTGCCTCCTCCACGGAGGTAAAAGACATGTGTTCGAGCTGAGCCTTATGGCTGTAATCAACCGGAACCGAGGCGATATAGGGTCCGGCCACATCCTGATTGGTGATCTCGTAATGAGAAAAGGCGTCGCCGCCGGTGTTGGCCAGAGCCTCGGTAATGGCGATGGCATCCGTGGAACGCAGCGTCTGGCCGGTGATTTCCCGATAGACGCCCAACGCCTTTTCCACATTGGAACCGAACCGGCCATCGATCACGCCCGGCGAGGCGCCAGCCCGATCGAGCAGGATTTGCAGTGCGGCTATATCCTCACGCGCGCCAAGTGCGAGGGAAGAATCGACGCGCGTCGTCGGCGTCGCCGGCTTGGATGGCGAGTCGGGTGCGCGAAGATTGGGTTCGAGCGAAGCCTCTTCAAGCTGACGCCTTTCGATTCGTGAAGAATCCGGCACCTGCGGGAACTCGCCTGATGGACCGCGATAGGTGTCGCCCGGCGGTTCAGGGAATTCCTGATAATAGCCGCCGGAATAGGGATCGTAGACCCGGGCTTCTTCTTCACGCTGGCGCTGAAGGAAGCGCTCCATGTCGCCGGGGTCGTCGTTGTAATACCGTTCCTGCTGCCTTTGCTGCCGGCGCATTGCCCGCCGGTCGCGGCGCGTATCCGGCGGTTCGACCGCGATCACCTCGCCCGTATAGCTGTCGACGATAACGCGGTTGCCGGCACCATCGAAATACACTTCAAGATCGCCCGACTGCGCCAGCATCAGCGAACCGGCCGGTTCGGACACCGGCCTCTGCTCTTCAGCAGAACCAAAGCCCCGGGAAGCCATCGCATCGAATGAAAACAATGCTGCGGCAATTACCGAAGCGGACAGGAAAATATGCGACGACATGCAGGCTAAGCTCTCCATGCATTCCATACGCCCGCAGGGGCGAATCATTTTTCAGGGCATTTTGCCCACAACCCGACCTTTGAAGATAATTTTCCAAGATGAACCGGGCATGAAGATGGCCGCATTGCTGCGGCCATCCTGTTTAGCCAGCACGGCTGGAGCGGGGCTTACGCTGCCTGTTCGGCCTCGGCTCCCGCACCCGACCGGCTCCGGAAGTTCAGGCGATCGGATCCGGCGGTCACCTTCACCGTCGAGCCGTCCAGGATTTCGCCCCCGAGAATCTTCTCGGCCAGCGGATCCTGCAACTCCTTCTGCATCACGCGCTTCAGCGGGCGTGCGCCATAGGCAGGATCATAACCCTTCTGCGCAAGCCATTCGACCGCCTCGTCATCCAGCTCGAGATGGATCTTGCGATCGACCAGCAGGCTTTCGAGCCGCTTGAGCTGAATGCGGACGATCTGGCCCATATCCTGCCTGCGCAGGCGGTGGAACAAAATCACCTCATCGATGCGGTTCAGGAATTCCGGCCGGAACGAAGCCTTGACGACATTCAGCACATCGTCGCGCACCACATCCACGTCCTGATCGTCGGTCAGATTGACCAGATATTCCGCACCGAGGTTGGAAGTCATCACAATCAGCGTGTTGCGGAAGTCGACCGTGCGGCCCTGTCCGTCGGTCAGGCGTCCGTCATCGAGAACCTGCAGCAGAACGTTGAAAACGTCCGGATGCGCCTTCTCGATCTCGTCGAACAGCACGACCTGATAAGGCCGGCGCCGCACAGCTTCCGTCAGGGCGCCACCTTCCTCATAGCCGACATAGCCGGGAGGCGCGCCGATGAGCCGGGACACGGAGTGCTTCTCCATGAACTCCGACATGTCGATGCGCACCATGGCGTTCTCGTCGTCGAACAGGAACGAAGCCAGAGCCTTGGTCAGCTCCGTCTTGCCCACGCCCGTGGGGCCGAGGAACATGAACGAGCCGATCGGCCGGTTCGGATCCTGTAAGCCCGCGCGCGCACGGCGCACGGCCTTGGAGACCGCCTGCACGGCCTCGCCCTGACCGACCACACGCCTCGCCAGTTCGTCTTCCATACGCAGAAGCTTGTCGCGCTCGCCTTCCAGCATCTTGTCGACCGGAATGCCCGTCCAGCGAGACACGATATGTGCCACGTGATCGGGCGTGACGACCTCTTCGACCATGCCGCCCGGCTTGCCGTCATGGGCTTCAGCCTCGGCCAGCTTCTTTTCCAGTTCCGGGATCCGGCCATAAGCAAGTTCGCCGGCGCGCTGGAATTCACCCTTGCGCTGGGCAATGGCAAGTTCGTTGCGCGCTGCGTCCAGTTCCTTCTTCAGATCGGCGGCCAGACCAAGCTTCTGCTTTTCAGCCTGCCACTTGGCGGTCAGTCCCGAAGATTCCTCTTCCAGATCGGAAAGCTCCTTCTCCAGCCGCACCAGACGATCCTTGGAAGCTTCATCCTTCTCGACCTTCAGCGCCTCGCGCTCGATCTTGAGCTGCATGATGCGACGGTCGATCTCATCCAGCGCCTCAGGCTTGGAATCGACCTGCATGCGCAGGCGCGATGCCGCCTCGTCGACAAGGTCGATGGCCTTGTCGGGCAGGAAGCGATCGGCAATATAGCGGTTGGACAGGGTCGCAGCCGAGACCAGAGCCGAGTCGGAAATGCGCACCTTGTGGTGCTGCTCATACTTCTCCTTCAGGCCGCGCAGGATCGAAACCGTGTCCTCGACGGTCGGCTCATCCACGAATACGGGCTGGAAACGCCGTGCGAGCGCCGGATCCTTCTCCACATGCTTGCGGTATTCGTCGAGCGTGGTTGCGCCAACGCAGTGCAGTTCGCCGCGTGCAAGTGCCGGCTTTAGCAGGTTGGAAGCGTCCATCGCCCCATCCGCCTTGCCGGCGCCGACCAGCGTGTGCATCTCGTCGATGAACAGGATGATGCCGCCGGCCGCGGCAGTGACCTCGTTCAGCACGGCCTTCAGCCGCTCCTCGAACTCGCCGCGATATTTCGCGCCGGCAATCAGAGCGCCCATATCGAGCGCCATCAGCTGCTTGTCCTTCAGCGATTCGGGCACGTCGCCATTGACGATGCGCAGCGCCAGCCCTTCGGCGATCGCCGTTTTGCCGACGCCCGGCTCGCCGATCAGCACCGGATTGTTCTTGGTGCGCCGCGAAAGCACCTGAATGGTGCGGCGAATCTCGTCATCCCGGCCGATGACCGGATCGAGCTTGCCCGCGCGCGCGTCGGCCGTCAGGTCGCGCGCATATTTCTTCAACGCATCATAACCCTGCTCTGCCGAAGCCGAGTCGGCGGTGCGGCCCTTGCGGATGTCATTGATGACCTGATTGAGCGCCTGTGGGGTCACGCCTGCCTTGGCGAGAATGTCGGATGTTGCCGCCGACTTCTCCATCGCCAGCGCCTGCAACAGACGCTCCACCGTTACGAAACTGTCGCCGGCCTTCTTCGCCAGATCCTCGGCGGTGGAAAATACCTTGGCCAGCGGCTGCGCCAGATAAAGCTGGCCATTGCCACCCTCAACGCGCGGCTGTGCCTCGAGCGCTGCATCAACGCCGAGCTCCACATCCTTCGCACGACCGCCGGCGCGATCAATCAGCGAGGCTGCGAAACCTTCATCGTCATCGATAAGAGCCTTGAGAATGTGCTCGGGCGTGAACTGCTGGTTGTTTCGGTTCAGTGCGTATTGCTGTGCCGACTGAATGAAGCCGCGCACGCGCTCGGAATATTTATCAAGATTCATGCCTGTCTCCTTGGCTGTCCGGCCCGCTGTGCGGCACCGGAGCAGATTGCGGTGACGAACCCGCCCCATGGAGCCAGGTTCAATTCTTCACAGATATGGGGCGCACAACCAATGCTCTCAAGGAGCCCGTGGACGTAACAGGAGGAATTTTCCGGGCTTCTTCGCCGCACATGCTTTCGACGACAAAAAAGCGGTGGAGATTTCTCTCCACCGCTTTTCATATCTTCAAAAAGAGTTCTCGGATCAGCTTTCCGAAGCGGCCACGGCCGGCTCTTCAGCCTGCGCTCCCTCGGCCGCTTCCTTGCTCGCCGCAGTGGCGCGCGGCTTGCGCGGACGGCGCGGCTTGGCAGGCGCTTCCGCCTCCGGCTTTGCTTCCTTCTTCTCGGCCTCGGCGGCCAGAGCGGCCGGGCCGAGATCGGGTTGAGGTGCCAGCGCAGCATCATCAGCTACAGCAGCAGGCGAAGCAGCTTCTTCCGCCTCAGCCACGGCCGGTGTAGCGGCAGCTTCGCTGTCCTTCTGGCGCGGTTCGCGAGTGCGGCGTTCGCCGCGCTGGCCGCCGGCCCTCTCGCGGCCCCGACCGCCTTCGCGGTTAACGCGATTCTCGGCAACTTCTTCCGCGTTCAGCGCAACTTCGGCGGGAACGCCTTCGATCACCGGCTGCGGACCCGAGCCATTCCCGGCCTGAGGCTGGTTCTGATGCGCTTCATTGCCGGTGCTGGCAGCAACTTCTGCGTCATCGCGATCGTCTTCATCGTCGAAGTCGTCACGTACAGGCTGTACATGCTGGATCGGCATCTGCGCCTGTGCGGCAGCAATGATTCGATTGTAGTGCTCGGCGTGCTGCAGATAGTTTTCAGCCATCACGCGATCACCGGAGCTCATCGCATCACGAGCGAGCGTCGTGTATTTTTCGGCGATCTGCTGAGCGGAGCCACGAATTTTGACGTCCGGACCATTGCTCTCGTAATTCCGGCTTAAAGGGTTCGGCCCTTTGCGGTTGTTATTGTTATTATTGTTATTATTGCCGCCATTGTTGCGACCGCGCATACGCCTGTTCTGCTGTTGTGGCCTCATCCGAGTCTCTTCAGTTGGAAAATCAAGAAAAACCTATCGCGGCGGCAAGGCTCATGGGGCCTGCCGATTTGTCATCCCGCCGGTGCTCGCCCGCATCGATTGCGTTGGCGCCACGTGCCACCTTGTCCCGGTCACATAACACTTACCGGATGATTCCCCGCGAAGCATTCAGCGCCATTTGCGCATAAGGCAGCTATGTCCAAGGGAACCGAATCTCTGGAAGATCTGCCTGCTTCAACTCATCCGGTTGAGGTGACCCTATCTATATTTGCAGACCTTGCCAAGCGTTATTTCGCCGCGGGTACAAGCTCTTTACGCAACTGCGAACAGAAGAACCCGGTCATTTCCGCCCAGATCGCGTCTGGCTTCCAGCAGCCGAAAACCTTCATTTTCAAAAATGGAGATGACCTCCAAACGCTGCGTATTGCCGATTTCCACGACCACGGCACCATCTTGTTCGAGATGGGCGGCTGCCTGCGCGGCGATGACGCGGTAGGGTTGCAATCCGTCCTCTCCACCATCCAGAGCGCGCACCGGATCAAATAACCGGACTTCAGCTTGCAGGCCGGCAATGTCATCGGAACGAATATAGGGAGGGTTTGAGGCAATTACATGGAAACGACCGTTTATTTGTGAGAACCAGTCGCTGCGCAGGGTCGTGAACCTATCTGCAAGGCCGAGACCGACGGCGTTGCGCGCTGCGGTTGCCAGTGCATCCGGCGAAACATCGACGCCGATTGCCGAGGCGTCCGGCACATTGGCGAGCAGGGCAAGCGCAATGGCGCCGGTTCCCGTGCCAAGGTCCAGCACCCTGCACGCCCCTTCCCGCGCAGCGACGTCACGCATGAAAGGCAGGATCGTGTCGATTAGGATCTCTGTGTCCGGCCGCGGCTCCAGCGTCTGCGCCGACAGCGACAGCTCAAGGCCGTAGAACTCCCGAAAGCCAAGGATCCTGTGGACAGGCTCGCCGGCGCATCGGCGTTCAAGCGCGGCCTCGACCGCTGCCACCACCCGTGCCTCTGTGACCATGTCCGGCCGCGCAATGGCGTCACTGCGGCTGGTGCCGGTGAAATGCTCCACCAGAAGGCGCGCATCCAGCGCGGCATCTTCAACTCCCGAAGCTTCAAGCCTTTGCCGGGCAAGACGCAACAGTTCTGCAAGGGTCAAGGAAGCCTCCGGCGACGGCGCAAAACCTCAGCTCTCCGTCATATCGGCCAGCAGCTTCGACTGATGGTCGGAAATGAGGGCATCGATGATTTCGTCCATCTCGCCCATCATCACCCGATCCAGCTTGTAGAGAGTGAGGTTGATGCGGTGGTCGGTCACCCGCCCCTGCGGGAAATTATAGGTGCGGATGCGCTCGGAGCGGTCGCCGGAGCCGACCTGCGACTTGCGCGATTCGGAGCGCTCTTCCGCTGCACGGGTGCGCTCCATGTCGAACAGGCGCGCACGCAGGATCTGCATGGCCCGCGCCCGATTCTGATGCTGCGATTTTTCAGCCGACACCACCATGATGCCTGTGGGAAGGTGAGTGATGCGCACGGCCGAGTCGGTGGTGTTGACGTGCTGGCCGCCGGCGCCAGAGGCGCGCATGGTGTCGATGCGGATGTCTTCGGCGCGAATGTCGATATCGACCTCCTCTGCTTCCGGAAGCACGGCGACCGTGGCCGCCGAGGTATGGATGCGCCCCTGCGCCTCGGTTTCGGGCACGCGCTGGACGCGATGCACGCCCGATTCGAACTTCAGATGCGCGAACACGCCCTTGCCGGAAACGGTCGCGATGATTTCCTTGTAGCCGCCGACATCGCCTTCGCTGGCCGAAATGACCTCGAAGCGCCAGCCGCGCCCGGCCGCATAGCGCTCATACATGCGAAAGAGATCGCCCGCGAACAGGGCCGCCTCATCTCCACCGGTGCCGGCGCGGATTTCAAGGATGGCATTCTTCTCGTCTGCCGCATCGCGGGGCAGAAGGAGGATCTGAATGTCATGCTCCAGCGCCTCGATGCGGTCTTCGACATCAGGCAATTCGGCTTCAGCCAGTTCGCGCATCTCCGCATCGGTCGACTTGTCGGCCAGCATGGTGGTGAGATCTGCCTGCTCGCGCTCGGCTTCCCGCAAAGCGCGGACCTTGCCCGCAAGATCCTGCAACTCGGAATATTCCGAAGCCATCTTCACATAGGCTTCCGGCTCCGGGCCAGCCGCCATCTGCGCTTCGAGCATTTCGAAACGTTTGACGACCTGATCCATGCGATCGCGGGGAAGACTGCTCATGCTGCTACCGTTGCCGGGCTGGGCATCCAGCAAACGGACCGTAAAGCCAGCTTGGCACAGATGCGGATGAAAAGACCCTGTTCACTCCAACTTTCTTCAAAACGCCGGAATGCACTAAAGGGGGATAGAATGGTCGTCGGCAAAGGCGTGTAACAGCGCCCGCATCGGAATATCGTTCGCGGTGGCCGACAGATTGTCGGCGAAAAACGCCTCCAGCTCCGCCACCGGCAGCTCCGTCAGCATCGCCTTGACCGGGCCGATCGACGCCGGAGACATGGAAATGGAGCGGAAGCCGAGGCCGATCAGGACCATGGCCGAGATCGGCTTGCCGGCCAGTTCGCCGCACAGCGTCACCGGCGTGTGGTTGCGCCGGCCTGCATCCGCGACGGTCTTCAAAACCCTCAGGAACGGCACCGAAAGCGGGTCGAAGCGATCGGCCACCAGCGTGTTACCGCGATCCACGGCCATGACGAACTGGAACAGGTCGTTGGAACCGACCGATACGAAATCCACCGCCTTCATCAGCTCGTCGAGCTGGAACAGCAGCGAGGGCACCTCGATCATGGCGCCGAGCTTGAGGCTGTTGGGCAACAGATGCGCGAAGCGCGACAGATGGCGCACCTCGCGGTCGATGATTTCGCGCGCCTGGGCGATCTCGCCGAGCTCCGTCACCATCGGCAGCATCAGCTTCAGTTCGCGCCCGCCGGCAGCCTTGAGCAAAGCGCGGATCTGGGTGCGCAGCAGGCCCGGCCGGTCGAGGGTGAGGCGGATGGCGCGCCAGCCGAGCGCCGGGTTCTCCTCCGGCGTGTTGTTCTTGAAATAGGGCAGCACCTTGTCGCCGCCGATGTCGATGGTGCGGAAGGTGACGGGCTTGCCGCGCGCGGCATCCAGCACATCCCGGTAAAGCTGTTCCTGACTCTCGGCGCGCGGGAAGGTGGAGGCCACCATGAACTGCAGCTCGGTGCGGAACAGGCCGATGCCGGCAGCACCCGATTCCGCCAGTTGCGGCAGGTCGACCATGAGGCCCGCATTCATCAGAAGGTCGATCTGGACGCCGTCTCTGGTCACGGAGGGCTTGTTGCGCAGCTCTCGATAAAGCTCCTGCCGCCGCGCGCGGAACCGCACCTTTTCGGCATAAGCCGATTCGAGGTCCGACTGCGGGCGCAGATGAACCGAGCCTTCCTCACCGTCGACGATGATGGCGTCGCCGTTCTCGGCCATCGACACGGCGCCCTTGACCTGCCCGACCACCGGAATGCCGGTCGCGCGCGCAACGATCACCACATGGCTGGTGGCGGCGCCGTCTTCGAGCACCAGTCCGCGCAGCTTCTCGCGCGGATAATCAAGCAGTTCCGCCGCCCCCATGGAGCGCGCCACGATGATCGCATCCTTGGGCAAGGCCGCCGCGATGTCTTCCGGGCCGGCTCCCATCAGCTGGCGCAGCAAACGGTTGGCGAGATCGTCGAAATCGCTCATCCGCTCGCGCAGATAGGGATCGGTCATGTGGATCATGCGCGCGCGCATGTCGCTCTGGACCTTCTCGACCGCAGCCTCGGCGGTCAGCCCGTTGCGGATCGCTTCTTCCAGCCTGCGCACCCATCCGCGATCGTTGGCGAACATGCGGTAAGCTTCCAGAACCTCGCGGTGTTCGCCCTCGAAGGCCACGTCGCGCCGTTCCAGCATGTCGTCGATGGACAGCCTGAGCGAGCCCAGCGCCGTTTCCAGCCGCCGGATTTCCTCGTCGCTGTCCTCGTTGAACAGGTTGGTGACAACGACGCGCGGCTCGTGCAGCACGACATGGCCAAGCCCCATGCCATCGTTGAAGGACACGCCGCCGAACGAAACCGGACGCTTGAGATCAAGCTCGAGGCCGGGACGCGAAAGCCGGGCAAGATCGCCGGTGGCGATCATCTCGGCGATGACCATGGCGGTGGTTTCCAGCGCCTCGACCTCGTCGTCGCGATAGGTGCGCATGGTCTTGTTCTGGACGACCAGAACGCCGAGCGTGCGCCCTGCCCTCAGAAGCGGCACACCGAGGAAGGAGCTGTAAATCTCCTCGCCGGTCTCGGGCAGATAGGCGAAGGCTGGATGTTCCTGCGCGTTCGACAGGTTGAGCGGCCGGGCGCTGGCGGCAATGGTGCCGACCAGACCCTGACCAAGACGCAGCTGTACAAGGTGAACGGCGCCGGGGTTGAGGCCTTCGGTAGCGTAGAGCTCAAGAACCGAATCGGCGCGCAGCACATAAAGGGAGCAGACTTCCGCCACCATGTTGGCGGCGATGTCGCGCACAATCCGGTCGAGTCTATCCTGCGGCTCCAGCGGCTCCTGCATGAGCTCGCGCAGCCGTTTCAGTAGAACGCGTGGGCCGACCGCCGTTTCGCGCATTGCGGCGTCTTTCTCCAATGGCCGCTCTATCCGGACCTGCGCGCCGGAAATGGCCCGCGGCCGGGCCCGCGACCCTTACTGCCTGTCAAGACCATATACGGAATGGAGCGTGCGCACTGCAAGCTCCGTATACGGTCCGTCGATCAGAATGGAAATCTTGATCTCCGAAGTGGTGATGGCGCGGATATTGATACCCTTTTCCGCCATCGCCTCGAAGGCGGTGGCGGCGACGCCCGCATGGCTGCGCATGCCGATGCCGATGACCGACACCTTAGACAGGCCCTTGTCATGCTGGATGGCATCATATCCGACCGTCTCACGCGCCTTGTCCAGGACGGCGAGCGCCTTGTCGACGTCTCCGGAAGGAACGGTGAAGGTGATGTCCGTGAACTTGCCGTCCTCGGAAATGTTCTGGACGATCATGTCGACATTGATGCCGGCCTCGGCCAGCGGCCCGAAAATGGCGGCGGAAACGCCCGGGCGGTCGGCGACACGACGCAGCGATATCTGCGCTTCGTCCTTGGCGTAGGCAATACCGGTGACGACCTGCTGTTCCACGATTTCATCCTCGTCGCAAATGAGCGTTCCAGGCGGATTGAGAAAGTCGTCCATGCCGGGAGCATCCGGCTCCACGAAGGACGAGCGCACGAAGGTGCGCACCTTATGCACCATGGCCAGCTCCACCGAACGAACCTGCAGCACCTTGGAGCCGAGCGAGGCCATCTCCAGCATTTCCTCGAAGGAAATGCGATCGAGGCGGCGTGCCTTCGGCTCCATGCGCGGGTCGGTCGTGTAGACACCGTCCACGTCGGTATAAATATCACAGCGGTCCGCCTTGACGGCCGCTGCAATGGCCACGGCGCTGGTGTCGGAACCGCCACGGCCGAGCGTCGAGATGCGGTTGTCGGGGGCCAGCCCCTGGAAACCGGCGATGACGGCCACCTGCCCCTCGCCGAAGCGCTTGATCAGGAACGAGCCGTCGATCTCCTTGATGCGGGCGGCGCCGTGCGAATTGTCGGTACGGATCGGGATCTGCCAGCCAAGCCAGGAGCGGGCATTGACGCCGATATTCTGGAGCGCGAGCGCCAGAAGGCCGGCCGTAACCTGCTCGCCCGAAGCGACGACGGCATCGTATTCGCGCGCATCGTGCATGGGCGATGCTTCGCGGGTCCACGCCACCAGCTCGTTGGTCTTGCCGGCCATCGCCGAAACGACCACCGCCACCTCATGGCCGCAATCGACTTCACGTTTCACATGCCGCGCCACATTGCGGATGCGGGCGATGTCGGCGACCGAAGTCCCGCCGAATTTCATCACGATACGCGCCATGGGAGCGGAATGCCTTTGAATGACGGGGATATCCCCGGATGATCGGTCTGGCACGGGACAAACCAGCCTCGCGCCGATGCGCCGCCTCCTTAGCCAATAGAGACTTTTCGCGCAAGGGATTGCCGCAGTCTGGTATAAATGTCGCCTTGACTTTCCGCGTCCCAAACCCGACTTCGTACGAACCACGGAGAGCAAGAACATGTCCGACACCCGACGATCGACCATCGATTCCGGAGAAGTTGAACGTTTTTCGGCACTTTCCGCCGAATGGTGGAACCCGAACGGCAAGTTCCGCCCGCTGCACAAGTTCAATCCGGTGCGCCTGTCCTATATCCGCGACCAGATCGCGGAGCGTTTTGGCCGGGACACCTATGCGGCGCGTCCGTTCGAAGGCCTTCGCATTCTCGACATCGGCTGTGGCGGCGGCCTGCTGTGCGAGCCCATGGCCCGTCTCGGCGCTGAGGTTGTCGGCGCAGATGCATCCGCCACCAACATCGAGGTGGCAAAACTCCATGCCGCCGAATCAGGCGTCGACATCGATTACCGCGCCACCACGGCCGAGGATCTGGCCGATGCGGGCGAAAAATTCGACGTCGTGCTGAACATGGAAGTCGTCGAGCACGTCTCCGACATCGGCCTGTTCATCAGCAAATGCGGCGAGATGGTCAAGCCGGACGGCATCATGTTCGTGGCCACCATCAACCGCACGCTGAAGGCGCTGGGGCTGGCCATCATCGGCGCGGAATATGTCCTGCGCTGGCTGCCGCGCGGCACGCATCAGTTCGGCAAGCTGGTCCGTCCGGACGAGCTGGAAAGCGCGCTCGCCAATGCGGGCCTGAGCGTCATCGACCGCACCGGCGTCGTCTATCATCCGCTGGCTGATCGGTGGCAGCGCTCGAAGGACATGGACGTCAATTACATGGTTCTGGCGGAGCGGACGAAGCCGGCCTGAGGCAAGAGAGCCGAATCAGCCTGCGGCCTGCCGCCGTGCTGCGGTTTTCTGTGCCTTCGTGGTGATGGCGACGCCGATCATCACCATCAGCGCACCCAGCCACGTTTCCCAGCGATAGTGCTCGCCCAGAAAGATGGTGCCGGCAAGCAGCGCCACGGCCGCCGCGACATAGCCGATCTGGCTGAGATAAACCGGCCCGCCCACCGCCTGCAGCCGGAAATAAAAGGCGAACATGGCAGCAGCAGCCACGACCTGAGCGAAAGTCACCCACGGCACTTCAGCAAGCGGCGCGAACGCGGACAGGCCCGGGATGAGAACGATGGCTGCCAGCAGCATCCCTGCTGAAGCCAGATGGCTGCCGACGGCAAGTTCCGTCGGCCCCGTATCCGCCGGCCAGTCGATGGTGCGGTAAATGTTTCCGACTGCCAGCAACACGGGAAGCAGAAGGCCGATCGCGACCCAGACCGGGTCTGCCGGCTGTGAGGCTTCGCCCCGCGTCAGCGCGACCAGCGCCGCACCGGCGAAGCCGATCGCTATTCCGGCCATGCCAAGCGCGTTGGGGCGCTGCATGCCGAGCAGCAGCGAAAGTGCCAGCGTCACCACGGGCGACAGCGTGTACATGATGCCGGTATAGCCGGCGCCAAGCTTCGGTATCACCGAAAAGACGAGCAGATTGGGCAGGGCGTAGGAGATGGCGGCAGCGATCAGGAAATAGCGCAGCCGGTGGCCGGTCAGCCTCATGCGCTGGCGGCGCGCCAGCAGAACGCACAACAGCACGCCGCCCGCTCCCATCGAGATGACGAAAGACCACACCATGGCATGAACGCCGGCCGCAGATGCGATCTTGCCGAGCGGAAGCCCGACGCCGAGCAGAAATCCGGTGATCAGAAGAAGGCCGGCGGCCGAGTCCCAGAGTGCTTTCATGCAGGGAAGCTAGCCTGCTGGGCGCGGCACGCAAATGTGTCAGCACCCATCCGGGCAATTGGGCCAGAGCGGACGCCGAGCGAGCGGACACAGGGTCCGGTCAGTTCCTGTCGTCGGGGAAAACCGGGATCGGCATGAACTCGATGCCGTCCTCTGCAAGGCCCTTCGCCTCTTCCAGCGTCGCCTCGCCATAGATGCCGCGCGCATCCGCTTCGCCAAAATGGATCTTGCGGGCTTCCTCGGCGAATTTGTCGCCGACATAGTCGGCATTCTCCCGCACTTTCGTCGCCAGCGCCTTGATCTCCTCCAGCGCCCGGCGCTGCGCCTCGCCCATGGCCAGCGCCATCTTTTCCTTCTTCTTCGACGTGGAGACCGCGGGCGCCATCAGCGCCTTTTCCACCTTTGAAGAACCGCAGGCCGGACAATCGACGAAGCCGCGCTTCTTCTGGGTTTCGAAGTCGTCGCTGCTGCGAAACCAGGCTTCGAATTCGTGGTCATGCTCGCAAACGAGGGAAAAGCGGATCAAGCCTCTGCCCTTTCGACTGTCCGGCCGGCGCCGTCCGCCACCGTGAATTCCCGTGCATTCTTCAGGTTCGGTATCTTGCCGCGCGCAGCAGCCGATTGTGCGGGGTCGATTTCGGCCACGACGACGCCCGGCCGGTCGTGATCGGCCTCGGCCAGCACACGTCCCCACGGATCGACGATGAGCGAATGGCCGAACGTCTCGCGCCCGTCCTCATGCTGGCCGCCCTGTGCGGCGGCAACGACGAAAGCCCCGTTCTCGATCGCCCGCGCGCGCAGCAGAACATGCCAGTGCGCCTCGCCGGTCTGCCGGGTGAACGCCGCCGGCACGGTCAGCACCTGTGCGCCGGCCAAAGCCTCGGCACGGAAAAGCTGCGGGAAACGCAGATCGTAGCAGATGGCAAAGCCCAGCGTCGCATCGTTGATCCGGGCGGTGACGGCGCGGGTCCCGGGCTCGTAGGCCGCGGATTCACGCCAGCTTTCGCCATGATCGAGATCGACGTCGAACATGTGGATCTTGTCATAGGTGGCGAGCGTCTCGCCGGTGGGAGAAAACAGCAGCGCCCGGTTGGCGACCTTGCCGTCCTCACGCCGGATCGCCGTCGAGCCGATATGCAGGAACAGGCCGAGTTCTTCCGCAAGACGGCGGGCGGTGGCGACGATGATGTCGCGATCCTCGGACACGAAGAGTTTTTCGCGCGCCTCCTTTTCACGCACCATGGCGCCGGTCATTTCAGGCGTCTGCACATAGGTTGCGCCAAGCCCTGCGGCCTCGCGCACCAAGGCCTCCATGTCCCGTGCGTTGCGCTCAGGCTCCATGCCCGAACGCATCTGGACCGCCGCTGCCCTGAACACTCCCATCTGCTTTATCCTCCGATGTCAGGCGTCCTGTGCCAGCAGGGCGTCGAGCCTGCCGGTTTCTTCCAGCGCATGCAGGTCGTCACAACCACCGACATGCTGTGAGCCGATAAAAATCTGCGGAAAGGTCGAGCGACCGTTGGCGCGGGAGATCATCTCCTGACGCAGTTCCGGCGAAAACGAAGCATCAAGCTCCTTGTAGGCCACGCCCTTGCGGTCGAGAAGCCGTTTTGCCGCCGAACAATATCCGCACATGGCGCGCGTGTAGATGGTTACATCGACCATTGGTCAACAATCCTGCCTGTTTCACAGAATTCATATAGGCTCTGTCGGTGCGGGCTGGAAGTCCCCCCGGCCGGCATCGGTCCCGGCACCCGGCAGCACACGCGCGAAGGTGAGCACGCCCACTGCCCCCGCCCCACCCTTTTTCAGGGCAAGGGTCACAGCCCGCACGGTGGCGCCGGTCGTGTAGACATCGTCGATCAGCAGCACCCTCCGTCCGGCTATGGCAAGCATCCCTTCCGGCGGCACCCGGAACGCGCCGCGCAGATTGTCCTCGCGCTCGCGCCGCTCCAGCCCGACCTGCGGCCGGGTCTGGCGCACACGCTTCACTACAGAAGGCTCGAATCTTATGCCCGAACGCGCCGACAGCGCGCGGGCAAGCTCAGCCGACTGGTTGAACTTGCGACGAAAGAAGCGACGCCAGTAAAGCGGAACCGGCACGATCACGTCTGCCTCGGCGAGCAATTCCGCGCCGGCTCTCAGCATCCATCCGGCCATCCATGGCGCAAGATCGGTGCGATCGTGATATTTGAGACCCCGCACCATGTCGCACGCCACTCCCTGATAGATCACGGCAGCACGGGCACGCTCGAATGGCGGCGGATCGGCCAGCGCCTCGCCCGACAGGAATCCCTCGCCCATTTCATGCGGAAACGGCGTGCCCATGACGGGGCACCACGGCCGTTCCAGAAAGGTCAGGCTCGGCCAGCAGGAACCGCACAAAACGCCGGGCTGGCTGACCTGACGGCGACAGCCGGCACACACCGGGGGAAACAATATCCGCGCCGGCCAGTCCAAAATGGTTCGGCCAAGCCCCTTGATCTCCCCCCTCCAATCGGCCACCTGATTGCCAGCTGGTAAGCCCAGATGGCAAATTAAGCAGAAAATCCGGAAGCGCAATACGTGGTGCAGACCCTCTTCGACACCCCTCTCTGGCTGGTCCACAAGCGTCGGGCTCAGCGTCTCGATGTGCCCGGCGCGGACTTTCTCATGCGCCATGCCGCCGACGATCTGGCCGAGCGGCTTTCGGCGGTCGACCGCCGGTTCGGGCGGGCGGCAGCGCTTTTTTGCCAGACGCCTTCGGCAATGGCGGCCATCAGCGACAGCGGCAAGGCGCAAAGCGTCGTGCGGGTGGAGTGCGATACCTGTTTCGCCGGCGGTGCGGACACGGTACTCGCTCCTTTTGAGACCGTGCCGCTCGAACCGGAAAGCATCGACCTCGCCATCTCGCTCATGTCCTTGCAGACGATGAACGACATTCCCGGCATGCTGGTGCAGATCAGGCGCGCGCTGAAGCCGGACGGCCTGTTTCTCGGCGCCATGGCTGGCGCAGGCACGCTGGCCGAGTTGCGCGAAAGCCTTCTTGCGGCAGAAACAGAGCTTCATGGCGGCATCAGCCCGCGCATCAGCCCCTTCGTGGATGTGCGCGACGCAGGCGCCTTGTTGCAGCGCGCCGGATTCGCGTTGCCGGTCGCCGACATCGAGACCATGACGGTGCGCTACGATCATATGTTCGCGCTGATGGCGGACCTGCGCGCCATGGGCGAAACCAATGTGCTGGCCGATCGGTCACGCCGCCCCGCCACGCGCGCCCTGTTCGCCCGTGCGGCCGAAATCTACGCCGAGCGCTTCTCCGATCCGGACGGTCGCATCAGGGCAAGCTTTCCCGTGGTGTGGCTGTCAGGCTGGGCGCCCGATGCTTCCCAGCAAAAGCCGCTGAAGCCCGGCAGCGCGAAGATGTCGCTGGCTGAAGCCCTTCAGAACTCCACAAAGCAATGAAATCCCGGCTTCCGGCCAATTTCCGGCAGGGAGCATCGCAGGGTTCGCGAAGCAGACCTTAAAGCGTGTCGCGATCTTTCAGATTCGCTCCTTACGCTTTAAGTTGCTGTTCTTCCGCATGTCGTTATCCCGAAACCGGTTCCCACTTTCGGGCGACATGCTTTAGCGGACCGAGCCGACCAGAACCTGCTGGTCGTCGCGGATCGAGACCCAGCGTCCGGTGTGATTCGAGGCCTGACGCTTCAGGTAACGATAGCCGGTGTCTTCCCACGAACGCACGTCATCACGCAGGTTGTCGAGAATGAAATCGCCCTTGCTGGTGCGCACCGTCAGCACGGCATGGCCTTCACCATCGGGCTTGCGGACCACGGTGATGAGCAGGTCGGAAAGCGGAACGCCCATCTTGTTCAGCTGGCGGCGCTTTTCCAGCACATAGTCCTCGCAATCGCCAACGCCATTGTCGGGATAGGCCCAGACTTCTTCCTTGCCGTAGATTTCCATATCGCTCATCGGCGTGACGGCCGCGTTGACGCCGGCGGAAACCTTCACCAGCATGTCCCACAGCTGCTGCGTCATCTTTACCGGGCCGCGATCGACCGTGCGGATGGAGCATTCAGCCTTGTTGATCTGGCAGAAATCGTAATGGCCGATTGGCTGCGAGGTGATGCCGCTCGTCACCATGGAGCCGGCCATAACAGCCGGCACACCAAGAGCCAGCACGGCTGCCAGTCCGGTCATGCCTGTCATAATGGCGCGCAAGCGCAGCCCTGAGGAAAAAGAAGTCATCGGCCCGCTCGCCTCTGTTCGTTAACAAAACGTTAACGGCGATTTACACTTCGTGTCAATTGACCTGAAGGTGAGCCTTGAAACATGGTTAAGGAGAGCGGCGAATGTGCAACAGTCGCCGCTGCCTCGGCGTCAGGAAGGTCTGGAGCGCACCAGACGCGGCTTTGCGGCCGCGGCATCCTGTCTGTTGCTGGCGATGAAATCCATGATACGCGGGGCAATCTCGGCACGGAAACGTGAACCGTTGAACACGCCATAGTGACCGACGCGCGACTGCATGTAGTGGGCCCGTTTGGAATCCGGCAGGTTCACGCAAAGGTCGTGCGCGGCCTGCGTCTGGCCGAGCCCCGATATGTCGTCGTTCTCGCCTTCAACCGTGAACAGCGCGACGTTGCGGATGACGCCCGGATCGACAAGCTTGCCGCGATGCCGCATTTCGCCCTTCGGCAGGGAATGGCTGATGAAGACCCTGTCGACCGTCTGCAGATAGAATTCTGCCGTCAGATCCATCACAGCCAGATATTCATCATAGAAATCCCGATGCTTCTCTGCGCTGTCCCCGTCATCCTTGACGAGATGCATGAAGAAGTCCTTGTGCGCGATCATGTGGCGGTCGAGGTTCATGCTCATGAAGCCCGACAGTTGCAGGAAGCCCGGATAGACCTTGCGGCCGAAGCCCGGCGCCGGCCACGGCACTTCCATGATGGCGTTGTCGCGAAACCACTCCAGCCCTTTTTCCTCGGCCAGCACGTTCACGGCGGTCGGGCTGCGGCGCGTGTCGATCGGTCCGCCCATCAGCGTCATCGACGCCGGGGCAAGCGGGTCGCCGCGCTGCTCCATCACCGCAGCGGCCACCAGAACGGGCACGGAAGGCTGGCAGACCGCCATCACATGCGTGTCGGGGCCCAGAGTGTGCAGCATGTCGATTACGTAGTCCACGTAATCGTCGAAATCGAAACAGCCGTCCGCAGCCGGCACCATGCGCGCGTCGGTCCAGTCGGTGATGTAGACGTCCGCATGCGGAAGCATGGTTTCCACGGTGCCGCGCAGAAGCGTCGCAAAATGGCCGGACATCGGCGCAACAATCAGAAGCTTTGGATCCGGGCGCCGGCCAGCCGGCAGATCCCGATGAAAATTCAGCAGGCGGCAAAAGGGACGCGACCAGACGACCCTTTCCGCAACGTCGACGGTGGCCCAGTCGACCTTTGTGGTATCAAGCCCGAACTCCGGCTTGCCATAGTGGCGGGTGGTACGCTCGAAAAGCTCTGCCGTCGCGATCACCGATCGCCCCCACACGGTTCCCGAAAACGGGTTGAGCGGGTTGGAATAGAGCGCGTGCATGGCATCCGCAAAAGCGCGGGCCGGCTGCAATGCGGCATGATTCAGTTCGTAAAGCTGATAGAACATCAAAAGTCCTTGCCACCTGACGACCTATGAGGACGGCGACGCCGGACCTTCACTGTCGGACCGTGAAATTAACAACATATTGCTGCTATGCAATATTCCATGCAACAAAGTGCCAAATTCCTGTGCGCACAGCGTAATTTCACCCGCCGGCTAACACCTTCCCGATCATTCGCTTTCTGGACTAGCCGCATGGGGCCGCTTATAAGCGGCTTCAACAAGGCTGGAGCGTTGGGCGACCGGACGAAATCGTCCGGCACCGCAGCAATATGGCTACAAAGAAATATCTGGAGCAGCGAACCCACATTCGCCAGAATGATCGCGGCTCCAGCGTGAGAGGCATTTCATGACCGCGCCCGATCAGACCAGCGTTGCCACGGCGGCAACCTCCGGCCTCGATATCGCATTGTTCACACGCCCATGGGTTTTCATCCGCGGCGTGCCGGCGATGAAATTCCTGCCGCCCGAAGGCCCGCCGGAGATCGCCTTTGCCGGCCGCTCCAATGTCGGCAAGTCGTCGCTCATCAACGCGCTGGTCTCAAGAAAGGGTTTGGCGCGTACCTCCAACACCCCCGGCCGCACGCAGGAATTGAACTATTTCGTTCCCGATGGATTTTCCGGGCAGGATGCCGACCTGCCGCCGCTGGCGCTGGTCGACATGCCCGGCTACGGCTATGCGCAGGCGCCCAAGGAGCATGTCGATCAGTGGACGAAGCTGGTGTTCGACTATCTGAAAGGCCGCGTGACGCTGAAGCGCGTCTATGTGCTCATCGATTCCCGCCATGGCATCAAAGCCAATGACGAGGACGTGCTGTCCCTTCTCGACAAGGCAGCCGTTTCCTATCAGATCGTGCTGACCAAGACCGACAAGATCAAAGCCGCCGGCGTGCCGCGACTGATCGAGGATACATTGCAGAAAATCCGCAAGCGTCCGGCAGCGTTCCCGGCCGTTCTGGCAACCTCTTCGGAAAAGAATCAGGGGCTGGACGAGTTGCGGGCCGCCATCATCCAGTGCGCACGTGGAGAATAGTCCCTTATGGGCTGCTCATGGCCTGGCTGATCTTTGAATCGTTCGATCCCCACATGGCCGTTACCTGATCCGCGGCTCCGCCGAGCGCCACGATGATGGCAAGCGTGATCAGTGTAGCGATGAGGCCATATTCGATCGCGGCAGTGCCGGTCTGGTCTGCAAGGAACTGCCGGATGAGAACGACCATGCGCGAATGCCCCTCTTTTGAAGAGAACCTATCGGGCAGGGATTAAGGAAGGTTAACGCAACAGCGTTAACGCAGGGTAAAGTGCCGCGGTTCAGCAATCTCCGCTGCGTGAGCCATTGGCGCGAATGATGCAGACGCCGGTGTTGGAAGCCTGCAACACGCTTCTGCGCATGGTGTATGTGTTTGTGCCACGCGCCACGGAACCCGTGCTCATGAAATCAAGTCCCGCCGGCTCGGCGCGGGACAACTGGCGAGCGGTCCTGTCCGCCAGATATGGCGTTACCAGCAGGGTGAGGGCGGCAGCCGCCGTTCCGAAAAGCAGCGAAAGCCGCAACACGCCCATGCCTCCGCGTCTCACGACCGCCTGGCGGCGCCCGCGAATTCTTTCCCAGTCGTTGTCGAGACTCAAACCGGCCTCCCCGGAAAATTGCCCACACCCCTACGGACCAGCAAAGGACCGAAGCCATGTTCAGTTTTTCAGAACATGCTTAATACAACCTTAAAGCGAAACGCCGGAGGCGTTGCCCCGTTACAGAAGATCGATCAGGAAGGGGATCAGCGGCGCATCGGCCGGCGGCATCGGATAGTCGCGCATCTGGCGCGGGCGCACCCATTTCAGCGCCTGCGCCTCGCGCGGCTGCGGCGTGCCGGTGAAGCGCCTGCACACATAGAGCGGCATCAGCAGGTGGAAATCGTCATAGGTGTGGCTGGCGAAGGTCAGCGGTGCGAGGCACGGGATCTGCGTCTCGATGCCAAGCTCCTCGCGCAGCTCCCGCACCAGGCACTCCTCCGGCGTTTCGCCCTGCTCCACCTTGCCACCGGGAAATTCCCACAGGCCTGCAAGCTGCTTGCCTTCCGGCCGCTGGGCGATCAGCACCCGCCCGTCGGCGTCGACGAGCGCGCAGGCGCTGACCAGCAAAAGACGTCTCGGCTTGTCGGTCACGCTTTCAGGCTCCGAGCGGACGGCGATAGTGATAACGATAGACCTCGGTGAACCCGAGGGAGCGGTAAAGCGCAAGCGCCGGCTCGTTGGCGGCTTCCACCTGCAACCACGCCTGCCGCGCCCCGCGCAGGCGCGCCCATTTCAGCGCCGACAGAACCAGCTTGCGGCCATGTCCCTGCCGACGCTCTCCGGCACGGGTCGCAATCTCGAACAGCCCGGCCAGATCACCGTCGTGAACGCAGATCAGGCTGGCAAGCGGCTCATTCCCGCGTTCCATCGCAAACAGTCCGGTTTGCGGCTGTATCGCGCCAATGATCTCGGAAAGACCTGCGCGCAGAGAAGCATCCGCCCCCTGCACTTCCAGCGAAGCCGACACGAAGCGTCCGATATCCTTCAATGGAATCTGGTCGATGGCCTCATCAACCTGCGCCTCGACCAGCGGCATGCTCATGACCAGCGAATCGTCGAAGCGGGACCAGCCCTCGCCATCAAACCATGCGGAAAGCTCAGGCCCTGCCAGCGGCGACACGCGAAATGTGAGGGGACGACCATAGGACTCGAAACGGCGGCCGGCGCGCGCCACACGCTCCGTAATGCTGGCCACATCGCCCCGGTCGAGCGGGTTGACGGAGTTGAGACGCTTGGCCGGATGCCCGGCGGTCAGCCGGATCACCCAGGTGCCATCGTAATGGACAGCGGCAGCCGGCCACGCGCGGAAGCCCGCCGCCTCGAAGCGGCGCACCGAAGCCAGTTGCTCGCTCGGATGGATCACGGTGGTCAGCTCCGATAGTCTCCGTTGATGGTGACATATTCCTTGGTCAGGTCGCAGGTCCACACCGTGGCCTTGCCCCTGCCGATGCCCAGATCGACCCGGATGGCGATCTCATCGCGTTTCATATAGGCCGATGTCGCCTCTTCGGAATAGGAAACGTCGCGTTCGCCCTCATGGGCAAGGCGATTGTCGCCGAACCAGATCGACAGGCGGTCGCGGTCGGCCGGTTCGCCCGCCTTGCCGACGGCCATCACCACCCGGCCCCAGTTGGCGTCCTCGCCGGCGACAGCGGTCTTGACCAGCGGTGAATTGGCGATGGCAAGCGCGATGCGCTTGGCCGAGCGAGCCGATTTTGCGCCCTCCACGGTGATCTCGATCTGCTTGCGTGCGCCCTCGCCATCGCGCACGACCTGCAAGGCCAGCGACTTCAGGATCTTGCCGAGTGCGCGCTTGAAGGACGACAGGTGCGGATCCTTCACGTCGTTGATGGCAGGCGCGCCGCGCTTTGCAGCGGCGCCGGTTGCAAACAGAAGCAGCGTGTCGCTGGTCGACGTGTCGGAATCGACGGTCACCGCGTTGAAGGTCTTTGCCGTGCCGCCGGACAGCAGCGCCTGCAACACAGGCGCAGCGATCGGCGCATCGGTGGCAACAAAGGAGAGCATCGTCGCCATATCCGGCGCAATCATCCCCGCGCCCTTGGCGATGCCGTTGATGGTCACGTCCACGTCACCAAGCTTCACCGTCGCCGTCGCCACCTTGGGATAGGTGTCGGTGGTCATGATGGCGCTGGCGGCCTCTTTCCAGAGCTCGGGCTTCGCATCGCTGACCAGCGCATCAAGCAGATGCGTGAACCGGGCCGGATCGAGCGGTTCGCCGATCACGCCCGTGGAGGCAAGGAAAACCTCGCCCTCGGCACAACCCGCTGCCTTCGCCGCCGCCTTGCCGGTGGCGGAGGTCGTCTCGCGGCCCTTCTTGCCGGTGAAGGCATTGGCATTGCCCGAATTGACGACCAGCACCCGCGCCTTGCCGCCCGGCAGGTTCTCCCGGCAGAAGTCGACGGGGGCGGAAGGACATTTCGAGCGGGTGAACACGCCAGCCACGGCAGTGCCCGCATCAAACACCATGGCCAGCAGGTCGGTACGACCCCTGTACTTGATGCCCGCTTCCGCGGTCGCCATGCGCACGCCCTCGATGGCCGGCATTTTCGGATATTTCTTGGGGGCAAGCGGGGAAATGGCAGCGGACATGTGGCCTCGGCTGAAAAAGGTGGAACGCGACAGGATTTGCCTCATCGCGCAACGTCACGCAAGGCGTTTGAAGGTTCTGGACGGACCGTCATGAAAAAGGCCGGTCATCGGACCGGCCTTTCTGTTTCCCCATCCAGGGAAAGTGGCTTATTCGCCGTCGGCGCTTTCGACGGCCTTCTTCAGGTCAGCGTTGGGAATGTCGATCTTGGCCGCGGCGCGGGCGTCCTTGACCAGCGCGAAATACTTGTCGCGGATCAGCAGCGACTTGACCTGCTCCTTGACCATATCGAACGCCGGCGGCTCCTTGGCGCGCTTGTCCTCAACCTTGATGACGTGCCAGCCGAACTGCGTCTGCACCGGCTCCTTGCCATAGCTGCCCGGTGCGATTTCGAAGGCGGCCTTTTCGAATTCCGGCACCATCTGGCCGGGACCGAAATAGCCGAGATCGCCACCGCTGGTCTTGCCGCTCGGGTCGGTGGTGTGCTCGTTGGCGAGCTTCTCGAAATCGGCGCCGCCGTCCAGATCCTTGACGATCTTGTCGGCCTCTTCCTTGGTCTTCACCAGAATATGGCGGGCGTGGACCTCGTTGACGGGCGTGGTGGCTGAAATTTCCTTGTCATAGCGGGCACGGATTTCGTCATCCGTGATCTTGCCGACAACTTCCTTCTCGACCAGCTGGCCATGCAGAGCGCGGGCCTGGAGGAAGGCGGCGCGGCGCTGGAAATCCTCATCCTTGTCGAGGCCTTCAGCAATTGCCTTGTTGGACAGCACCCTCACCTCGATCGCGGCCGAGAGGGCTGCGGCCCGGCGCTGGGCCTCAGGCAACTGCGCGAACTGCTGGGCAAGCTCGCTCTGCGCGAGTTCCAGATCGGCTTCGGTGATCGTCTGCCCATCGACGGTGGCAACGACGGCCTTCGGATCGACCGGGGTTGCAGCTTCTGCCGCAGCTGCGGCCGGAGCCTGCTCCTGGGCCGCGAGCGGCGCCAGAGCCAGAGCGGAAAGGCCAACGGCCATGCCAAGGCTGGCCAGCGACACGCGACGGTACGAAAATGACATGAAAGAAACTCCGGTGGAGATTGCAACTGTTTCAAAGCACTTCCAGTTAGCGAAAATGTGGCGGAATTCCGCGCATTCATGCGAAAAAGATCGTGCCGTTGACATCGGTGGTGGCGACTCTTATCTGTCCCACGACTTTGCGTCCATAACCGTTTTCCAAGCGATTTATGGTATTCCCTATGCGCAATGGCGGATATGACGGAGCAAACCGGCATCTGCCGCGATATTCAGGATTGCAATTGAAAGGGCCATTTCATGGTCAGTCTTGGCGGACTCGCCCGTAAGATCTTCGGTTCCTCAAACGATCGGCGCATCAAGGCGACCCGAGCCCGGGTTGCGGAAATAAACGCGCTGGAAGAGCAGCTGAAGGCTCTTTCCGACGAACAGCTGAGAGCGCGCACCGACGAATTCCGCAAACAGCTTGCCGATGGCAAGACCCTCGACGACCTTCTGATTCCCGCCTTCGCCACCGTGCGCGAAGCAGCGCGGCGCGTGCTCGGCATGCGCCCCTTCGACGTTCAGATGATCGGCGGCATGGTGCTGCATAATGGCGGCATCGCCGAGATGCGCACCGGCGAAGGCAAGACTCTGGTCGCCACCTTGCCGACCTATCTCAATGCCCTCACCGGCAAGGGCGTCCATGTCGTTACCGTCAACGACTACCTCGCCTCGCGCGACGCGAACTGGATGGGCAAGCTCCATCGGTTCCTCGGCCTCACGGTGGGCATCATCGTCCACGGGCTCTCCGACGAAGAGCGCCGCGATGCCTATGCCTGCGACATCACCTACGCCACCAACAACGAGCTTGGCTTCGACTATCTGCGCGACAACATGAAGTACGAGCGCGCGCAGATGGTTCAGCGCGGCCACAACTACGCCATCGTCGACGAGGTGGACTCCATCCTCATCGACGAGGCCCGCACGCCGCTGATCATCTCCGGTCCGCTTGAGGACCGTTCCGAGATGTACAATACCGTTGATGCCTTCATCATCCAGCTCAAGCCGGAAGACTACGAGGTCGACGAAAAACAGAAGACCGCCATCTTCACCGAGGATGGCACCGAGAAGCTCGAAGGCATGCTGCGCGCCGCCGGCCTGCTGAAGGGCGACGGGCTATACGACGTCGAGAACGTCGCCATGGTTCACCACGTCAATAACGCGCTGAAGGCGCACCGCCTGTTCCAGCGGGACAAGGACTATATCGTCCGCGACAACGAAATTGTCATCATCGACGAATTCACCGGGCGCATGATGCCCGGCCGCCGCTATTCGGAAGGCCTGCATCAGGCACTGGAGGCCAAGGAACACGTCCAGATCCAGCCGGAAAACCAGACACTGGCCTCGGTGACCTTCCAGAACTACTTCCGCATGTATGAGAAGCTGTCGGGCATGACCGGCACGGCGCTGACCGAGGCCGAGGAGTTCGGCAACATTTACGGCCTGGAAGTGACCGAAATCCCGACCAACCTCCCCGTCCAGCGCATCGATGAGGATGATGAGGTCTACCGGACGGTCGAAGAGAAATACAAGGCGATCGTCAAGGAAATCAAGGAGGCGCGCGCCAAGGGCCAGCCGATCCTCGTCGGCACCACCTCCATCGAAAAGTCCGAATATCTGGCTGAGAGGCTGAAGAAGGACGGGCTGACCGACTTCGAGGTCCTCAATGCCCGACATCACGAGCGCGAAGCGTCGATCGTCGCGCAGGCCGGAAAGCCGGGCGCAGTCACCATCGCTACCAACATGGCCGGCCGCGGCACCGATATCCAGCTGGGCGGCAATGCCGACATGCGCATCGAGGAAGAGCTGGGCGACATGCCGGCCGGCCCCGAGCGCGAGGCGCGCGAGAAGGCGATCCGCGAGGACATTGCCAAGCTGAAGGAGCAGGCTCTGGCCGCCGGCGGGCTCTACGTTCTCGCCACCGAGCGCCACGAATCGCGGCGCATCGACAACCAGCTGCGCGGCCGCTCCGGCCGTCAGGGCGACCCCGGCCGCTCCAAATTCTATCTCTCGCTTCAGGACGACCTGATGCGCATCTTCGGCTCCGAGCGCATGGACAGCATGCTCCAGAAGCTCGGCCTGAAGGAAGACGAGGCCATCATCCATCCGTGGATCAACAAGGCTCTGGAAAAGGCCCAGACCAAGGTTGAGGCCCGCAACTTCGACATCCGCAAGAACCTGCTGAAATATGACGACGTCGCCAACGACCAGCGCAAGGTGGTGTTCGAACAGCGCATCGAGCTGATGGACGGCGAAGGCCTTGGCGAGACGATCGCGGAGATGCGGACCGGCGTCATCGAGGAAATCGTCAACAAGGCAATCCCCGAGAACGCCTATCCCGAACAGTGGGATCTGGCAGGGCTGCGCGCCGAGGTCGCCCAGTACCTCAATCTCGACCTGCCCGTCGAGGAATGGGCGAAGGAAGAAGGCATCGCCGAGGAGGATATTCGCCAGCGCATTACCGAGGCCGCCGAGGCCGCCGCGAAGGACCGCGCCGAACGCTTCGGCCCGGATGTGATGAACTATGTCGAACGCTCGATCATGCTGCAGACGCTCGATCATCTGTGGCGCGAGCACATCGTCAACCTCGACCATCTGCGTTCGGTGATCGGCTTCCGCGGCTACGCCCAGCGCGACCCGCTGCAGGAATACAAGGCCGAGGCCTTTGAGCTGTTCCAGGCCATGCTGGGCAATCTGCGTCAGGCTGTTACCGCGCAGCTCATGCGCGTCGAGCTGGTGCGCCAGGCAGCGGACGCTCCTCCCCCCCAGGCGCCGGAAGCGCATGGCCAGCACATCGACGCCACCACCGGCGAGGACGATTTTAGTGATTCGGCCGTGCTGCTGCGCGCTGATACCAGTGCCGTCATGGCCCCCGAGGACCGCGATCCGGCCGATCCGGCGACATGGGGCAAGGTCAGCCGCAACGAGCCCTGCCCCTGCGGCTCCGGCAAGAAGTACAAGCACTGCCACGGCACCTTCGCCTGATCGGCGCCGGCCTGCGCGACAATCCATATGAAAACGCCGACCGGTGATTTCCGGTCGGCGTTTTTCATTTCAGAATGGAACTCGAACTTTTGCATCGTTGATGATCAGCCGATCTAACCGATGCTGATACCAACACCGCAGTTCGACATTCTATTGCCTCGAAAAATATTGTTTCCAGGCAAAGTAGTCTGCTCACGCCCCAAGCGGACTTGGCTTTGACCCAACCACAGCCTCCCCTCAATGGTTGCTTCGGAACCTCTAAAACCATCTTCAAACCAACGTCGCGGGGACCAAATCGCACGACTGCAAGATTGTGCTTATATTCAAAGTCCCAAAAATCGTTCACTCGGAACGCAATGTTATTATCTCGTATTGCTAACAGCAAACCGCCATGGCGATCCAGAAGATTAAGCGACACTTTTGCTTCGCCGTCAGCCAGCTTACAGCTAATGATTGGCAGCCCTTGGAACTGGAGGATAATGGGCGTGTTCTCGTACCAATTCCCACCAACCTTGAATACAAGGTTGGACTTATTGTATTCGAGTGCCCCCTGAACCACTCCTTTTTTGATATTGTAAGGCTTGTCTTTAAGATCATAGGCATATTGCCTGCTTTTCTTAGCAACCGCAGGATGGCAGTTGCCGCAAAGTGCAACCATGTCATCAGGTCTGAAATGCTCTTCCTCAGAAAAAGGCACAATATGATGATATTCTATGTAAGGATGTCCGCACCGGACACAGCCAAAGCCCGCCTCCTGTCGTAACCTCCGTTCAACTTCTGCGGGGGTATTTGGTCGGCTATATCCAGACATAGGGCCCTTAACCTAGCGCGTCGGCACCGGATGCTCGCCCCGGTAATCGTAGAAGCCGCGGCCTGCCTTGCGGCCCAGCCAGCCGGCCTCGACATATTTCACCAGCAGCGGGCACGGGCGGTACTTGGAATCCGAGAGCCCGTCATGCAGCACCTGCATGATCGACAGGCAGGTATCGAGGCCGATGAAGTCGGCGAGCTGGAGCGGGCCCATCGGATGGTTGGCGCCAAGCCGCATCGCCGTATCGATCGCCTCGACCGAGCCCACGCCTTCGTAAAGCGTGTAGATCGCCTCATTGATCATCGGCAGGAGGATGCGGTTGACGATGAAAGCCGGGAAATCTTCCGAGACGGTGATCGTCTTGTCGAGAGCATTCACATAGGCCTTCGCCGTCTCGAAGGTCTGGTCGTCGGTGGCGATGCCGCGCACCAGCTCGACCAGCTTCATCACCGGCACCGGGTTCATGAAGTGGATGCCGATAAAACGCTCCGGACGATCTGTCTGCGCCGCAAGGCGCGTGATGGAGATGGAGGAGGTGTTGGTCGCAAGGATGGCCGCCGGATTGAGCTGCGGACAAAGCTCGGCGTAAATCCTGCGCTTGACCGTCTCGTCTTCCGTCGCCGCCTCGATGACGAGATCGGCGGCGGCCAGATCGGACATGGACTGGGCGCCGGAAATACGCGAAAGCGCTTCCTTGCGGACCTGCTCGTCGAGCTTGCCGGAAGACACCTGCCGCGCGAGGTTGCCACTGATGGTGGCGAGACCCTTTTCAATGCGGTCGGAGGAAATGTCGTAGACGAGCACGTCATAGCCGGCGAGAGCCGAAACATGCGCGATGCCTCCGCCCATCTGCCCCGCTCCGACGATGCCGACCGTTCCGATCCTGCTCATTCCTGACCCCGTCTGATTGATATTTGTGCACTGCAAACTAAAAGGACGGGGCGACTGCGTCCACCCCGTCCCTGACAGTTTAATACGTATTGCGCTTGGCGGTCAAAGCGCCTTTTGGAGCTCCGGGATGATGGTGAAGAGGTCACCGACGATGCCGTAGTCGGCGACCTGGAAGATGGGGGCTTCCTCGTCCTTGTTGATGGCGACGATGACCTTGCTATCCTTCATGCCGGCCAGATGCTGGATGGCGCCGGAGATGCCGGCGGCGATGTAGAGCTCGGGCGCGACCACCTTGCCGGTCTGGCCCACCTGCCAGTCGTTGGGCGCATAGCCGGCATCGACGGCGGCGCGCGAAGCGCCGACGGCAGCACCCAGCTTGTCGGCCAGCGGCAGGATCACTTCCTGGAACTTCTCGGCCGAACCCAGCGCGCGGCCACCCGAGATGATGATCTTCGCGGATGTCAGCTCCGGACGGTCGCTCTCCGACAGCTTGTTCTCCACGAAGGACGACACGCCCGGATCGGAGGCGGCCGAAACGCTCTCGACCGCGGCCGAACCACCCTCGGGGGCGGCCTGGAAGGAAGCCGTGCGCACGGTCACGACCTTCTTCGCATCGCCCGACTGCACCGTCTGGATGGCGTTGCCGGCATAGATCGGGCGCTTGAACGTGTCGGCCGACACGACCTCGATGATCTCGGAGATCTGCGCCACATCGAGCAGCGCCGCAACGCGCGGGGCGACGTTCTTGCCCGACGAGGTCGCCGGCGCGACGATGGCGTCGTAATTGCCGGCCAGCGAAACGATCAGTGCCGCATACGGCTCGGCCAGACGCTCGGCCAGCTCGTCGGCCTCGGCCAGCAGCACCTTGCGCACGCCCTTCAGCTTTGCAGCGGCATCGGCGGCAGCCTTCGCGCCCTTGCCGGCGACCAGCACATCCACGTCGGAGCCGATCTGGAGAGCGGCGGAGAGCGCCTTGGCCGTCTGGTCCGACAGCGAGGCGTTGTCATGTTCGGCGATCAGAAGAATTGCCATTGTCTTTGTCCCTTTCCGCTTCGCTTAGAGCACGCCGGCTTCGTTCTTGAGCTTGTCGACAAGCTCGGCCACCGAGCCAACCTTCACGCCCGCCTTGCGGCCGCCCGGCTCTTCGGTCTTCACAACCTTCAGGCGCGGCGCCACATCAGCGCCGAAATCGGCCGGGCTCTTCTCGTCCAGCGGCTTCTTCTTGGCCTTCATGATGTTGGGCAGCGAGGCATAGCGCGGCTCGTTGAGGCGCAGGTCCGTGGTCACGATCGCCGGCAGCTTCAACTCCACCGTCTGCAGACCGCCGTCGACCTCGCGGGTAACCCTGGCCTTGTCGCCGTCGAGCTCGACCTTCGAGGCAAAGGTGCCCTGTGCCCAGCCCAGAAGCGCTGCCAGCATCTGGCCGGTCTGGTTGCTGTCGTCGTCGATCGCCTGCTTGCCCATGACCACCAGGCCCGGCTGTTCGGCCTCGACCACACCCTTGAGCACCTTGGCGACGCCCAGCGGCTCGACCGCCTCGTCCGACTTCACCAGAATGGCGCGGTCGGCGCCCATGGCCAGCGCCGTGCGCAGCGTCTCCTGCGCCTGCTGCGGGCCGACCGAGACCACGACGATCTCCGTAACCTTGCCCGCTTCCTTCAGGCGGATCGCTTCCTCGACCGCGATCTCGTCGAACGGGTTCATCGCCATCTTCACATTGGCAAGCTCAACACCGCTGCCGTCCGCCTTCACGCGAACCTTCACATTCGCATCAACAACCCGCTTGACGGGGACGAGAACTTTCATGTTGCACTCACCTCTCGAGATTTCCTTGGGTGCGCCATAACAGCGCTTTTCCAGTCAAAATTGTTCAAAGCCGACATTTCCGTTCGCTATAGGCCCGTTCGCCATAGACTGGTATGCGGCACCCTGTAGTGGCGGGAGGGCTTCCTCAGGCGGGCGGAACCGTAGTTGCGGCCCTTTGGCCCGTCAATATGTGCAGTGCAAACAAAATCGTTTGAATTGTCTGCTTTACTGCCTGCCCCAACGCGCAGCCGGCTTATCTTCGCTCACGGCCACCGGAGCCAACGTTACGTCATCCTCAGCGGCAGCATCAGCCACTTCTGCCGGCGCGAACAAAGGCACGTCCCGGCGTTTGAACAGAAGCAGCAGCACCGCACCGCCCAGAATGCCGCCGACATGGCAGGCCCATGAAATCTGGTCTTCCCCCGCCCACAGGAACATCACGAATTGCAGGCCGATCCAGGCCGCCAGCGCCCACCCGGCAGGCACCCGCAACGGAATGCGGGCGAAAGCAAGGATCCACACCTTGTTGCGCGGATAAAGCATCAGATAGGCGGTGACGACGCCGGCCACCGCGCCGGATGCACCGATCAGCGGCGCCTGCGATTCCGGCGCCACCAGCCCGTGCATCAAGGCGCCGGCCGCAGCACTCAGCAGATAGAAGGCGAGGAAGCGCAGATGCCCCATGGCATCTTCGACATTGTCGCCGAACACCCACAGAAACAGCATGTTGCCGCCAAGGTGCAGGACATCCAGATGTAGGAAGGAATAGGTGAGGTAGCTCCAGCGCTCCGGCACCACGATGAACTGCGGCGCCAGCTCGGCATAGTGGTAGACGACCGACGGTATGAAGCCCAGCCCAAGCATCGCGGCGTTGGAGAAATCCTCGCCGCCCAGCGTCGTAACGCAATAGACGACGATGTTGAGCGCGATCAGCCCGATCGTGACATAGGCAAACCGTATGTGGTGCAGACGGTTGGTGTCATAAAGCGGGATGAACATGCGGCTCCTGTGGATACGGGCTCAGCGGTTCTTGCCCGGAACCCATAGCACATCGGCATTTCCGTTGTCATTGACGGCCCGTGCCGCAACGAAAAGCAGATCCGACACGCGGTTGATGTAGCGGATGCCTTCGGCATTGACGTGCTCGCCCTCCTGCTGGGCCAGCGCCACCATCTCGCGCTCGGCGCGCCGGGCCACCGTGCGCGCCAGATGCAGCGCGGCCGCCGCCGGCGTTCCGCCGTTCAGCACGAAGGAGCGCAGCGGCTGGAGATCCTTGTTCAGCAGATCGATGTCCTGCTCGACGCGCTCGACCTGCGAAGCAATGATGCGCAGCGGCTCGTAGTCCAGCTTCCGGCCGGTGTCCGGCGTCGAAAGGTCTGCGCCGAGGTCGAACAGATCATTCTGGATGCGCCCCAGCATGGCGTCGATGAGAGGATGTGCGGATGCCGTGTGGACACGGGCCATGCCGATGCAGGCATTGGCCTCGTCCACGGCGCCGTAGGCTTCCACGCGCTGGTCGCATTTCAGCCGCCGCTCGCCGGTCCCGAGCCCGGTGGTGCCGGCGTCGCCGGTGCGGGTGTAGATCTTGTTGAGCCTGACCATGACGACCTCCGGGGCAAACTCTGGGACAACCTCAGTCCGGCTACCTGCCGGCGATGTAGACGGCGAGAAGCAGGAAGACCAGCGCCACGAACTGCAGAATGATGCGCGCCTGCATCAGCTTGTTGGACGTGTTGCCCGACCCGCCGCGCATCATGTTCATGAGGCCGCGGATGAGCACGACGACCACGGCGAACATGAAGACGACGGCGATGATGTTGAAAGCGGTTGCCATATGCAGATGTCCGTTGCTGTATCGGGCTTTCGGGTTCAGGCGGCCCGCGAAAGTATGCGGTAGAACAGGTTCGCCGGCAGCAGCCGCTTGATGAGCGCGCCGACCCTGGCGGGCATCGTTACCACATAGTGCGCGCGCGGGCGTTGCGACACAAGCGCATGGCGCAACGCCCGGTAGACGACGGCGGGCTCCGAGCGCACCTTGTCCGTGGTGCTGCGCACCTGCTCCATCTGCGCGCGATAATCGTCGCGATAGGAAGAAGTACCGTAGTCGACATGCTTGAGGAACCAGACCATGCCGTTCCTGTGAATGTTGGAACGTACCGGGCCGGGCTCGATCAGCGAGACATGGATGCCCGAGCCTTCCAGTTCGAAACGCAGCGTCAGCATCAGCCCTTCCACTGCATGCTTGGAGGCGCAATAGGCGCCGCGCAGCCGCGCCGGCATCAGGCCGAGTATCGAGGAGCAGTGAACCAGCCGGCCATGCCCCTGTGCGCGCATCGCCGGCAGCACGCGCCGCGTCAGGTCATGCCAGCCGAACACATTGGCCTCGAACTGTTCGCGCAGGGCCTCCACCGGCAGGTCTTCCACCGCCCCGGCCTGTGCGTGGGCGCCATTGTTGTAGAGCGCATCGAGACGCCCGCCGGTCAGCTCCATCACGTCCCGGACGAGCGCTTCGATGGAGGCTGGTTCGCGATAGTCGAGATAGAAGGCTTCGAAACCCCCGGCTTCCAGCGCTTCGATGTCCTGCTTTTTGCGCGCCGTGGCGAAAACCCGCCAGCCATCGGCCTTCAGAGCGCGGGCGCAGTAAGCGCCGATGCCTGAAGATGCTCCGGTGACGATGATGGTGGGCAACTGTGCGTCAGGACCGGCCATTCTTCCCCGGGGCTTGTCTTTCAGGGGCAACCTTTCCCATATTCGCGGCCTTGATTCAATCACGGGACCGGCCATTGTTACGCAGGATTGTAGCCGTCAAACGCGTTCTCTATGACGCGCTCGGGCATTTCAACGACGACGACGGATGGTCCATGGCCAGTCATCTGGCCATTTCGGCGCTGATGGCGCTGTTCCCGTTCCTGATCTTCGCGACCACGCTGGCCTCGTTCCTCGGCGCGGAGGCCTTCGCCGATACCGCCGTGCATCTGGTGTTCGACACATGGCCGGAACAGATCGCCAAGCCCATCGCCAACGAAGTCCTCAACGTGCTGACCGTCCAGCGCACGGACCTTTTGACCTACGGCGTTCTGCTGGCCGCCTTCTTCGCCTCGAACGGCATCGAGGCCCTGCGCACCTCGCTGAACCGCGCCTACCGGGTGACGGAAGATCGCGGCATCATCTACCGGCGCATTCAAAGCCTCATTTTCGTGCTGATCGGCTCCGCCGTGTTCTTCGCCATCAGCGTGCTTCTGGTGTTCGCGCCGTTGCTGGCGCGGCTGGCGGAGGCGCATTTCGAATGGATCAGCCCCTATATGGGCACCATCACCTTCTGGCGCTACACCATCGCCGCCACCGTCATCATCGGCGCTCTGCTGGCGGTGCATATGTGGCTGCCGACCGGGCGGCGCAGCTTCCTGTCCATCCTGCCCGGCATCGGCTTCACCCTCGTGGCATGGGTTGTCGGCTCGATGATCTTCGGCGCCTATATCGACAATTTCTCGTCCTATGCCTCGACCTATGCGGGGCTTGCCTCGATCATGATCGCGGTGGTCTTCCTCTACATCGTGTCGGCGATCTTCATCCTCGGCGGTGAGCTCAACGCCGCCATCAGCCGCTATCAGGAAGCGCGCGCCCGCGTCGGCGCCTGAGCACGCGCCGTGGCCAGCCCAACGCCCAGCGTGGTGATGGCCATGCCGACGATCTGGACTGGCGTAAGCGTTTCCCCGAACAGCGCCCAGGCCATCAGGGCGGTTACCGCCGGAACGAGATAGAACAGGGACCCGACCTTCGACATTTCGCCATCCCTGATCAGGATCATAAGCAGGAAGATCGCGCCCACCGACAGGACCAGAACCAGCCACGTCATGGCAAACACAAGCTCGCCATTGAACACCACCGTGCGCGTCTCGAACAGGAAAGCAATGGGCACGGCAACGGCCGCGCCGCCCACATATTGCCAGAAGGTTCCCGTCACCAGATCGCCGCCGGAGCCGTGGCGCTTCTGCCAGATGGTTCCGGCGCTGATCGCCAGAACCGCACAGATCGATGCGCCAAGCGTGGCCGGGGTGATGCCGCTGCCAGCCACCCCGAATTTCGGCCACAGCACGAGGATGACGCCGGCAAGGCCGATGCCAAGCCCCAGCCAGTGGCGCGGCTGGATCTTCTCGCCGAGCAACTGCCCCGCCATCACCGCCGTGACCAGCGGCTGGAGGCCGGCCACCAGCGCCGACAGGCCGGCCGGCATGCCGTGGCGCACCGCCCAGAATGTGCCCCCGAGATAGACGCCGTGCATCAGCACCCCTGCGCCCATGGCGTGACAGGCGGTGCGTGCCGGCAGCCTGCGCGCATGCAGGACAATTGCGAGGAAGGCGAAGATGACGGCCGCGATGACGAAACGCGCACCAAGGAAGGTGAACGGCTCCGCCCACGGCATGGCGTAGCGCGCGCCGATGAAGCCTGTCGCCCACAGAACCACGAACAGCGATGGGATGAAGCGCTTCATCGTAAACCTTTCGGCCGGTCAGAACGGCATTCTTGTTCACCGCTTAGCGGTCTCATCCCTGTCAGGCAAAGCAAAACCTGTAGGCCATCGGGCTTACAGGCCGACAAGCCGCCGAATTTCCTGCGGCGTGGCGCCGGCGGTCCGCAGGGCGGTAAGTCCGGTCGATTTCATGCTTTTCGACAGCTTGCGCCCGTCCTCGCCCAGAATCAGCCGGTGATGGCGATAAAGCGGCGCAGGCAGGCCCAGAAGCTCCTGCAAAAGACGCTGGACGGCGGTTGCATGATAAAGATCGCGACCCCGCACCACATGGGTTACGCCCTGCAGCGCATCGTCGGTCACTACAGACAAATGATAGCTGGTCGGGATTTCACGACGCGCGAGAATGACGTCACCCCATGCGGCGGCATCGGCTTCCACGGTTGCGACCTCGGCGAGGCCGTCGTCCTGATACTCCCGCCATGACAGCTTCCGCCCGATCCGGGCGAGCGCCGCCGCCATATCCAGCCGCCAGGCGAAGGCCCGGCCCTCATCGATGCGCCGCTGCCGTTCCTGCGAGCCAAGCGTCTTGTCGAGCCCCGGATAGAGCGGCGCGCCATCCGGGTCACGGGGCCAGCCCGTGCCATCCCCTTCACGCGCTTCCGCAAAGGCCCTGATTTCCCCCCGGCTCATGAAAGCCGGGTAGACCAGCTCCTGCCGGACGAGTTCGGCGAGCACCTCCCGATACGTGCCGAAATGGGCGGACTGGCGACGCACCGGCTCCTCCCAGGCAATGCCGAGCCAGCGCAGATTCTCATAGATGCCGGCCTCGAACTGTGGCGTGCAGCGCGTGGTGTCGATGTCCTCGATGCGCAGGAGCAGCCTGCCGCCAGCCATCTTCGCCAGATCGTCGTTGAGCATGGCGGAAAGCGCATGGCCAAGGTGCGGTTCGCCGTTGGGGCTGGGTGCGAAGCGAAAGATCGGTGCTGTCATGCTGCTGCGGCAAATCGGGTTGTGCGGCGCTCTCGCCGATTGCTACTCTCGCCGGGCAATCGACACAAGCAAACCCTGAACACAAGCATTCCCATGCAGCGCATCGAAACAATGGTACATATCACGCAGGGTCTCGATGCGCTCGTCGCGCTCGATCCGCGTCTCGCCATAGTACGCGAACGCGCCGGCGACGTGCCGCTGCGCCTTTCCGAGCCCGGCTTTCACAGCCTCGCCTCGATCCTGATCTCGCAGCAGGTGTCGCGGGCCAGTGCGGATGCCATATTCGGCCGCCTCACCGCCATGCTCGATCCGCTGACGCCGCAGGCCGTGCTGGAGGCCGACGAAGCCATCTTCCGCACCGCCGGCCTTTCGCGCCCCAAGCAACGCTCCATTCTTGCTGCTGCGACGGCGGTGGCGGAGGGCCTCGATCTCGACGGGCTCTGCCGGCTCGATGCCGACGAGGCGCACCGCCGCCTTACCGCCATTTCCGGCATCGGCACATGGACGGCGGATTGCTATCTGCTGTTTGCTGCCGGCCATCCCGACATCTTTCCCGCACGCGATGTCGCGCTGCAGACCGCAGTGGGCCATGCCCTGACCATAGACCCGCGCCCGGGTGAAAAGCCGCTCCTGCGGCTGGCCGAATCATGGCGCCCGTGGCGGGGCGTGGCGGCGCGCCTTTTCTGGGCCTATTACCGCGAACTTAAGGGGCGCGAGGCCGCACCTCCCGCCTGAGGCCTCGAAAAACCGCGCAAAACATGCCTTTTGCAGGCATCGCGACCTGCACAATCCGCTTCACATGACTGTCATGGGAGGCGTAGAATATCCGCGACATCCAGAGCATGATCAACGCAGCAAAGGAGGTTGGACAGGTGACGGTCGCCGTATCTCCGGATGGGCTTCCCGCGCTGGTGCTGAACGCGGATTATCGCCCGCTCAGCTACTATCCCCTGTCGCTGTGGTCATGGCAGGACGCCATCAAGGCCGTGTTCCTCGAACGCGTCAACATCGTCGCCGAATATGAGCATGCGATCTCCTCGCCGAGCTTCTCCATGAAGCTGCCGAGCGTGGTGAGCCTGAAGACCTATGTGAAGCCCTCCCGCTACCCGGCCTTCACCCGCTTCAACGTGTTCCTGCGCGACCGCTTCCGCTGCCAGTATTGCAACACGACCGAGGATCTGACCTTCGACCACGTCATCCCACGTCGTTGTGGCGGCACGACGACGTGGGAGAACATAGTCGCCGCCTGTTCCCCCTGTAATCTGCGAAAAGGGGGCATGCTGCCGTCTCAGGCCAGAATGTGGCCTCAGCAGAAGCCCTACCAGCCCACGGTGCAGGACCTGCACAACAACGGCCGGCTCTTCCCGCCCAACCATCTGCACGAAAGCTGGATGGATTTTCTCTACTGGGATGTCGAACTGGAACCGTGAGGCGCTTGTCTGGCCCCGGCGGTCAGCATTCCTCGCCGAAGCGGTTGGAAATCAGTTCCTCAAGCGCATCCAGCGCCGCTCCGGCATCAGCGCCGCGGGCAATCACGCGCACCGAGCAGCCGGGGCTGGCAGCCAGCATCATCAGCCCCATGATCGAGGTGCCGCCGACGCGGGTGCCGTCCTTCTCGACGAAAATCTCCGCCTCGAAACCGGAGACCATCTGCACGAACTTGGCCGAAGCACGCGCATGAAGGCCGCGCTGATTGACGATCTTCACGTCGCGCGCCAACTCTTCCATGTTATCGGCTTCAATGCTCATTTGCTGGCCAGCAGCTGGCTTGCGACATTGATGTACTTGCGGCCCGCCGCCTGCGCCTCTTCAAGGGCTGCCTGCATGTCGTCATTCTTGCGCACGCTCGAAAGCTTGATCAGCATCGGCAGGTTCATGCCGGCGATCACTTCGGCCCGGCCGGCCTCCATGACCGAGATCGCAAGGTTCGAGGGCGTGCCGCCGAACATGTCGGTGAGAACTATGACGCCGGTTCCGGTGTCCACCTCGGCCACCGCCTCGACAATGTCGCGGCGGCGCTGCTCCATGTCGTCATCGGCACCGATGGACACCGTTGCAACCTGTTCCTGAGGTCCGACCACATGTTCCAGCGCATAGCGGAACTCTTCGGCCAGTCGACCGTGCGTCACGAGCACGAGTCCGATCATCGTTGGATGGCTCCCGTCATGGCCCCTTCACAAGCGCTTTTTATACTCGCCACCCCGGCGACTTGGGAGCGCTATCTTGTCGAGACGTGGCGCGTTGACAAGCCCTAAAGTGCACCTCGGGTGGCCATATTGCCGCATTGCAGCATCATTCTGCCCTGAAAGGCGGCAATTTCAGCCAGGCGGCCAGCATCTGAAGCGCACAGACGACATTCCGGGCCGGCAGATCAATGCGCGGTACCACGCATCCGGCGACGGTTTCATGCGCCTCCTCCTGAAGGCGCGGAAGTTTCGTATCGGGCACCAGCCGCACCATCAGGTCGATCACGGCGCCATCTTCGCTGGCCGCCAGCCTTTGCGGCCCGATGCCGCAGACTTCAGCCAGACCCGAAATCGTGTCGGGAGCATGGCAAACCAGCCGTTCGCCATGGCCGCTTGCAAAAACCTGATCGTCCGCCACCAGCCGGCAGAAGCGCCCGCCGGTGCCAAGCCTGTCGATCAGGGCGAGCGCCAGCGTGCTCTTGCCCGACCCTGACGGGCCGGTGATCAGGACGCCCTTTTCGGCGACCAAAACAGCCGTGCCATGGACATTGGTCGCCGGCCAGGCCCGCACGACGGCGCTCACAACTCGGCCGGCAGCACGATGGTGAACCGTGCCCCCAGCACCTCGCCCGGCTTGTCGGCCGGAATGTTACCGGCCGTCAGCGTGCCGCCATGCGCCTCCACGATCTGGCGGCTGATCGACAAGCCGAGGCCCGAATTCTGACCGAATGCCTCACTCGACGGGCGATCGGTATAAAACCGCTCGAAGATGCGCTCGACCGCATCGGGGCGGATGCCCGGGCCGTTATCATCGATGGTGATGACGTTAGAGTTTCCCTTACGCGCCAGCGAGATCGAAACAACGCCGTGTTCTTCCGGCACGAAGGAACGCGCATTTTCGATCAGATTGGTGATCACCTGCCCCAGCCGCAATTCGTGGCCGCTTACCCGGTAGCCCTTGGAGCCTGCGGGGGAACCTGCGGGCAGATCGGCGACATGAAGCCTGATATCGACCGGCTTCTTGTGACCCGACGCCTCGCGCGAGACCGCGACCAGATCGGTGATGAATTTCTTCAGGTCGACGCTGTCCGCATCCTCGCGCGCCAGTTCAGCATCGAGACGCGAGGCATCGGAAATATCGGTGATCAGCCGGTCCAGCCGGCGCACATCGTGCTGGATCACCTCCAGCAGCCGCTCACGCGATGCTTCGGATTTGGCGAGCGGAAGGGTCTCGACCGCGCTGCGCAGCGAAGTGAGCGGGTTCTTCAGTTCGTGGCTGACATCGGCCGCGAAGCTTTCGATGGCGTCGATGCGGGCATAGAGCGCATTGGTCATGTCGCGCACGGCCACCGAGAGATTGCCGATCTCGTCCTGCCGGTCGGAGAAATCCGGGATCTCCTCGCGGCTCTTGACCCCGCGCCGCACGCGCACCGCAGCGGCAGCCAGCCGGCGCAGTGGATTGGCGATGGTGGAAGCCAGCAGCAGCGACATCAGCGCCGTGACCAGCGCAGCAATGCCGAACACGCGCAGGATCGCCTTGCGCTCAGCGGCGACGATCTTGTCGATGTCGCCCTCGGTGGAAAGCATCAGCACGCCCAGCACCGCCCGGAAGCGCTGGATCGGCACGGCGACAGAAACCACCTGCTCGCCCTTTTCCGAAATGCGTACGATCGTCGAAGGGCTGCCGGTCAGCGCTTTCATCACTTCCGGATAGGCTGCGCCATTGCCGCCCGGCTGCTCGTGATAGACGGGCAGGTCCCGGTTCCTGAACAGGTCGAAGACGAAACGCTCCGCCCGCTCAAGAAAGTTCGGCTTGTCCTCTTCCAGAGGCGGCAGGTCGTAGCGCAGGATCTGGCCGCGCGAGTAGAGCCGGCGCGAATCCAGCAACAGGATGGCGTCCCGGTCGTAGACCCGCGCGCGCGTGTTGGTGGGCGAGATCAGCCGGCGCAGCAGGGGCGCGACGCGCTCCGGGTTGATCGGAAAATCGAGATTGTCGAGCTGGTCCGATCCCGGCGCAAGGCTTTCACCGGCCTGCAGTTCCAGCAGCTTTTCCGGGTCGATGCTGATCGAATCCGTTTCGATCGTGGCCGAAGAGGCGATGGCGCTGGCGATGATCTCGCCCTGCGTCATCAGGCTTTCCACGCGCGCGTCGATCAGGCCGTCGCGGAACGTGTTCAGATAGAGAATGCCGGTGACCATGACGGCAAGGCCGGCAAGGTTGACGAACAGGATGCGCCGCGTGAGGCTGGAAAAGACATGGTGGCCGAGAAAACGGCGCACGGGCACGGTCAGCCGCGACAGCACCGAAAGACGGCGCACGGGGCGTCTCGATACACCCCCCTGCTTCCTGAGCTGTGCTTCGCTGACCATGGCCCCCGCAGCCTCATGCGTGCCGCGCCTATAGCAATTCCAGCAAAAATGCGCAGCGGTTTTGCGTTCGGAATTGCCTCAAAACAAAAGGTCAGAGCGTTTCTGCGATTCCGGGAAAAGCAGAAATGCTCTAGGCTTCCTTGAAACGATAGCCCACGCCGTAAAGCGTCTCGATCATCTCGAAGTCGTCGTCCACCATCTTGAACTTCTTGCGCAGGCGCTTGATGTGGCTGTCGATGGTGCGGTCATCCACATAGACCTGCTCATCATAGGCCGAATCCATCAGCGCGTCGCGGCTCTTCACCACGCCGGGCCTTTGCGCAAGCGAATGCAAAATGAGGAATTCCGTCACCGTCAGCGTGACCGGCACCCCCTTCCAGGTGCAGGTGTGGCGCTCCTGATCCATCACCAGCTGGCCGCGCTCCAGCGAACGGGTCTGCTGGTTCGGGGTCTTGGCGGCGGTTTCGCGCGCGCCTGCACGGCGCAGCACCGCCTTCACGCGCTCGACAAGCAGGCGCTGAGAGAACGGTTTGCGGATGAAATCGTCAGCGCCCATCTTGAGGCCGAACAGCTCGTCGATCTCGTCATCCTTGGAGGTGAGGAAGATCACCGGCAGATCGGTCTTCTGCCGCAGCCGGCGCAGAAGCTCCATGCCGTCCATGCGCGGCATCTTGATGTCGAGGATAGCGAGGTTCGGCGGCCGGGCGGCCAGCCCTTCCAGCGCCGAAGCACCATCGGTATAGGTCTCCACCCTGTAGCCCTCGGATTCCAGCGCTATGGAAACCGAAGTCAGAATGTTGCGGTCGTCGTCGACAAGCGCGATCGTTGCCATTTCGAGCGGCTCCCTCATGGGCGAGTATCCCTTCTAAAAGCAGAAGGGCTTGTGCAGGACAAATTAGGTACAAAATGTGGCACGTCCATTCAACCGCGCCAAGGCCGCCAGGCACATTTGCAGCCGACAAAAAACGAACCGCCAAGCCTTGTGTCCCACTGGCAGACGAGTTTTTACACACATATAAACGATTTAAACAACTTTCAAAATTTTTAAATCGATTAATGATTTGAAATTACTGACTTTTTCTGTTTGTGAGCAGAAAAGGCTCCGGAAACGCCAGCCTTTCCCTCATCGCATCCGCGTATATTGAAAGGACTTCCATGTCGGAAATCGGCAAACGCAATCCTGCACTCGGGCTCGATACACTCGGTCTCAGCACGACGGGACAGTTGTATTTCAATCTCGGCCCGGCAGAGCTCTGCGAGGAGGCTGTCCGCCGCGGCGAGGCAACGCTGACCGCCCATGGCGCGCTTGTCGCCGACACGGGGCAGTTTACGGGACGTTCGCCCAGGGACAAGTTTGTCGTTCTCGACGGGAACACCGAAGCCCATGTCTGGTGGGACAACAACAATGCGATGACGCCGGCGCAGTTCGATGCGCTCTATGCCGATTTCCTGAAGCATGCGTCGGGCAAGGACCTGTTCGTGCAGGACCTGATCGGCGGCGCCGATCGCTCGCTGAGCCTGCCGACGCGCGTGATCACCGAATTCGCATGGCATTCCATGTTCATCCGCAACCTGCTGATCCGCCTCACCGATGAGGAGATCGCCGGTTTCGTTCCGGAAATGACCATCATCGACCTGCCCTCCTTCCGCGCTGACAACAGCAGGCATGGCGGCCGCAGCGAGACGCTCATCGCCGTCGACCTGACCCGCAAGATCGTTCTGATCGGCGGCACGAAATATGCCGGCGAGATGAAGAAGTCGGTGTTCACCGCGCTGAACTACATCCTGCCCGCCAAGGGCGTCATGCCCATGCACTGCTCGGCCAACGAAGGCCCGGACGGCGACGCCGCCGTGTTCTTCGGCCTCTCCGGCACCGGCAAGACCACGCTTTCGGCCGATCCGAAGCGTACGCTGATCGGCGACGACGAGCATGGCTGGGGCCCGGATGGCATCTTCAACTTCGAGGGCGGCTGCTATGCCAAGACCATCCGTCTTTCGGCAGAAGCCGAGCCGGAAATCTTCGCCACCACGCGCCGTTTCGGCACGGTGCTGGAAAATGTCGTGCTCGATGAGAAGCGTGTTCCCGACTTCGACGACAGCTCGCGCACTGAGAACACGCGCTGCGCCTATCCGCTCGACTTCATCCCCAACGCCAGCGCCACCGGCCGCGCCAGCCACCCGAAGAACATCATCATGCTGACCGCCGATGCCTTCGGCGTGATGCCGCCGATCGCGAAGCTGACACCGGCGCAGGCCATGTATCACTTCCTGTCAGGTTACACCGCCAAGGTAGCCGGCACCGAGCGTGGCGTGACCGAGCCCGAAGCGACCTTCTCCACCTGCTTCGGCGCGCCCTTCATGCCCCGCCATCCTTCGGAATACGGCAATCTGCTGCGCGAACTGATCGCCGGGCACAATGTCGATTGCTGGCTCGTCAACACCGGCTGGACCGGCGGTGCCTACGGCGTCGGCAGCCGCATGCCGATCAGGGCAACGCGCGCCCTTCTGACGGCCGCCCTCGACGGTTCGCTCAAGCAGGCCGAATTCCGCACCGACCCGAATTTCGGCTTCGAGGTGCCTGTTTCGGTACCGGGTGTCGATCAGTCGATCCTCGACCCGCGCTCGACCTGGGCCGACAAGCAAGGCTACGACCGTCAGGCCGCGAAGCTGGTCGGCATGTTCATCGACAATTTCGGCAAGTTCGAAACCCATGTCGATGCAACCGTCAGGAGCGCGGCCCCGAAGGTGCAGGAAGCCGCCGAATAAGGCACACACACCGCAACTGCAAAAGGCCCGGTTTCGATCGGGCCTTTTCTTTTTGGCCCTCAGGCCGCATGAGTGCTCACATGGCATTCGAAGACAACATCGTCATTGGCAGGGAAGCCGTCATCTATCCCGACGAGCTGGAAGAGGCGTTCATCCGCGCTTCCGGTCCCGGCGGGCAGAACGTCAACAAAGTGGCCACCGCCGTTCAGCTTCGCTTCCACGCTGCCAATGCCCGCGGCCTTTCCGAACGGGTGCGCGAGCGCACCCTGAAGCTCGCCGGGCAGCGCGCCACCAAGGACGGCGTCATCGTCATCGAGGCCGCACGTTTCCGCACGCAGGAGCAGAACCGCGCCGACGCCCGCCAGCGGCTGGCGGCGCTTGTCGCCAGAGCAGCCGAGCCGCCGCCCCCGCCGCGCAAGAAGACGAAGCCGACCAAGGGATCGGTGGAACGCCGGCTGAAAGCCAAGGCAGGCCGCTCGGTGGTGAAAAAAATGCGGGGCAGGGTCGACAGCGATTGAAAATTCCCGCGCGTCTTCCATTTTTCTCAATTAGCTGCGAAGACAATGATGGTTAATAAAAGGAGAACCCGATGGGTATTTTCGACTTCGTGAAGAATGTCGGCGCCAAGCTTGGCTTCGGTGACGACGAGACACCTGATGCGGATGCGCTGAAGAAGGAGCTGGACTCCCACAAGCTCGGCACTGACGACGTCAAGATCGAGGTCAATGGCGACACCGCCGTGCTCAAGGGTCAGGTCGCCGACCAGTCGGCACTCGAGAAGGCGATCATCGCGGTCGGCAACACGCTGGGTGTCTCCAAGGTTCAGGCCGACGAGCTGACGGTTACAACACCGGACGCCACGGTCAAGGAAGCCGTCTTCTACACGGTCAAGAAGGGCGACAACCTCTCCAAGATCGCCGAAGCCCATTACGGCAAGGGCAAGGCTTCGAAATACACCGTCATCTTCGAAGCCAACAAGCCGATGCTGACGCACCCGGACAAGATCTATCCCGGCCAGGTGCTGCGCATTCCCGATCTCGAAGGCTGAGACTGGAAAATATCCTGAAGAAACGGCGGCTTTCGGGTCGCCGTTCTGCTTTTCAGTGGTTCATAACTGAAGGCCCTATAACTGAAAACTACGAACAGACCGATGCCCACCCTGCCAGACGGCGTACGTCATTTTCCGCTCTACCTTTCGCCTGAGCAGCAAGCCTCGCTTATCGATGAGATCAGGCAGGTGGTGCAGAACGCCCCGCTCTTTGTCCCGGCCATGCCACGCACCGGCAAGGAAATGAGCGTGCGCATGACCAATTGCGGCGAGCTCGGCTGGGTCACGGACAAGGAGCGTGGCTATCGCTACCAGCCCACGCACCCGCTGACCGGTGCGCCATGGCCGCCGATTCCTGAAATGCTGCTCGATATCTGGCGCGACGTAGCGGGCCACGACAAGCCGCCGCAGGCCTGTCTGGTTAATTTCTACGATGAGAAGGCCCGCATGGGTCTGCATCAGGATCGTGACGAATCCGACTTTTCCGCTCCGGTAGTCTCCATCTCGCTGGGCGACGACTGCCGCTTCCGCGTCGGCACCGCAGAGCGCGGCGGATCGACCGCCTCGCTCAGGCTGGCGAGCGGCGATGTGCTGGTTCTGAGCGGGCAAAGCCGCCTCGCCTTTCATGGCGTCGACCGCATCTACCCGCAAAGTTCCACGCTTCTGAAAAACGGCGGCCGCATCAACCTAACGCTGCGCCGCGTCACCGCCTGAGCGGCCGGCTGGAGCACCGGGCGCTCTGACGAGCGTATCCCCACTGCTCCAGCTTGATTCCCTTGGCCGCATTTGTGCAACGTCAGACGATTCGGTCTGACTGCAAAATGCTCTACAGCTTGCGCAGCGCCACTTCCTCGATCAGGTGATCGGCGCCCTTGCGCAGGATGAGATCGGCGCGGGGGCGGGTCGGCAGGATGTTCTCGCGCAGGTTCCGCAGGTTGATGTTCATCCACAACCCCTCGGCAATAGCCTGTGCGGCCCCTTCCGAAAGCTGCGAATAACGATGGAAGAAGGAATCCGGATTGCGGAAGGCGGTGTCACGCAGCCGCATGAAGCGGGCGATGTACCAGTCGTGGATCAGCTTCTCGTCGGCATCGATATAGATGGAGAAGTCGAAGAAATCGGACAGGAACGGCACGAACTTGCCATCCGGCGGCAGATGGCGCGTCTGCAGCACGTTCAGCCCTTCGAAGATCAGGATGTCCGGCCGGTCGATGGTGGTGAAAGCACCCGGCACGACATCGTAGGTCAGGTGCGAATAAAGCGGCGCCTGCACGTCCTTCTCGCCGGACTTGATGGCCGAAAGAAAGCGCAGCAGCGCGCCGACGTCATAGCTCTCGGGAAAGCCCTTGCGCTCCATCAGGTTTTCGCGCCGCAGAACCTCGTTGGGTAGCAGAAAACCGTCCGTCGTCACCAGATCGACCTTCGGGCTGGAGGGCCAGCGCGACAACAATTCCATCAGCACGCGCGCCGTCGTCGATTTTCCGACCGCAACCGAACCGGCAAGGCCGATGATGAAGGGCGTCTTGGAGACCCCCTTGCCATTGAAGAAAACACGGCGCTGACTGGCGAGAAGCTGGCTCGCCTCGACATGCGCCGAAAGCAGCCGCGACATCGACAGATAGATGCGCCGGACCTCGTCGAGATCGACCGGATCGTTCAGCGACCGCAGGCGTTTGATTTCCTCGCCCGTCAGGGTCAGCGGCGTGTCGGCCCTGAATTTGGCCCACTCTTCCGCCGAAAAAAACATATAGGGAGAATACTGTGCGGTCGGCGCAAGCTGATCCATCGCGACTCCAGCCCTCGCTCCGGGGTTTAACCCGGCTGGTTGCGGGATGCCTTTTCGGCGACGCCCGATTGCCCGGTCCGTCGCTCGAGTTCGGCAAGCACCTCGTCGAAGGGAACATCCGCGATCCCCAGCACGACGAGCAGATGATAGATGAGATCGGCGCTTTCCGAAACGATGCCGTCGCGATCTTTCGTAACCGCTGCGATCACCGTTTCCACCGCTTCCTCGCCCAGCTTCTGGGCCGCCTTGTCCATGCCTTTGGCAAACAGCCGTGCGGTCCAGGAATCAGCATCGCCGGAGCGCGCCCGCTCGCGGATCGTTGCTTCCAGGTCGGAGAGCGTGAAACTGGCCATGGCGCCGTTTAAATCCGAACCGGACCGGAGTCGAGTCGAACGTCGATGCCGGCGGCAGCCATATGGGCCTTTGCCTCGGCTATCGAATAGGTGCCGAAGTGGAAGATCGATGCCGCCAGCACCGCCGTCGCATGACCATCGCGGATGCCCGCCACCATGTGGTCGAGCGTACCGACGCCACCGGAGGCGATCACCGGCGAGCGCACCGCGTCGGCCACGGCGCGCGTCAGGGCGATGTCGTAGCCGGCCTTGGTGCCGTCGCGATCCATGGATGTGAGCAGGATTTCGCCGGCACCGAGATCCACCACTTTCCGGGCAAATTCGATTGCGTCGATGCCGGTGTTTCCGCGTCCGCCATGGGTGAAGATTTCCCAGCGATCCGCCTCGCCCTCGCCGCTCACCTTCTTGGCATCGATGGCGACGACAATGCACTGGTTGCCGAACTTGTCGGCGGCTTCGGCCACGAATTCAGGATTCTTCACCGCAGCCGTGTTGATCGACACCTTGTCGGCGCCGGCCAGCAGAAGCTTGCGGATATCGGCCACCTGCCGCACGCCACCGCCGACCGTCAACGGCATGAAGCAATGCTCGGCCGTGCGCGCCACCACATCGAAAATGGTCTCGCGGTTGTCGGAGGAAGCGGTGATGTCGAGAAAGCAGAGTTCGTCCGCGCCCGCCGTATCATAGGCGCGTGCTGCCTCCACCGGATCACCCGCATCGACCAGATCGACGAAATTGACGCCCTTGACGACACGGCCGTCCTTGACGTCGAGACAGGGAATGACACGGGCCTTGAGGGTCATGAGCGGTCCTCGAACATGGCAGCCTGCGGCTTTGCCTCGCCGCGCAGAACGGCCAGCGCCTCGACGGGGTCGATGCGCCCGTCATAGAGCGCACGCCCGGAAATCGCGCCTTCGAGCTTCGCGGCGTCCGGCATGGTCATGCGCACGATGTCGGCGATCGAGGCGAGCCCGCCCGAGGCGATCACCGGAATGGAAACGGCCTCGGCCAGATCGATGGTCGAATTCCAGTTGATGCCGGCCAGCACGCCATCACGGTCGATGTCGGTATAGATGATGGCCGCGACGCCTGCGCCCTCGAATTGTTTCGCCAGCTCGATGACACCGAGTTCCGAGGCTTCCGCCCAGCCCTCGACCGCGACCTTGCCACCGCGCGCATCGATGCCGACCGCGACCTTGCCGGGGAACGCCCTGCAGGCCTTTTTCACCAGTTCAGGCTCACGCACCGCCACCGTGCCGAGGATGACGCGGGCCAGCCCCTTGTCCAGCCAGCTTTCGATATGCGCCAGGGTGCGGATGCCGCCACCGAGCTGCACCGGGTTCTTCGTCGCCTTCAGGATCGCCTCGACGGCGGCACCATTGACGCTCTGGCCCTCGAAGGCGCCGTTAAGGTCCACGACATGCAGCCACTCAAAACCCTGTTCCTCGAAGGCGCGCGCCTGAGCGGCAGGATCGTCGTTGTAGACGGTGGCCTGCTCCATGTCGCCGAGCTTCAGGCGCACGCACTGGCCGTCCTTGAGGTCGATGGCGGGAAAAAGGATCATGGCGTCCACCTCAGGAAATTGGCGATGAGAGCAAGGCCCAGCGCCTGGCTCTTTTCGGGGTGAAACTGGGTTCCGACGAGATTGTCGCGCGCCACGGCGGCCGTCACCGGGCCGCCATAGTCGGCCACGGCGATAACCTGTTCCGGCTTCTGCGCATCGAGATGATAGGAATGGACGAAATAGGCATGCAGCCCTTTCGGCCCGGTCGGGATGCCGGCGAATACCGGATGATCGCGCGTCACCTCAAGCGTGTTCCACCCGATCTGGGGAATTTTCAGCGACGGATCGGAGGGCATGATCTCCGTCACGTCGCCGGCGATCCAGCCAAAACCCTGCGTCACCGTCTTTTCCAGCCCGCGCGCGGACATGAGCTGCATGCCGACGCAGATGCCGAGGAAGGGGCGGCCCTTATCAATGGCCACTTCCTCCACCGCTTCCCACATGCCGTCCACGGCGCGCAGGCCAGCGGCGCAATCGGCGTAGGCACCGACACCCGGCAGCACGATGCGGTCGGCGACGCGCACGCGGTCCGCATCCGCCGTGAGTTCTATGTCGGCCGCAATGCCCGCCTCGCGCGCCGCCCGTTCGAAGGCCTTGGTCGCCGAGCGCAGATTGCCCGACCCGTAATCGATGATGGCAACGCGCATGTCAGTTTCTGCCGTATGGGATGAGGCCGAGCGAAGGCGCAGGCGCCGCCCGGTGAACGGGGCGCTGTCCGGTTATTTCTGCGGGAACAATGGCCGGGCTGGTCTCCGGTTCATCCGGCGCGGCGGCAGCCTCATGCGCGTAGCGAATATAGGCTTCGTCGGCATTGCCGCCTTCGACGACGCCCCATTGCGTGTAGCCGCGACGACGAAGGGCTGCGATCCGCATCGCCTGTCCTTCCAGACCCACATAGATCGACACCAGCAACCCCATCAGCGAACCGGCGGGGCCCATGCCGGCCAGCTCTCCAATGACCGTTATCCCACCCATGACAGCGATGGCGATGACGGCCTCCAGCCACAGCCGGTGCCACAGAAGCCACAGCGGCGGGACAAGGAAAGCCGGCCACGAAAAGCGGTCGCGAACCAGAATGGCCTGCTCGCTCCTGCTTTGCGGACTGCCGGAAGGCGGCAGCATCACGACATGGCTTGCCATCGCTACCCCTTCAGCGATCCCTTGGTTGAGGGAATGGCGTCAGGCTGGCGCGGATCGGCTTCCGTCGCCGCGCGCAACGCCCGCGCCACCGCCTTGAAGCAGGTTTCCGCGATATGGTGATTGTTGGCGCCATAGCGGTTGTTCACATGCAGCGTGATGCCCGCATGCTGCGACAGCGCCTGGAAGAATTCGCGCACCAGCTCGGTGTCGAAAGTGCCGATCTTCGGCGCGGAGAATTCCACGTTCCAGACGAGGAACGGCCGGCCGGAGACGTCGAGCGCAGCACTGGTCAGCGTCTCATCCATAGCCAGATCGATGGAGGCATAGCGCATGATGCCGCGCCGCTCGCTCAGCGCCTTCGCCAGTGCCTGACCGATGACGATGCCCGTATCCTCCACCGTGTGGTGGTCGTCGATATGAAGATCGCCCTTGGCGCGCACCACCATGTCGATCAGCGAATGGCGCGAAAGCTGGTCCAGCATGTGATCGAAGAAGCCGACGCCGGTGGAGATGTCGGACTTGCCGGTGCCGTCGACATTGAGCGAAACCGTGATCTCGGTCTCTTTCGTCTTGCGGCTGACCTCGGCGGAACGTTCGACCATGAAATCTATTCCTCAGGGGAAATCTGGAAAACGCAAGCCTTCTAGCAGCATGAAGATGCGATTGCCAGTTGGCAAAGCAGCGTTTGCAATCGCGTGGCGGCGACATAAATAAGCAGGCGAAACATCTCGTCATGCGCCGCTTGCTTCAGATGAAGGAGCGGCGCGATATCGGAGCATCACATGTCGAATGAACTGACCATGCACGCCACGACCATCATCACCGTGCGCAAGGGCGGCAAGGTGGTCATCGCCGGCGACGGACAGGTCAGCCTTGGCCAGACCATCATGAAGGGCAATGCGCGCAAGGTGCGCCGCATCGGCAAGGGCGGCAACGTCATCGCCGGTTTCGCGGGCGCCACTGCCGACGCCTTCACCCTGATGGAGCGGCTTGAGGCGAAACTGGAACAGTATCCCGACCAGCTGACGCGCGCCTGCGTGGAACTGGCCAAGGACTGGCGCACCGACCGCTATCTGCGCCGGCTGGAAGCCATGATGCTGGTGGCCGACAAGAGCGTATCGCTGGCGCTGACCGGCAATGGCGATGTGCTGGAGCCCGAACAGGGCGTCATGGCCATCGGCTCCGGCGGCAACTATGCGCTGGCCGCTGCACGCGCGCTTATCGATACCGACCTGAGCGCCGAGGACATCGCCCGCAAGGCCATGCAGATCGCAGCCGACATCTGCGTCTACACCAACCACAACTTCGTGGTCGAAACCCTCGATGAAGCCTGAGGATACGCCGGACTACGAATTCCGGCCGCTGACGCAGGCTGACCTGCCGCTGGTGGCGCGCTGGCTGGCCGAGCCGCATGTCGCCCGCTGGTGGGGCGATCGCGACAAGGAGCTGGAAGGCATTGCCAGCCACATCGACAGCATTGCCGTCGAGCCCTTCATCATAGAGCTTGGCGGCAAACCCATAGGCTATATCCAGAGTTACGATCCCTATCTGGAAGAAGGCGACAATCCTTTCGACGACCAGCCTTTCGGCACGCTTGGCATCGACCAGTTCATCGGCGAGCCTTCCCTGATCGGGCAGGGCCATGGCCCTAGGCTGATCGCACAGTTTGCGCAGATGATGTTCGGGGAAGGAGCGCCGCGCCTGCTTGTCGATCCGGCCCCCGCCAACAGCCGCGCCATCCACGCCTACGAAAAGGCAGGCTTTCTTCCAATCGGCACGCGCATGACCCCGGACGGGGAAGCGATGGTGATGGTGCTCGACAGCGACCAAGACGACTGAGGCGGGAGAATGACTATCGCGGCAATTGAAGGCCCCCGCATCATTCTGCGGCCATTCTCCGCCACGGATGCGGACGAGGCCTTCGTCGCCATTACGCCCAGCCTGACACGGTTCATGAGCTTCGACCCTCCTCCCACGCGCGCCGCCTTCGACGCCATCTGGCAGGCATGGCTTCCCGCCGTCGCAGATGGTTCGGACCTCACTTTATGCATCCGTCACCGGGACTCCGGCCGGTTTCTTGGACTGGCCGGCCTGCACGATGCGCAATCCGCCGAACCCGAGCTTGGCATATGGATCAGCGAGAGCGAGCATGGTCATGGCTATGGGCGCGAGGCCGTCAAAACCGTCGCCCGATGGGCCACGGCTGCCTTGAAACCCGCCTCGTTCCGCTACCCCGTCGCGGAACAGAACCTTTCCAGCCGGCGCATCGCCGAGGCTTTGGGCGGACAGGTCGTCGCCCACGAGACGCATCCGAAATATGCCAGCGTGATCTACCGGGTTCCCCCTGTGGCGAGCGACTGATCTGCTTGCCCTCCCCTGAGAGCCTGCATTTGCACAGGCACCGCAGGGGCCAGCGAAACTTTCCTCTTCAATTTGCCACACTATGTGTTGTCTTCTCGGCGACCGCATGGCGTTGATTCGCCGCGAAAAGGGGACATCGCTTGACCGAGCTGACAGCGCCGCACGAACGCCCTCTCTGGGGACTGGACTGGAAAAAAGGCGTTCTGGCAGCAGTGCTGCTGGTCGCCGCGCAAGCCGCGATCCTGCGCCTCATGGGCCACATCTGGATCTGCAAATGCGGCTATGTGAAGCTGTGGCACGGCGTGGTGGTGAGTTCCGAGAACTCCCAGCACATTTCCGACTGGTACACCTTCTCGCACATCATCCACGGCTTCCTGTTCTACCTGCTGTTCTGGGCGCTGTTTCGCCGTTCCACCGTGTGGACCCGGCTTTCCTTCGCCATCCTGCTCGAAGCCGCATGGGAAATCCTCGAAAACAGCCCGATCATCATCAACCGCTATCGCGAGGCGACAATCTCGCTGGATTATTTCGGCGACAGCATTCTGAATTCGGTTTTCGACACGCTGTTCATGATGTTCGGCTTCTTCCTTGCCGCGCGCCTGCCCGTCTGGCTGATCGTGACGCTGGCCGTCGCGGCGGAACTGATCGTCGGCTATATCATTCGTGACAATCTCACCCTGAATGTCCTGATGCTGGTCTATCCGCTGGACTCGGTGAAGGCCTGGCAGGGAGGCCTGTGATGGCAGCCCCGATACCTGACCAGACCACAATCTCCGGCGACACGCTCCAGCGCGCGCTCGCACAGGGCGTGCTGACGCTGCAGCAGGTCGAGATGCTGCGCTATCTGGAAAACACCGCCACCGGCCTTCCCGCGACCGCACCGTCGGACGACGAAAAATTCCGCTTCATCAACGGTTTCGGCGACATTTTCGTCACCATCGGCATTGCCCTTTTCCTCGGCGCGCTTTCCTATTTCGCGGTGGAAGGCATCGGCGGCGCCGGGGCCGGCTTCACCGTGGCACTGGCAAGCTGGCTGCTGGCCGAATATTTCACCCGCAAGCGCCGCATGGCGCTTCCCAGCATCGTTCTGCTGCTCGTCTATGCGGCTTCCGTCTTTTCGGGAACGCTGATCGTGATGGCCGGCACGGAAGCCTTCAATGTCTCCGCAGCAGCGAAGGACAGCTGGCCCGTCGTGATTGCCGGGCTCATCACCATTGCCGCCACGGGCCTGCACTACCGGCATTTTTGCATCCCCATCACCTTCGCGGCCGGTGTCGCCGCCCTCGTTGCCAGCGTTCTGGCGCTGGTCATCGCCATTGCACCCGATTTTGCGGAAAACTACCTGCGCCCTGTCCTGCTTGTCTGCGGCATCGCCGTCTTCGCGCTTGCCATGCGCTTCGACCTCAGCGACCCGCAACGCCTGACCCGGCGCACCGACATCGCCTTCTGGCTGCACATGCTGGCAGCCCCGCTGGTCGTCCATCCGCTGATCAGCGGGCTGGTCGCCTCCGGAAACCTGAACGCGGCAACGTCGCTTGGCGTGCTGGCGATCTTCATCGGGCTTGCCGTGGTGGCCGTGCTGGTGGACCGTCGCGCCGTTCTGGTGTCCGGTCTTTCCTATGCCGGCATCGCCTTCGGCTCGCTGGTCCGGCAGATCGGCCTTGGCGAAGTCATGGTGCCGTTGACCCTTCTGGTGCTGGGTGCGCTGGTGCTGCTGCTGAGCGCCGGCTGGCATGCGCTGCGGCGGCGCCTGTTCGCGTTGCTGCCCGCTGCCCTTGTACACAGGCTGCCAGCCCATACATAAGCCGCAGCATCTGTTTCACGAGTTATTCAATATGAGCAATTTTTCCCCCCGCGAGATCGTTTCCGAGCTCGACCGCTTCATCATCGGCCAGAAGGACGCCAAGCGTGCGGTGGCCATTGCGCTCCGCAACCGCTGGCGCCGCCAGCAGCTCGACGGCCAGATGCGCGAAGAGGTGACGCCGAAGAACATTCTGATGATCGGCCCCACCGGCGTCGGCAAGACCGAGATTTCGCGCCGGCTGGCGAAGCTCGCCAACGCGCCCTTCGTCAAGGTCGAGGCCACCAAATTCACCGAAGTCGGCTATGTCGGCCGCGACGTGGAGCAGATCGTGCGCGATCTGGTCGAAATCGCCATCGGCCTGACCCGCGAGAAGATGCGCGAGGACGTCAAGGCCCGCGCCCATCTCAACGCCGAGGAACGTGTGCTCGAAGCGCTTGTCGGCAAGACCGCCTCGCCCGCGACCCGCGATTCCTTCCGCAAGAAGCTGCGCGATGGCGAGCTGGACGACAAGGAGATCGAGGTCGAGGTGGCCGATACCGGCAATGGCGGCATGCCCGGCTTCGACATTCCCGGCATGCCGGGCGCCAATATCGGTGTGCTCAACATCAACGACATGCTGTCGAAGGCCATGGGCGGCAAGCGCACCAAGATGCGCAAGACGACCGTCAAGGAATCCTACGATCTGCTGATCGCCGACGAGTCCGACAAGCTGCTCGATCAGGACGAGGTCGTGCGCCAGGCGCTGGAATCGGCCGCCAATGACGGCATCGTCTTCCTCGACGAGATCGACAAGATCGCAGCCCGTTCCGACGTTTCCGGCGGTCCTTCGCGCGAAGGCGTGCAGCGCGACCTGCTGCCGCTGGTCGAGGGCACCACGGTGGCGACGAAATACGGACCGGTGAAGACCGACCATATCCTGTTCATCGCTTCGGGCGCCTTCCACGTCTCCAAGCCTTCGGACCTGCTGCCCGAGTTGCAGGGCCGCCTGCCGATCCGGGTCGAGCTGCGGGCGCTGGAGAAGGAAGACTTCGTGCGCATCCTCACCGAAACCGAAGCCAGCCTCATCAAGCAATATGTGGCGCTGATGGAAACCGAGGGCGTGAAACTGGAAATCACCGAGGACGCCATCGACGCGCTGGCCGGCATCGCCGTGGACCTCAATTCGACGGTCGAGAACATCGGCGCGCGGCGCCTGCAGACGGTGATGGAGCGGGTTCTGGACGAAATTTCGTTCGATGCACCCGACCGCGACGGCACCACCGTCACCATCGATGCCGCCTATGTGCAGAAGCATGTCGGCGAGATGGCAAGGAACACGGATCTGTCGCGCTTCATCCTGTGAAGCGCGGCCCGGCCATCCTCACATCAGCCTGAACGGAATGCCGGAAGCCAGCGCCTTTACATAGCGCGGCTTCTGGTAAAGGCCGTTCAGCGACACCCGAGGCAGCGCTGTCGGCTGACCGAGGCTGGCCGCCCCCAGCACACCTGGCCGGGTGGTCACGGCGATGGAGAGCCCCGCCGCGCGCGCAGCGCTGAACTCTCGCTCCCCGGCCGCCGCGGCGAAGCCATAGGGATAGGCGAAACTCGATGGCCGCTTGCCCGTCCACTCTTCGACCGCCCGGATCGATCCTTCGATCTCGCTTGCCAGCCGGGTCGCATCGACACGCCTGAGATTCACATGGGTAAGCGTATGAGCGCCGAAACAGGCGAGCTGATCCCGCGCCAGTTCCCGTACCTCGTCCGCATCCATGATGAGATCGTCCACGATCGCCAGCGGATCAACGCCGTGCCTGATCGCTTCGGCATCAAGCCGGGCAATGGCGTCATCCTCATCTTCTGCCTGAATGAAGGATGAAAGGCGGTCGAACGCCGCCTGCTTGCGGGCAATCGTGTTCAGCGGCAGGTTCTCCGGCCCGCCGCCGAAATCGAATGTCAGCTCGTTGGTCCGGCGAATGAGGGTCTCGGCCGTTTCCCACCACAGCGAACGGGTGCGCTCGACAAAGCCACGGCACAGGAAGATCGTGTAAGGCACGCCATGCCTGCGAAACACCGGCGCCGCATGCCGCGCATTGTTGCGATAGCCATCATCCAGCGTGAAGCAAACGAAACGCCGGCGGTCGTCGGGATCGGCCAGCAATTGCGGCAAATCCTCCAGCGCCACCGGCACCATGCCGGTGCCAAGGCACGTTTCGATCGCCGCATCGAGAAATTCCGGCGTCACCGAAAGCAGGGCATTCGGATCGAACGCGTGGCCCTGATGCGGACGCACATGATGCAGGGTGAAGATAACGCCGCGCCCTGCCGCCTGCGGCCAGACCGCACCGGCATTGGTAAGTGCGACGGCTTCGAGCCCCGCCCTGATCGCCGCATTGCGGATCGCACGCCGAAGCTTGGTTTTCATGGTCATGAGCGCGCCGCGCCTTTTCCAAGCACGCGCCGCGTCAGCACCCGCCACGCCGTCAGCGGCAGGTCCAAAAGCCCCGGCCGCAAATCATTGGCCGCCCAGGCAGCACAGGCGCGGACGGACATCAGCGACACCAGAAAGGTGCCGGGCGTCAGCGCGCCGCGCCAGCAAAGCTGTGCGCCCGCGATGATGTCGCGCGACAGATAGGTCCACGCGGCGCCTTCATCGGCCTGCGCTGCGGAAGCAGTGCCGCCGCTCGTCACATCCCACAGCATCCGGCCAAGATCGACGCCCGATGCTGCCGCCAGCGCGAACCACGACCATGGCCGGGGATTGACGTCGAGCAGCTTCAGAACCCGGTCGCGCGCATCGTATTTGAACTCGATTTCCACCAGACCCGAGAAATCCACCGATCGCAGCAGAAGGCGCGCGGCTTCTGCCGCATCCAGGCGCTCGACCACCTCGACGAAGGTGCTGGTGTAGCCAAAATCGACGGGATACTGCCGCGCCCGACGCGCCGTGAATTCCGCCACCGGCTGGCCCTCATGCCAGAGCGCGGCATAGGAAAACTGGCTCTCGCCCCCACCCGGAATGAGCTGCTGCACGACGACGTTTGCCGCGCCGATTTCGCCGGCTGCATCTGCAAAAGCTGCACGGAATGAAGCGGCGTCGTCTGTCCGTAGCACCTTGGCCCGTGCCAGATGCGACGAACCGCCCCCCATATTGGGCTTCAGCACCACCGGAAAAGCGATATCTGCCGTTTCAGCTTCATCCACCGAGGCGAAGGCATAAGTGTGTGGAACGGCAAGGCCCAGCTCCGCCGCCCGCCGATAGAGCAGCGGCTTCTCGCACAGCCATTGCAGCCTTTCCCACGGCGGCAATGTCAGGCGAAAGCGTTTCTCAAGCATCTCCCGAGACTGCGAAACCAGACGCACCTCCGCATCGCCACCGGCAACGAGAAGCCAGCCGCTCAGCCCGTGCAAATCCCCAAGCCCGGTCAGATATGCCGCCGCACCCGGATCATCCGGCCCCGGCCAGCCGAAGCTGTGCCGCACATGACGCGACCAGCCCGGCAAAGGCGTGTCATGGGAGACGTAGCACACCGGCACGTTTGCCGCCCCGAGGCTGCGCGCGAGCGCCAGCGAGCCATGGGCGCCGCCAAGAATGACGACGCCGCCCGGTACTGAGGGAATTGAACTGTCCGTATGCGACACGCTGGCATTCATGAAAGAATGCTAGCGCATTTGCGTTAACAAGGGCTGGCGACAGCCGCCCTGTTCAAGCGCCTTCCACCAGCACGATCTCGCCATCGGCAACCTGCTGCCGGATGGCGGCCGCGACCTGATATTCCGGCGAATGATAGCATTCGCGGGCCGTGGCGAGCGAGTCGAACTCGATGATGACATTGCGCTCCCGGCCCGGCCCCTCGGCCACCTCATGCTCGCCGCCACGCGCCAGGAATTTGGCCCCGAAACGGTCGAAAGCCAGCTTTGCGGCGGCAACATAATCCTTGTAGCGCTCGGCATCGCGAATATCGACGCGAGCGATCCAGTATCCCTTGGGCATGATGGTGACTTTCCTCCGGTATGTCGGTATCGCGCTCAGGCCGAGCGCATGTCGTCGAGAATAGCCTGCGCAGCGGCCCGTCTGTCAACCGCGCCGACGATCGGCCGCGCCACCACCAGATGGCTGGAACCATTGCGCATGGCATCGCGTGGCGTCACGACGCGCTTCTGGTCGCCACGCTCTCCACCGGCAAGACGGATCCCCGGCGTCACCACCGCCATGGACGGCCCAACGATACGCCGCACCGCTTCGGTTTCCTGCGCCGAACAGACGATACCGCCCATGCCGGCCTGCAGGGCCTGTTCGGCGCGCCGCAGCACCAGCGTATGCGGATCAAGCTCATAGCCGGCCTCGATGACATCCTGCTCATCCATGGAGGTGAGCACGGTCACGCCAAGCAGGCACAGATCGCTGCCACGCGCGGCTTCGACAGCCGCACGCATGGCTTTCGGATAGGCATGCAGGGTCAGCATGGAAACGCCCATGCGCACGATGTTCTCCACGCCTTTGGCGACGGTGTTGTCGATGTCCAGAAGCTTCATGTCGAGGAACACCTTGTTCCCGGACGCCGCCAGATCACGCGCGAACTCCAGACCACCGGCAAAGACGAGCTGGTAGCCGATCTTGTAGAAGGAGGCGACACCCTCAAGGTCGCGGACAACCTTCTCCGCCTCGGCAACCGTCGGCACGTCGAGGCCGACGATCAGATGTTCCTTCATGTCACTTGTGGCGGTCATGCTTCCATCCTTGCTGAAACTGCCGCCTGCGCGACAAGGGCGGCAGCCACGCGCGCCATGGTCTGCTGCAGGCGCTGGTCACGAAAGTCGCCATTGTCGTCGAAGGCTTCACCGCCACGCGGCACCGAGCATTCGGGCGTCACCATCTCCATCTGGCAGCGCAGCAATGTGGCGCGCAGATGGGTGATGGCGCGAATGCCCGCGAACTGCCCCTCCGAAGACGAGCAGAGCGCCGCCAGCTTGCCGGTGAGCGGCTTCAGCGGAGCGTCCCCGTCGCGGCGCACCCTGCTCAGCCAGTCTATGGTGTTCTTCAGAAGCGGCGGCAATGAGCCATTATATTCCGGCGTGGCGATCAGCACCCCGTCATGCCCGGCAACCAGTCGCGCCAGTTTCATGGCGTTTTCCGGAATGCCGTCTTCTTTCTCGAGATCCTGATCATAGATCGGCAGCGGGTAGTCGAGCAGTGAAATCCGCGTCACATACGCGCCTTCCAGAGCAAGCGCTTTTTGCGCCGCGTCGGCGGTCTTGCCGCTGTAGGCGCCGGTCCGTACGGACCCGGCGAAAACGAGAATGCGTGGCATGGCTGTCATGGCTGTCCCCGATGCTTCGGGCAGCTATAGATCATCGGCGTGCGAAGTGAAATGCGCCTTTGTTACCGTCCACGCGAGAAGGCCGCACGGAACGCGACCACGGCAAGGATCAGGCTGGCGATGACGTTCCAGCCGGCCATGGACAGGCCGAATATGCGCAGCGCCGCCTTGTCGCAGGAGGGCGGCACGAACTGGTCGAGCGCATCCAGAACGCCGTTTCCGCCCGTATCGACAGGGGCTGCGATATTGGTGCAGTCGCTCGGCCCCGGCCACCAGCCCCATTCGACGCCGGCATGATATCCGCCGAGGAAGAACCCATAGGCCATCAGCACGCCGCCGGCGCCGAGCAGCGCCTTCACGATCCACAAAGGCAACTTAAGGAAGGCGGCAAGGGCGCCCAGCAGCATCAGCGGCACGCCGATATAATAGGGCATGCGCTGCTCGTAGCAGAGCTTGCAGGGAATATAGCCACCGATGTACTGGAAACCGAGCGCGGTCCCGACGGTCGCAGCCATGGCAACGGCCAGAAACAAGGCTGTGAACAGCAATCTGCGGCGCGGGTCGGGAGTGGCTGTGTCGGTCATCAGGTGTCTTCCGGATTGTCAGTGCAGATATCTGACCAGCAGGTAAAGCAGAATTAGGGCAGCCGCTCCCAGCGCTGCGATGGTGCCAAGGCGCTTTTCGATGAACTCGCGGATCGGCTCGCCATAGCGGCGCAGAAGCCACGCCAGGAAGAAGAAGCGCGCACCGCGTGCCACGATGGCAAGCAGGATGAACAGCAGGAGATTGACGCCGATGACGCCCGACAGGATCGTCACCACCTTGATCGGCGGCAGGTGCGCGAGACCAGAGGTAATCAGCATCAGGATGATGAAGCCGATGCCGGACGAGGTCCGCAGCGCCTCGAACTGTTCATATTTACCGTAGAATTCCAGCACCGGCCGGGCCAGCGCTTCATAGGCATAATGGCCAAGGAACCAGCCGGCGATGCCGCCCAGCACCGAAGCCACGGTCGCCACCAGCGCATAGCGGTAGGCCCGATCCGGGCGCGACAATGCCATCGGCAGGTAGAGCACATCCGCGGGCACCAGAAAGATGGAGCTTTCCACGAAAGCGATGAAAGCCAGCCACCATTCGGCCGATTTCCTTGCCGCGAGCGACAAGGTCCAGTCGTAAAGTCCGCGAAGCATGAGGGTCCTCAGATTATGCGCAGCATGCATAAAAAGAAAATCATGCTGGCACAATGGCCACGGATCACGAATGCTTGATCTCTCAGAACGATTCCGGCCGCCGATGGCCAACTGGCTGTTGACGGGCCATGCACGAACCTATAGTTCGCCGTTGGAATGAGTGTGTCGCTCATAGCTTGAAAGCCCTTGCGGGTGTGGCGGAATTGGTAGACGCAGCGGACTCAAAATCCGCCGGAGCAATCCTTGTCGGTTCGAGTCCGACCACCCGTACCATCTCATTCTGACTTATCTTCCAGAACAACACGCAGGCCGTCTTTGCCCGGCATTGACGCCTCCGTTTACGCGCAGCAAGGTATGCAGCGTGGGACTTGGGGGGGAAGACATGCGATCTCTTTTGATCATCGCCACGGTCATCATGGCCGGGGCGGCGCCTGCGATGGCTGCCGACTGCCTGAAGATCGACAACGATCTCGACCGTCTGGCCTGCTATGACAGGGAGGCAGGCCGCACACCTTCCGCTTCCACCCTTCCACAGGGTACGGGGAAATGGGTGGTGCGCAAGGAGACATCGAAACTCACCGACCAGCCCACCGTCGTGATGTCGATCGACTCCGATGAAGTCGTCGATTGCGGCTGGAACCGGGGACAGAAAATCGGTCTGGTCCTGCGCTGCATGGAAAACAAGACGGTTCTTTACTTCTCAACCGGCTGTCACATGACCGCGAGCCAATACAATGATTACGGCAACATCACCTATCGGCTGGATGATGAGAAAGCCCGCACGGTCGGTGGCGATGCGTCCACCGACAACCGTGCGCTGGGCCTGTGGAATGGCGGCAAGTCCATCCCCGTGATCAAACAGATGTATGGCAGGAAGCAGATGATCGTTCGGATGACGCCCTATTCGGAGAGCCCGTTTACCGCGACCTTTGACATTTCCGGAGCAGAGGAGGTTTCAAAGCCCTTGCGGGAAGCATGCGGCTGGTAGAGAGCGCATGCTCCCCCTGAAGGTTTTGAAACGACTTGGCGCCCTGCAGCTGCATTTTACAAGGGCAGCCGCTCCATCTCCTTCAGGCATGCCGTCAGCCGCTCGCCCCATGAGGTGACGCCTTGTGCATCCCTGATAAGGTCGTGGCGGATTTCGATCAGCGCACCGGGCAGACCACGCGCATCGGCATGAACCGGAACCGTATAGTCTTCATCGGGATGGATGTCGTAGGGCTGGTTGTCGCCGATGCACAAAGCAGGATCGGCGGCGAGGCAGTCTATAATCGCGCGGCCAAACGCCTTCGCCTCCCCGTAAAGCACGCCCGCATGCCAGGGCCGCTGCTTGCCGAAGTAGACCGGCGTAAAACTGTGAACCCCGATGATGATGGTCCGAAGTCCCTGCTGCCGGCGCTGGTCCAGACGCCGGCTGACCGCCTCGGCAAAAGGATGGAACAAGGTGTCTATGCGTTGCTGCCGCTCCGCATCGCTGAGACCGGCATTGCCCGGCACGGCCGTTGTTTCGCTGACCTCAGGGATCAGCGACGGCACATGCAGCGGCCTGTTGCAGTCTATGACGAGACGCGAATAATTCGCCATGAACAGCGGCGCGTCGAGCGCTGCACTCAGATGCTGCGAAAGCGCCGAAACGCCGATGTCCCATGCGATATGGCGCTGGCGCTCCGCGAGCGGCAAGCCAAGATCGCCCAACGCCCGCGGAATACGGTTCGACGCATGCTCGCACAAAAGCAGATAGGGTGACGAGCCATCGGGATTGATCACCGCATAGGGCGGCGGCTCATCTATTCCCAACAACGGCAATGCGGGATCATGGCGAAGCGCCGCCGCTGGCCTGACGGTCGTGTTCATATGCATTTCCGTGTCAGTAGATGGCCGCGTAGCGCCGGCACAGTTCTTCGGGAGTGGCCTCGGCAACAAGGCTGATCTCCAGCCGCTTCATGGCCAGATAGCAATCGATGAAGTCTTTCGAGAACCAGCCGGTCACCGTCTCGTCCTGCTGAAGCGCATCGAGCGCTTCCGGCAGGCTGGCCGGCAGCCGGCGGATGCCGAGACGCTCGCGCTCGGCCTCATCCATGTCGGCGGGGTCCGCGTTGGTGAGGGGCGGTGTCTCCAGTCCGGCGCGGATGCCTTCGAGGCCTGCGCGCAGCAGCACCGCAAGAGACAGATGCGGGCTGGCGCAGGCATCGGCGGCACGGAATTCCATATTGAACTGCCGCGCCGGATTGCTTCCCGGCAGATCGAGCGTCGGGCAGATGCGCAACGTCGCTTCGCGGTTCTTCTCGCCCAGACAGGTGAAGGCCGCGCTCCAGTGATGCGGCACCAGCCGCAGATAAGACAGCACAGACGGCGCGGTAAAGGCGACGAGTGCCGGCAGATGCTTCAGGACGCCGGCAGCAAAGGATCCCGCAACCCTCGACAATCTGCCGGGCAGCGAAGGATCGAAGGTAACCGGATTGCCATCCAGATCGGTAAAGCTCACATGCAGATGCACACCGTTGCCGACGCCGTCGGCGGTAGTCTTGGGCGCGAAGCTGGCGTGCCAGCCGAAATGGGCCGCAACCTCGCGGGCAACGGCACGGATGGTAGCCGCCCGGTCGGCTGCCGCCAGAACCGGTGCGGGGCGGCACGTGATCTCGAACTGGTCCTTGCCATATTCCGGCAGGAACATTTCCGGCTCGGCACCCGCCTCCTGCAGCGCGCTCATCAGCAGTGCGGGAAAGGCGCCGGTGCGGCGCTGGGCGCGCAGGCCGAAGGCGGGGGCATCCGGCCAGTCGGCGCCAAGAATCTGGAATTCCTGCTCGACCGCGCTCGTCACCCGCAGGCCCGCCTCCTGCTCATAAGCGGTGATCGTGTCCTTGAGGAAAGAACGCACGCAGCAGTCCCATGCCGAACCGTCGAGACGGGTGATGTCGGCATGGTAGAAATGCAAAGGCGTCTCACCGGGCAGGCAGCTTACGCGCACGCGGCTTTCCGCGTCCGGCATCAGCCGCAGATCGCCCTTGGAACCCCACGGGTTGTCGCCGGCAATCTCGTCGAAAGGCGTCAGCGCCAGATTGGCCGGCACCCAGCCAACGCCTTTGCGAAGATAGCTTTCCAGATCGCTGGCGAAGAAGCTGCGCCCGCGCGTGATGCCGCAGATATCGGTGGTGACGATTGTGGCAAGTTCGGCCAGATCGGCGGCCTGAATGCGATTGTCCATCTGATGTTTCCTCCGATCCGCCTGTCAGCCAGCCAGTGCGCCAAGCCGTTCGATCACGGTCGCGGTATCGGTGATCCAGCCATATCCCGAATAAGCCCGGATCGCCGCCTCGTGACGCTCCTGCGTGTAGGTCGCACAGGCGTCTTCGACGACCGTCACCAGATAACCGCGGTCGGCGGCATCGCGCACCGCCATGTCGACGCACTGGTCGGTGACCACGCCGGCAATGATCAGATAGCGGGTGTTAAGATTGCGCAGCACGTAATCGATGTTGGTCGAATTGAAGACACCGGAGGAGGTCTTCGGCAAAACGATCTCGTTCTCAACCGGTGTCAGAGCATCGATGACCGCGCCTTCCGGAGCGTCCTTCGCCACATGCATGCCGGAAAGCTTGTGGTCGAGCGAGCGGTCGCGGCCATCATTGGTCAGGCTCTGGATGATGGTGTGCAGCACATTGCAGCCGGCCGCGCGGGCGGCATCCAGAATGCGCTTCTGATTGGGCACGACCTGCTCGCGCAGGCGGCGGTGATAATAGCTGTCCGCATCCTGAGGATGGGTCGGATCGAGGTTCGGCTCGCACCAGATACGCTGCATGTCGACCAGCAGCAGCGACGTCTTGCCCTGCTCATAGGCGCTGTCGCGCGTGAGGCGCAGATTGTCGAACTCAACTTCGATGGAAGCCATCGTTTCCTCCTCAGAAAAATCGGTGCCCGATGCCTTTCAGTCGGGCTGGCTGAAGGCATCTTCGGTGATTGCATAGCTGCGCCGCAGATCTTCCATCCGCTCGATGCGTTTCATGGCCTTGTCGGAAAGACGCGCGGTGAGCGCGGCGATCAGCGCTTCGGTCTGCGCCATGGCCGGCACCATGGTATCGTAAGGCGACGCCGTATCGACCGGCACGGTCAGGGTCACCGTCGCGAACCCGGAAATGGGCGACAGCCAGCGATCCGTGAACAGCACGATTTTCGCCCCCTGCTCTGCGGCATGGCGGGCGAAACGGATCGTCGTTGTCTGGTAGCGGCGGTAATCATAGACGAACAGCGTGTCCTTGCGACCGAGATCGACCAGATGGTCGACCTCGTCGGCCTGCGCTCCCTCGATCCAGTGCGTGCCAGGGCGAAGCTGCTTCATATGCGCCCACAGCATGCCGGCCAGCATGCCGCTGAAACGGCCGCCCAGACAGTGGACCTGCGTGCCGATGTCGGCGGCGGCCTCGACCGCAGCTTCGAAATCCCGGCCGGGCAGCGTCGCCTTGGCAGTCTCCAGCGCCTGAATGCTGGCATCGAGAAAATGCTGGTAGAAATTGTTCTGGCCGGGATTGGGCTTGCGGGTTTCCATCATGGAAAGCGGCGAGCTCATGCGCTCCTGAACTTCAGCGAGAAGCCCCGCCTGGAACTCCGGATAACCGCTGAAACCAAGCTTGGTGACGAGGCGCACCACGGTCGGATCGCTGACCCCGGCCGACGCGGCCAGATGCGCGACCGTGTTGAGGCCCGAAGCCGGATAGTTCGACAGAAGCTGGCGCACGATCTTCAGCTCCGAGCGCGTGAAGTCGATGGAATCGTCGGTAAGCCTGTCCCTGATGCTCATAGGTGCCCTCCTTCCCAAAGGCCGCACGCGTCATTATGTAATTTATTACAGAAATATGTTTTCAATATCAAACTGAAATAATATCTACTTTTCTGTGAGCCATTCTCGTCATTATCCGGCACGTATGCCGATCTGCGCTACGCCCCGCATATCCGGGATCATCGACAACAGATTTGCCGTGTATTCATGCCCGGGCGCATCGAAGAGGTTTTCGGTCTCGCTGATCTCGCAAATGCGTCCGCCATGCAGGACGGTGATGCGATCGCAGATCTGGCGCACCACCGGAAGATCATGGCTGATGAACAGGATGGTGAGCGACAGCTTCTGCTGCAGATCCTTCAGCAGGTTGAGAATCTGAGCCTGAATCGAGACATCCAGCGCCGAGGTTGGTTCATCGCAAATCAGAAAGCGCGGCCGGCTGGCGAGCGCCCGCGCAATCGAGATGCGCTGACGTTGCCCGCCGGAAAAAGCATGCGGATAACGACGGGCGGCGCTGGCGTCGAGACCGACCGCGTTCAGCAGTTCCTGCATGACCGGTTCGGCTGCGCGACGGCTGGCCGCCAGTCCATAATGCACCATGGGCTCGGCGATGATGTCGCCCACCCGCATCTGAGAATTGAGCGAGGAATAAGGATCCTGAAACACCATCTGCGTGTCGCGGCGGATGCGCTGGCGCACGGCGAAAGGCGCGGCATAGACGTCCTCCCCACCGAACAGCATATGCCCGTGGCTTGGCCTCGTCAGACCGGCGAAGATGCGCGCCATGGTGGATTTTCCGGAACCGGATTCACCCACCAGCCCCATCACCTCGCCGTTGCGGATGTCAAGGTTGATGTCGTGCAGCGCCTTGAAGCCGCCGCCGCTTGCGCCAAACAGCAGGCGCTTCGCGCCATAGACCTGCTCGATATGGCGCAGTTCGACAAGGCTGTCGCCAGCCGGCTTTACATGATCGGCTTCGCCTTCCAGCAGCCACTGCATGGCAGCATCGATATCCTTCGGCGCACCGGCCACGGGAAAGCGGTCAAGCTTCACATCGGCGCGCGGTACCACCGAAATCAGCGCACGGCTGTATTCATGTTGCGGACGTTCAAGAACCGTACGGGTCTCGTCCAGCTCGACGATCTCGCCGGATTTCATCACCGCGACGCGATCCGCGATCTGGGCGATGGCGCCCATGTCGTGGGTGATGAGCATCACTGCCACATGGCGCTCCTGCGCCAGCCTGCGGATCAGCTGCAATATCTGCGCCTGCACGGAAACGTCGAGCGCCGTCGTCGGCTCGTCGGCGATGATCAGTTCAGGCTCCGAGCAGAGCGCCAGAGCGATCACCGCGCGCTGACGCATACCGCCGGAAAATTCGTGCGGCCAGTTCTTCACACGCCGCGCAGCGTCGGGAATACCCACCGCCTCCAGCTGGCGCACCGCTTCCGCTCGTGCCTCGGCCCTCGTCATTGGGCGATGCGTACGGATGGTGTCGACCAGTTGCCGCTCGATGGTGAACAGCGGATTGAGGCTGGTCAGCGGGTCCTGAAAAATGGTCGAGATGCGCTTGCCCCGCAGCGCCTGCATGGCTTTGACATTGCGCGCGTCGATCACGTCGCCGGCAAGACGAACCTCTCCGGCGCTGATATGACCCGGTGCCTGCAGAAGACCGGTGATGGCCGCGCCCACGGTCGACTTGCCCGCGCCGGATTCGCCCACGATGCCCAGAATCTCGCCGGCAGCGATGTCGAGACCGACATTGCGAACGGCGCTGAAATTGCCGTGGCGGCTTGGAAAATCCACGCACAGGCCGCGGATCGACAAAACCGGAGGATGACTGACCGTCATGCTCATACCCCTCTCGGATTCAGCGCATCGCGCAACCAGTCGCCCAGCACGTTGATGGCAAGCGCAAGCGCGAGCAGGGTGACGGCGGGGAACAAAAGAATCCACCACTCGCCGGCGAACAGGAAGTCCTGCCCGCTGCGGATCAGGGTGCCGAGCGAGGGCTGCGTGGCCGGCAGGCCGGCACCCAGATAGGAAAGCGTGGCTTCGGTGATGATGGCGAGCGCCAGCGAGATGGTGGCGATCACCATGATCGGACGGCGAACGTTTGGCAGGATATGGCGCACCAGCACGATGCGGGTGGGCAGGCCCATCATCAGGGCGGCCTGCACATATTCGCGCTGCTTTTCCACCATCACCGCGCCGCGCACCGTACGGGCATAGGAAACCCAGCCCGAAAATCCGATGGCGAGGATCAGCACGTAAACAGCCATCGTATCGCGCGCGCCCGGCGGCAGCAGCGACCGGGTCAGGCCGAAAATAAGCAGCGCAATCAGCAGCGCCGGGATCGAAAGCTGCACATCCGCGATACGCATGATGATGGTATCGACACGTCCGCCGAAATAGCCCGAAACCAGCCCCAGCGTGACGCCAAGCGTCATGGAAAGGGCCACGGCGGCAAGGCCGACCAGCAGCGAAACGCGGGTGCCGTAGAGTGTAGCGGAAAGCACGTCGCGTCCCTGATCGTCCGTGCCGGCCACGAAGAACTGACCGGTGAACTCGTTGACGCTCCATGGCGGCGTGTTGGCGGCCATGAGGTCGAGATTGGCGGGATCGAGTATATCCTGCGGCGCCCACAACGGCGCGCCGAAGCCCGCCACCACGATGACGACCAGCACCAGCGTAGCCAGCAGCGCGCCGGGCGACCGCAGATAGGAATAGCCGATGTCCGACCGGGCAAAGCGCGCGAGCCGTGTGGTCAGTGCGGTCATTGGATGGCTCCGGCGGCACGCAGGCGCGGATCGATGAGGTAGTAGATGCAATCGACCACCATGTTGATCGTCACGAAGATGAGCGAGGTCAGAAGCAGATAGGTCGCCATGATCGGCACGTCCGAGAAATTGACCGAGTTTATGAACAGCAGACCCACGCCCGGCCACTGGAACACGGTTTCGGTAACGACGGCGAAGGCGATGATGGAGCCGAGCTGGAGACCGGCGACGGTAACGACCGGCACCATGGTGTTCTTCAGCGCATAGGAGAAATAGATCAGCCTTTGCGGCAGCCCGCGCGCGCGGGCAAAGCGGATATAGTCCGAATGCATCACCTCAAGCATCTCCGTGCGCACCAGCCGCAGGATCAGCGTCAGCTGGAAAGTCGCCAGCGAGATCGCCGGGAGAATGATCGCCTGCCAGCCGCTTGCGGTAAGCAGCCCGGTCGTCCACCAGCCGATCTTCACCGTTTCTCCGCGCCCGAACGCAGGCAGCCAGCCGAGCTGGACGGAGAAGACGTAAATCAGCGCGATGCTGATGAGGAAGTTCGGCAGCGAGACCGCGATCAGCGAACCTGTCATGCTGATGCGCGAAAAGATCGAGCGCGGGCGCAGGGCCGTCATGACGCCGAGCGCAATGCCAGCCGCCATGGCGAGAATGAAGGACAGCACGGCAAGCTCAAGCGTTGCCGGCAGCCTCTCCACGATCAGATCCAGCACCGGGCGCCCCACACGGGTGGAGACGCCGAAATCGCCATGCAGGATCGAGACGATGAACCGCCAGAACTGGATGTAGAACGGCTGGTCGAACCCCAGTTCCGCGGCAAGCCGCGCCCGGTCCTGCGCGGTGGCGTCCTGCCCCAGCATGTTCTGCAGCGGGTCACCGATGAAGCGGAACGCGGCAAAAGACAGAAATGCCGTGATCAGCATGACCGGCACGGCAGAAACCAGCCGGCGCAGGAGGAAAGCTATCATTTCTCTACCGAAATGGTTTTGACGAAAACGCTGTTGGAAAGGTTCGGCGTTATCCGGATATTCTTATGCGCCGCGCGGGCCAGCATCTGCGCATGGATCGGCAGATAGAAGCTCTCGTCCTGCACCACCTCCCAGATCTCGGCGATGGTGGCGTTGCGCTTTTCGATATCGGCTTCGGAACCCAGCGTGGCGATCTTCGCGTCGATTTCGGCATTGTTGAAATTGACGGAGCTCCACGCGCCGCGCCCTTCGCTGCGGGAATGAACCAGATTGTCGAAGATGTACTGGGAATCGAAGGTCGAGGCACCCCAGCCCATCAGGTAGAAATCCGTGTTGCCATTGCCCACCATGGGGAACACCACGCCGGCCGGCTGCACGTCGAGATGCACCTTGATGCCGATCTTCGCCATCATGCCCACCAGCGCCTGGCAGATGCGCTCATCATTGACAAAGCTGTCATTGGTGCAGTTGAGCGTCACGGAGAAGCCATCCCCGTAGCCGGCCTCGGACATGAGCTGCTTCGCCTTCTCGATGTCGACCGGAGGCAGCTTGCCCATCTCCTCGGTGTAGCCGTTGATGAAGGGCGGCGCGATGGTGCCAAGCGGAATGGACTCGCCACGCATGATCGCCTTGCCGATCACCTCGCGGTCGATGGCCATGTTCATGGCATGGCGCACGCGCTTGTCGGCGAAGGGATTGCCCCTGGCTTCGCCATAGGTGAGCTTGTCGGCACCCATGTTGACGCCGAAGAAGATGGTGCGGTTTTCCGGGCCGCGCACCACGCGCAGATCGGGATTCTGCTCCAGCTTGGCAATGTCCTGCGGCGGCACGTCCTGAAGGAAGTTCACCTCGCCGCTGATAAGCGCAGAGACGCGCGTGGCAGGCGACTGGATCGGCGTGTAAACGATGCGGTCGATGTCGAGCGGGAATTCGCCGATGCCCCAGTATTTGTCATAGGCCACAAGCTCCGTGCGCCGGTCGGCTTCGCGGCTGACAAGCCGGTAAGCACCCGTGCCGTTCTCGTTGCGGGCGGCAAAATTCTCCTTGCCCGACTTGAAATCCTGCGGCGCAGCAGCGTCATTTGCTTCCGCCCAGGCACGGTTCATGATGAAGATGTTCACCAGATTGTTGACGAGCAGCGGGCTAACGCCCTTCGTGGCTATCCGGACGGTATGCTCGTCGGGCGCAGTCACGGCATCCACTGCCGTAAGCAGCGAGCGGACGTTGGAAGTATCCGACATGGCGCGCTGAATCGAGAAAACAACGTCGTCGGCAGTCAGCGGCGCACCGTCGTGGAAAGTAACGTCCGGGCGCAGCGTGAACTCCCAGATGCCCGGCTCATCAGGCAACATCTTCCATTCGGTGGCCAGAACACCGATCAGCTTGCCATCGTCGGAGCGGGCAACCAGCGGCTCGTAAATCTGATGGTTGAAGGCATGGGTGATGCCCTCATTGTACGCGTGCGGATCAAGGGTCTGCACATCCGAACCGCGCGCCCAGTTGAGCGTTTCGGCCGAGACCGGCGCTGCCGCCATCAAAGCAGCAACCGCAGCCGTCGCCAGCAGCGAAAAGAGAGGCCGGCGGCCGTCCGGGCGGGATGCGGGAGAAAGCTTCTTCACGATACAGGTCCTCCATTGGCGCGGAAAAGCGCCTCAACATGTTCGGGCTATCAGGAGCGCTTCCGACCGGTCAGGCGACGCCGCACCAGTCGAGAATGCTTGCTGCGAATATTTTTGTTGTCGTCCTGATGGATTCGACATCCGCCCATTCGTCGGGCGCATGCTGGTTAGCCCCGAAGGGCCCGTAGCGGATCGGCTGGACGCCGGCGACCGCATAGTGCGCACCGTCGGTCACGCCGATGGAGCCACGCAGCGCGGTCGGCCTGCCGAGGCTGGCGCGGCGCGCGGTGACGATCTTCACCAGCTCATGATCGGCCGAGGTGTTCATCGGCGGGAAATGCAGATCGTACAGGTCCCATTTCACCTCGATCGGATTTTCACGCAGCCACGGATCGGTCGCGCAGAAATGGGCGACGAAGGCTTCGAAATCCGCACGAATCTCGGCACTCGTCTCATGCGGCATGAATTTGTGGTCGATGTCGATCACGGCGACGTCGGGCACGATGCCGGGATTGCTCATGATGATCGGCAGACCATCCTCGCCCAGTCCCGCGCCTATGCGCACCACCCCGACGCCGAAATGATTGATGCCGGGCGCCATCATCGGATGGCTTTTCACGCGGGAGTTGGCCGCTTCATAATCCCGCAACGCCGCAAGGAAGCGGCTGGCCAGATCCGCGGCACTGATCGGCGGAGCCTTGGGATTTTCCTGCCAGGGCTGCGGGTACATGCCGGTGAAGCGATAGGCCGAGTGGCCCTGCCGGCCACGAATGGTGATGCGCAGCCATTCCAGACCGCCCTGACTGATGAAAATCTCGTCGCCGCCGGGTTCTGCAATGATGGCGGCAGGGGCCAGATGCCCGGCGCGCACCATGGCCTTTGCGCCCGAACCGCCGGCTTCCTCGTCAACCACGGAGTGCAGGGACACCCTGCCCCCGAGCGCAATGCCCGCCTCGCGGATGACGCGCAGCGCCTCCACGCAGCAGGCCATGCCCGCCTTCATATCCATGGTTCCGCGGCCCAGCACCCTGCCGTTGCGCACATCGCCGCAAAATGGATCGTAGCTCCATTCGCGCAGGTCACCCACCGGCACCACATCGATATGGCCGCACAGAATAAGGTCGCGCTCGCCATTGCCGGCGCCTTCGGTCTGGGCCAGCAGATTGGGGCGACCGGGCAACGCATCGAAGGTGCTGACCGCGAGATCGCAGCCGGACAACTCGTCGGCGATCAGTGCCTGAACCTGCGCCTCCCTGCCCTCTTCCGGTTCGTCCTGAAACTTCGGATTGACGGACGGAATACGCACGAGATCGCTGGTCAGCCCCACGACCCTGTCGGACTTCGCATCCAGACGCGCCCACACGTCGGCAACAGCGCTATCGATCCTGTCCTGCATATTTCCTCCACATGGCAGCTGCCACCGCCCGGCTTCAGGGTCCGGCTCAAGGTCAGAGGATTGGGCTGTTCTTGCGCGCCCTTTGTGTTCCCCGGTGCAATCCGCAGATCAGTATGGGCACAAATCCGTTTGTGTCAATTAAATTTCACTACCGACATAAAAATGCATAAAAAATGATTTTATTACATTTTAGGCACAGGCTTCAGCTTTCATTCCGGGTGGTCGTCAGACGCGCCACAAGATCGGAGAAACGTTCCCCCTGCACGGCGACATGCACCCGCAAAGCCGCGGCCGCACCGTTGCTGTCTCCCGACAATATGGCCTTCACGACACGCTCGTGCTCCGCCAGCGAGGTCTTCATCCTGTTGTGCACACGCAATTGCAGGCGGCGATAGGGCCGCAGCCTTCTGTGCAGAGCAAGGCACTGCTCCTGCAGGAATCCGTTGTGGCTTGCGGCATAGACTGCTTCGTGGAAGACCTCATTGTCGTAATAGTAGGCATCCGCATCCCCCGCTTCAGCCGACCGGAGGCAACGACAATGCGCTTCCTCCAGCGCGGCGCGATCATCATCGGTGTAACGCCGCGCCGCATGTGCTCCGGCCATGGCTTCCAGCTCCGCCATTACCTCGAACATCTCGTAGATGCGATGCGGTGCCGGCTCGACCACGATGGCGCCCCGGCGCGGGCGGATTTCGATGAGGCCGATTGCGCCCAGCTGTATCAAAGCCTCGCGCACCGGCGTGCGTGAAACGCCGAACCGGGCGGCGAGCTGGGTTTCGTCCAGCCGCCTGCCGGCCGGAAATTCACCGCTGACGATTCCATTCTCAATCTGATCGCGCAGCTTCTGGACGATGTTTTGCGACATGGCACCAATCTGAAAATGCAATTCTTGTATACAAGAATGTTGACTTTGTACGCATGAGGAATAGCATGAATCGAAATTGCAGGAAACCTTGCGTAAAATCTCGCATCCTCACGGGTGCCGATACTGTACGTCATTCAACAGGGCGGACCAGCCACAAAGGGGCCTATAATGGGCAGCTTCTCTTCCTTTCGCGATATGCTCGACGCCATTGCCGAGCGCGGTCGCCGGCTGCTCGGCACGTCGCAAAACCCGAAGCAACGCGTGGCGATGGAGGAGATCGTCCTGCAGTGCGAGCACCTGCTCTCAAGCCGCGGCGAAGCATCAGGCCTGGCTCTGGCGCAGGACATTCTCTCCGCATGGAAAGAACTGGATGACGAGGAGCAACCCCGGTTCATGCGGGAGTTGCTGATCAGATTCGGCGCCGATGATGCCCATATCGAAGACGCCATCGAAATGTACCGCAGCGACCGCAGCCCGGAAAACCTCGCCGCCCTGCATGAAGCCGCCGAGCCGAAGCGGCAGGAGCTGATCCGCCGGCTCAATGCCGCGCCCGACGGCACCCGCAGCCTTGTGCGGATGCGCGAAAAACTTCTCGGCCTGCTGAAGTCCGAACCGGAACTCAAAGCCGTGGACTCCGATTTCCAGCATCTCTTCGCTTCCTGGTTCAATCGTGGATTTCTGCAGCTGCGCTCCATCGACTGGACCACGCCCGCGCATATTCTGGAAAAGATCATCCGCTATGAAGCGGTCCACGCCATCAATGACTGGAACGAACTGCGCAGCCGTCTCGCACCCGCAGACCGGCGCTGCTTCGCTTTTTTCCACCCGCAGCTTTCCGATGATCCGCTGATCTTCGTCGAAGTGGCGCTGACACGCGCTACGCCCGACAACATCGGCGATCTGCTGGACGAAACACGTGCACCTTTAAAGCCCGGCGAGGCGAACACTGCGGTCTTCTATTCGATTTCCAACTGTCAGGACGGCCTGCGCGGTATTTCCTTCGGCAATTTCCTGATCAAGCAGGTGGTTGAGGAACTGCGCCGCGAACACCCTGCGCTGGAAACCTTCGTGACGCTGTCGCCGGTGCCCGGCTTCGCACGCTGGCTGAAGGCGGCGGAAGAAGGGGACGACATCCTCGAACTCGCCCGCCTGCGCGATCATCTCAGCAATGCCGACTGGCACCGCAACGCGGAAAGCATCAGGGAAGCCAGTCCGCTGCTTCAGCGGGCGGCAGCTTACTATTTCCTGACCGCCCGTGCGGCCGGTGGACGGCTGCTCGATCCGGTGGCGCGTTTCCATCTCGGCAACGGCGCCCGGCTGGAACGTCTCAATTTCCCGGGCGACGTATCGGCCAGAGGATTGCGTGAATCACACGGGCTGATGGTCAACTACCTTTACAAGCTCGACGACATCGAGCGCAATCACGAGGCCTATGCCGAACGGGGCGAAGTCGTGGCCTCGCCGGAGGTCCGCAAATGGCTTGCCGCCGGCTCGACCGCAAAAACATCTTCCAGGACGCAGGAAAAACTGAATGCCTAACCATCTGTTCCACGCCATTCGCACTGCCCTGCCGGGACAGGATGCTGTCTTCATCGAAACGCAGGACGGCCGCGTGTGGACCTATGGCGATATGCTCGGCCAGTCTGCCCGCATTGCGCGTGTGCTGACGGAACGTGGCGTGCAGCCGGGAGACCGGGTTGCAGTGCAGGTGGAGAAAAGCGCCGAAGCCCTGATGCTCTATCTGGCCTGCGTGCGTTGCGGCGCCGTCTACCTGCCGCTCAACACCGGCTATACGGTGGCCGAGCTCGACTATTTCTTCAACGATGCAAAACCTGCCGTCATCGTCGTCTCCCCCCACAATGCGGACAAGCTCGCTGAGACGGTGAAGGGCTGCGGCGCCGTTCTGGAGACACTGGACGATCATGACGGCGGCTCGCTCATGGAGAACGCCAGGGCGGCTGCCACGGATTTCGACGATGTGGAACGCGGTCCCGACGATCTGGCCGCCATCCTCTACACGTCCGGCACCACCGGCCGCTCCAAGGGCGCCATGCTCAGCCATGACAATCTGTTGTCCAATGCGCTGACACTGAGCGAAAGCTGGCGTTTCACCGCGCAGGACCGGCTCATCCATGCCCTGCCGATTTTCCACACGCACGGCCTGTTCGTGGCCACCAATGTCATCCTCGTTTCCGGCGCGTCGATGTTCCTGCTGCCGAAGTTCGATGCGGATGCCATCGTCGAGCGCCTTCCGAAGTCGACCGTTCTCATGGGCGTGCCGACCTTCTATGTGCGCCTTGCGCAGGACGATCGCGTCAACCACGACAGCACCGCCAACATGCGGCTGTTCATCTCCGGCTCTGCCCCGCTGCTTGCCGAAACGCACGACACCTTCCGCGCCCGCACCGGTCACGCCATCCTCGAACGCTACGGCATGACCGAGACGAACATGAACACCTCCAACCCCTATGACGGCGACCGCATCGCCGGCACGGTCGGCTTTCCGCTGCCCGGCGTCGACATCCGCGTCGTGGACATGGAAAACGGCGCCACCCTTCCGGCCGGCGACACGGGCATGCTGGAAGTCAGGGGGCCGAATGTTTTCAGAGGCTACTGGAACATGCCGGAGAAAACCAAAGCCGAATTCCGTAATGACGGCTTTTTCATCACCGGCGATCTCGGGCTGATCGACCAACGTGGCTATGTCCATATCGTCGGGCGCGGCAAGGACCTCGTCATCTCGGGCGGTTACAACATCTACCCGAAGGAGATCGAGAGCGAGATCGACCTGATCGATGGCGTCCTCGAAAGTGCGGTCATCGGGGTGCCACATGCGGATTTCGGCGAAGGCGTGACTGCCGTGGTGGTGCCGAAGAACAGCGCCGCGCTGAAGGAAGACGAGATCCTTGCCACGCTCGGCGAACGGCTGGCCCGCTACAAGCTGCCCAAGCGGGTGCTGTTCGTGGAAGAGCTGCCACGCAACACCATGGGCAAAGTGCAGAAAAACCTGCTGCGCGAAGCATGGAAGGATCTTTACGCCTGACGGCGGAACACATCCGCCGCTCCGAACCGGAACCTGCTTGACCACCACCGCTGCGCCCGCCGCAGCGGTTGGATATGGTGGCGTCAGGCCGGCCTCTTGCGGATGAGGCGGCGGGCCTTGTCGCGCAGGCCGCGCATGACGTTGCGCGCCTCCCGGTAAAGATGCATCTGCGAGGCGGCCTGTCTGGCTGCCTTGTCGGCAGCGGGCGTCAGCCCGATGATGAGCGTTCCCATGCGCATCCGCTCGCTCCACAGGCGGCCCATCACCGGATGGTCGGGCACCGCGCAGGAATCCGTGAACTGGATGTTCGGATCCTCCAGATGCTGACGGGTCACTTCGAGCATCAGCAGGGTCCCGGGGGAGAAGGTGGAAAGGCTTTCGTCATAAGCCGTCTTCCACGTATAAGCGACGCCCTGCTCGACGAACACGACAAGACTGGCGATCACACGGCCGTCCAGCGTCAGCGAATGGATGCGGCACATGTCGCGCTCCGCCAGCCTGTGCACCGCCTCGCGGGCGAATGCGGCCTGAAAGCGATCGACCGTCATGGCCGTGCCCTTGCGGCCCTTCCAGCCGGCGGCCTCCAGAGCAAGGAAGCTCTCCATCGCCGTGCGCACCTCTTCCGGCCCGCGCGCCACCTCATGCGCAACCGCGCCGAGCTCCTCCAGCCGACGGCGCAACCGACGAAATTCGCGCACGTGATGCGGACGCAGCGAGGCCTTCAGATAGGCATCTCCCTCCAGTTCGCTGTCGAGAACCGGCCGCTCGACCTCTGCGACTGTGATCAGGGAAAGCTGGCGCGTTTCCGCCACCGAGCGCAGCACGCGCGCCATCTGCCCTTCGAGGCGCATGTCGGGCAGCACCAGAACCTGCGGCAGTTGCAGATGCCGCCGTGACAGGATGGCGAGGCAATCCTCCACCACGCCCAGCGGATCGTCATAGTCCACCAGCGGCGTGCCGACCGGCCCGAACGGGTTCGACCATGCCCGCATCACCGGCACCGAGAATGGTACGTTCGGACGCTCCACGGAAAACGGCATCAGAAACCGCAGCCGCGAGCGATGCTCGTCGCCGTCCCTGATCACCGCCAGACGCACTTCGCGGTCCTCCAGCCTCGGCATCGCCGGAGCCAGAAAGCGCGGATTGAAGAAGATGTTGGGCTCGATGGCGCGGGCAACGAGGTGATCAAGTTCCTCGACCAGTTCAAAGCCCGCATTCGCCGGATAGATGGCCAGCGTACGCTGCGGGCGCCGGTTGGTGAGCAGTTCAAGCTGCGAAGGATCGGTGCCCTCACGCACAAGCCCGGCAAGCTCCGAGACCAGCGTGCCGGCCGGTCCCCCGCTTGCCTCCTCGATCAGCGGAACAGCAGCCATTATGCAGCGCTCCTTGCCGGAATGAAGATCGTCATGACAATACCAAGTTTACGCCAGACCGTGAAGGACAGGCCGGCGGCTTCAAAGATCATGGCAAACGCGGTCGCCATGGCCGCTCCCCACAGGCCGAAAGTGGGAAGAAGCAGAACGTTGAGCACGATGTTCAGCGCCAGCGTGGCGGCGAACACCACAGCGCAGCTGTTCTGGTGTCCGCTCATCGTCAGGAGGCTTTCGCACGGCCCGACGGAGGCGCGCGCCACCACGCCGACGACAAGCAGGAAAAGAAGCGGGTAGCCGGACTGGAACCCCTCGCCGAACAATCCGAGCATCGGCCTGCCCAGAGCCAGAACCACGACCGCCATGGCAAGCGAGGGCCAGAAGGTCCAGGACACGGTTTCGCGCGCGAAGGCGGCAAGCCGGTGCCGATCACCGTGAGCGAATTGCGCATAGCGCTGGCCGGAGCCGGCTTTGACCGCGAAATAGACGAAATGCACCAGCGCCAGCGTTTTCACCGTGGCGAAATAGACGGCCACTTCCTGCGGGTCGCGATAGAAGCCGACCATCAGCACATCGGCATTGGTGAGCAGGTAAAAGAAGCTGTCGACGAGGAAAATCGGCAGGGAGATGAAAAACCACTGGCGCAGCAGGATCCGGCTGTCGCCGGCGGGAATGGTTGCCGAAACCCTGCTGCCAAGGCTCAGCAACTGGCCGAGCGCGGTGACATAGGTGGCCGCGATTGCCGCGATGATGGCCGTGGTTGCATCGGCCGGACAGCCGGCGAGCAGGGCTGCCCCCATGAAGACGAGGATGAGCACCGGCCGCGAAATATAGGTCGGCAGCAGGGCCGACAGCGCCCATGAATGCGCGCGCGACACGCCCTGCAGAAGATCCGTCAGCGCCACCATGGGAAGGCACAGCAGGCCAAGCAGAAACGGCACCACATAATAATCTTCGATACGATCGGCGAAGAGCCAGACACCGGCAGCCCCTGCAACAGCGGTCAGGGTGGAAGCGGCCAGAACCACATGCCGGCTGACGCGGACGATACCACGCAATTCCGCCAGCATGCCCCGTTCGCGGAATTCCGGAATGAAGCGGATGACGGAGGTACTGAAACCGAGGCAGGAGATGGAGCCGACGATCAGCATCGTCACCCATACCAGAACGAAGATGCCGTATTCGAAACTGCCCATCCAGCGCGCCATGAGCACCTGGCTGAAAAAGGCGATCGCAGCGCTGACGACGCGGACCATGAAAGCGATGGCGGACATGCGCCCTGCGGCGCCGCGCTCATCCGAACCCGACGCGATGGCATCGATCTGCGCCAGCAAAGGCCGCAGGCGCAGCGCAAGGCGCTGCGGCAGCAACCGGTCAGCCGCCATGGTTGCGGAAAAACGCACCCTCTACATCTCCGTAATCCGCAAGGTCGAGATCCCTTCTAGGAGCCAACCCCTTAAGAAACGGTACGGTGATGGGATTTGGGGGCCGGCGGCCCCGCAGCCGCGCTATGCCGCCAAAACGTCCTGCCATTCCTTGTGGCGGCGGAATTCGGCCGCCACATAGCCGCACACCGGCGTGATTTTTGTGCCGGTCTCACGGGCATCGGTAACGGCATGGGCAACCAGCTGCGCGCCCACGCCCTTGCCGCGCGCCGATGGCGGCACGAAGCTGTAATCGATCGAAATGTGGCCGGGGCCGCCGCGCACATAGGTGAGATAGGCTTCCTCACCGCTCTCCAGTGGCAGCACGTAGCGACCCTTGCCGCCATCTTCGGTCTTGCTGATTTCCGTTCCCATCGCGATCTTCACCCTTGCTTCTTCAACACATCCGACCATTCGGGATGACGTTTGAACTGAGCCGCAGCAAAGGGGCACAGCGGAATGATGAGCTTGCCAGCCGCCCGTGCATCCTCGACCGCCCTTGTCACCAGCCGCAATCCCGCACCCTGACCACGAAAGGCGTCCGGCACGCCGGTATGGTCGATGATGATCTGATTGGCGCCCACCTTCGTGAACGTCATCTCGGCCTCCGCACCATCCGGCCCACGCAGGACATAGCGGCCCCTGGAGGCGGTCTCTTCGATTTCCACGTCCGGTATCTGTTCACTCATCGGGATGCTCCTGTAACCGGCACGGCCGACAAAAAGCGGCGTGCAGCCTCAACCTCACTGGGGCGCAGCTCATGCCCGCCCTCATGCCATTCCAGTTCTGTCGTCGCGCCCTGACTACGGAAATACGCTTCCAGCCGCAGGGTCAAGTCAGGCGGGCATATGGGATCGTGCCGCCCCGCCGTGATCAGCACCTCACGCCCGGCAAGCCCCGCCTGTGGCCCGGGCGCAAACGGGATCAGCGGATGCATCAGCACCGCGCGCGAAAACAGTTCCGGAGCAGACAGCATGACCGAAGCAAGGATATTGGCTCCGTTCGAATAACCGAGACCGTAAATTTCCCCGGCTCCCGGCGTCCGCGCCCTCGCATCGGCATGTGCTTGCACGAAACCCTTCATCTTGTCCGTCGCACGGGCAAGATCGACCATGTCGTATCTGCCTTCGGCGAGACGGAGAAAGAAACGCGCCGCGCCCATTTCCGAAACGTCGCCACGCGGCGCCACCACCGTAGCGCCGGGCAGCAGGTTACGCGCCAGCGGCAGCAGCTGCATTTCATTGCCGCCGGTGCCGTGAAAGACGAACAACAAGGGACCGCCTTTCACGCCCTGCACGATACTGTGCACATAGGCATCGGTACTCATTAACGGGCTCCTCAGTCTTCGAGCGGTTGCAGATGCTGTTCGAGATAGCTGCGCAGATGCTCATGCTGTGTCGGAAGCTTCAGCGCATCGCCGAGATGCGCGCGATCCTCGTCACGGTCGAAACCGGGCTCGTTGGTTGCAACCTCGAACAGAACGCCACCGGGTGTGCGGAAGTAGATCGCCCAGAAATAATCCCGGTCGATGACCGGCGTGACCTGATAGCCGGTATCCAGCAAGGCCTTGCGCACTTCCAGCTGCTTTTCGCGGTTTTCGACCGAGAACGCGACATGGTGAACCGAGCCGCCGCCAAGATTGGCAAACGCCGCACCCGGCATCACCTCGATGTCGACGGTATCGGCGCCATTGCCGTGCTCAAGCGCAAGCCGGCGCAGATTGCCGGACCGCCCGACCTCGCGATAGCCCATGAAGCCGAGAAGCTCTTCAGTGGCTCCGCCATCGCGCAGGAGCACCGAAACGGAATGGAAGCCGCGAATGCCCACATCCTCGGGAACACCTCCATGGGTCCATGGCGCGCGCGTGTCACCGTCCACCTCGACGAGGGCGAGGCCTTCGCCATCGGGGCCGGCAAAGGTCAGGCGCTGTTCGCCAAACCGCTCCTGCCGGGCAAGCTCCGCCACCCCTGCATCGCCGAGACGGCCTTCCCAGAAGCCGAGCGAACCACGCGGAACGGCGTAGACGGTGGTACCCACTTCGCCGACGCCGGGACGGCCCTTGCCAATATTCGGGAAAGGAAAGTAGGTCATGACCGAACCCGGCGTGCCAACCTCGTCTGCGTAATAGAGGTGGTAAACATCCGGCGCGTCGAAATTGACAGTCTGCTTCACACGCCGCAGACCGAGCGCTCCGGTGAAGAATGCATTGTTGCGGCGGGCATCACTGGCCATGAGCGTGACGTGATGCAGTCCCCTGATCTGATCGAGCATGATGTGGCGCTCCTTTTTGGAGGGTACGGCCCATAAATCCATGAAGGGCCGTGTTGATCGCCAATATGGGCGCAGGCATGCCGCGCGCAAAGATATCGGAGCGGCAATAGTCCGTATCCGAAAGGTGAACAATGGCACTCGCTTTGTTCACCAAGCAGAAGGCCCGCACCAGCGGGTGCGGGCCTTTGCAGAAAGCAGAGGTCCTCAGCGAACCATAAGGCGCTGCTGCTCGCGATTGTCAGCGTAGCTGTCCTTGTCGTACGCCGGATGCGCCTCAAGCTGTTCCTTGGTGAACTCGGTGTACAGATACTTCTTGCCGTCCTTGTCGGCCATTACCCTGAAAGTATCCATGCCAACCGCCACCGGCTTGGAGCCGATGCCGAGGAAACCGCCTACATCGATGATGACCGCATCGACCTGCCCGTCCGGAGTGAGCACGGCATCCCCGATCTCGCCGACCTTGACATCATCGGCGCCGTAGACGGTCGTGCCATCCAACTCCTTGGCGGTGACATCGGTCATCTGCACCTCGGTCAGGGTCGACTTGTCGATGGCAGCTGTCGAAGTCGCGTCACGCTGCTCGTTCGGGGCGGCAGCCGTATCGGTCGCCGGAACTGCTGCCGGAGCGGCGGCCGAATTGTCAGCGCTTGTCGTGGGGGCAACGTCATAGGCGCGGCGGTCGAAGTCCGGCAATGCTTCCAGCGATTCCTTGGTCGCCTCGACCACCAGCCAGCGATCGCCGTCACGCTCGGCCCATGTCGCCTTGTCGAAGTCGAGGGCGACATTCTTCTGGCCCATGCCGAGGAAACCGCCAACGCCGATCACCAGCGATTGAGCCTTGCCTTCAGGTGAAAGCACGACATCATTCACCTTGCCGATGTCCTGTGCCTCATCCCCGGTGCCGTTGTAGACGCTTTCACCAATGATGAGGGAAGCAAGATTGCCTTCGGCCGGCGCGATCACCGGTGCGGTGGCGGCAGGCGCTTCGCTCACGGTATCCGTGGTCGTCACACCCGGAGCGCGCTCCGTTGCAGGCGCAGGCTTATAAGGGGTGGAATCAAAGGCCGGCTGAGCTTCCAGCGCCTCCTTGGTCACGTCGGCAATCAGCCAGCGATCTCCATCCTTTTCAGCCCATTGCATCTTGTCGAAGTCGAACGTCACATCCTTGGCACCCAGCCCAAGGAAGCCGCCGACACCGATGACGGCGGACTCTACGTTGCCATCCTTGTCCAGAACGAGATCGGTGACCTTGCCGATATTCTGGGCATCTTCAGCCGTACCGTTATACACGGTTTCGCCGATGATATTGGAAGCCAGATGGCCATCGGCGCGAACCGCGGGTGCTGCCGGCTGTTCAGTGGCCGCGGTCGGCGGCGTGGTTGTCGCAGGCGCGGTAGCGTCCTGGGCCATGGCACCAGTGGCAACCAGCGTTGCGAGCGCAGTCGTTGCAAGAAGCTTGCGGATCATATCGTCTCTCCTCGTGTATCTTCGGTTCAGAAACCGTGAGCATCGCTGCGAATATCATGATGAATCCGCAGCCTGATTGCTGATTTGAGAACGTGTGATCTTGCCCCTTGTTCCAAAAAAACATTTCTCCATTCGCAGGAAAAATCCACCTGATATAGCGGAACTAAACTTCCACTGTTCCGTTACATGCGGCGCCTGAGAGACCTGCCGGCGCAATTCTTTTCGCGATCTGAAAGGATGCGACATGCGATTTTCCGCAGTGCTCAACAGGGACGGTGGAACGCTGCGCACGACCGATCTCGACGGTTTTTGCGCCTTCATGTCCCGGACGTTGCAGGCAGCGGGCCATCATGTCGACATCGCCGTTGTATCCGGCACCGAAATGCCCGCCGCGATCAACAAAGCGGCGGCGGCCCCGGACATTGACATTCTGCTTGCAGGCGGAGGCGACGGAACCATATCTGCCGCCGCTGCACGGCTGATGGGCAAGCAGAAGGCCCTTGCGGTCCTGCCAGCCGGCACCATGAACCTCTTTGCCCGCAGCCTCGGCATCCCCCAGTCACTTGAAGCCGCAGTGGAAAGCTTTGCGGGCGGCACAGTCAGGAAGGTGGATATCGCCACGGCCAATGGGCGCCCGTTCATCCACCAGTTCTCCGTCGGCATGCACGCCCGCATGATCCACCTGCGCGACAAGATGGAATTCGGCTCGCGTCTGGGAAAGATCGGCGCATCTTTCAGGGCCGCCTGGGCAACGCTGATCGACCCGCCGGCGATGCATGTCACGCTGATCATGAGCGAAACAGAGATAGAGGCACGCGCCAGCGCCGTCGGAATCACCAACAACCTGTTCGGCGAAGGTCATCTGCCCTATGCCGACAACCCGGCTGGCGGTGTTCTGGGCATCTATCTGACGATGGCGCAGACACGCGGCGCGGTGCTGAAGTTCGCTTTCAACGCGGCGCGCGGCAAATGGCGTGACAATGAGCATGTCGAAATCCATCAGGCCGAGCGCCTGACGCTGAAAATACGCGCTTCAGGAAAAAAGCCTCATGCGGCCATGGACGGCGAGCTTGTCGGGCTGGACAATGAGACTGTCATCGAAATTCACCCCAGGGCTCTGAACGTTCTTGTTCCGGCGACAGTCTGAGGGGCTCACTGTTGAGTCGGTACAGTCCCGGTGGCAGAGGTCTGCCCGACGGGAGCATCCGGCTTAGGCACCAGCAGAGCGGTGGCGGCCCATGCCGCCAATGCCAGAACGATGGCGCAGATCAGGATGACGAGCACGCGACGCCCTTTGCGTCCCTGCCTGACTGCCTGCTCGCGAAATATCCTGGCCATATCCTGCCTCCTTGCCGATGACGGGGCGCGGATGCCCCACCTTGCAGGTTCAACGAGGCCGGAAAGCTATGGTTCCCGGCCAGAAGCCTCAGTTCCGTTCGGTATCGGGATCAGGCCCGCGGCGGCGGGGCGCCGAGTTTTCACGGTAGATCACATAGGCCAGAACAGCTGCCGCCGGTCCAAGAATGAGACCCGGGCCAGCCTTGCTGCGCGCCAGCGCCGGCAGCACGGCTGCAAGTGCTGTCATGCCCAATGCCGTCATGTCAGCGCCTCGCCTTCTTCTGAGGCGGCGCGCTCTGGAACGCGCGCTGAAGCGGAATATCAGGACGATAAGCCCGGCAAGGAGGAGAAAGCCCACCCCAAAGCCGACAGATGTTTCAAGCGAGCCATAATGACGGGCGGCCCAGACATAAAGCGCGCCGATGAGAAATCCGACACCACACAACGCGGCGGTGGCGGCCAGCCCGTAGCTTATCGCCGCGATTCTGGCTCGCTTCAATGCGTATGCGGTCTCGCCCGAGGCGAGACCGGTGATCAAAGATACGAGTGCCCCCATGGGATCGACGCCGTCAGCGGCGCGACAGGAGGCCGACCAGGAAGCCGAGGCCCGCCGCAATGGCAAGCGACGTGACCGGCTTTTCCCGAACGTTCACGAGAACCTGCTCTTCCAGATCACGGGCGTTGGTCTTCAGGCTGTCGATGGCTGCCTCACCCTGCACGCGCAGCTGCTCCACACCCTGTGCTGCGGCCTTGCGCGCTGTACCATAACCCTGCTCGCCGGTTTCCGCGAGATGCTTGCCCAGCTTCTCGATATCGGCCTTGAGCTGACGAATCTCTTCTTCAAGGTCAACATTGTTCTTGTTGTCGGTCGCGGATTTTCCGGCTGCTGCGGCCATGATAAAACTCCTTGGTGGTTGATGTAGCCGGGATGACAACGCCGTGAAGGCGCTAAGGTTCCAGCCCGATTGTCCGGAATGGAAGGCTTTTTTCACGTCCAAGTCCAGCGCGCATTGCAACTTCACACAAGCGGGCGCCGGCCCGTCCCCAGCCCCTCCCATCCGGCGATCAGCATCAGTTCCTTCAGATTGATGACCCTGCATCCCCCTTCCTGCCACTCGATCATGCCGAGCCGGGAGAGCTTGCGCAGCGTCTTGTTGGTATGGACAAGCGAGAGCCCGAGCGTATCGGCAACATGCTGCTGGGTGACGGGAATGATCAGGCGGCGGCCGCTGCCAAGTCCCGTGCAGCGCGCCCTTTCGTGAATGAAGGCGATGAGATATGCGGCCCGTTCCATGGCGCTGCGCCGGCCGACGCTGAGCAGGTTCTCGTCAAGCATGCGTTCTTCCCGCGAAGCCAGCCAGGTAACATCGTAGCCCAGCCCGGGGTGCTTTCTGTAGAGTTCCAGGAGCCTGCTTCGGTCGAACACGCACAGGATGGAGTCCGACAGCATTTCTATGGAATGCTGCATCTCCCCCTCGATGCTTCCCTGCAGCCCGATCAGATCACCCGGCATCAGGTAGTTCAGGATCTGCCGCCGACCATCTTCCAGCAGCTTGAAGCGGAATCCCCATCCGGACAGCAGGGTGTAAAGATGCGGAGTGCGGCTGCCCTCGACAAGAACGGCGCTCCCCTTCTGCGCCAGCAGTTCCCCTTTTTTGAAGCGATTGAGGAACTCCAGTTCGTCCGGCTCCGCTTCGCGAAACGCTGGCAGGGAGCGCAGGGGGCAGCTTTCGCACGGATACAGCCTGCCCTGCACGGTGGCCGGCAGGACATATTGTTTTGTGTGTGTTGAGGTAATTGTCATCGTTGAGAAATCGCCTGCGGGGCGGAAGGTTCCTCCGCTACGGAAATGACGCCTTCCCTATGTCATTTTTAAATGACAGGAACATTCCCGAAACGGCATTCTGCCGTTTTCGGGAGTATCTGCCTGTGCCTGGCCCGCTTAACGGACTGCGAATCCTACTCGTCGAGGACGAGTATCTTATTGCCATGGATGTAGAGACGATCTGCCTTGAGCAGGGGGCCGCCAGCGTCTCGATTGTCGGACGCAGTGCGGAACTGGAAGACGATACACTGTTGCAGGAAATCGACGCGGCCATCATCGATGTGATGCTGGCAGGAGTTCCGACATTCCCGTTCGCCGGGCGCCTGCAACAGGAAGGCATACCTTTCATATTCGCGTCTGCCCACGGGCAAAGCGAATATATCAGCACACACTTTCCCGACATAAAGCTCGTTGAAAAGCCTTATGCCGGGTCCGATCTGGTCGAGGCCCTCGCCGAAGCGAGGGAGGCATCGAGACCTCAGTCGGCCGGTGACGTCATCACCTGAGTTGAGATCGCGTCCGGCCCAAAATCCTCTTCCCCGGAAATCTTGAGGATTTCCTGCAGGCGCGTGCGTGCGCGGCTGACGCGGCTTTTGATCGTGCCAATTGCGCAATCGCAGATTTCAGCCGCTTCCTCATAGGAAAATCCGGAAGCTCCGATCAGGATGATCGCCTCGCGCTGGTCGTCCGGCAAGCGTTCAAGCGCGCTGCGGAAGTCCTTGAGGTCAAGCTGGCCGTGCTGGGCAGGGTGAACCGCCAGCCGCGCCGTCATGATGCCGTCGCTGTCCTGAACCTCGCGTCCGCGCTTGCGCATCTGCGAGTAGAATTCGTTGCGCAAAATGGTGAACAGCCAAGCCTTCAGATTGGTGCCCGGCTGAAAGCTCTCATGCTTGTCCCATGCCTTGACGAGCGTTTCCTGAACGAGATCGTCGGCCTTGTCGACATTCTGCGACAGCGACACGGCGAATGCCCGCAGACTGGGTATGGATTTCAGAAGTTCGTCTTTAAAACCCGCGGATACGGCCATGCATCAGTCCTTGTCCTGAGACGTCTCGGCGTGCTCGAGTTGACTGAGCAATTGCGCAAAGCGATCAGGAACCTCGTCATGGACCAGATCGTCGTAATATTGCTTCAGCTTGCGTCCGATCTCGGAATTGGGTCCAAGATTGTCTTCGGCCCTGCCCTGGCGTCCCGGGGTTCCGGCCGCTCTGTTTTTATCCAATGTGTTCATTCTGCCTTTCGTCCCTACCCTGACCGTCTGTTGCATCACGCCGTCGCACGAAACGAAACAGACGCAGCCCCCGCTGGTTGATCGATCCGGGCGCAACGTCTCTTAGCCAAATTAGTTCCACGATTGTTGGAACTTTTTGCATTCCTGCGGGTTTTCGGAGCCTGAGGTCTTGCATAACCATGCATTCGGCCTTTCAAGCAACGCGTCACATGAGGGAGACGTATATCGTGAGTCTATCCGCCGCCATTGCCCCGCATCTGCCTTTCCTGCGCCGTTTCTCGCGAGCCGTCTCAGGCTCCCAGGAAAGTGGCGACGCCCTCGTCGCGGCAATGCTTGAGGCGATCATCGCCGACACCAGCATCTTCCCGAAAGCCTCCAGCGACCGCATCGCCCTGTACAAGATATTCACGCGGATGTTCACCTCCGTCTCCATCCGCATTCCCCAGGACCAGTCCGAGGCGCCCGACTGGGAGCAGCGCGTGGCCGCCAATCTCAATGCTCTGGCCCCCCGCCCCCGTCAGGCTTTCCTGCTGGTTGCGGTGGAAGGCTTCGATGAAAAGGAAGCCGCCGAAATTCTGGATCTGGACGACGCCAGCTTTTCGAGCCTCCTTTCGGAGGCCAGCAACGAAATTTCACGGCAGGTGGCCACAGATATCCTCATCATCGAGGACGAGCCGCTGATCGCCATGGACATCGAGGAAATGGTGGAAAGCCTCGGGCACCGTGTCGTTGGCATCGCCCGCACCCACGCGGAAGCCGTCGGCATCTTCGCCAAGTCGCATCCGCGCATGGTTCTGGCCGACATTCAGCTTGCCGACGGCAGTTCGGGCATCGATGCGGTCAATGAAATCCTGGCCGCCACGTCGGTGCCGGTGATCTTCATCACCGCCTTCCCCGAGCGGCTGCTCACCGGCGAGCGCCCGGAACCGGCTTTCCTCGTCACCAAGCCGTTCAACCCCGACATGGTCAAGGCGCTGATCAGTCAGGCCCTGTTCTTCGACCGGCAGGCGAAGGCGGCCGCCTGATATTTTTGCACATGCCACGGAACCATAGGCCAGTGACGGCGTTTTCCTCCATAGACGCAAGAGAAGATAAAGAGGATAAAGATCAATGCTTTACTGGACCCTTGTATTCCTTGTGGTGGCCATCATCGCCGGAGCTCTCGGCTTTGGCGGCATCGCTGGAGCATCAGCCGGAATCGCCAAGATCCTCTTCTTCATCTTCCTGGCGTTCGTGGTCATATCGCTGCTGGCGGGCATTTTCCGCCGGACCTGACCGCGTCGGTTTCCCCCAAACTGGAAACCGCCCCCCTCAACCGGTTTCCAGCCGCCGCCGGGCAGCGCTTTCCAGAAGAGCACTGCCCGGCGGAACGCATTTTGACGAATTCTCTTTAGTAGGATAGCCCTACCGGCACCAAGAGAGCAGAACACAAAATGGGTTCAGACAACGGTTCCAGATCGCCTCTGCGGCGGGAAGAGGAGGTCATAGACCCTTCTCTTCGGGATGAATCCGTGCTTGGCCGGGCCTTGCTCCACGCGTTGCGAAACGCCGGCGTTTCCGTGTTGTTTCAGGACAACGAACTCAGAACGGTGTGGGCCCGCAACATGGCCGCCCCGTGGATGCAGGGCAGCCAGGGCGACACCATCCTGCCCCCGTCCCAGACCGCCCGGATCATCGCGGCGCGGGAGGACACCATTGCCACCGGCAACGCCCACCGTTTCGAGATCAACGCTCCCGGGGAAGATGGCCTGCGGTGGTTCGAGATCTGGGTAGATCCCGATCACGACGAGCAGGGCAATATCCGCGGCGTCATGACCACCAAGGTGGAGACCACGGATCGCAAACGCCGCGAGCAGAGCCTGCGTGCCTTGCTGCGCGAAGTCAGCCACCGCTCCAAGAACCTGCTGGCGATCATCCAGAGCATCGCCAGTCAGACCGGCCGCCATTCCGACAATATTTCCGATTTCCTGACCAGCTTTCAGGGCCGCCTGCAATCCCTTGCGGCGTCTCAGGATCTTGTGACCTCGTCGAACTGGCGGGGAGCTGAACTCCGCGAGCTAATCAACGGCCAGCTCGGCCACAACATCGCCTATGCCGACAGCGAGCTGATTTTTGAAGGGTCTAACCCCTACCTCAACCCCAATGCAGCTCTGCATATCGGCCTCGCCATGCATGAACTGGTCGTGAACTCCCTTTCCTACGGTGCACTGTCACATCCGGGCAGCCGCATTACGGTGCGATCCAGGATGGAGCCGCCAGAGGAGCTTGCTGATGCGCCGGCGCTCCATCTGTCATGGGTGGAGCAACTGGACGAAGGCAGCGTGCTGCCCCCCCACCGGGATTTCCGGCGCGTCACACTGGAGCGTGTCGTGCCGGCGGCGCTGAGCGGACAGGCTTCGCTCGAACTGGTGGACAACAGGCTGGAATATCATCTGGTCATACCAGCAGCGAATTTTGAGAGCACAGGCGACGAATCCACCGCGACGCCTTAGGAACCTTACGTCAACCCGCGCGTTTTCTTTCCCAGAGGAAAACGCCATGGAACACATAGCCGCAGTTCTGCTGATTATCGGATGCTCCGGTGACCTGACGGAATGTGTCGAGTTGCCTGCTCCGGCTACAGTCTTTGAAACCTACGAGGAATGTCGGGTCGAACGCCAGCCCGCGCTGAAAGCGCTGTCGGGTCGAACGGACCGCGTCTTCGGCACCTGTATTCCGGTCGATCCGGCTCTTGAAGATGACTATGCCGAGATCGTGTGGAAGGTGCATCCGGACGGCAAGCTGGAAGCAAGTGTGGAGAAGGGCGAAACGCAAGTCGCTTCAAACGGTCATCACCCTTGAAAGAGCGATATTGCCCGAAAACAAAATCGCTGGCACAAGCTTGACGGTATCGGCTTGTTCGGCAAGTGATCGCTGCAAGGCGAGGGAAAGAGAAGCGAGAGGAGTGACTAAATGCGGAAGATAATCGTCGCCCTGGCGGCAATCGTGGCACTGAGCGGCTGCACCACCACGGAACAGGATGTTGGTGTGGGTGCTGTCGCTGGCGCAGCCATCGGCGGCATTGCCGGCGGCACCAAGGGCGCCCTGATCGGCACCGCTGTCGGTGCTGGTTCCGGCTTGCTGGTGCGTAACCTGCGCAACGGCTACTGCCAGTATCGCGACCCGAACACGCGCCGGATCTACACGGCCCGCTGCAACTGACCGGCGAATGGGGCGCGCATCTTCCTCAGCCGGATAAGTTTTCCGGACGGAAAGAGTTCTCCATGATCCTGCGAAAAAGGCCGGCTTAGCCGGCCTTTTTTCATATGTGTGCCACTGCGGTTCGAGCGCTCACTTCAGCGGCACCTTGATCTCGACCTGCAGGCCGCTTGGCAGGAAGCGGCGGTCTATCGAGCCATAAAGCTCGCGGGTAATGTTCATATTGATGAGCTTGGTGCCGAAACCCGTCGTTGCAGGCTCCTTGAGGCCCGCCTGTCCCGACTCGCGCCAGTTCAGGACAAGCGATTTGTTTCGACCGGCCTTTTCCACCCGCCACTCCACCTTGAGCGCGTCGACCGAGTTTCCCGCCTCGCCATATTTCAGTGCATTCGTCGCAAGCTCGTGAAAAGTAAGGCCAAGCGCCTGCGTGGCTGTCTCGTCGAGCAACACCTGCGGGCCTGACAGCAGCCCCTCGGGCAGATCCTTGCCAAACACCTGACCGAGCTCGATCCGCAGCAACTCGCGCAGATCCGCCTTCTGCCAGCGCGAGCGCGTGAGCATGTCCTGCGAGGCGGCCATTGCCTGCAGACGTGCCGCGAAAGAATCGGAAAACTCCTTCACATCGGCGGAATGCGAAGCCGTCTGGCGCGCAATGGCCAGAACCCGGGTTATGAGATTCTTGATCCTGTGCTTCATTTCCTGAAGCATCAGATCCTTTTCAACCAGACTGTGCTCGGCCGTCTGGTGCAGCTTTTCAGCCGCATCGTAAGCCCGCTCCTTGTAACGGGCAACGAGCGCGATGGCGCCGGCCAGCAGCAGGCCGAAGAGCCCGAGCATGACGGGAATGGCCCGCGACGAAGGCGGGGAGAATGCCGTGGTCGGCTCGAACTGCAGGGTCCACTGCCGGCCGGCGATCGTAAGCCGCCGGATGTCCACGATCCTGCCCACACCGGTGACGGCTGGCGTGGCGGAAGTGAAAATCTGGTTCTGCGCTTCTATGGCGCCATCGTAGATTTCCAGATGAACAGGCAGCAGCGGCAAGCGCCGCAAGGCCGTCTGGAACAGCTCACTCGCCTGAAACGCCGCGTACAGAACACCGGGCGTAGCGGAAGCCTCGCCGGAAGTGCCGGCTTTGAGGCGGGAGAAGACGATAAAACCCGGATAAGGCTCGACGCCGCTGTTCCCACCCAGCATCATCGGGGCGGTGGCATGCTGCGTGTCGTCGCGCATGGTCGCTTCTATCGCCTGCCGGCGAATGGGTTCGCTGAACATGTCGAAACCAAGCAACGTGTCGCTGGATGGCTTCAGCGGCTCGAAGAAAACCACCGGCGCACGCCACTTCTGATCCGACTGGGGATAGATCTGACGTTCCACCCCCTGTTCGTCGCGAATCCGGCGTTCAACGAGCGCCTCGCTCCCCACGTCAACGAGTTGCAGAAAACCGATGCCGCGCAGGCCGGGAAAGCTGCCCTCTATATCAAGCGCCGAAATGAAAGCCCGGAATTCATTTGCCGAAACACGGTTGTTATGTACCGCGAAGAATGCCTGGGTGGCCTTGAGCAGGGTCAGATGAAGATCAAGGCGGGTTTCGATGCGCGAAATGGCGTCATCCACGGTCGCTTCGAACTTGATGCGCGTCGCTTCCTGCGTCGCGAAATAAGCGAAACCGGCCATCACCATGCTGATCAGCGCGACAGCCAGGAATGTCAGAAGCGGAAAGAGTTTCTTCAACTGGCGACGCTACTCCGAAGCAGGGAATGCATTTCTAGCAAGTCCTCACGCCAAGGCAAGCAGGGCTCGGAGCAGCGCCGGTAACAGCACGGCTGTCACGCGGCGATTTTAAGGGCTCCCGGCCCCGGAACGGCACCGGGCGGGCATTTGCCCAGAATGATCATGCCAAGAACCTCGTCCTGCGTGACGTCCTGTGTGCGTGCCGTGCCGACCACCTGCCCGTTCTTCATGACGCATACCCGGTCGGCGAGATCGAACACGTCATGAATGTCGTGGCTGATGAGGAAGATGCCGATGCCGTCGGCCTTGAGCTGGCGCACCAGTTCGCCGACCTGCGCCGTCTCCTGCGGACCGAGCGCCGCCGTCGGCTCGTCCATGATGAGGATGCGCGCGTTGAACAGGATGGCGCGGGCAATCGCCACTGACTGGCGCTGCCCGCCGGAGAGCTTGATCACCGGCTCCTTGAAGCGCTGGAAGCGCGGATTGAGGCGGCCCATGACCTTGCGCGCCTCAGCTTCCATGGCGACGTCGTCCAGCGTGTTCCAGCGCGTCATCAGTTCGCGGCCGAGGAACAGATTGGCGGCCGCATCGACATTGTCGGCCAGCGCCAGCGTCTGGTAGATCGTCTCGATGCCGTATTTCTTGGCATCGCGCGGATTGCCGATCGCCGCCTCTTCGCCATTGACGAAGATCTGCCCGGCGTCGCGCTTGTAGGCGCCGGACAGGATCTTGATCAGCGTCGACTTGCCGGCCCCGTTGTGGCCGAGCAGCGCCACCACCTCACCTGGATAGAGATCGACCGAAGCGTCGTCGACGGCGCGAATGCCGCCAAAGGCGATGGAGATGTTGCGCATGTCGATGAGCGGGACAGCGCTGCTGTTTCGGGACTCTGCCATGGCCGTTCCTCCTAGACCCGCTTGCGGTAGACGGTGTCGAGCCACACCGCGATGACCAGCACGGCACCGACGACGATGTTCTGCAGAGGCGAGTCGATGCCCAGCAGGACCATGCCCGATTGCAGCGACTGCATCAGCAGCGCGCCGAGCATCGCCCCGATGATGGTGCCGGAGCCGCCAGCCAGCGACGTGCCGCCGATGACGGCCGCCGCGATGACCAGAAGCTCGTCCAGCGTGCCCAGCGCATTGGTCGCCGCGTTGAGGCGGGCCGAGGAGATGGCTGCGCTGATCGCCACCAGCACGCCCATGATCATGAACACCTTCATGGTCACCCAGCGCGTGTTGATGCCGGCGAGGTTAGCCGCCTCCGGATTGCCGCCGATGGCGAACACGTAACGTCCGAATCGGGTGCGGTTGGTCACGAAGGTCATGATGATGCCGACCGCGACGGCCATCAGCACCGGAATGGCGATGCCATGGGCGATGAACAGCCCCCCTTCCGGCACCTCGATGCCCTGCGCCGCTGCATAGCGTCTCACGATGCCCACCGGCCATGGATAGGAATTGGCGACCCACACCGCGCCCACAATGGCGGCGCAGGCGACGCCCCCGAGCAGCAATTCGGCCCATACCGGCCGCAACGGGAAGCGGAACCGCTGGCGCTGGCGGCGGCCACTGACCATCAGAAAGGCGACGCCAAGACAGCCGGCCACGGCCACGACCCAGCTCCAGCTGGCGCCGATAGCGCCCAGCGGTCCACCGCCCATCAGCTGAAATGTTGCGTCGAGCGGCGCGACGGTCTGCCCGCTCGTCACCCACCACGCGGCACCACGCCAGATCAGCAGCCCGCCAAGGGTGACGATGAAGGCCGGCACTTCAAGATAGGCAATGATGAATCCCTGCAACGCGCCGATGAGGAGCCCCGCAAGGATGCCGCAGGCAAGGGCGATCACCCAGATCCACGGATCGCCCAGCGAAAAGCCGAACACGCGGATCAGGATCTGCGCCTGCAGCACGCCCATGACCATGCCGACGATGCCCTCCATGGAGCCCACCGACAGGTCGATGTTGCGCAGCACGATGACCAGCACCATGCCGGTTGCCATTATGGCCACGGAAGATGTCTGGACCGAGAGGTTCCACAGGTTGCGCGGCGTCAGGAACAGGCCGCCGGAAAGAAAGTGAAGCAGGAGCCAGATCAGCACCAGCGCCCCCAGCATGCCGAGCATGCGGGTGTCGAGCTCCGTCGCCTTGAGGAACTTCGCCAGCGGCCCGAGATCGGCCTCCCGCGCCCGGTCGCCCGTCGCTGCCGAGGTCGCATCACTCATGGTTTCCTCCCACCGGCCGGTTCTGGCCGTCAAATGCGCCGCACCATCATGCTAGACCAAATCCGGCAAAAGTGCACAGCGGTCTTGCAAACCGGGACAGCAAACGCCCCGGCCCGGCCAATCGCTTCGGAAATTTGAGGGTTTCATGCCGGGCGCGGCACCGCAGACAGCCATATCCTGCGGGAAGCGCAGGCACCCCAACGCTTCCCGTAAACTGGACAGCTCAGTCGCAGGCAGCGACACTGCCTGCCGCAACGCCCGTGCAGACCGCATCCTTGGTGATCCAGCCGGCATCGATGACGACGTTGAGATTGTCCCTGGTTATCGCAATCGGCGTCAGGAATACGGACTTGACCGTATTGCCGCCGGGCGTGGTGAAGTCCTGCACATTGGCGATAGCGGTCATTTCCTTGCCGTCGGCCAGTTCGCTGGCGATCTGGGCGGCATTCTTGCCAAGCTCGCGCGCATCCTTCCACACCGACACGGTCTGGGTGCCGAGCGCGATGCGGTTCAGCGCGGCATGGTCGCCATCCTGACCCGAAACCGGCACCGAGCCGGCAAGGCCCTGCGCCTGAAGTGCGGCGATCGCACCACCGGCAGTGCCGTCATTGGAGGCCACCACCGCATCGACCTTGTTGTCGTTGGCGGTCAGGAACTGCTCCATGTTCTTCTGGGCATTGGCCGGCAGCCAGCCATCAGTATAGGCCTCGCCGACATTCTTGATCGCGCCGGAATCCAGCGCTTCCTTCAGCACCTCGACCTGCCCGGAGAACAGGAAGTCGGCATTGGGATCGGCACCGGAGCCCTTGATGAAGACATAGTTGCCTTCCGGCTTCAGCTTGAACACCTCGCGGGCCTGCATGCGGCCCACTTCCTTATTGTCGAAGGTGAGATAGAAAACATCACTGTTCTCGATCAGGCGGTCATAGCCGACGACCGGAATGCCCTCGTCGAGCGCCTTCTGAACAGCCGGACCGATGGCCGAGGCATCCTGCGCCAGAATGATGAGAGCATTGGCGCCCTGGCTTATCAGGCTTTCGACATCGGTGAGCTGCTTGGAGGCGGACGATTGCGCGTCAGCCGATATGTACTTGTCGCCCGCCGCCTCGATCGCGGCCTTCATCGCCGCTTCGTCGGTCTTCCAGCGCTCTTCCTGGAAATTCGACCAGGACACGCCGATGACCTTGTCCTTCGCCTGTGCGGCGAGGGGAAGCGTCAGAGACAAGGCGACACCCGCCAGAATGGCAGCCGTAAAATTCCTCATGATTTCCTCCCTGCGCCCATGGGCGCGACGTTGTGACCCGTGAACAAGCCATGCCGGTGAACAAGTCGGGGCAAGGACTTTTTTCGAGCCTCGAAAAAATGTGGCGCAACGACCTGACCGTGTCAACGGATTTTCTGACCGTCCGTGAATTATTTCGAAACCCGAATTAAATAATGACAGCCTTCGCCGCTTCTGACAAAGTTCACGGCCTGCTATTCAACGTCGGCACGCAGGGAGGAAGAGTACAGTAATGACTGTTGGCATGCGGCACGACGATCTGCGCCGGCGCAACCGCGCCATGGTGATTTCGGCCGCGCGGCGTGGCGGACAGGTTTCCCGCACCGAAATCACGACTATCACGGGTCTCAGCCATTCCACCATCTCCGCTATTTCCGCCGACCTGATCGCCGAGGGCATTCTGGCGGAGGCCCGACAGGATGATGCCCCTGCCCTCAGACGCGGAAGGCCCCAGATCGGGCTCGAACTCGACCCCGCAGCAGCCAGCGTGGTGACGCTGATGCTTTCCCTCAACAACCTCTCCGCCGTCCGGCTCGATTATTCGGGATCTGTTCTGGACGAAGAGCAGTTGCGGCTCGACACGCGCGCCCTCTCCCGCGAGGCGCTGATCGGCGAATGTGTGGCAGTGCTTCAACGATGCCTTGCTCACCCCGCCGCAAAGGCTGGCCCGCCATTGCGTATCGTCTTTGCCGTTCAGGGCATCACCGACGCGGAAGCGCGTTCCATGCTGTGGTCTCCGATCACCCCGCACACGGACATCCCCTTCGCCGACATTCTGGAAGCGGAATTCTCTGTTCCCGTAACGGTGGAGAACGACTGCAACATGATGGCCGAGGCGCTGCGCTGGCGCGATCCGGCCCGCTATCGCGACGATTTCATCGCCATATTGCTCTCGCACGGCATCGGCATGGGGCTGGTGCTCAAGGGCGAGATGTTCACCGGCACCCATTCCTCAGGCGTCGAATTCGGGCACATGATCCATAGGCCGGACGGGGCGCTATGCCGTTGCGGGCGGCGCGGCTGTATCGAAGCCTATGCAGGAAGCTACGCCATCTGGCGCAGCGCCGCCGGCCATGACCAGAACGAGGAACCGCGGGGCGATATCGGGGAAGCGGAGATGCAGGCGCTGGCGGACGCGGCCCGGGACCATGAAGGGCGCGAGCGCGAGGCGTTCCGCATCGCAGGCGAAGCGCTCGGCTTCGGCCTCGGCAGCCTGTTTGCGCTTATCGACCCTGCCCCGGTGGCATTGGTCGGCCTCAATGCAGCCGCCTTCGACCTGATCGAACCGGCCCTGCGCGATGCCATCGCGCGCACTGCCGGCGGCCAGCATTCCGGCTCGATCAGCTTCAGCATCGAGCCGGACCAGATCGCCCTGCTGCGCGAAGGCTGTGCCATGCGCGCGCTGACTTACGTCGATGACAGGATTTTTGCCGGCGGACGGTCCCTGCAGGACGGCCCGGCCGCGCGTCACTCTTCTCTGCCCGTCACTCTTCCCTGATCGCGTAGCCTGAACCGCGAACGGTGCGGATCACGTCGGGCATGCGGCCGGTGTTGACCGCCTTGCGCAACCGCCCGACATGCACATCCACTGTGCGTTCGTCGATGTAGATCGTCTCGCCCCAGACATTGTCCAGCAACTGTCCGCGCGAGAAGACGCGACCGGGATGCTGCATCATGAATTCGAGCAGGCGGAACTCGGTCGGCCCCAGCCGGATCTCGCTCTTCTTGCGGTAGACGCGGTGCTGCTCGCGGTCGAGCACGATGTCGCCCACCTTGAGCACAGAGGACAGCACCTCGGGCTTAGCACGACGCAGAAGCGCCTTTACCCGCGCCACCAGCTCCGGCATGGAGAAGGGCTTGACCAGATAGTCGTCGGCGCCGGTGGAAAGGCCGCGCACCCGGTCGCTTTCCTCGCCGCGCGCAGTCAGCATGATAATGGGCAGCCGTTCGGTCTGCTCGCGCATGCGCAGGCGCCGGCACAGTTCGATGCCGGAGATCGCCGGCACCATCCAGTCGAGCACCAGAAGGTCCGGCACATTTTCCTGCAGCCGCAACTCGGCCTCGTCACCGCGTGTGACGATCTCGACCTGATAGCCTTCGGCTTCGAGGTTGTAGCGCAGAAGCACGCCCAACGGCTCTTCGTCCTCAACCACCATGATGCGGGGTGCGATCATGCTTCGTCTCCTCGATCCTGCTTCAAACCGCAGGTGCCGGTATGCCAGTCTCGTCCTGCTTGGGACGATGAGCCGGCAACTGCTCGCCGGTCAGCACATAATAGGCATTTTCGGCAATATTGGTCACGTGGTCGCCAATGCGCTCCAGGTTCTTCGCACAGAAAAGCAGATGCGTGCAGGCCGTGATGTTGCGCGCGTCCTCCATCATGTAGGTCAGCAGTTCGCGGAACACAGAGGTGTATTTGACGTCGACCAGCTCGTCCTCGTCGCGCAGCCGCACCAGCCCTTCCGGGTTGCGCGCGCCATATTCGTCGATGACGCCCTGCACCTGCTCAAGAACCAGTTCGGACATGTCTTCGATGGAGCGGGCGAAGGCGCGCGGCACGCTCGACTGCCCCACCGCATCGACGCGCTTGGCGATGTTCTTGGCCAGATCGCCAATGCGTTCGAGATCGCCGGCCATGCGGATCGCGCCCACGATGGCACGCAGGTCCTGCGCCATCGGCTGGCGCTTGCCGATCAGCGTGATGGCGCGGTCGTCCAGACGGCGCTGCAACTCGTCCATCACCGCATCCTCGGAGATGACGCGCTGGGCCAGCGCATTGTCCGGCACGATCAGACTCTGTGTCGCCTCATCGACCATGGACCCGGCCAGGCTGACCATGTCACGCACCAGCCCTTCGATCTCGCCAAGATCGTCGTCGAAGGCGGTCACCGTATGAGCACCCATTATACGTTCCTCGTCTGTTGGAATGGCCGCAGTAAGACTCAGCCGAACCGGCCGGTGATGTAGTCCTGCGTGCGCTTGTCGTCGGGGTTGGTGAACATCTTCTCGGTCGGGCCTTCCTCGACGAGATTGCCGAGATGGAACATGGCCGTGCGCTGCGAGACGCGCGCCGCCTGCTGCATGGAGTGGGTAACGATGACGATGGTGTAGTTCTCGCGCAGCTCGTCGATCAATTCCTCGACGCGCGCGGTGGCAATCGGATCGAGCGCCGAGCAGGGCTCGTCCATCAGGATCACTTCAGGCGACACGGCGATGGCGCGCGCAATGCACAGGCGCTGCTGCTGACCGCCGGAAAGACCGGTGCCGGCATCATGCAGGCGGTCCTTGACCTCGTTGAAGAGGCCGGCGCGCTTCAGGCTCGATTCCACCACCGCATCCATGTCGGCCTTGCTGCGGGCCAGACCGTGAATGCGCGGGCCATAGGCGACATTCTCATAGATCGACTTCGGGAACGGGTTCGGTTTCTGGAACACCATCCCCACGCGCGACCGCAGTTCCACCACGTCGATGTCGCGGTCATAGATGTCCTCGCCGTCGAGCGTGATCTTGCCCACCACCCGCGCATTGTCGATGGTGTCGTTCATGCGGTTCAGGCAGCGCAGGAAGGTGGACTTGCCGCAGCCCGATGGGCCGATCAGCGCCGTCACCTGATTCTGGCGGACCAGAAGATCCACATCGAACAGGGCCTGCTTGTCGCCATAGAAGACGCCGACCTTCTCGCCCCGCATCTTGATGGGTTCGTTGACGGCGGCCACCTTGGCGTTCACGGCATTTTCCAGAGTTGCTTCGCTCATAATGTTCACGATCTTTGTTCCTTAATTACCAGCGCCGTTCGAAGCGCCGGCGCAGCAGGATCGCGGCCAGGTTCATCGCGGCAAGGAAAAGCAGGAGGATGATGATGGCGCCGGAAGTGCGTTCCACGAAGGCACGTTCGGCTTCGTTCGCCCACATGTAGATCTGCACGGGCAGCGCGGTGGCAGGGTCCATCGGCGTGGCGGGATAGTCGGCCACGAAGGCCACCATGCCGATGAGCAGCAGCGGAGCGGTCTCGCCCAGCGCCTGCGCCAGACCAATGATGGTTCCGGTGAGAATACCGGGGGCTGCAAGCGGCAGAACGTGGTGGAACACGGTCTGCATCTTCGAGGCGCCGACACCCAGTGCACCGGAGCGGATCGAGGGCGGCACAGCCTTGAGGGCCGCGCGGGTGGCGATGATGATCGTCGGCAGCGTCATCAGTGTCAGCACGAGACCGCCGACCAGCGAGGCCGATCGCGGCAATCCCATGAAGTTCACGAACACCGCAAGGCCGAGCAGACCGAACACGATGGAAGGCACGGCCGCCAGATTGTTGATGTTGACCTCGATCAGGTCGGTCCAGCGGTTCTTCGGGGCGAACTCCTCCAGATAGATGGAGGCCGCCACGCCGATCGGCAGCGCCAGCGCCAGAACGATCAGCATCATGTAGACCGAGCCGATCAGCGCCACGCCCATGCCGGCGGTTTCCGGCCGGCTGGATGCGCCGAAGGTGAACAGGCCGCGGTTGAAACGCTCGACCATGGCGCCGTCGGCGGTCAGGGTCTTCATCCAGGCGACCTGCTTGTCCTTGACCTTGCGGCGCGACTCGGGAACCGACATGTCGATCTGGCCCTTATGGGCGGAGTCGACGTCCGCGGCAGCCAGCACCCACACATTCTGCGTGGTGCCGATGATCGACGGATCGGCGATCACCATGTCACGGAGTTGCGTGCGCACGCCCTGCGAGATCATGCCGGACAGGAGGCGCAGGTCAGCCCTGTTCTCCTCGGCTTCGACATCCAGCCCTAGCTTTGCGGCAAGAGCATTGCGCGCCAGCAGCGGATAGTTGGCGGTAGCCAGCACATTGGCATCGCTGTCGCGCTTGCCTTCCGGGTCGATGACGCCGGCATCAAAGGTAACCGGCAGGCTGATCGAGGTCTGCCAGAAGGCGGTATAACCACCCCTGATGACCGTGAACATCAGGGCGCCGAGGAAAAAGATGCCGATGGCGATTGCCGCGATACCGTAGAAGCGGAACCTGCGCTCGGCGCGGTAGCGGCGCTTGAGGCCGATGTCGCGGCGGGCCGGAGCGGTGGCCGTCACGGTGTTGTCGAACGGGATGTCGGTCATTCGTACTGTTCCCGATATTTGCGCACGATGTAGAGCGCCAGCACATTCATGCCGAGCGTGATGACAAAGAGGGTGATGCCGAGGGCGAAGGCCACCAGCGTCTGCGGCGAGGTGAATTCAAGGTCGCCGGTCAGCTGGTTGACGATCTTGACGGTGATGGTGGTCATCGCCTCACCCGGATTGATGGTGAGGTTGGCGGCCACGCCTGCGGCAAGCACCACGATCATGGTTTCACCGATCGCCCGTGAGGCCGTCAGCAGCAGCGCGCCGACGATACCCGGAAGCGCTGCCGGCAGGATGACGTTGCGCACCGTTTCTGAGCGCGTGGCGCCAAGGCCGAGCGAGCCATCATTGAGAGAACGCGGCACCGCGCTGATGATGTCGTCGGAGAGCGAGGACACGAAGGGGATGAGCATGATGCCCATGACCAGACCCGCCGTCAGCACGCTCTGCGCCGCGATGAAGGGCTGGCCGCCCGACAGCGCCGCCGAAATGTCGCGCAGCAGCGGACCGACCGTCACCAGGGCGAAAATACCGTAGACGATGGTGGGAATGCCGGCGAGCACTTCCAGCACCGGCTTCACGATCGAGCGCACTTTCCGGGACGCATATTCCGACATGTAGATGGCTGCGAACAGGCCGACCGGCACAGCGAACAGCATGGCCACCAGCGCGATGTAAAGCGTACCGGCAAGCAGCGGGATCAGACCGAACTGACCGGTCGCGCCGCCCGAACCGGCCGCAGCGAAGCGCGGGTCCCACACCGTTCCGAAGAAGAAATTGGAGAGCGGCACGGACTGGAAGAAGGACAGCGTCTGGAACAGCATCGACAACACGATGCCGACGGTGGTGAGGATGGCGACGGTCGAGGCCGCGATCAGGCCCCACAGCATGACCCGCTCGACATTGTTGCGGGCGCGGCGGCGAAGCGTGATGCCCGACAGCCCGAACCATGCACCTGCCAGCGAAATCAGGATTGCGCCGATGGCGGACCAGAGGGACGAGGCGTCGCTCATCGATCTGTAGGATTCAGCGGCGGGCACCATATAGGGCTCGCCATTCGAGGCCAGCGCCAGACCCTTTGTGGCAAACAGTGCCTTGAGGTCTGCCTGACCGGAACGCACCTGCTCGATTTCAGCGGCGTCAAGCCGGCGCAGGCCGTCGCCGATCGCGTAGATGGTGCCCATCGTCAGCGAACGGTTCACATCCGGTGCGGAGGTCACCTGCCCGGGCAGGCCGCGCCACACGGCGCTGTCGATATAAAGCGGGCTTGCCGCTTTCCAGATCGCAAAAAAGAGGAGGGCCGGGAAGATCGCAAGGACCAGCGCGTAGGAGCCATGATAACCCGGCAGGGAATGCTGCTTGACGCCGGGTTGCGGCTCCAGCCGCGAGGCGCGCATACGCGCCACGAGAAAAGCCACCACGCCGATGATCAGAACGATGGCAAGAACCCAGGAAACGCTCATGAAGTCTGTCCAATTGGCTTTCAGGGGCAGGCCCTGGATTGCTTCACGCCTAAGATGGCAGGGGCGCGCCTTGGATGGCGCGCCCCGAACCGGTTCTGATCAGAGGGTCTTGCCGGCTTCGAAAGCCGAGCGCTGCTCATCGCGCTCCGCATCGGGGGCCGACACCAGACCGTACTCGGCCAGCGGGCTCTCAGGGCCGACCATGTCGTCGGAGAGGAAGAAGTTCACATACTCCTTCAGGCCCGGAACGACGTCGAGGTGAGCCTTCTTCACGTAGAAGAACAGCGGACGCGACACCGGATATTCGCCCTTGGCGATGGTCTCGACCGAGGGGCTGACGCCTTCGACGGTGGCGACCTTCAGCTTGTCGGCGTTGTTTTCGTAGAAGGCGAGGCCGAACACGCCAACGCCGGTCTTGTTGGAGTCGATGCGGGCCAGCGTCTCGGTGTAGTCGCCATCGATGTCGACAGCCTTGCCGTCCTTGCGAACCGCGATGCAGGCAGCAGCAGCGGCCTTGTCGTCAGCGCCGGTTGCCTTGATGGCTTCGAGAGCGCCGGCTTCCTTGCAGCCTTCCGTCATCAGCTTCTCTTCGAAGACTTCGCGGGTGCCGTGCTTTTCACCGGGGATGTAGGCAGCGATATCCCAGTCCGGCAGGGCCGGGTTCACTTCGTTCCACTTGGCGACCTTGTTGTCGACCAGCTTGCCATCGACGACGACCTGAGCGGCGAGCGCCTTGTAGATGTCCTGCGCGGTCAGGGCCCAGTCGGGACCGTTGATGTCGGTGGCGAAGACGATGCCGTCATAGCCGATGCGCACTTCCTGGATGTCGGTGACGCCAGCATCAGCACAGGCCTTCACTTCCGATTCCTTGATCGGGCGCGAGGAATTGGCGATGTCGATGGTGTTCTCGCCGACGCCCTTGCAGAATTCCTTGAGGCCGCCCGAAGAGCCGCCCGATTCCACGACCGGGGTCTTGAAGTTCGAGTAAGCCTCGGAGAAGTTCTCGGCGACGATCTTGGCATAGGGAAGAACGGTCGACGAACCAGCGATCTGGATCTGGTCGCGCGCCGAGGCGAAGCCGGCCGTCGCGGCCAGTGCGAGCGCCGCAACCGACGCGGTGAGAAGGTATCTGTTCATGTGGCCTGCTCCTGTTCGGATGATCTGGCAGCGCTCTTTTCCTAGCGCCCGGTGTGGCCAATAGACCCCGATTATTACAGTCGCATGACAGTTTCGTGTCGGTCCGGTAAAGCTTGCCGCGCAAGGCTTTTTTGCGCGAAAGCCGATCGGTTTGCCCGCCGGATGCGCAAACTGCCTATGTGGTTGTTATCCTGAAATTTGTAGCGGCGGAGGGCGGCGCTGAAGATGCAGAAAACGCGCCTGCGAAAAACAGCCCCGTTTTCCGCCTGATCCGCAGGCTGTCTGCAAGCCGGGAAGGCGCCGCACTTCAGCGGTGTTGTTTTTCCGCCGCGCCGGAGGGCCCCAGCCAGCGCTCGAGCTTGGCCATGAGCGCCCGGGGGCTGACAGGTTTCGGCAGATAATCGTCCATTCCGCACTCCAGGCACCGCTCCCGGTCGCCCTTGAGCGCATGCGCAGTCACGCCAACGATCGGTACATGCGCCCCGTCGGGTCCTTCGCTCATCCGGATGCGGCCGGTGGCCTCGTAGCCGTTCATCTGCGGCATCGAAACATCCATCAGGATCATCCGCGGCCGCATCCGGTGGAATGCCTCCACGGCGAGCCGTCCATTCCCCACGATCTCGAAGCTGTAACCGCTGTCGCACAGGATCTGGGTAAACACGAGCTGGTTCACCTCATTGTCCTCGGCGACGAGAATGTCGAGGCGGTCATCCTGCGCTTCACCATGGAGGAGCGAGGTCGCCGCAGGCACCGCCTCGCGGACGGGCTCCACAGTCTCGCTTGCGGGTTCCGGAGATTGTTCCGCCTCATCAGAGATGGAAAGGCTCCGCTGGCGCTGGATCGCCTCCACCATGGTCTGCAGCAAGGTGGAGGACCGGACCGGCTTGGTCAGATGCGCATGAATGCCGAGATCACGGCACTGTGGATCGGCAATGGAATGATCCACTGAAGTCAGCAGGATGATCGGCACGTCGCGCAGGCCTGGATCGCTGCGCACCGCGGCAGCCACATCCGGGCCATTCATGCCGGGCATCTGATAGTCGAGCACGATGCACTCGACCCCCAGCCCCCGCGCGACGGCCGCTTTCAGAACCTTCAGTCCTTCCACGCCGTTCGCCGCAGCACAGGAATCGAACGCCCACGCCTGCATCTGCTCGGTCAGGATCGCGCGGTTGACGGCATTGTCGTCGATGATCAGCACGCGCGCGCCGGTTACATCGACGGGCAGCACCGGCCCCGCTGCCGCACGGCTTCCCTTTTCCAGCGGAATATCGAACCAGAAGGTTGAGCCCCGGCCGGCTTCGCTTTCCACGCCGATCTCGCCTCCCATCAGCGCCACGAGGCGCGACGAGATGGCAAGGCCGAGACCGGTGCCCTCATGCCGCCGCGTCGAAGACCCGTCGACCTGGCTGAACTTGTCGAACACCATCGCCAGCTTGTCGGAAGGAATTCCGATGCCCGTATCTGTTACCGCAAAATGCAGAGTGGCCGGACCGTCTGCCTGGCAAGCCGATACGTCGACCAGCACATGGCCGTGGTCGGTGAACTTCACCGCGTTACCGAGCAGATTGAGCAGGATCTGGCGAATGCGGCCCGCATCCCCCAGAAAACACGTCTCCATGCCGGGTTCGAGGCGAACGACAAGCTCCACGTCCTTTTCGCGGGCGCGGGCGGCCACCAGCGCAACCGCGTCTTCAACCACCTCCCCCGCTTCAAAGGAGGCCCTCTCCAGTACCATCTGGCCGGCATCGATCTTCGAAAAGTCGAGAATGTCGTTGATGATCGAAAGCAGGGCATTGCCCGATTTGACAATGATGTCGGTAAACGTCTTCTGCTTCGGATCGAGATCGGTCTTCGACAGAAGCTCAGCCATGCCAAGCACCCCGTTCATCGGCGTCCGGATCTCGTGGCTCATATTGGCCAGGAACTCGGATTTGGTGCGGTCCGCCTGCTCCGCGCGCTGGCGCGCATCCACCAGCTCCGCCTCGCGCAGCTTCAGTTCGGTGATATCGGTCGTGGAGCCGATCAGATAGCACGAGCCGTCCGAGGCTTTCATCGCGCTCTTGCGCGCGAACTGATAGCGGACCTTCTGACCCGCCCCGACGACCATTTCCTCGCCTTCCTGCGTATCGCCGGTGCGCAACACGGCCAGATCGCTGCCTGTCATCTCCCGGCCATGGATGCCGAACAGCTCCATGTCGGTCTTGCCGACGGCTTCCGCCGAGCTGATACCCGTCAGCTCGGTCCAGCCGCGATTGACGTAGAACAGCCGGAGATCCTCATGCTTGGCATAGATGGAAACCGGAACGTTATCGATGAGGCCGCGAAACAGCTCGTTCTCGCGCATGGTTGCGCGCAGCGCTTCCTCACGATCCTTCAGCGCGGTGATGTCGTAATAGGAGATCAGCCTGCGCCCGCCGGAAAGGGCGGTCACGGAATAGATCATGGTGAGACCATCGGCCCGGCGGAATTCGCGCGGCAGCACCTCGCCGCTTCTGATTTCCGCCTCCCGGCCTGCAACGTATTCCTCCCATTCGCGGTCCTCCACACCGTAGATACCCGTGTGGCGATCGGCTTCAAGCAACGCGCGGAAGGCGTCGCCACCGACCTGAGCGGGAGAAAGGTTCCAGAGCTTCCAGAAAGCGTTGTTGACCAGTTCCACATTCAGATGCTCGTCGACGATGACGATCGCCATGTCGAGCGAGTTCACCATCATTTCGAGGTCGAACCGCAACGCCCTGCTTCTGGCTTCAGCCCGGAGAGCCTCCGCCTTGTGCCCCTCCAACTCTGTCACATCGCTGCAGGTGGAAATGCGCATTCCCGTGTCGGTACGGATCGCACGGCTGAGAAGCACGCGACCATTGGTGAACCGGATCAGACTGGACTGATCGGAAGCACTGGCACGGGCCTGCAGCATGTTATCGCGCCAGACAGGCCCTTCGAGACCTTCGGTATCCCACACACCACGCTCAAGTCCGGCATCGAGAATATCGGAATATGAAATGCCCGGTCTGATCACATCGGCAAGAGAACAATAAAGCCGCAGCAGGGCATCATTGTGAAGCACCAGCAAGTCGTTCTCGTCGTAGAGGCACATGGCCTCATTGATCGCGTTGAGCGCCGCAAGGGCCTGTCGCGTTTCGCGAACGGCCGTGGCGGGCGCGGGTACAAGGTCGCGCACCTGTTCAGCGATAGCCGTTATATTGCGCGCGGTGCCCCGGTAGCCGGTGAAGCGCCCATCCGCGTCGAAACACGGCTCGCCGCTGGTGGAAATCCAGCGGCATTGCTGTGTGCCGTTCTTCAACTCATAAACGAAATCACGGAAGGCTTTGTGACTTTGCAAGTCGTTCAGGTGGGCAATTGCCTTTTCATTGCCATGCCGGACCCGATCCATGAAATCGAAACGAAGGCGGCCGATCATGTTCTCCGGCGGAATGCCCGTCGCCGCCAGATAATTGTCTGAAAAACGGATAAAGCGCAGGTCCGGTCCGGTTTCCCAGGACCAGCTCAAATTCGCATCGGTCTCGGCCGGATGATGAGACGGGTCGGCATCTGAAACGAGGTCGTCGCCATGCGGGACGCAGGCAGATGCATCCACGCCGTGCTGCCGGATCGGCCCCTGCGCATTCCCCATATGAATCCAGCCCTGATCCTCCCGCCGGATACTCCGCATATACATCTTCGGAGCGCGGAAATGTCAGGCTAGCGGCAGGTTTCTCATTAGGCAAGGCAGACACTTGGAACTTATGCCCTATCTATGGATGCATATCTGCAACTTCGGGCCTGCAGGACTGCTTTGTCCACATTGCCATCGGCCGGATGTCGCGCTATCGGATTGAACAACATGGTCAGACTGACGCCGCTCCCGATGCTCCTCCTCTCGGCAAGCCTGCTTGCAGGCAGCGGCTGCGCGCGCACGGACGACGGCACCGTGATGATCCCGAAGCAGGTCGATGCGCGGCGTATCTGGGATCGCGGTCCCTCCGGGACCCAGACCCCGCCCGTACAGAGCGGCTCGACCTTCGCGCCGGTCGCTTCGCCGCAATATCAGCCGTCACGCGGGACACGCTCCGCACCTTCCCGGCGTAATGCATCCGCACGACCGGACCAGCATTCGCCCTCCTCTTCGGCCCCCGCGAAACCGATTTCCTGCGGTCCCGCGCAGGATGCCGGCGGGCGCATACAGATGGTGTGCGACTGAACACACGCTCCGTAAACCGCGTCAGGAGCAGGCTGGCCGGGCAGCGTAAATTTCAGGACTTGCGCACGGAAGCGCAGGCCGCGACCATGAGCGCGCCGATCACCGTGATGTGCTCAATGACGACATAGAACTCTATCGTCCTGATGGGTTCTTCCATCGCCCAGAAATTATGCGCCAGCGAAATGGTGAGAGCGGTGAAGACGGCGAGCGCGCCCGCCCCCAGCCATGCCCATCGGTTGAAGATGATCAGCAGCGATCCGCCGATCTGCACGACGATGGTCGCTATGTTGAACAGCCAGCCGGGTTCGAGCCCGAAATGGACCATTTCGCCGACCCCGGCATTGAAATCGATCAGCTTGGCGAGGCCGCTCGACCAGAACATGAACGTCAGCACGATCCGGGCAAGATAGCCGAACCATCCGGAACCCAGTATGGCATTGATGATCTGCGGCATGAAACGCCCTCGTCTCGCATTGACGGCGCGCATGAAATCATCATGCCCGGATGCGCGCAAGCGCGCTCACCTGAGCATGAAGTTCCAGAACAGGCAGCAGAGCGTGAGTGCCGCAAACCCTGAGAATGCGAGGCTGCGCAGCAGGACATTGCGGCGCAGGCTGTTCAGCGCCAGATGGCATCCCACGATCGCCACGGCAAACAGGAAGCGCCAGTCGCCAAGCGTGTTCAATATGCTCGACTGGCCGAACGCCCAGCGGGCAAGCACGCTGCCGACAATGGCCGCCAGCAGGGCGATAGCCGTCCACATCAGGGCGTCCGCGGCATTGACCAGAACGATGCTCGCCGCCTTCAGCGGCAGGATCATCATGAGCATGGCGCTGAAGAAATAGATGGCGGCCAGCGGCAGGAAATTCTGGGCCGAGGCGATCGCGTCGAGACGGCGCACGCCGACCAGCCCGAACGGATAGCCATGACGTGCGACGGCAAGGCTGAGTGCCATCAACAGGCCGCTGAAGACGGCGATCAGGACGAATGACGTAACGGCCTTGCTCATGACGGACCCATGCAACAGATAAGGAACTTCCATAGGGGTGGTAGCGCACCACGCCCGCCGCTGCCAAGCCGCGACACGCATTCCGCAGATGAGGAAAAACCCGGGAAAAGAGTTGGTACGCCCAAGGGGAATCGAACCCCTGTTTGCGCCGTGAGAGGGCGCCGTCCTGACCGCTAGACGATGGGCGCAGCCGAGGTCCGCGATATAGGCTGCCGGATCATAAAAAGCAACAGCCTCAATCCCATTTCCTCAACATGCCCGGAAAAAGATGAAGCCCCCCGTTTCAGCCGCGTCCGTTGCGGATGGCGGTCGAGGACAGCGTCGAGCGCGGCCCGTGGATGAAGGTCCATGCGGGCGCTTTCATGCGCGCCAGACGCGGCGCGTTCATTTCGTCGACACGTGCGTAGTCGAAGGACCGGGCAACCACCGATGACAGGAACGACAATGTCGCTCCCGGCCGGTCGATCACCGCGATGGGAAAGGTCATCATAATGTCGCGCCAGCGTTCCCAGCGATGGAAATCGCGCAGGCTGTCGGCACCCATGATCCAGACGAAATCGACGCCGGGGTTGCGGGCCCGCACCAGCGCCAGCGTATCGGCCGTATAGCGCACATGGTGAGCCGCCTCGAAGGCGGTGACCTTGATGCGCGGATTGCGCGTGATCGCTTCGGAACGCGCGATCCGATCTTCCAGCGGCGAAAGCTCGCGCGTGCTCTTCAGCGGATTGCCGGGGGTGACCATCCACCAGAGCTGATCGAGTGCCAGTCTTCGCAGCGCAATTTCCGCGACCAGCACATGACCGGCATGGGGCGGATTGAAGGAGCCGCCGAAAAGCCCGACCTGCATGCCCTTCTCGACATGCGGCATGCGCAGATAGGCGGATTGCACCGATTGGCCGTGCATGGTCCCGCCTCCCCGAAAGCCTGCTTAAAACCGGTGCGCGGCGGTCAAGGCCGCACCTGCCCCGATCCGCGCACCCGATATTTGAACGAGGTCAGTTGCTCGACGCCCACCGGCCCGCGCGCATGCATCTTGCCGGTGGCGATGCCGATCTCCGCGCCCATGCCGAATTCGCCGCCATCCGCGAACTGGGTGGAAGCATTGTGCAGCAGGATCGCGGAATCGATCTCGTTGAAGAATTTCTCCACCGCCGCCGCATCCTCCGCCACGATCGCCTCGGTGTGATGCGAGGAAAAGGTTTCGATGTGCTCGATGGCACCGGCAACTCCATCCACCAGCTTCACGGAAATGATGGCATCGAGATATTCGGTGCGCCAGTCATCTTCCGTGGCCGGTGTCGCATCCGCAAACAGGGCCATCACCTCCTTGTCGGCGCGGATAGTGCAACCGGCATCGCGCAGCGCCGTCAGCACCGGCACAAGATGCGTTCCAGCCACAGCACGATCGACAAGCAGCGTTTCCGCAGCACCACAGATGCCGGTGCGGCGCATCTTAGCGTTGACGGCAAGCTTCACCGCCATGTCGAGGTCAGCCGACCTGTCGATGTAGAGATGGCAGATGCCTTCCAGATGCGCGAACACCGGCACGCGCGCTTCGGTCTGCACCCGCTCGACGAGGCTGCGGCCACCGCGCGGAATGATCACGTCGAGATTGCCGCCCAGACCCTTCAGCATCTCGCCGACGGCGGCGCGGTCGCTGACCGGCACGAGCTGGATGGCGTCCTGCGGCAGACCGGCCGCCTTGAGCCCTTCGACGAGACAGGCGTGAATGGCGCCGGATGAATTCAGCGAATCCGAGCCGCCGCGCAAAATGACCGCATTGCCGGCCTTGAGGCACAGCGCGCCAGCATCCGCCGTCACATTGGGCCGGCTTTCATAGATCACGCCGATGACGCCGAGCGGCGTGCGCACGCGCTCGATGTGCAGGCCGTTGGGGCGATCCCAGCCGGCGATGACATCGCCCACCGGGTCGGGCAGTTCCGCAATCGTCCTGATGCCGTCGGCTATGGCGCGGATGCGCTGCGGGTCGAGCTTCAGCCGGTCCAGCATCGCCGGCGAAAGACCAGCCTCCCCGCCATTGGCCATGTCGATGGCGTTGGCGTTCAGGATTTCCGCCTCGCCGCGCACGATGGCATCGGCCATGGCAACCAGCGCGGCATGCTTGCGCTCTGCTGAAGCGATGGCCAGTGGCCGGGCCGCGGCCCGCGCCTTGCGGCCGATTTCGGCCATCAACGCCACAGTGTCCTGACGGGAGTTGTCATTCATGTTCAGCATGGTCCCAACTCCGATCAGAGCTAGAGCATTTTGCAGCCGAATGGAAACATTCGGCGTCGCATAAATGCGGCAAAAACAAACAACTAGATCGTTGCATCGATCTAGATTTCAAATCCGTTACCATTCACCACGAGGTCGTCCCGGTGTATCATGGCCGAGCGGGCCTCATAGCCGAGCACGGCTTCTATCTCCGCCGTCTTCAACCCGGCAATTCTTACGGCATCGGCGGCATCGTAAGCAACCAGACCGCGCGCGATCTCGCGGCTGTCGACCCCGAGGATGGCCACCGTGTCGCCGCGCGAGAAGTTTCCGGCCACCTGCCGCACGCCGGCCGGCAGCAGCGACTTGCCCGAAAGCAGCGCCTTCACCGCGCCGTCATCCACCGTCAGGCGCCCGGCTGGTTCAAGCTGGCCGGCGATCCATGTCTTGTAGCCCTTTACCGGATGGGCGCTCGGCCTGAACAGCGTGGCGCGCTCGCCGCGCTCGATCGCCATCAGTGGCGACTGGCGCGTGCCGGCGGTGATGATCATCGCCGTGCCAGCGCCGGTGGCGATCTTGCCGGCATCGAGCTTGGTGCGCATGCCGCCGCGCGACAGTTCGGAAGCCGCTGCCCCGGCCATCGCCTCGATATCGGGCGTGATGCGCTCGACCACCGGAATGAACTTGGCATTGGGATCGATCGCCGGCGGCGCGGTGTAGAGCCCGTCAATATCGGACAGCAGCACCAGCAGGTCGGCGCCCATCATGGTGGCGACACGGGCCGCCAGCCGGTCGTTGTCACCATAGCGGATTTCCGAAGTGGCGACGGTGTCGTTCTCGTTGATGACCGGCACCGCCTTCATCTTGAGCAATGTCGAGATGGTGGCGCGGGCATTGAGATAGCGCCGCCGCTCCTCGGTGTCACCGAGCGTCAGCAGGATCTGGCCCGATGTCAGCCCATGCCTGCCAAGCGCCTCGGCCCATGCACCCGCCAGCGCGATCTGGCCGACGGCGGCCGCGGCCTGGCTTTCCTCCAGCTTCAGCGCCCTGCGCCCCAGACCAAGCATGGTGCGGCCGAGCGCGATGGCCCCCGACGAAACGACAAGGATTTCGGCCCCGTTTGCCGTCAGCGCGCCGATGTCGTCGGCCAGCGAGTCCAGCCAGTCGCGCTTCAGCCCCGTGTTGCGGTCGACCAGCAGGGCCGAGCCGATCTTCACCGTGATGCGGCGATAGTCCTTCAGCGAAAGAGCACTCATGCGATCAGACTTTCCAGCGGTCTTCGTCTTCGCCGGTTTTGGGTGACGCGAGCGCGCGCGCCTCCTCGACCACCGCCATGAGGGCCCGCAGCACCGCCTCGACGCCCTCGCCCGTTGCGGCCGAAAGCAGGAGCGGAGCCGAGCCACAGGCGCGCTTCAGTGTCGCCAGCTTTTTCTTGCGCTCATCCGCATCGATTGTATCGACTTGACTGAGCGCCACGATTTCCGGTTTTTCAGCGAGGCCGTTGCCATAAGCTTCAAGCTCGCCGCGCACGGTCTTGTAAACCTTGCCGGGATGCTCTTCCTGTGCCGACACCAGATGCAGAAGCACGCGCGTGCGCTCGACATGGCCGAGGAAGCGGTCGCCGATGCCGATGCCTTCATGCGCGCCTTCGATCAGGCCTGGAATATCGGCAATGACGAACTCGCGCGCGTCGATGCGCGCCACACCGAGCCCCGGATGCAGCGTGGTGAAGGGATAGTCGGCGATCTTCGGCTTCGCCGCCGTTACCGTGGCCAGAAATGTCGATTTTCCGGCATTGGGAAGCCCCACCAGACCGGCATCGGCAATCAGCTTCAGCCGCAGCCAGATGCTTTTTTCAACACCCGGAAGGCCGGGGTTGGCGCGCCGCGGCGCCTGATTGGTGGAAGTCTTGAAATGCTGGTTGCCGAACCCGCCATTGCCGCCCTTGGCCAGCAGGTAGCGCTGGCCGGGCTCGGTCAGGTCGCAGATCAGCGTTTCGTTGTCGTCCTCGAAAATCTGGGTTCCGGCCGGCACCTTCAGCACCACATCGGCGCCCTTTGCGCCGGTCAGATTACGGCCCATGCCGTGAACGCCGGTTTTGGCCTTGAAATGCTGCTGGTAGCGATAGTCGATCAGCGTGTTGAGCCCGTTGACGGCCTCGGCCCAGACATCGCCGCCGCGACCGCCGTCACCGCCGTCGGGACCACCGAACTCGATGAACTTTTCCCGGCGGAACGACACCGAACCGGCACCGCCATCGCCGGAGCGTATGTGAACCTTGGCCTGATCGAGGAATTTCATCGGACTCCAGCGCTTTCGCTGCTCTTGCGTTTCGTGAAAGTGCCCTTCACTAACCTATGGTGTGGCGAAGTGCGAGTGCGCTTATGCCGAAATGAGCATAAGCGGAAAATGTCGGCCTCGGCAGCCGGCGGAGTAGGAAGCAGATGAAGCTGGTCAACTACAATGTGCAGTTCGGCGTCGGGCGCGACGGCAAGGTCGGGCTGGAGCGCACCGCCGCCAGTGTTGCTGGCGCCGACATCATCGCCCTGCAGGAAGTGACCCGCAACTACCCCACCAATGGCGGCATCGACATGGTCGCGGAGCTGACCGCCCTGCTGCCTGATCATCACCATGTCTATGGCGCGGCCATGGACATCGATTTCGGCGCTCTGATGCCGGAACCTCCCAGACCCGCGATCCGCTTCCAGTTCGGCAACATGCTGTTGTCGCGCTGGCCGATCGTCTCCTGCCGCAACCTGTTCCTGCCCCGCAGCCGCACCTACGACAAGGCCAATCTCCAGCGCGCAGCACTTGAAGGGCTGATCGTCACGCCGCTTGGTCCTCTGCGCATCTACAGCACCCATCTCGACCACGTCAGCGCTGAGGAACGGATCATGCAGATCCGCCACCTGAAGGAACGCCTCTTCGCTTATCCGATGGAGGGCGGCGCCATCACCGGCGCCGGCGAATACGGCTTTCCCGAGCCACCCTGCCCGGAAGATTTCGTGCTGATGGGCGATTTCAACATGCGCCCCGGCGAGCCCGAATACGCGGAGATGACAGGCAGCCCCGACACGCTATTCGGCCGCCGCATCGTTGCCCATCACCCCGTCGACACCTCGCGCCTTGCCGGTCCCGCTCCGGAGGGAAGCGTGAGCTGGACCGATCTTTCCGGCGCCGGCCAGCATTCGCGGCTCGACTACTGCTTCGTCTCCGCAGGCCTTGCGGGACGGGTGAAGAATTGCTGGATCGACAACGACGCCGACGGCTCTGACCACCAGCCGGTGTGGACGGAACTCGCATAGAGCCTCGGACCGAAAGGCGTCGCGCCTGCGGGTCACGAGCGGGCCCAGGACCGCAGGCTGGACCAGGTGCGGCGGTCGAGCCGGTAGCGCTCAATCGGCACCTTGCCGGCGATGATCGAGTTCAGCATGCCCTGCCCGGCATACTGGAAGCCGCACTTGTGGATCACCCGGCGCGAGGCCGGATTGATGACCCGGCAGGACGCATGCAGCGTATTGATCTCCGTGACCCGGAAAGCGAGGTCGACCAGTGCATGCGCGGCTTCCGTGGCATAGCCCTTGCCCCAGTGCGGCTCGCCGATCCAGTAACCGAGTTCAAGGCCGCGCTCGTTGCGGGTGAGCCCCGCGCAGCCGACCAGCGCGCCGTTGTCGGCAAGGGTGAGCGCATAGACGACACCGCCCAGACCGGCCAGCTTGCTGGTGGCAACAAAGCTGCGGGCCTCCGCCTCGCCATAAGGATGCGGCATGCGCCCGAGCATCTCGGCGACGCGGCGGTTGTTCGCCAGTTCGGCGAGATCCTCCACGTCCTCCTCATGCGGTGCACGCAGAACCAGACGCTCGGTGACGAGCACCGGGCAGTCTATTCTCAGATCGTAGTAATCTTCGGCGTCTTCCTTCTCGACGACCATGGCCTGATCCCTCCAGGGCAAAGAAAAAGGGGAGATGGCGACCCATCTCCCCTGATCCTTTTCTGGTCTGACCAGACACCGGTTCCCGAGATGGGGCGCCGGTGTTGTGGTGCGGAAACCGGCTACTCCGCGGCTTTCGGCATCGGGTTTACCGACACGTAGGTTCGGCCGTTGGCTTTCTTCGCAAACGACACGGCACCTGCTTCAAGAGCGAAAAGGGTATGATCCTTGCCCATGCCGACATTGACGCCGGGATGCCATTGGGTGCCGCGTTGACGAATAATGATGTTGCCGGGAATCACGGATTCCCCGCCGAACTTCTTCACGCCAAGGCGCTTCGACTCCGAATCGCGACCGTTGCGCGACGAACCGCCAGCTTTCTTGTGTGCCATCTTGATGCTCCTTTGCGCCGTTTCAGGCGCCTGCAATCTCTATGAACGCGTTGGCGTTCCGTTTCAAGCCTGCAAGGACGGCAAAAACCGCCCTGCCGTTGCTTACTCTGCTGCCGCGTCCTCGGCCTTGGCCTTCTTAGGCGCTGCCTTTTCCTTCTTCGGCGCGTCTTCCTTGGCCTCGGCCTTGGCAGCCGCCTTCTTGGAAGGCTTGGCGCCACCGGTCAGGATCTCGGAGATCCGCACGGTGGTGAGAAGCTGGCGGTGGCCGATCTTGCGGCGCGAATTCTGGCGACGGCGCTTCTTGAACGCAATGACGGTGCGGGACTTGCCCTGCGCCACGATCTCGGCGGCGACGATGGCGCCTTCCACGAGCGGCGCGCCGATGACGACATTCTCGCCCTCGCCATGCGCCAGAACCTGGCCGATTTCGACGATATCGCCGACTTCGCCCGAAACCTTCTCGATCTTAAGCACGTCGTTGGCGGCTACGCGATACTGCTTGCCGCCCGTTTTGATGACTGCGAACATTTTTTGCCTTTCGCTGTTCGGTCGGCCTTGTTGATCCGCTTTGGTTCCGGTTGGCCCTGCAGGGCGCTTGATGCCGGAGCTTGTGGATCGGCCGTCTTTTTGTCAGTCTGCGGGTTCAATAGACAACAGGCGCGGACCACAGCCCACGCCGATTGCGCGCCGTCCGTAGACGATGCTCAGGGCGAAGTCAAGGAAAATGCCCTTGGCCGGCCAGCCGGAACGCTCCAGCCAGCTAACACCTTGCGCGGCTTGCCGGACGAACCACAAGAGCCTTACGCCATCCCCTTCACTCATCCCGCCCACGGCTTGTACGCCGTCCGGCATGAAAAACGAAAACCTTTCCGAAGACGCCTTATTGGCCCTTGTATCGGAACGCGACTGCCGTTATCTAGTGCGCCGCTGGCAACGGCCGACCACACTTGCGGAGAAGTGGCAGAGTGGTTGAATGCACCGCACTCGAAATGCGGCATGGGTGCAAGCCCATCGGGGGTTCGAATCCCTCCTTCTCCGCCATTTCAGTCCCTGAGTGGGCACTGAGTTTACGCCACTTCCCGCCACAAGCGTCTGTAGCAGCCGGGACTTCGATCCCATGATGCGAACCTCGCCGTCTGCGACCTCAACGCGCTGCGCGAGTGCGCGCAGGTGGTCGCGGCGATAGCCGCCACCTTCCAGCCGGATACGGTCGCGGGCGGTTGCGGCGAACTTGCGCAGCATCTGCGGCGTTACCGCCTTCTGTCCTGTATTCTGGAGCATGGCCTGCGCTCGGTCGGCGTCGGCCTTGGCCTGATCGCGGATCGCTTTGAGGCCGTCGATGCGGTCTTTCAGCGCCGGGTCATCCAGATTGGCAACACCTGCCTCGATGGCGTCATAGAGCCGCTTGAGGCGCAGCTCCGATTCGGCGGCGCGCTTGTTCAGCTCGGCGATATGCTCGCGGCGGCGCTCGGCGTGTTCCTCCCTGCGGTCCAGCGCGGCGGCAAGGACGGTTTCCAGCCGCTCGGGTTGGAGTATCTGGCCCTCAAGGTGATTGACGACCAGATCGTCCAGCTTCTCCATCGGCACGGCCATGCCCTCGCAGGCGGTCGGCCCCTGCCGTGCCTTCATTGAGCAAGCGTAATAGCGATAGCGTCCGCCCTTGCCGGTGCGGATGGTCATGGCCCCGCCGCACTTCGCGCAATGGATCAGGCCGGTCAGCATGGTCGGGCCGCTGATGACGCGGGAGGGCATGACCTTGGGATTGCGGGCCTTGAGCAGCTTCTGAACCGCCTCGAAGGTCTCCTTGTCGATGATCGGCGGGACCGGCACGACGACGACCTCGGTTTTGGGCTTCAATTCCTTGGTCTTGGTCCGCTTGTTGAACTCGTGCTCGCCCATATAGGTGCGCCGGGTCAGGATGCGGTGAACCTGACCGATGCCCCATCGCCCGCCGTCGCGGGTGAAGATGCGACGACTGTTGAGATAGGAGACGATGTTCTTCACGCCCATCTGGCCGGTCGTGCCGTCGCCTTCCAAGGCAAGGCGATAGATCAGCCGCACGGTGTCTGCGTGGAGCGGGTCGATTTCCAGCTTCTTCTTGGTCTTGGCTCCGCGCTGCTCGGCGGCGACGGTGCGATAGCCGATAGGGGGAAGCGAGCCATTCCAGAAGCCTTGCCGCGCGTTCTCCTTCAAGGCGCGCATGACGTGCTTGGCGTTTTCCTTGGACTGGTATTCATCGAACAGGGCCATGATCTGCCGCATCATGACGTGCATGGGGTCATCGCCCATTTCCTGTGTGATCGAAACCAGCTTCACGCCGTTCTTCGCCAGCTTGCGGACATAGAACTCAAGCTCGAAGTGATCCCGGAAGAACCGGCTGAACGAATGGACCACGACAACATCGAAGGGCGCGGGCTTGGACGTTCCGGCCTCGATCATGCGCTGGAACTCCGGGCGGCGGTCGTTGGTCGCCGATGCGCCGGGTTCGATGAAGGTTTCGACCAGTTGCAGATTGCGGGCCTCGCAATAGGCTTCGCCCTGCCGCTTCTGATCGGGGATGGAAACGTCATGCTCGGCCTGCCGCGCCGTCGAAACGCGCAGATAAAGGGCGGCGCGTAGCTGCACGGTGGAAGCGGTCATGGCGATGTCTCCATTCAAACTCGGTCGAACCGAATGAAGCCGCTATTCAGCGGCCTCCCGGATCGTCCCGACGATCCATTCATTCAGGCTCTTGCCCGATGCTGCTGCGGCAATGACTGCTGCGGCATGGTCGTCAGGCGTGAGGCGGACATTGAACTTGCCAGAGAACTTCCGACGCGGCTCGATGCCCTTCTCCCGGCACATTTCGAGATAGACGGCCAGCGACTTGCGGCCTTCCTCGATCAAATCGTGGACGCTCTCGGCATAGAAGTCGGCCCCACCGTTCAGGCCGACAAACTCGCCGCGCAGCATCTGAATCTCGGGATCGAAAGCGATAACCGCCTTCTCGCCATTGATTTCAACGACATTGTTCATGGCTTTACTCCGTGTTCGTCCAGCCATTTTCGGATGCTGGCAACCGCACCTTTGTCCGTATCCGGTGAGGGATGCGGGCGATGAAAGACGCGCACTTCGCCGAACAGGAACACGCCGACGCGCGAACCTTCCCGCTCGCTGACTTCCGCCCCGAGGGCTACAAACAGCGCCTCTATGTCGGCCCAGCGGATCGAACCGTTGACCGGGCGGGTGAAGATCAGTTCCAGCGTGGCTCTGTGACGCTTTTTCATGGAGTATCCAGTATCATTATTTAGTACCGTTTTCAAGATCGATTTCGATCCCGGCGCCAGGTGATCCGCCGTCGGGGTCAAAGAGTTCATCGAACAGGTCGCCGAACCATCGCTCGAATACCTCGATCTCGGCCTCCGTGACCGGAACGGGATCGGGCCAGTCGTCGGTGACGGTCCATGTGCTGAGGTCGTGCTTGGGCGGCCTGCCGGGGAACGGCCACGGATAGCCCAGCAATTCCTCAAGCTTCTCCGACGCCGTAGGCGGTCGTTTGGTGCGCCGGGAACGGGATGCCGTCACCGGCTTGCGGTCAGAAGTCATCGAGGAAGTCAAATTCGTTGAACGAACGCTGCCGCCATCCGGCAGGGTTAGCGACCCAGTGATTGATGTCGGATTCTTTCCAACCCGCGCCGTTGGCGCTGATCTTGATCTGGGCTGGAAAGGTGCCTTCGGCGATCTTGCGGTAGATGGTAGACCGGGACAGCCCGGTGCGGGCGAGAACGGTCTTGAGACGGACGATACGGTCTGGTTGACGCACGGCTGTGCTGCCTCCTGCTGGTTGTTTCTGACGATTGCAGAGACCAGTGAGGGCAACGAATTATTGTTGTGCAATAGATATTTAGCTGTCGTAGTAGTGTAGCGTAGAATCGGCGGTAAATAGGATGGTTCTACAGTCCGGGACGCCGACCTCTGCCAAGGTCGATACCGTGGGTGAAGGCCAATTCCTGACCGCGCCTCCGACCTGATTCGAGTTTACGCTTGCGGTTTTCGAGCAGGGATTCGAGATACTGATCGCGTCCTGCTCCGGCATCATGATGGGGTGCGCCATAACGGGGAGGCAGCAGCCTCTTGGCCTCCCTACCCGCGACTGTTGCAGGTTTTGGGATTTTCGCGACAGTCTACTATAGAGGAGAACGAATGTTGACGGGATTGATAATTCGGCAAACGAACGACAGCGATTTGAATTCTATTCTGGAAATTCATGAAAAGGCGTTCAACAATCTAAAGGAACCAGAGCTGGTCAAGAACCTTTTGAGTGACCCAAGCTCGCTGCCTCTAATTTCTCTCATCGCCGAACGTGATGGAAAAGCTGTTGGGCATATCCTGTTTACCGCTGCAACGCTGACTGGATCGTCAGAACCTTGCCTGCTCTCTTTGCTCGCCCCTTTGGCAATAATCCCTGATGCGCAAGGAGCTGGTATCGGTCAAGCATTGGTGCATGAAGGTCTGGCCCACGCAAAAGCATCCGGCCGCCAAATAGTTTTTGTGCTCGGTCATCCGGGATACTATCCAAAATGTGGTTTCATTCCGTCTGCCGGCGATCTGGGATTTGAAGCACCTTATCCGATCTCTGAAAAGGACGCCCCGGCATGGATGGTGATCCCGCTTGAGGATCGTGCGCTCGACCGTTTCGAGGGGAAAGTAAATTGCGCTAACGCGTTGAACCGGCCGGAATACTGGCGCGAATGACAGGAAATCCCGCGAAGTGGACTTGTTTGTCGCGTAACTCCTAAAACCCGCGACAGGTCGGCTGTCCCCGAAAAATCAGTGGTTTTCGTGTCGCATGTCTTTGTTGTAGGACGCGAACGACCCGCGAGATGATGTGCGACAATTGGGCGAGCCGACAGTCCGGTCCTACAATCCGATGCCGCGCCCCCTGCCGAGGCCGTGACTGAGGGCGAGTTGTCGGCCAAGCCTCATCCCTGAGTCGAAATCCATGCTGATGCCGAGTTGCTTCTTGCGGCCTTCGAGCAAAGATTCCATCTGCGGGTCGCGTTCGAGGCTCATTGCCATGTTGCCCATCTCTGCCCGCGCAGCGTGATAGCCGGAATAGTTGCCCGCCGCATACTGGCGTTCGCCGGTCTGCCTGAGGTCTCGAAAGCGTTCCACGAAACGGTCGGCGCGTAGGTCGGGGTTCTTGCGCATCTCGGCTTCCAGTTGCAGGGCGCGCCTGGCGGGCGCGGCGCGATCAGGATCGCCAGACGCGACATCCGTCGCAAACTCGGGATTCCGTTTATAAACGGCCTCGGCATCGCGGGAAGCGTGAGGGTAGTGCTTATCCAAGGCCGCGCGGGCTTCGTGCAATTCCTGTATCTGTCCGGGCGTTGCCGCGATGCCTCGGTCCTGCGTATCGAAGATCACATCCACGGCACGGGCATGGCGAACGAACGCCTGCCCGGCGCTCGCGCGACGCAACAGTTCTTCCGGTTCGATGCCGCTCTTGCGTGACGTGACTTCAAGGTCGCGCTGCACCTCCCGCCTTGCGGCTTCCCTGTCCGCCCCTGCGGGCACATGCTCACCGGGAGAGCGCAGGCTGTCGATATAATCGTCTATGGCATCGCGCAGCCGCTCGGGCATGAGTTTGCGCATGATCTGGGCGACACGGACACGGAAGGTGATGCCGCGCCGCTCGGCATAGTCCTGCGCCGGGTCGATCTGCTCGTAGTCGGTCGCCATGTCCTTGGCCCGGTCCCGCGACAGGGTGCCGATGAGCTTGCCCTGACCGGCGAAGTCGTCACGGCCATAATGCAGGTCCATGCCGTCGCGGTGACGCGACAGGGCGACATAGCTGCCGTGCGCGTCCATGCCCGGCGTTGCCAGCACATGCGTCCGATCCACGGTCATGCCTTGCGCCTTGTGGATCGTGGCGGCATAGCCGTGGTCGATGCGGTCATAGTCTTTCAGATCGAACGAGATGCCGCGCCCGTCATCGGTGCGAACCGACATGGATTGCTGGCTGACCTGTTCGATGGTGCCGAGCGTGCCGTTCTTCACGCCAAGGCTGCGCTCGTTTTGCAGGAACATCACGCGATCCCCGGCGGCGAAGCTGCGTTCACCGCGCTCGACGGTGACGCGCACATCCTCGCCAAGATCGCCGGCCTCCCGCATCCGGTCGCGGGCGGCTTCGTTGAGTTCCCGAACCTCGGCATTGGTGTGGGTGAGGATGATGCGGCGGCTGTCCGGTGCCGCCTGCCGGTTCCGGTCCCAGCCGTCGATCAGATCGTCGCGCGCCTGTTCCCGGCTTTGTGCCTCATGCACCATGCCATGCGCGTCATAGGCATGAATCGCTGCGCCCGTCCTGCCGGTCGCCAGATCGCGGGTCGCGTCTCGCTGCCAATCCTCGCGTTGGCGGCGCACTGTTTCGATCTCGACGCCGCCGTGGCGCTCGTGAATGGAACGGAAGGCCGCACCCGCCTCGATGGATTGCAACTGCTGCGGATCGCCGACCAGCACGACCTTTGCGCCAGCTTCCGCCGCGTGGGACAGGACGCACTCCAACTGGCGGGTGCCGACCATGCCTGCCTCGTCGATGACAAGCACATCGCGGCTGGTGAGCATGTCGCGGCCCTGCGCCCAGCCATGTTCCATGCTGGCGATGGTGCGGGATGCGATGCCCGATCCGCCTGCCAGATTCTCGGCGGCGATGCCAGACAGGGCAACGCCGCGAACCTCATAGCCCGATGCTTCCCAAGCCTCGCGGGCAACGCCAAGCATGGCGCTCTTTCCCGTTCCGGCATAACCTACGACAATGCCAAGGTCGCGTCCGTTCGTGACATGCGCCAGCGCATCGGCCTGCTCGCCCGACAGGACAAGGCCACGCTGTTCGGCGCGGGCAAGCGCGTCGAGTCTGTCTTTCTCGCTGACCTCATGCCGTTCCCTCTCGGCCATGAGTTCCGCCGCACGATGCAGGCGCTGTTCGGCCTCGATCATGTCTCGGGTGGTGAACCTGTCTTCACCGCGCACGTCCTGCCCAAGCTCGACCAGATCGGGAGCGTTGCGCATCGCACCCATGACCTCGTTGAACTGGTCGATGCCGTCGCTGTGCCGGTGCGCAAACTTCGCCATGTCGCGTCGCGTGAAGGTCGATTGCTGCTGCGTGATCGCGTCCAGCGCCACGGAAGGATCGGCGATGATCCGTTCGCCATTGTTGCGCGCGATCTCGCGGTGCATGTCGGCGCGGTCGGCAGCGTTGATGCCTTCGCCCTCGATCCGCTGCGCGGGTGCGCCGATCTGGCTTTGCGGCTCAAGCCCAATGCCCTGCGCTTCAAGGCTGCGGTGGTCGATACGGGCGTCAATATCGAGTTCGGCTAGACGTTCGTTGACATGTTCGGCCCAACGCTCGCGCCAACGCTCGACCATCCCCGTACGGTTCCAGTCCCGCACTTTTGGCCCGAAACCGTTCTCGTCCACGCTGCGCATGGTGAGCATGACATGAGCATGGGGTTTCGGCATCCCGTCCTCGCCGATGTCCCAATGCACATTCAGATCGGCGATCATGCCCTGATCGACAAATTCGGACTGCGCGAAGTCGCGGGCAAGCTCGATCCCCTGCGCCTGCGTCATCTCGCGCGGAATGGCGAACTCGACCTCGCGGGCAAGCTGCGCGTCCTTCCTGACCTCGAACGCCTCTACATCGTTCCAGAGCCGTTCGCGGTCGCTCCACGCCTCCGGTGCATTCTCTGGCAACAGCACCTCGGAATGAACGACGCCGCGCTTGTTGGAAAAGTCCTGTACGCGGTCGATGCGCTCGTCACGCATCCGCGAGGCCGAGCGGTAGGCGGCGGAGGCCACCGCGCTCGACCCGGCCTTGCGGCCAATGACCTTGACGTGAAGATGATAGATCGCCATCGCGATCAAGCATTGCCACGGTCAAGCGCACGTCGGAACGACGTATAAGCGCGCCCTCCCTCGAAAAAATCTCGGAATGGACCGGGCCGTGCCAGACCGTCCCGGCAACAATACTGCGTTCTGTCGCCTCCGCAACTATCATCGCTCCATCAACAGCTTATGGAGATGACGATGCGCAAGCCACGGGACTACGATGCGGAATTGAAGGCGCTGGAAGACAAGGCGCGGGAACTGAAAACCCGCAAGGTGCAGCAGTTTGGCGAACTGGTGATCGCCACCGGGGCCGACAACCTCACCGTCGACAAACTGGCCGGTGCGTTGGTCGTGCTGGCGGAAACCACAGATGCCGGAAAGAGGGAGGCATGGGCCAAGCGCGGGGCCGCGTTCTTTCAAGGAAAGTCGCGGCGAACTCCACCAACGCCTGACCGCGACACTGGCGGCGCTCCGGCGCAAGCGGGCGGCGCGCAACCGGCATCAGGCACAACGGGCACGGCATGATATGCGCACATGGCAGGTCGAGCGCCGCAAGCGCACGAAGCACCTGATCGAGCTTGGCGGTCTCGTCGTCAAAGCCGGAGTGGTTGACCTGACCGGCGACGACCGCGCCACCATCCTCGGCGCGATGATCTGGATCGCCGAAAAGCTCAAGAGCGACGACGCCGAACGCGCACGATTGCTCTGGGCCGAAAAGGGGAAAGAAACATTCGCGGTGGACCGCGATGGCGGGGCTTTCGCCGCCGCGCTGAACCAACACGATGGGGCGTGACCGATGGCGGGCGGCGCGGAGACCCTACATATCGCAGCGCCGCCCGCCATCGCGCTGCATCACCGCGCCAATGCAGCATGTACGCGTCCTATTTCTCGACGTTGACACGGGTGAAATCACTTCATCGATCGCCACAACAATGGCATTGCGAGCGCGCATGAAATAGCTAAAATAGCTTATCCTCTGTGGGGCTGATCACATGAAAACCATGTCTGCCAAAGATGCCAAAAACAGCTTCGGCCTGTTGTTGGATCAAGCCAGAGCAGAGCCAGTTCAGGTGGAGAAGCATGGTCGGCCAGTTGTGGTCGTCATGAGCGTTGAGGCGTTCGAGAAGCTTTCCAGCGCCCGCGCAAAAGGGAGGCAAGTTTCCGAACGGCAAAGGCCGGAAGAAGGCTGAAGTCAATATGTATGCCGGTGGGCGAACGAGAGCAGAAATGTTGGTATGTGGGCGTGAGCACAGGGGGCAGGCCCAACAGCGGTTTCCGGCTTACAAAGTAGTCGATCTCTTTGCGGGGCCTGGGGGCCTAGGGGAAGGCTTCGCTTCAAGCATTGACGAGAAAGGGTGCTCTCGTTTCACCAGCGTCGTATCGATTGAGCGGGACGAGTTTTCACATCAGACCCTTCTCCTGCGGCACTTCATCAGGCAGTTCCCGGAAGGCGAAGTGCCTGATGACTACTATGCGTTTCTCGCCGGAGATATTTCCCGCGACCAGCTTTACCGGCGCTATCCAGCCGCGCATCGTCATGCGGCATCGTCCGCTCTACGGATTTCGCTCGGCCCAGAGTCTCACGGGCAGGTGCAGGAGATTATTCGCGGGCGGATCGGTGGAAGTCGTCGATGGGCGCTTGTTGGAGGTCCTCCCTGTCAAGCTTATTCGCTTGTCGGGCGCTCTAGGATGATGGGCCGATCTGATTTTGAGAAGGACGAGCGCCACACGCTCTACCTCGAATATCTCAGGATCATTGCCGATCACCGCCCGCCTGTGTTCGTGATGGAGAATGTAAAAGGTCTGCTTTCTGCGACCATAGAAGGCAAATCGGCAATCGCGCGGATTGTACGTGATCTTTCCCGTCCGAATACCGCTATTCCTGACGCTCCGAGCGACCTGACATACAGGCTGTATTCACTGACCGAAGAGGATATGGCGGACGAGGAAGTGGACCCTCGCCTGTTTGTCGTGCGCGCAGAAGAATACGGCATCCCTCAGGCTCGGCATCGCATGTTCATTGTCGGCATCCGTAGTGACCTGAACGTCCGCCCCGGAGTGCTGAAGAAGATGGCGGCTCCGACCGTGCAGGAGACGATAGGATCGCTTCCATCCATACGTAGCGGTCTATCCAAGGAGAAGGACAGTGCGACAGCCTGGCTGAGTGAATTGCGGGCCATATCGAGCATGAATGTCCGCCGTCAGTTGAACGGCGCGACCTACGCAGGCGAGGTCGCCCGTGCTCTCGATTTCCATAATCTGATCGAGGTGAAATCGCCCCGCGCAGTCTCGTCCACGCGCTATCCTATGCGCAGGCCCGCGCATGACGTGTTGCGCAGCCTTTACGACGAGCGGCTTTCGGTGCTGACTGCGCACGAAGCGCGCAGCCATATGGCCTCTGATCTCAGGCGTTATCTTTACGCCGCCACCTTCGCGCAGAAGACAGGACGCAGCCCCAAGCTGGCGGATTTTCCCGAAGGCCTGTTGCCGGAGCACAGGAATGTCGAGCTTGGCCGCACTGGCAAGATGTTTTCGGATCGCTTCCGGGTGCAACTGGCGGATCACGTCTCCACCACCATCACGTCCCATATCTCAAAGGATGGACACTATTTCATCCATTACGATCCAGCGCAGTGCCGCAGCCTCACCGTGCGGGAGGCGGCACGTCTTCAGACATTCCCCGACAATTACTTTTTCGCCGGGCCACGCACAGCCCAGTACCATCAGGTCGGAAACGCCGTCCCGCCGCAGCTTGCAAAGCAGATTGCGGAAATCGTGGCGCAGGTGCTCGATTCCATCCGAGAAGACCGTTGATGGCAGATACGATCACGCGCGAACGGCGAAGCTGGAACATGTCCCGCATAAAGGGGCGAGATACCGGCCCGGAATTGCGGCTTCGTTCGCTGCTGCATCATGCGGGCTTCAGGTTCAGGCTTCACGCGAAGGAGCTTCCCGGCAAACCTGATATCGTCCTGCCGAAATACCGCGCGGCGATATTCGTCCACGGATGCTTTTGGCATCGCCACGACGGGTGTCGTAATGCCACGATGCCTTCGACCAGAACAGAATTCTGGAAGTCCAAATTTGATTCCAATGTAGATAGGGACGAGCGCAACCGAGCCGCCCTCAAGGCGGCGGGATGGACTGTCTTCACGGTATGGGAATGTGAGCTGAAAAGCGATGCGCCCAGCGTGGTGGAAAAACTTTCCTATGATATCCGTGAGGCGGGCTGATGGCACGAAATATCCCGCTTCCGCCAAGTGCGGCCTGTCTCTCTGCCTCAATGCGCGATCTGGGCTATTCGCTTGAAGCTGCGGTTGCAGACCTTATCGACAACAGCATCTCCGCCGATGCGTCGAAGATCGATATCTTCTGTGAACCATCAGTTCCGCAGCCCATCCTCGTCATCCTTGATGACGGGCGTGGCATGGACGCAGCCGAGCTTTTAGCGGCCATGCGGCACGGGGCCGCAAACCCGCGCATGGAACGGTCTCCTAAAGACCTGGGCCGGTTCGGTCTCGGTCTCAAAACCGCCTCTTTCTCACAATGCCGCTCCCTCACCGTGGTGAGCACGAAGGATGGCAGCCTGTCAGGGGCTGAATGGAACCTCGACGTTATTGACCAGGCGGATGACTGGATTCTCAGCATCCTCGACGAAAAGGATATCGCAGCTCTGCCCTATGTGGACCATCTTGGCGCACACGGCACCGCCGTCATCTGGCGGGAAATGGATCGACTGCTGGAAGATGAAACCGGCAACCGCCGGGATGAGATCGTAAATGAGAAGCTGGACGTGCTGGAAAAGCATCTGGCACTCGTCTTCCACCGTTTTCTTGCCGGTGAAATCCGGGGGCGGGGCCGCATTGCGATCAAGGTGAACGGGCATCCCGTCGAAGCCTTTGATCCCTTCTGCCGCAAAAACACCCACACCAGACATCTGCCGGAAGAGATTGTACGGATCGGATCGGCAGCGGTGCATCTGCAACCGTACATCTTGCCACACCATTCAAACCTGACGGCGCGCGAATATGATTTCTATCAGAACCGCAGCGACTTCATCTCCAATCAGGGTGCGTACATCTACCGCAACGGAAGGCTGATGGCGTGGGGCGACTGGTTCCGGCTGATACCGAAGGGAGAAGCGACCAAGCTGGCCCGCGTTCAGATCGACTTTCCAAACAGCCTCGATGAGGCGTGGACCATCGACATCAAGAAGTCGCGATCCCGTCCGCCGCTGCCGGTACGGGAACGGCTCCGGCAGATTATCGCTCAGGTTTCAGGGGCAAGCACCACCGTTCATCGGGGGCGCGGCCAGAAGCTTTTCCATGAAGTCACCGCGCCGCTGTGGGAGCGATATGCCGACAAGACCGGCATCCGGTATGCCCTGAACAGGACGCATCCGCTGGCACAGCGCCTGCACGAGAAACTGGACGGCGAAGGTGTGCGCCACCTCGACCTTCTACTGGAAGCCGTTTCGGCATCGCTGCCCGTCGAGATGATCTACTCAGATTATTCGACGCACCCTCGCGACGTGAGCCAGATGCCGCCAGTCGATGATGTGAAAGACCGCCTTGATGACCTCAGACGCGCCCTGTGGGGTGACGGGCCGGGAGATGCGGATGCATTTAGGGATATTGTCAGATCGACGCGACTCTTTGACGATCACTGGGAGATCGTTGAAAACTACATTCTGGGGGGATTCGCTTGAGTACGCAGAGCGATAAGGAGAAGGTTGTTCTTGCTGCACTGATCGGTGCGTTCGACGATCAGGACGGCCTGCCGTCACGCGACGAGATTGCAGCGAAAGCCGCTCTCCTCGCGCCGCTGCTCGGTTACTCTGGCGATCTTCAGAACATCATCACTGAAGCCGAGACGGCAATACCGTCGCGCATGAACGCGGGCGTTTCACTGATCGATGTCGATGCCGCGCACGACGAGGACTGGATTCACAAGCGCGAGATCGGCACCACTTATGCGGATGCCTATGGTGGCTACCTTCGCGGTCAGGGCTGGAAGCCCACCGTTGTGAACACCCTCCTCAACGCTGACGGTTCAAAAATTCTTGGCCTTCTCCAAGACCCGACCAGCGAAGGCGAATGGAAACGCCGTGGTCTGGTCATCGGCCATGTCCAGTCCGGTAAGACTGCCAACTACATGGGCGTGATCGCGAAGGCTGCCGATGCCGGATACAAGTTCATCATCGTCATTGCGGGCATTCATAACAATCTGCGCAAGCAGACCCAGCAGCGTGTCGATGAAGGGTTTGTTGGTCGGTCCAGCGATCCGGAAAATCGCGTCAACATCGGTGTCGGGCTGGACAGAAACTACCCGAATCCTGTCACACTCACGAACATAAACTCAGATTTCAACAAGCAGACTGCGAATGTCAGTGGCGCACAACTGAACGATTTCAAGAATCCTGTCATTCTTGTGATTAAAAAGAATGTGAAGACGCTTGAAGCTCTGCACATCTGGTTGCGGGAGTTGAATGCGAAAGGGCGCGACCGCATTGCCGATGTCCCAATGCTGGTCATCGACGATGAGGCTGACAACGCATCGATCAACACAAACAAGCCGGACATCAATCCGACCGCCACCAATGCGTGGATCAGGAAGATTCTGCGGCTATTCACCAAGAACTGCTACGTTGGTTACACGGCTACGCCGTTCGCCAACATATTCATCGACCCTGACGCTTTCGACAAGGATGCCTACGAAGAGCTGTTTCCGAGCGACTTTATTCACTCGCTGGACGCGCCGACCACATATTTCGGGCCGGACAAGGTTTTCCTGAACAACGAGAGCAGCAGTGCTATCCTGCGGCAGATCGACGACTGCGAGGAATACCTTCCGTTCGTCCATAAGAACGGTTTTCCGGTCGCGGAACTGCCGCCCAGCCTTTATCGTGCGCTCGATCAATTCATTGTCGCGCGAGCCCTCCGAAACCTCAGAGGTCAGGAGCGGAAACACTGCTCCATGCTGGTCAATGTGTCCCGCTTCGTATCCGTCCAGAAGGAGGTGCGGAGTTTCATCGGACTGCGCCTCGACCGGATGCGGGAGGCCGTGAAAGCCAATTACATGATGCCGGAAGCCGCATCATCGAAAAACGAACACATGGCCCGTCTGCGTGCTGTGTTCGACGCTGAGTTCGCCACCAATGAATTTGGCGGGAGGAACTTCACCTGGGACGAAGTGAAAGGGGTTCTCTGGGGTGTGTTCGAAAATCTGCGCACCTATGTGGTCAACAGCAAGAGCGATGAGGTTCTCGATTTCGCGAGGTACGAGAAGGATGGCATCGGCCTGACCGCAATCGCTATCGGCGGTCTGAGCCTGTCACGCGGCCTGACGATTGAAGGGCTGACAATCAGCTACATGTACCGCAACACCAAGATGTACGACACGCTGATGCAGATGGGGCGCTGGTTCGGTTATCGACCGGGCTACGAGGATGTCTGCCGCGTCTGGCTGCCGAATGACTCGACCAACTGGTATAAGCATATCGCACTGGCATCCGAGGAGCTGCGTCAGCAGATCACGCGGATGCGTCAGGCCGACATGAGTCCAAGGGATTTCGGCCTCTATGTGAAGTCCCATCCAGACAGCCTGATGGTGACTGCCGCCAACAAGATGCGCAGTGGTGAAAAGATCGTTCTCAACCAGAACCTCACTGGCACACTTCAGGAGAGTTGGCTGCTTCCTCTTGATACTAAGATCAACTTGGAGAACGAGGAACTGATCGCGGAATACTGGCGCGACGGGTTTGGCGGCACAGTGCAACCGACAGAAAAGGGGTGGTTTATTCCTGACGTTGATGTCGGGAAGGTGGACGAGTTCCTGTTGCGGTTCAACGCGCATAAATCCGCGAGAAAGAGGAAAGCTGACGCGGTTGAGTATCTGCTCAAGATTGCGCCGAAATTCTCCAAAGCTGATGTTCTGCTTATCTCGAAAGGGCTTGGTGACCCGGAAGCATATCGGCTTGGCGCACAGGACCGGACGGCTGAAAAGGATGCCACGCCTGATAAATGGCAGGTTTCAGGATACCGCGTCGCCAGTCGCGGCGACGAGAAGCTTGGCCTGACTGACGATCAGATTTCCGCCGCGGAGAAGCTGGCGTCCGAGGATGCCAAGTCCAAAAAGAAAAAGCCCTCTGACGTTCATTATCGCATGGTCCGTAAAAAGCCGCTGTTGATGATCCATGTTCTGGAACCGACCGAAAATCCTGCTTTCGCTGGTTACAGGGTTCCCGCATGGGGGCTGAGCTTCCCTGACGGCCTGTACGGAGCCGACTTCGAGATCGAGGTGATCGCCAACAAGGTTTGGATGGAGGAGATGTACGGCTCGATGGACGACGATCCCGACGCCGACGAGGACTATGACGATGAGTAGGTCCGTGCCGTGGGACGCTATTCCGACGCCGGCGGCTGATCTCAGTGTTCTCCGCATCGCGGGAACCACGGGTGTCTCCATCTTCTGGGGACGGGATGCCGGAGGACAGTGCCTGCTGATTATCGAGCTGGATGGCGATCACACCGCACAGCTCCGCCGTGATGTGGTTTCCCTCCATGGTATCGGCGTTGATCTTCGCAACGGTGATCGAGCCGGACAGCAGCGATTTGTTCTCACGCTTGCCCGTCATATCGACAGCGATCTGTTTCTTGGCCTGTGTGAAACCCTCATCGGCAGCCTCAGGGATGTCGCGGACCCGGCGACGGCACTGGCCGTCGCACTTGCCCATCTGCGGCGCTGGAAGGCGTTTCTTGCCGGACGCAATGCCCGCCTGCTTTCACCTGAAGAGATTCGCGGCCTGTTCGGCGAACTGCACGTTCTGCGCCTTCTCTATCAGGACACGCTGCCGCAGATCGCTGCCGTCGATGCGTGGTGCGGTCCCGACGATTGCCATCAGGATTTCATTTTCGGCAACCGGGCCATCGAGGTGAAGTCGCTTTCCGGTCGGGAGCGCAGCACTGTCCGCATTTCGTCCGAGGATCAATTGGAATCGCTTGCCGACGAGCTGTTTCTCCTGACTCAGCGCCTGAGTAGTCAACCCGATGCTGGCCAGGCATTGTCACTGAACGGTATTGTCGGGCTGATCGACAGTGAGCTTGCGGATGCCGGTGCCATCGAGCAGTTTGCCGATAAACTCGCAGGCATGGGGTACGTTCCACTCGCGGAATACGATGCTCCACGCTTCATTGTCGGCGGCCTTCAGGGATACCGCGTGACCGATGGGTTTCCCCGCCTGATCCGCTCGGAGCTGCCACCCGGCATCACCAAGGTTTCCTACGACGTCATGCTGGAAGCGATAGCGCCGTTCTCCTGCGATGAAGCCGATATGTTCCGGAGGCCCTGATTGGAAACGCCCGCCGAAGAGTTCTTCCATGATTTCCGTCAGGATTTGCTGGCCGGGGCCGAGGCGAACGGCAGCTTCCTGCTGGCCGAGTTCATGGATGTCGTGTCCCGCGAGCTGACAGAGACGGGGTTCACGGAAGGCTTCGAGTTCGCGCACTATCGGGCGCAGCGCGGTATGCGCGTGGACGGATACTGGTTCAACGACGAAGGCGTTCTGAACCTTTTCGTGGCGGATTTCGACAGCCGCACTGAGCTGGCATCACTTACCCGTACCGATGTTGATGCCGCGTTCAAGCGTGTGGTCAATTTCTTCGACGCCAGTTTGCGGAAGAATCTGGCGGCTGATCTGGAAATCACGTCGCCGGAATATGGCCTCGCAAGGCAGATCGCGGACAGGAAATCGCTGATCCGGCATCTCAATCTTATTCTCGTTTCCGAGCGTACCTTGAGCGACCGGATTCAGGCGCTGCCAGATGCCGAGACAGCCGGTATCGCAACGAGCTTTCACATCTGGGATATCTCTCGCCTTCACCGCCAGCGCAGTTCCCGTAGCCACAAAGAGGCGCTGGACCTGGACTTCGAGGCTATGTTCGGAACCGGTATACCCTGCCTTCCCGCCCATCTAGGGACAGATGCTTATCAGTCCTATCTCGTCGTCATGCCGGGACCGATCCTTTCGACAATATACGAGAAGTACGGCGCGAGGCTGCTGGAGCAGAACGTCCGCACGTTTCTTCAAGCGAGAGCGAAGGTCAACCAAGGTATCCGCACGACCATCATGACCGAGCCGGGTATGTTTTTCGCCTACAACAACGGCATCACAGCCACAGCCCAGGGGGTCGAAACGAAGCGGACTGGCGACGGACTCCAGATCACCAGGATAACCGACCTTCAGATTGTGAATGGCGGTCAGACCACCGCGTCGCTGTTCCATACCCGCAGGAAAGACAAAGCCGACCTCACGCAGATATTCGTGCAGATGAAGCTGTCCGTCATTGACAACGAGGAGAGCGAGAAGGTCGTTCCGCGTATTTCCGAGTACGCCAATACCCAGAACCGGGTTCAAGCTGCCGATTTCTTCTCAAACCATGCATATCATATCCGTATGGAGGAGTTTTCTCGGCGCCTATGGGCGCCTGCGGGTAAAGGTGCGCAGCGGGAAACCAAATGGTTTTATGAACGCGCCCGTGGTCAGTATGCGGATGCACAGGCCAAACTTACCCCTGCCGAGCAGAAGCGGTTCAAGGCGGAAAATCCGAAGCCGCAGATGCTGACCAAGACGGATCTTGCGAAGTTCGAGAACGTCTGGGATGACCATCCGCGATACGTGAACCTTGGAGCCGAAAAGAATTTCGCCCGCTACGCCGCCCGGATCGGCAAGGAATGGGACAAGTCATCGGACAGCTTCAACGAAGCGTACTTCAAACGCGCCGTTGCGCGAGGGATCATATTCCGTGCGACCGAACGGATTGTGTCAGCGCAGCCGTGGTATAATAACGGCTATCGCGCCAATATCGTCGCCTATACGCTGGCCGTTCTCAGCGAACTGACAAGGCGACAGGAAAAAACTCTTGATTTTCAGCGGGTCTGGAATGCGCAGGCGATAAGTCCTGTCCTCGAAAGCACCATCGCGGTTGTGGCTTCCCGCGTGAACGATGACCTCCTGCGCCCGATGCAGGGTATTTCGAACATTTCGGAATGGGCCAAGCGTGAAGCCTGCTGGACACGGATGCTGGAAAATATGGACGAGTTTGCCGACCTTCTGCCGAATGAGTTCGACGGCGAATGCCTGTCCCGCGACGATCATCTGTCTGAAAAGCGGGCTGCCCGGAATACCCAGAAGTTGGATAACGGCATTGAGGCGCAGACGAAGGTCTTCGCGATCCCGGCGGCCAGATGGATCGCTGTGCATGAAGCGCTTGCTGCCAAGCGTCTGCTGACGCCGAAGGAGATCGGCATATTGAACGTCGCCATGCAGATGCCGATGAAAATCCCGACGGAAAAGCAGTGCGCCGTCCTGTTGGACACCATCGAGAAAGCACGAGCAGAGGGCATCAGCCTTGATTAATGCCCTCGCCTAACAATGGATCAATAAGGAGGCATGTCACTTGACTTTCGAGGATGATCTCACAAGCGCCGATAGCACGATCTGACTCTATGGCACGAAGACCTACCGAGAGCGCGAATATCCCATGGACCGACGACGAGCTTAGGCGATCGGTCGAAGTGTATGTGCTGCTGCTTCGCCTTCAGCTTCACGGTGCGGATGATCGATCCGAGCCGCTTGCGCAGACGCTGTTAAGTGGCGCTCTTGCCCAGAGGAACGACGCAGCGATCCGCTATCGGATGCGCAATATCTCAGCCGTGGTTCAGGAACTTGGCGCTCCCATCCTCAACGATTTCTCTCCTGCCGAAAGCGTTGGGCGGCTCGTCCGTCCGAAAATCAAAGCAATGCTGCTGGAAGATACCGACTTTGCCCGTATCCTAAAGCCCGGCGGTGCAGGAGAAGCTGACACCACATCCAATGCACGCACGGCGCTTCGCATCCTCCGCGATCATATTGAAGACCTTGAGCGCGAACTCGCATGGCGGGGGCACAACGGGCCACCTGACCAAGAAGATCACAGTGCTGAACGTGACCAGCTCCGAAATGCACTGAATGATATAGGAGTGATTGAAAGGGAACTGGAAAAATCTAACCCCGACAAGGAACTTGTAAAATCGCGAACCGCAAAACTGCTCGGTTTGGCCGTCACCTTCGGGAAGTGGTTGGGCGAGCGGACAACGAAGTTCGTTGATGCCGCTCTGGTTGCGGCAGCCCCGGTTGCTGTCGCAAAAGTCACCGGCCTGCTCCCAGCCTTGGTAAACGCTATCGAGGCTGTGTCGAAGGCCATTGCACATTAAGCGGAAGCCCTCTGTAACTGCATAAAATGCGATATTAGAGGGCTATGGCGAAAACGTAGTGCTCATCACTATCGGTCGCCGCCCGCCATCAACTCACATTCTCAGCACCCGTGCAGAAACGGCCCAGCCCTAACCGAGAGCAGGGCATCGTGCCGGGTTGGCATGCGACCGTGATCCGGTTCCATACTTGTCGGGCAAAGTGTCTCCCGATAAATGCGGGATGTTGCATGCCGTTGTCCGTCCTAACTGCGTATCCACCATCGTCACCATCTCAAGGCCTGTTCCAGTTGAACGGCTTTCGTTCACTCAGCCGGCTCCGTGAAAGGGTTTCCATGCGTTCCTGTCTTCGTTTCGGGTTGCTGACCCTTGCCCTTGCCATGCCGATCGAGGGTTTCGCCCAGAATGCGGAAACTTTCACAGCCGCGGATGGATCCTATACGTTCCAGTATCCGCAAGATTTCACGCTGAGCCATATGTTTGCTGACGGAACCGGAGATGTGACGGGTGTCACGGCCTCCTCCATGGACAACGGCGATGTCAGCATCACCCTCCTTGGGCCGCGCGATCCGGGCGACATTGCAGAAGTCAGCGAGCAAAACCAGCAAGCCATTGTCGATGAATTCACAAAGGCCATTGCAGTTCTGTCATCGATCAGGTTCCAGTCGTCGAAGATGACGACGATGCTCGGCCAACCTGCCGTCGACATGGTGTTCACCAACAAGAGGTTCAAAACCGTCGCGATCAACCGTTACGTCTTCACGGTGCACGACGGCAAAGCCTACAATTTCGAGTGCATTTACCGCGAGGACAAGGCAGAGCAATTCGCGCCCGCCTGCGATCTTGCTGTTTCTACCGTCAGCATGCCGGCCGTCCATGCGAGATCATCCGACGATACGGAAGAAGACAGCAGCGCCGGCACATCGGCAGCCGGATCCTGCACCGAACAGGAACTCAACCGTCGCACTGTCGAGGTTACGGAGCTGGCCTCCAGCTTGCTGATGAAGGGTCAGTCACCAGCGGCGATCGCACGGGTGAAAGAGGCGTACGACGCAGCGGCAGGGATCGATGCACGGGCAGGTTCACAGCCGTCCGGACAGGATTGCCTCGACGTCGACGCGATCATCGAAACACTGAGGTAACAGGCTTTTCGGAACATAGAGCATTTCTGCTTTTCTCCGAATCGCAGAAATGCTTTATCTCTTTGTTTTGGCCGCATTTATGCGCCGCGGGGTGGTTCATTCCGCCCATTCCGGGTCGCCGGTGAAGACGACGGTGATCCAGCGGTTGGGTCCCTCGCCGCCGACCGCCTCGCCGATCTCGTCGCGCAGCGCATCCCATTCGCCGATGGTGCGGGCGGGCGCATCGGCGGGTACGATGAAATAAAGCTCGATTTCTCTGGATCTGCCAACCCGCGCCACATAGGCGCGATATGAAGCAAGGCCGTGCTTTTCGACAAAGGCCTGCGCCACCGTGTCGACATGCGCCTTGAGACCGGAGGGCGTGACAAGGAAGATGTCGGCCAGCGCCTGCCGGACGGTCGAGACCGGCAGCGGGATGATGAGCAGGCACACGATCGCCAGCACGGCCGGATCGATATAAGGCGAAATCCACTGCCATTCGGTGCCCTGCACGGCATAGCCGATGCAGAACGCGACCAGCAGCGCGGCGGTGATGCCTGCCGACATGAGCCAGCCCCTGACGTCGAGCCGCACGAATTCGGACCCGATCCTGCGGTTGGCGCGGGCCTCGACCATGGCGATGGAGGCGCAGGCAACCACGGTGACGACCGCATAGACGATGGCCCAGCCGAACTCGAGGTCCCGCCCGCCTTCAAGCAGGCTGCTGACCGCATTGACCAGCGCATAGACCGCGACACCGATCAGCAGCGTGCCGTTCAATCCCAGCACCATCGGCTCCAGATGCCAGAACCCCATGGAAAAGCGCTCCCGCAGCTTGCGCGACAGCCCCCTGGAAACGGCATAGGAGGTTATGAGATTGACCACGAACAGCGACAGCAGGCTCATGCTGGCGTCGATCAGCGAATAGACGCCATCGAAGATGATCGAGAACGAACCCGAAATCAGACCAAAGCAGATCCCGAGCGACGAGATCACCAGCGTCACGGCAACGGAGGTTCTGAGCACGCCGCGTTCGTCACTCAGATCGAAGAATGCGGGTTTCTCGGACATGGTTTTGCTGTGAGCCTTAGGTCTGTGATGGAAAGCGGGCCGCGATGAAGAGCGTTCGGAACGCGGCATATTCTGCGGTGCAGAATATCCGGGGTCAGCACCTCATGGTCAAGGTACACCCGAAAAAGGATCGGGATGAGTGCATTTGCAGCCACGCTCTATAGGGCAATTTTCATACAATACTGAACGCCCGCACCTCGCTGCCCCACCTCCCCTGCTGCCGTCTCACGTTTCGGCGATGGCTGCCTACGGGTGGACGATCTTCGTCGCGCAGGGTATCTGCCACAGGTGATCGGCACCAGCCTTTCGCTATCCATCCGGCCGCCGCACTCCGGCGGGCAATTGCGACGGCGAACGACAAGGTGCAACCAGCAGCCATCGGGGCAGGCATGTTTCGTTTCATCCATTCCAGCGATCTGCATCTTGGCAAGCGCTTCGGCAATTTTTCAGGTGATCTGCCGGTCAGGCTGCGGGAGGCGCGACATGCTGTCATCGCCAGGCTGGCAGGACACGCGCTGGAACATGGAGCCGGGACTGTGCTGCTTGCGGGTGACACGTTCGACACGGAAACTCCGGCCCCGGATGTGCGCCGGCAGGCGCTCGCCGAAATGGCGCATCATGCGTCCGTGCGCTGGGTGATCCTGCCCGGCAACCACGATTCCCTGCAGGCAACGCAATTGTGGACGACGCTGCGCGCGGAAGCACCGGAAAATGTGGTGCTGGCAACCGAGCCCGGCCCCATCGAACTGGCAGCCGGCGTCACCCTGCTGCCGGCTCCCTGCACCACGCGTCGTCCCGGCCGCGACCTGAGCGCGTGGATGGATGCGCAGGCGACGCCGGAAGGGGCACTGCGCATCGGGCTTGCCCATGGCGCGATCCAGAGCTTTTCCGAAGACGCCGCGGCAAGCGAGGTGATCGCACCGGACAGGGCGCGGCGCGCCGGCCTCAACTATCTCGCGCTCGGCGACTGGCATGGCGCTATGCAGATCGACCCCCGCACGCATTACAGCGGCACGCCCGAGCCCGACCGCTTCAAGCACGATCGCCCCGGCGAAGCCCTGCTGGTGAGCCTTGCCGGCCCTTCCGCCATGCCTGAGGTGACGCCGCTTGCCACGGCAAGCTTCAGCTGGAGCACGCTTGAACTTCACCTGCTTGACGGCGACGATCCCGTTCGCGCGATGGAAGCCGTGCTGCCGACAGGCAGGGACCGCCGCCATTGCCTTTCGCGCATCGTGGCATCAGGACAAAGCCATCTCGAAGGACACGCAAGACTGGTGCAGGCGGTTGAAAGTGCCGCCCCGGATTTCGCCTTCCTCGAACTCGATGATACGGATCTCGCAATCCAGTGCGAAATTGCCGATCTCGACCTGATCGACCGTGCCGGCGCCCTCCGCGAAGCCGCCAATGCGCTGCTGGCGGAGGCTTCCGACGAAAGCCGCCCGGCGGCCGATCGCGACATAGCGCGTGCGGCGCTGGCCCGGCTTTATTCCCTTGCGCAGGGAGCCACGGCATGAAGATTTCAGCGCTGCGGCTGTTCAACGTCAAGCGCTTCGGCGGACGCGGAGTGGCGATCGAAGACATTGGCGACGGCGTCAACGTGCTGTCGGAGGCCAACGAATTCGGCAAGTCGACCAGCTTCGAGGCCCTGCATGCGCTGTTCTTCCAGCCGCATTCGAGCGTGTCGGCCGACGTGCGCAGCCTGCGGCCTTACAGTGGCGGCAACCCTCTCGTGGAAGCCGACATCGCCACGGCCGAAGGGCGGTTTCGCATCACCAAGCAATATTATGGCGGCCGCTCGGCACGGGTGACGGATCTGGGCAGCGGACGGCTGATGGCACAAGCCGATGAAGCCGAAAACTTCATCGCCGGGCTGATCAGGGGCGGCAGTGCCGGCCCGGCGGGCCTGCTCTGGGTCCGGCAGGGCATTACCGGCATCGAGGCGCGCAGGAAATCCGAGGAGGACAGCGAGAAGCAGGCGCGCGCGGGCCTCCTCGAATCCGTGCAGGGCGAGGTGGAAGCCATCACCGGCGGGCGGCGCATGGCCGAGATCGCCAGAGTGGTCGGCGAAGAGATCGAGAAGCTGGTCACGAAGCGAGGGCCAAAGGCAGGCGGGCGCTATGCCGCCGCAATCGAAACCCGCGACAGGCTCGCCGCCGAAGAACAGAGACGGTCGGCCGAAGTCACGTCCCTGCGCGCAGCACTCGACCAGCGCGCCACGACTGCCAGACGGCTTTCCGAACTCGAACAGCCGCAGGACAGGCAGGAGCGCCGGGCTGCGGTCGAAAAGGCACAGGCGGCCCTGAACGCGGCAAGATCGCAGAGAGAAATGCTGAATGCTGCGGAAGCGAAGTGGCAGCTCAGCCGCGACCGCCGCGATCTTGTGGCGCAGAATCTCGGCATCTTGCTGGAGGCGCAGGAAAAGGCGCAGGCACTGCGGGGCAGGCTCGGCGAAGCCGAACTCAGGCATGTCCAGACCGCCGAAAAGCGGCGCGAAGCGGCCGCGACAATGAGCAAGGCGAGGGCACAGGCCGAAGCGGCCGAGCAGCAGGAACAGGAAGCCCGCGATCTGCTTGTCCGGCTGGATGCGGCGCTGAAGGCGCGCGATGCCGCCGAGCGTCACACAGCCTTGCAGGAGCGGCTGAAGCAGGCCGAAGACGCCCGCCTCGCGCTGGAACAGGCTGAGGCAAGGCATGCCCTTGTGAAGATCGACCCGAAAGCCATCGACGATCTTCAGGTGCTCGATGTCGAGATCGCCCGGCTGCGCGCCATCGGGGATGCCGCCCGCCCGTCCATGATGGTCGCCTATGAACCGGGTGCGGCGCACTCCATGGAGCTGGACGGTGTTGCGCTGACGGATGGCGAAGAACGCCGCTATGACGGCGAGGCGCATCTGTCGGTGCCGGGCATCGGCGCCATCACGCTGCGCTCGAACCGCCCTGCCCCGGACGACAGCAGGCTGAAGCAGGCCGTGGAAAAACGGCGCGCCTTGCTGGCCGCGCTGGAAGCCGATGGCCTTGCAGCCGTCAGGGCACGTCACGAACAAGCCCAGCAGATCGCCGTCGAGATGCAGGGGCTGCGCAGCCGCCTGTCCGCGCTGGCACCCGCAGGGCTGGCAAAGCTGCACGAAGAAGTTGCCGCGCAGGAACCCGCCGCCGCGTCCGCGACGGTCGAGATCACCGGCGAGCCGGAAGAGGTCCGGGCGGCCCACGCGCAGTCGGATGACAACCGCAAGGCTGCCAGGCAGGCGCTGCGGGAGGCCGAACCCCTGCAGCGCATCGCCGATGAGGCGTTCATCGCAGCACAAACCGATCTCGCGGCCCTGCGCGCGGAGCTTACCCAGATCGAGGCCGCCCTCGGCCCGGAGGACGGCCGCGCCGAGCGCCAGCAGGAACTTTCCGGGCAGCTCGACGAAGCCGCGCGCAAGCTGGAAGCCGACCGGGCCGAGCTTCAGAAGCTGCGCGACAGCGCCGCCGATCTGGAATCGGTCGAGGCCGCGCTTCGCCGTGCCCGCTCGGTCGAGGAAGCGGCCGAAAAGGAAGCCGCGGCGCTGCGCGAGACGATTGCCGAACTGAACGGCCTGATCAGGGCTCTGGCCGACGACGCCGTCGAAGAAAAATGGCACGAGACCAGGGAAGCCCTTTCGGCCGCGAATGCCCGCGTCGCCGCGTTTGAGAAAGAGGTCGGCGTCCTGCAAAGATTGTCCTCGGCGCTGGAGAGCGCCCGCACCGAGGCCAGCGATCTCTATCTCAAGCCCGTCATCACGGAACTGCGGCCATTGCTTGGGCTCCTGTTCGACGATGTTGCGATCAGCTTTGACGACAAGACCCTTTTGCCGCGAACCATTCTGCGCAACGGGCAGGAAGAAGAGGTGGAACGCCTCAGCGGCGGCATGCGCGAGCAGCTTTCGGTGCTGACGCGGCTGGCCTTCGCGCGCCTGCTCGCCCGCGACGGCCGCCCGACTCCGGTCATTCTGGACGACGCACTAGTCTATTCCGACGACGACCGCATCGAAAAGATGTTCGATGCGCTGCATCGCCAGTCGCGCGACCAGCAGATCATCGTCTTTTCCTGCCGTCAGCGTGCCTTCCAGAAGCTGGGCGGCAACATATTGAGGATGACCGACTGGCAGCCGTGAACCGTTACACGGCCAGCGAGTGGCGCGCAGCACCACGCCCCAGATAGCTGTCGAATTCGGCCGCGACGGAGCGCACATGGGCGCGTGCGTCGGGCTGCACCATGAAGCTGCCGTCCTGCCGGACGAGCACCTCGGGAAAGCGTGCACACATGGTGCGCGCCTCGTCGACGACCGCACCGGCTGCCGCGCCGAAACGCACCGACGCCTCGTCCACCGAAAAGCCGAAGTCGCACATCAGCCGCTCGATCACCCAGGCGCGCACGCGGTCCTCGCCGGAAAGCTCGAAGCCGCGCATCACCGGCAACGTTCCGGCCTCCACCGCCCGCCGGTAATCGCCCATGGCGGTGGTGTTCTGGGCGTAGCCCTCGCGCATGCCGCTGACCGACGATGGTCCGAGCCCGATCAGCGTTTCGCAGCCATCGTCGGTGTAGCCCTGAAAATTGCGCCGCAGCGTGCCACGACGCGCGGCCAGCGCAAGGCTGTCGCCCGGCTGGGCGAAATGGTCGAGGCCGATCGCCTCGTAGCCAGCCTCGCGAATGAGGGCAGCAGCCCGTGCCGACTGCGCCATGCGCGCCTCGCGGCCGGGCAGTGCGGCTTCGTCGATCAGTTTCTGGTGCTTCTTGAACCATGGCACATGGGCATAGCCGAACAGCGCCACCCGGTCGGGCTTCAGCGACAGCGAAAGCGCCACCGTATCGGCGATGCTGTCGACGCTCTGGTGCGGCAGGCCGTAGACGAGATCGAGATTGATGGCCGAAACGCCCCGCGCCCGCAGGCCATCGACCACGGCGCGCGTGTCCTCGAAGCTCTGCTCGCGATTGATCGCCTTCTGCACTTCGATGCGAAAATCCTGCACGCCGAGGCTGGCGCGCGTGGTGCCGACGGCGGCGATGGCGTCGAGACGCGCCTCGTCCATGTCGGTCGGATCGATCTCGACGCTGATCGACGCATTCGCGGTAAACCGGAAGGTGGCGCGCAGCGTATCGATGAGGCGCTGCAGATCCTCAGGTGTCAGCAGCGTGGGCGAGCCGCCACCCAGATGCACCGCGCCCACCTGCACCGTTTCAGGCAAGGCTTCAGCCACCAGCGCAATCTCGCGATAAAGCGTCCCGAGATAGGCGGCGACCGGCTCGTAACGCAGCGTATGGCGGGTATGGCAGGCGCAAAACCAGCACAGCCGGTCACAGAACGGGATATGAATATAGAGAGATACCGCTTCGCCGTCCTTCACCGCAGCCATCCAGCGGCACACGGTTTCATCGCCGACACCTTCATGGAAATGCGGCGCGGTGGGATAGCTCGTATAGCGTGGAGCAGTGTCGGCGAATTTGAAAGCGGTTTGCGCAGACATGAAACCTCCTTGTCATACGCAAAACTCTGACGTGAAGTAATTCATCCTGCGTTGACTCTGATCAAACCCCGCACAGCAAGACAAACTGACGCGGCGCGTCAATTGCGCTAAGGTGCTATCGATGAACCGAAAGGTGGCCAGATCGTGCGCAAGGACGTTCATACTGACGGTATTCCCGTATTGTGCGTGTCCTGCGAGGCGCGTCACAAGGGCGTTTGTGGCGCGCTTGAACCTGAGCAACTCGTTGCGCTGGCGAAAACATCGCACAAGCATCATGCCGACAGCGGTTCCGAACTGCTGGGCGACGCCGAGAAGATCGACACCTATGCCAATGTGCTGTCGGGCGTGGTGAAGCTGACCAAAACCCTTTCGGACGGGCGCCAGCAGATCGTCGGCCTGCAATTCGCGCCGGATTTCCTCGGCAGGCCATTCAAGACCGAAAGCGAGCTGAACGCCGAGGCCGCCACCGAAGTCTCGCTCTGCTCCTTTCCGAAGGCTTCCATCGAGCGGATGATGCAGGCTTCGCCCGAACTGGAACGACGGCTCTACAAGCAGGCGCTCAAGGAGCTGGACGACGCCCGCGAATGGATGGTGACGCTCGGGCGCAAGACCGCGGCAGAAAAGATCGCCTCCTTTCTGCTGATGATCGCGCGCCACATCGATCCTTCGGCAGCACCGGACCGCAACTCGGCCAGCTTCGACCTGCCGCTGACCCGCGCCGACATTGCCGATTTTCTTGGCCTGACCATAGAAACCGTCAGCCGCCAGCTCACACGTCTGCGCGCCGACAAGGTCATCACCATCGAGAACAACCGGCACATCATCGTGCCGGACCTTGCACGGCTGGAGGCCCGGGCCGGAAACTGACCCGTTCGGCCCTCACGCTTCCACGCAGCCTATCTCGGGCAATACATGCTCGCGCTCGAAGGCGACATGGCGGCGCTGGCCTTCGAAGAAGCCACGCAGCATGAAACCCAGCGCCTCAGGATTGTCGACGCTGCCGTCGCGCCCGAGCAGGAGAAGGGCTTCACTCAGTTCTCCGGCGAAGCACTCGTCCTCGACATGTTCGGCAAGCAGTCTCTCCAGCGAGCCGCGCCCTCGTCCGCGCTGCTCAAGCGCGCGCTCATAGGCCGGCAGCAGCGTTTCCTCCTCGAAACGGTGAATGCCGCGCACCAGCGGCTCCAGTTCGCAGGCGATCATCAGGCATTTGCGGCGATCGACGCTCGCCGGCAGCGAGTCGGCCACTTCCTCAAGCAGGCCGCACAGCCGCAGCATCTGCGCGTGGGCCAGTTCCACGATGGCGATCATGCTCTCCTGACAGCGCGGCTGGCGCGCCTCTCCTCCCTGCAGGGTCGTTATCCGTATGGTTTTCATTCTGCCTGACCCGATCGAATGCGACACACAATGGCTGCGGCGACGCGTCACGGCGTTGACATGGATCAATGCGCTTCACGCTGGAAACACCCAATGAAGAAGGATGCCGGCAGATGTCATCTGCGCTGCCGGGCAAGGATCGGGGACTCTGGATGACCAACGGACCATATATCGTCGGCCTGGGCCTGTTTGCGTTCATCGCCCTTCTGGGGGCGGGATTCGCAGCTGACCAGCCCTTCGCCCAGCACATGTGGGTGCTGTTCTTCGTACTCGTCGGCGCGACCTTCGTGCTGATCCGCCGCGCGCAGTTCGCGCCCGCGCAGGCGCCCGATCCGGACGCCTACATGGACGGGCCGATCCGCTACGGCTCGATTGCCACCATCTTCTGGGGGGTGATCGGCCTGACCGTCGGCGTGGTCGTGGCGTTGCAGCTTGCCTTCCCCGATCTCAACATCGAGCCCTGGTTCAATTTCGGCCGCATGCGGCCGCTGCACACTTCGGCCGTCATCTTCGCCTTCGGCGGCAACGCGCTGATCGCGACCTCTTTCTATGTGGTGCAGCGCACCTCGCGCGCACGCCTCTTCGGCGGCGATCTCGCCTGGTTCGTGTTCTGGGGCTACCAGCTCTTCATCGTCATGGCGGCGACCGGCTATCTGCTCGGCATCACCCAGAGCCGTGAATACGCGGAACCGGAATGGTATGTGGACATCTGGCTGACCATCGTGTGGGTCGCCTATCTGCTGGTCTTCCTCGGCACCATCCTGAAGCGCAAGGAACCCCACATCTATGTGGCCAACTGGTTCTACCTCGCCTTCATCGTCACCATCGCCATGCTGCACATCGTCAACAATCTGGCGGTGCCGGCATCCTTCGTGGGCTCGCGCTCCTATTCGCTGTTCTCCGGCGTACAGGATGCGCTGACGCAGTGGTGGTACGGCCATAACGCGGTCGGCTTCTTCCTCACCGCCGGCTTCCTCGGCATGATGTACTATTTCGTGCCGAAGCAGGCCGATCGCCCGGTCTATTCCTACCGGCTGTCGATCATCCACTTCTGGGCGCTGATCTTTCTCTACATCTGGGCCGGCCCCCACCACCTGCACTACACCGCCCTGCCCGACTGGGCGCAGACGCTGGGCATGGTGTTCTCCATCATGCTGTGGATGCCATCCTGGGGCGGCATGATCAACGGCCTGATGACGCTCTCGGGCGCCTGGGACAAGATCCGCACCGATCCCGTCATCCGCATGATGGTGGCAGCCATCGCCTTCTACGGCATGGCCACCTTCGAAGGCCCGATGATGTCGATCAAGGCGGTCAACTCGCTGTCGCACTACACCGACTGGACCATCGGCCACGTCCACTCCGGCGCGCTCGGCTGGAACGGCCTGATCACCTTCGCCGCCCTCTACTTCATGGTGCCGAGGCTGTGGGGCCGCGCGCGGCTCTACTCGGAACGCCTCGTGGTGTGGCACTTCTGGCTCGCCATGATCGGCATCGTCGTCTACGCGGCCGTGATGTGGGTGTCGGGCATCATGCAGGGCCTGATGTGGCGCGAATACGACGAGCAGGGCTTCCTGGTCTATTCCTTCGCCGAAACCGTCGAGGCCATGTTCCCCTACTATCTGATGCGTGCGCTGGGCGGTGCCCTCTACCTCGCCGGTGCAATCATCATGGCCTACAACCTCACCATGACCATTCTCGGCCACCAGCGCGAGGAGGAGCCGATCGGCGGCAAGGCCGCTTCGCCCCGCCCCGCTGCCGTGCCGGCCGAATAGGAGTTTGACCGAATGGCTCTTCTTGACAAGCATCGCGTCATCGAAAAGAACGCCACGCTTCTTCTGGTCGGCTCGCTCTTCGTGGTCTCGATCGGCGGCATCGTGGAAATCGCACCGCTGTTCTATCTCGAAAACACCATCGAGAAGGTTGACGGCATGCGGCCCTACTCGCCGCTGGAGCTGGCCGGGCGCAACATCTACATCCGCGAAGGCTGCTACGTCTGCCATTCGCAGATGATCCGCCCCTTCCGCGACGAGGTCGAGCGCTACGGCCACTACAGCCTGGCGGCGGAATCGATGTACGATCATCCGTTCCAGTGGGGATCCAAGCGCACCGGGCCTGACCTTGCCCGCGTTGGCGACCGCTACTCCAACGAATGGCACGTCCAGCACCTCATCGAGCCGCGCTCGGTGGTGCCGGAATCGGTGATGCCGAGCTACGCCTTCCTGAAGGACAAGAACCTCGACATCCGCAATTTCGAGACGCATCTGGTCGCCAACCGGCGCGTCGGCGTGCCCTACACCGACGAGATGGTCGAGAACGCAGTGGCCGACCTGCAGGCGCAGGCCGATCCCAACGCCGACACATCCGGCGTCGAGGAACGCTATCCGAAGGCCAAGCTTGGCGATTTCGATGGCGATCCCAACCGCCTGACCGAAATGGACGCGCTGGTCGCCTATCTGCAGATGCTCGGCACGCTGGTCGATTTCACCAGCTACGACGAGCCCGACGGCTCGCGCTAGGAGGCTTCCATGGAAACCTACACCTATCTGCGCCAGCTCGCCGATTCGTGGGGGCTGCTGTTCATGACGCTCTTCTTCATCGGCGTCGTGATCTTCGCCTTCCGCCCCGGCAGCCGCGAACAGGCCGACGAAGCCGCCCGCATTCCGCTCAAGGACGACTGACATGAGCCACAAGGAAATCGACGAAATCAGTGGCGTCGCCACGACCGGCCATGAATGGGACGGCATCAAGGAACTCGACAATCCCATGCCGCGCTGGTGGCTGTGGACCTTCTACGCCACCATCTTCTGGGCACTCGTCTACACCATCGCCTATCCGGCATGGCCGCTGGTGAATTCGGCGACCTCCGGCCTGCTCGGCTGGTCGAGCCGCGCCGACCTGCGCACCGAACTGACCGCGGCGGAAGTTGCCAAGGGCGACTATGTGGCTGCCATCGAAAAGGCTTCGGTCGAAGAGATTCTGGCCGACGACACCCTGCGCCAGTTCGCCATTTCGGCGGGCGCCGCGGCCTTCAAGGTCAACTGCGTGCAGTGCCACGGCTCGGGCGCGGCCGGTTCGCCCGGCTATCCGAACCTCAACGACGACGAATGGCTGTGGGGCGGCTCGCCCGAAGAAATCCGCACCACCATCGCCCACGGCATCCGTTTCGCCGGCGATGAGGACACCCGCATTTCCGAAATGCCGGCCTATGGCGACATTCTCAGCCGCGAGGAGATCGCCGACGTCGTGAAGCATGTCGTGGCGCTGTCCAGCGGCGGCGACCTCACTGGCCCCGGCGCCGAAACCTTCGCCAACAACTGCGCCGCCTGCCATGGTGAGGCCGGCAAGGGCGGCCTCGAGTTCGGTGCGCCGGACCTCACCGACGCCATCTGGCTCTACGGGTCGAGCCCCGCCGAAATCACCGCCCAGGTGCGCCAGCCGCGCCATGGCGTGATGCCGGCCTGGCAGGCGCGTCTCGGAGAGACGACGGTGAAGGAACTGACCGTTTACGTCCATTCGCTCGGCGGGGGCCGCTGATCCCAACCTCCGGTCCCAACCTGCAAAGGGGCCGGGCGATAAGCCGGGGGGCTGGAGGGTCCGGCAGCAATGCCGGGCCCTCTGACGCGCATGGATGTCACTGTGCCGCACCCTGTGCTTGACCCAGATCAAGCCAGCCGGGGCAGGTTCAGGGCATGGCTGGACGGCGGTTAGGTACGGTCAGGAGAAGAGTATGTCCGGCACAGTCGAGTTCGAACGCCACGACGCGCAGGCGGTCAACTCTGCCAAACTGCGCCAGCCGCTCTACGCCGCGCGCAAGAAGATCTTTCCCAAGCGCGCCAACGGCTCGTTCCGCAATTTCAAATGGCTGATCATGGCCATTACGCTCGGCATCTACTACCTGACGCCGTGGATTCGCTGGGACCGTGGCCCGCATGCGCCCGATCAGGCGGTTCTGGTCGACATCGCCAACCGCCGCTTCTATTTCTTCTTCATCGAAATCTGGCCGCAGGAGTTTTTTCTCGTCGCCGGCCTTCTGGTGATGGCCGGCCTCGGCCTTTTCCTCATCACCTCAACGGTGGGGCGCGCGTGGTGCGGCTATACCTGCCCGCAGACCGTGTGGGTCGATCTCTTCCTCGTCGTCGAGCGCGCCATCGAGGGCGATCGCAACGCCCGCATCCGCCTCGATCAGGCTCCATGGACGTCACGAAAGATCGCGCTCCGCACCGCCAAGCACGCGATATGGATCGCCATCGCGGTGGCGACCGGCGGCGCGTGGATCTTCTATTTCTCCGACGCGCCCTATCTGGCCATGGATTTCGCGACCGGGCAGGCAGCCCCCGTCGCCTACATCACCGTCGCCGTCCTCACCGCCACCACCTATGTGTTCGGCGGGCTGATGCGCGAGCAGGTCTGCACCTATATGTGCCCCTGGCCGCGCATTCAGGCAGCCATGCTCGACGAGCATTCGCTGACCGTGACCTACAACGACTGGCGCGGCGAGCCCCGCTCCCGCCATGCCAAGAAGGCTGCGGCAGCCGGCAAGCCGGTCGGCGATTGCGTGGATTGCAACGCCTGCGTGGTGGTGTGCCCGATGGGCATCGACATTCGCGACGGCCAGCAACTCGAATGCATCACCTGCGCCCTCTGCATCGATGCCTGCAACGGCGTCATGGACAAGCTCGGCCGCGAACGCGGCCTCATCTCTTACGCGACACTGGCCGACTACAACGCCAACATGGCTCTGGCGACAGGCGACGGCGCCCATGACATCCGCCCTTCGCTGGTCCGCGATGCCTCCGGCCGTATTTCCGACGCCATCTCGACCTTTCATCTTGGAAAGCTGTTCAGACCCCGCACCTTCATCTATTTTGGCGGATGGGCGCTGGTCGGCGTACTGCTGATCTACGGGTTGCTGACCCGCGACCGGCTGGAGATGAACGTGCTGCACGACCGCAATCCGCAATATGTGGTGCTTTCCGACGGATCGATCCGCAACGGCTACACGGTCAAGCTGCTCAACAAGATCCCCGAGCAGCGCACCGTCACCGTCAGCCTGGATGAGCTTCCCGGCGCGACGATGAATGTCGTGGGCCTCGATCATGAGGAAAGCAGCACCATCACGGTGACGCTGGAGCCGGATCGCGCGCGTTCGCTCAAGGTCTATGTGCGTCAGCCCCGCGAAGGGGCGAAGAGCCCCGGCAAGGCGCAGCGTCTCGTTTTCCACGTCGAGGACAAGTCCAGCCTCGATTCCGCCGACTATGTGACCAGCTTCGAGAGCCCGGAGTGAGAATGATGAGCCAGCAGTTCACCGGCCGCCACTTCCTGTTGATCATGGTCGCCTTCTTCGGCGTCATCATAACCGTCAACGTCACCATGGCCGTCTATGCCAATACGAGCTGGACTGGCTTCGTGGTGCGCAACTCCTACGTCGCGGGCCTCGAATTCAACCGAAAGTCGCGCGAACACCGCGAGCAGGTGGCGCTGGGCTGGAACACGACGGTGACCGGAACCGGCGGCACCTTCCGCTTCGCGCTGGCCGACGCCGAAGGCAATCCCGTCGCCCTGAAGGCCGGTACGGCCCAGTTCCGTCGCCCCGTCACCGATGCCGAGGATACGACGCTCGCCCTTGCACCCGCATCGGGCGGTGCGCTCGACGCACCTTTCGCGCTGGGTGACGGCGCCTGGATCGTGGAGATCGAGGCCGACGCCGGCCGCGACGTGCCATGGCACGAAATCCACCGCATCATCGTCAGGGACGGGGCCATCAGATGAGTTGCTGCGCGCCCGGAAGCGAAGATCTTGCCAGAGCGCTGGCCGCGCTTCCATCCGGCGAGGAAGTCGCCTTCGCCGCGCGCGACATGGGTGACGGGACGCGTCAGGTCGAGCTGTCGGTGCCGGACGTGCATTGCGCCGCCTGCATCCACGCCATCGAGACCGCACTGGGCAAGCTGGAGACGGTCGAGCGGGCGCGCGTCAACCTTTCCACCAAGCGCGTCAGCATTCGCTGGCGCGGCGACGACCTGCCTCCGGTCGTCTCCACGCTCGATGGGCTCGGCTATCCGCCGCATCTGTTCGACGATGCGCAGGACGGCAAGGACCCGGTGCTTTCGGAACTGCTGCGCGCGCTGGCCGTGTCCGGCTTTGCCGCCGGCAACATCATGCTGCTTTCCGTGTCCGTCTGGTCGGGCGCGGAAGGAGCCACACGCGACCTGTTCCACTGGGTCTCGGCACTGATCGCCCTGCCCGCGCTGGCCGTGGCCGGCGGCATCTACTATCGTTCGGCGTGGAGCGCCCTGCGCCACGGGCGCATGAACATGGACGTGCCCATCGCCATCGGCATCACCATGGCCTATGCCCTGAGCATCTACGACACCTGGCATTCCGGCACCCATGCCTATTTCGACGCCTCGGTGACGCTGCTGTTCTTCCTGCTCATCGGCCGCACGCTCGACCATGTGATGCGCAACAAGGCCCGCGCCGCCGTGGCCGGCCTCGCGCGGCTCAGTCCGCGCGGCGCTCTGGTGCTGTTCGGCGACGGCACCCGCGACTATCGCCCCATCGCCGAGATCGAGCCCGGCATGCGCCTTCTGGTCGCCGCCGGCGAGCGCATTCCCGTCGATGCGAAGGTCGTGCAGGGTGCATCCGACCTCGACTGCTCGCTGGTCAATGGCGAGAGCGCGCCGCTTGCCGTGGCTGCCGGGGCCGAGATACAGGCCGGCACGCTCAACCTGACCGGACCCCTGACGCTGGAGGCCACACGGCCCGCCTCCACCTCCTTCCTTGCCGAAATGATGCGGCTGATGGAAGCCGCCGAGGGCGGGCGCGCCCGCTATCGCCGCATCGCCGACCGCGTATCGGCCATGTATGCGCCGGTGGTACACCTGACCGCGCTCGTCACCTTCATCGGCTGGATGCTGGCCGGCGCCGACTGGCATCAGGCGGTCACCATCGCCATCGCCGTGCTGATCATCACCTGCCCCTGCGCGCTTGGCCTCGCCGTGCCCATCGTGCAGGTGGTTGCCGCGCGCCGCCTGTTCGAGAACGGCATCATGGTCAAGGACGGGGCTGCCATGGAACGTCTGGCGCAGGCCGATGCCGCCGTCTTCGACAAGACAGGCACGCTCACCCTCGGCCATCCGCGCCTGACCAATGTCCATGAGATCACGCCGCGCCTGCTCGGCATCGCCAGCGCGCTGGCCGCCCATTCCCGCCACCCGCTCTCGCAGGCCATCGCCGAACAGGGCGGCGGCACCCCTGCGCCTCACTTTGACAAAGTAGAGGAACTGCCGGGCTTCGGCATGGAGGCCACTGCGGGCGACACGATCTGGCGGCTCGGCCGGGCCAGCTGGGCAGAAAATGATTCGCAGGAAAGCGGTACGGTCCTCTCCCGAAACGGTGAAATCGTTGCCCGTTTCACTTTCGAGGATGAGCCCCGCGCCGGCGCGCGCGCCACGATCGCCGCGCTCAGGGCCAGCCTCGGCCCGGTTGAAATGCTGTCGGGCGATACGGAAGCGGCCTGCCGCCGCGTCGCCGGTGAACTCGGCATCGATGCCTGGCGGTCCGCCCTTCTTCCCGCCCAGAAGGTCGAGCGCATCGAGGAGCTTGCGCAGGAAGGCCGCAAGGTGCTGATGGTGGGCGATGGGCTGAACGACGCTCCGGCGCTGGGCGCCGCCCATGTCTCGATGGCGCCCGCAACCGCTGCCGACATCGGCCGCAACGCCGCCGATTTCGTGTTCCTGCGCGAGAACCTCGCCGCCGTGACCACGGCGCGTGACGTCGCCCTGCGTGCCGGCCAGCTCATCCGCCAGAACATCGGCATCGCCATCGTCTACAACATCATCGCCGTGCCGATCGCCGTTCTGGGCTATGTCACGCCGCTGATCGCGGCCATCGCCATGTCGGGCTCGTCGATCCTCGTCATCACCAATGCACTGCGGCTGATGCGCGCCGGCCGTACGGAGGATGAAGGCAAGACACGGCAGGTTACGGAGCCTGCAACGGCATGAGCATCCTCATCTATCTGATACCTGTTGCCCTGTTCCTCGGGGCCATCAGCCTGCTCGGCTTCCTATGGGCACTGCGCAGCGGCCAGTACGACGATCTCGACGGTGCCGCCGAACGCATCCTGCTCGACCCGGAGGACACGAAACCAAAGTCCTGATTCGCCTCCTCCTCTTTATGCTGCTGCACCGCAATCAAAGCGCATCCCGCCATCCGGCTGCGGCTCCGCCGCGATACACGATCACGGATAGCACGACACTCAAACGCACTCTTTGACAGCGAAACCTCCGATTCGCGGTCTCGCGTCAAAATCGCAGGCCAAAGACCGTTTCCGCCAGCACAGGTTTAACCCCGAGGACGGTTCGACTTTATAACCGGAATGAGGGAAATGGTGCTGCCACAGAGACTCGAACTCTGGACCTCTCCCTTACCAAGGGAGTGCTCTACCACTGCTCGCCTTTGGCGTTCGTCGAAAGACTGAATGAATTCAGCTACTTCGTAGTTGGTACAATCTTTCTCTGAGCTACGCAAGCCCATCGTTGCATGTGATCATTGTGACCAGGGCGCTGCCGGGACAGGAAAAGCTCCCCGATTGGTTTACGGTTCGGATTCCCTTCCATCGTTGACAGCGTTTCGTCCCACGCTTGATTTTTGAAATCTGTAAACTCAGCGGGTGGGAGACCTGCCATTGCAGAGGACAGAAGAAATCTTCCCTGTGATACCACCCGGTAGGGGAGGAAGTGACGGGTGGGGGCCAACGGGATTGCATATGGGCTCGACCTAATTTGAGGAAAAATTCTAGCTGTAAACCAATGCTACCTTCCCGTCCTCCTGTCACTGTTATTGGTCTGCTGAAGTTATTTTCGCATAAACATAACCATAACGAGATAATATTATATGATGTTAACACTTTTCCATATATATAACCCTAATGAGTAGGCGTTAACTTTATATTTATATAATGGTGATTCATGTTAACATCTACTCTTTTTTCATACAAAAGATATTCTCTCAAATCATTATCAAGAAATCTAGTTAGTTGTTCTTTTCTTATACCTAAGACATCGGTTAAATCAGATTTTTGTATTTTTATTTTTCCGGATTTTGCCTTATGCAAAATATATTCCACAAGTTTTTTCTTCCTGTCATTTAGATTACGAACAGGTTTCCATTCAACAACCTTTGCTTCGGGGAACACTTCTTCAAGAATAGCTGCCGGTATGGATTTAGTGGAGTAGATCACATACAAATGGCAATCCGGCGGGCAACAATCTCCCTCCGCTTTCCTGACAGCACCCCTGCAAGCAGCCTGAAAGATATGGTGCTTGATCTCCCCCAAGCGTGTTTTGAGGGAGTCTTCCTGACTGAAATTGTCATCAACACCAAGCTTCTTTGCTCCCCTTCCCAAGGCTTCGTAGTGGGGACCATCATACTGCAAAAGACCAACAAGAAAGACGTGCCGGCAATCAACGAAATCATTCGTAGCTGTGTGCTTGCCCCATGTACAAAACCTTACTCTGTCATCTCCAATAAATCGTTTCTGTAGCTCTTCCTCTACATTTGCAAATGTTCCATTTTCCTTGAAGTGGATTATCAGGAATTTTTCATCATCTTGAATATTCTCAATTCCCTTTACAATCCCGTCATATACCTTATTTCTGTCCAAATTTGATTTCTTGAACTGGTCTTTACCCGAACCACGATCCCAGTGATGAATCGTCAATCCTGAATAACGCTTGCCGGGACTGTGAAGGAACCTCAATCCCTTCCTGTTCTCATTCCAGTGCCGATACACTTCCCTGAAGGGGCCGGAGGCATCACATATCAGGATTGGCCCAAGGTCTTGAGGAAACGCTTCCTCGTATCCGACCAAAAATCCCCCGGTGTTGTACCTTCTATGGAGAACTCTCTTGCCAGACAGCTTCCACAGAGCTTCGACCGTCTTTCTGTCGTCGCCTCCTGTGAAGAGACCCCTCGCTTCGTTCAGGCCAACTTTGAAGCGGAGAATGTCCGGCATCTGAAAAATCGTGGTGCCGTCCGCATCCTTCACCTCTGTGGAGAGTTTTTCCAGCCGTTCGGCTAGGTCGTAATGCTTGGCTTTGGCAAAGCCTTTCAACAGATTGGAAATATCCCATCTACCGATAACCAGACTATTACTGGGGAGGATACCCTCATCCCATATCCTGACCTGACGTGCTTTTCCCTTGAAGTGGAAGTCCTTTATGTCCCTGAAAAGCTTACTTCCATTCAAGCGGACCTCAAGCATCTGCTGGGTGGTGAAAAGGACACGGGCTTCCCCGGCAATGCGATTCCCTTGAGGAACCTTGTCCCGATAGTTCTGGCTTACAAGCGTTGCAAATTCGGCATCCTTCAAACCCATCCCCTCAATGAGCTTTTTGATTTCCTCGACACGGGACAGGAAGAATATCACCCCGACATCATCACATGCCGGTGTCCTGACAAGTTGATAGATTGCCTGGCCAATGGTTGTCGTCTTGCCGATTCCGGGTGGCAGGGATGAAAGGAAATAGTCGTTGCCAAGGCTCTTGTGCCCTTCGCCCATTGCCTGAATGACCTTGGCGATTTCCTCCATGCCCTCATAGTGCTGTTTTGATGGGTTGCTCTTTTCACCTTCTGCAAAAAATTCCCTTACCGCCAACATCGTTCGTTCGGTCAAATCACCGGGATGCCGCTCAATCGTGAACCTTTCTTCGGGAAGAGGTACGTTATGGCGGTGCCCTTTCCAGCCATTCTCCTTGGCTAGCTGGAACAAAGTCCCGATGGCGACAGGGTTGCCGTGGTTCTCTCTGAAGCCTTCCCAAGTTCGGTGCTGCTCTTTTTCATCATAGTTCCCGGCCTTGGTATTTCGCGACCAGTCATCCCAGATTTCAAATGCCTTCTGGGAACCGTTCGATTCATGATGGAGAGCCATTCCGACCGTCAGCCAGACATTCCTGCCTTCCGATGGGATAGATGGAAGGGCATCCCCGACTTGATCGAAATTGATGGTGCCGTGTAGCGGAGGCGGCAGACTGTGGGTTGATCCATCGGCCTCGTTTTCATCATGATCGGCAAAGGCGGAGACGATTTCCTGCCGTGTATAGCGCTTGGGATTGCCCTCGTTGTCCCACACGATCCTGACCAGAAACGGCTTGCTTTTTTGATGAAGGCTTCCGGGTAATCTCAAGGCCCTCGAAATGTCCGAGGCATTGCTATCGCTGCCATAGCTCTTCACCATGGTAGCCATCACCCGCCTGAAATCCATTCGCCCTAGCTCGTCAGCAGGCCATTTGTCTTCTATCAACCAGTAGTAGTGAAACCGCCCCGGTGAAGTTTCAACAGTAAGAGAAGCGTCCAGAGGAAAAGACCCATTGTAGCCCTCGTCATTCTCGTTCCAAACAGCCCGAATGCGGGTGACATTCTCGCTCTTGCGCGGCCTTCCATCCGTAGCGTTGATTGTAACAGCAACGGCTTGGCCGGAACGGTTTGCGTCTCTAAGCTGGCCATGACAATCTTGAAATGATCCAGCGAACGTCTCTGCCCTGACACTTCCTGAATCAGAGAATGTTTGAAATACAAACTCCCCTTTGCACTCAAGATAATTTAAAAACTTATCTGATATGAATTTGTTCATTATAATTTCCTCATAAAAAATATACTTATCTATAGTTAGTTTCATTTACTATTACGAATTACACACAATAAAAACTCTGCCAGAAACAAATCCGCCAGAGGCTAGTCGTCGACTAGAAAAGCATGCCGAAGGACACACTCGTTGCGTACACGATTTTGGATTGCTTGCCGTCTTAATAGCCTATCTAGGGGCTAACGGGTTGACTGCAACACAGTCTCACATGAACCGGCTTCCAGTTTGTCAGACTGGCCAGAAGGGGTCACCTGTTACGTCCCTAAGGAGAAGCTATCCCTTGCAGGTCTCTGAAGACGGCTAGGGGTCAGGGTGGCCTTCGGTTTTTGCCGCAAATGCGCTTCGACGGCATCCATACATGCTCGCTATGGTTGCGTCAAGAAGAAATTAATTCTACGACCCCTAGGAGACTCGTACGCGCGCTTTGTGATCAAGGGCAGGAAAAGGCCACCCAATCCCGTAGTGACTCTGTGCGGGCTTCCTGGGCCCTTTTGGTGCGCTTCCATGAGCCGCGTTAATCCGCTGCCGAAACCATCCATCTGCCCTTCGCAAAGGTAATGTCGAATCTGGCGAGGAATGACCGCCCAAGCAGTCCGTCTATATCGCTGCTTAGTGCATCAGTTTTCTGCATTGCCACCCCAAGGACCTTCTCGGCCTTGACCTTTCCGACACGCACAGAATCCATTGTCACTCGGTTGCCCTTGGTAATTCCGTTAGCGGTGCCAAGAAGGATTTCACTATCCTTCGAATACTTCAACCCGGCTCGCTCAGCAAACGATCTGGACACCGAAACCAGCGCAGCACCCGTATCGACCACGAATCTACCCTTTATGCCGTTCACGTAGACGTCAGCATAGATAACCCCTGAGGCGTTTGGCTGATGGCGGAATGTGTCCTGTCCCGTCGCATAGTCCGTTACGCAGTCGCCCTTTTCCTTCAGGTTCACGACAAGGAAATTGAGTTGGCTGTTGTCATGCTCCCCGTTGGCTGCCACCCATGTTTGAATGGCGCTAGCTGCCTCGCAGAACTCCCGTTTGGCTTCGTATGCGAGAGACAAGCGCTTGAAGACGCCATAGCTTGTTTTTGAAGGATCGTTGATCAGGGAAATCGTCGTCAGATAATCGGATATTGCCTGATCCATGTTCCCAAGAGCCTCATTCGATCTGGCTCGAAGGTAGTAGCCGCCGGGATTTTCTGCCGTGTCCTCTATGTATCGCCCTATGGCTCTTAGCGCGGCAGGGTGGTCTCCGATTTGCTCATAGATATTGGCTGCGTACCAAGTGGCAGTGTTGGCCTTTCGACAAGAGCTATCGTAGTATTCATAGAGGGTAGCTGCATTCCGCCGCTGGCCATCCTTTGATAGCTGTTCAGCAAGATTGTAGATTGCATTCCAGTCACAAGGTTCATTATAGGCACCTGTCAGATGCCGAGAAAGAAGAGATTTCTCATCAAGAGACACAGATAGATTTGAGAAACCGAATTTATCCGAAATAATTTTCAGATTTTTATTTTTCTCATCTATCTGTTCAACTCGTTTTTTGAATTCTATTTCGTTCCTATCCTGTTTTCTTGTATGCTCCTGATAGATCAAATATCCAGCAATAGAAGATAGAATTAAAAATATCGCCAAGAATACATATATGAACGTATTTCGACCTTCATCATACTCCATTAATTTCCCGCCTTTAAAACTCTATTTTCTGATATAAGCAGGTATATTTACAGGAAAAACAATTCTCATTTCTTTTTGAATCGGTGATTTAGAAAATTTTATAGGATTTTTGAAAACATCATTAACTAGATATGTTGCTTGCTTTGTAGCATTCTTATTTCGTATTTTTGTTGCCGTTCCGTTTCCGTTCTTGTCGATAGTCATATGAACGAGAACTGATTGATATTGCCCGTTTGTGACGTTGTGGAAGCGATATTCGTTCTTCCGAATGAAATGCTGAAGCTCACTTTTGACGCCTGCTCTCCACTTCTCTATTTCTGGCGAACCAGCATTTGCCGTGCCTATCGCAACGATAAAAATACCGAGCGCCAAAATGATGCGTTTGAACATGATTCCCCCAGTTGCAGAGCCCATGGGCCCGCGCTGATTTGCCCTGCTATACATAATATAGGTGATAAACCGAACGCTCCGAACCTGCAATCCGTCCGTGTATGGATATGCGGAAATTGGTTGGCCGGAACGTTGCTCGCTTGCGTCGTGAGCGTGGTTTCACTCAGGAAAAATTTGCTGAGGAATCGGGTTTCAGCCAGCAGTACGTTAGCGACCTGGAGCGCGGTAAGCGCAATCCAACCGTCATCACCCTCTATGAACTGGCCCAAACACTCGGCGTGAGCCACGTCGATCTGGTAAAGCCTGATGGTGAGGACGAGGGTAATACTTCTGGAAAGCCGTCCTAGCCGGTCCCACAAGCTCCGTTTAGTTTTCTCGCAAGCTTGCTTTGGTCAGCGTGAGCGTATCTAAGGAGCATTCTTATATCCCTGTGGCCACTGATCGATGCCACTTCCGGCACGGTAAGCCCTTTCTCGAAAAATCGGGAAATCGCCTCATGGCGCAAATCATGGAAATGCAGATCGTCCAGCTTTGCCCTTCTGGTCAGCTTGTCCCATGCGAGACGCACCGCAACCGGAGTAATTGGGAAGATACGTTCATTCTGGTCTTTGGCCTTGTCGCTCATGACTGCCATGGTCGTTTCAAGAATTGCTACCGCCAAAGAAGATAGCGGAATAACCCTCGAATAGCCGTTCTTTGATTCCCTGACGGTTGCCGTGCAGCGTTCAATATCAACGTCACGGTATTTCAGGGCCAGTATCTCACCCCGTCTCATGGCTGTTTCCAGCGCCAGCCGCACAATTGGGATCAGGAACGGGTTACGGGTCTTTTTCCCGGCTTCCAGCAGCTTTTCGAGTTCGCCTTCTCGTAGCCGCCTGTCCCTCTTTTTGTCCGTTCCGGTAAGCCTAGTTTTCGAGAGTAGATCGGCTCTAAGTGGCAAATCCCATTCCGTCCGAGCATTAGCGAACATATGTCGTAAAGGGCTGAATTGCCGTTTCAGTGTTACAATCGTCACCCTTCCAAGGCGTTCATCACGGTAACGTGCGAATTCAGATGGCGTTAGGTCCGAAAGTCTCAATTTAGAGATTGGATGGGAGAGGAATTGAGCTAAGGAAACAGAATCCGTCTCACGATGGCGCTTTGTAGGCAGAACCTCTTCTCGGTACCGTAGAATTAACTGACCAAGCGTAATCCGGTCCAGTTCTCTTCTGTCAGGCCCCAGTTCTGCCCTGTCCGCCAGTCTGTCTTGGTGTCTTGCCCATTCTTTTGCGTCGGCAAGCAGGGTAAATGTTTTGGTTAAAGGGGCGAAACCCTTCCTGCGAATCTGTACCTGATATTTATCACGGTGCTTACGTATCGAAGCCATGAAGAACCCTTTGCTGTGACCAGAGCGTGACCAGCAGCTAAATCAAGGGTCTTTCGGACGAGGTCGGCTTAATAGATAACTTATTGAAAAATCTATCAAATACCGGAATGAGGGGAATGGTGCTGCCAGAGAGGATTGAACTCTCGACCTCTCCCTTACCAAGGGAAAGACTTTAGGTTTATAAGTATATTGAATTTAAAAAATAAAACATGGTTTTAAAAACGGGCTTGCACGGCCCGTGCACACTATTGATTGTGATGGGCTATAAGCAGCCTCGTTCCGTCGACGGCGATTGATGTGCGGTATATTGCAGTTTGCGCATCAATCCTGAACCACTCGTTGTGCATCCTGAATTCTCCAAGAAGATCGTGTGCCTCACGCTCGGCAATGATGGCGTACAGCCTGCTGTCAAATTGATGCTGATACGATACCCGAAGTTTAATGGGGCAGTTGGCCTGAACGTGAGACAGCCTTGTCGGCACGTCCTTCGCTATTCCAACCTTGGCGAACTGACCTCCTGTGAACACGTAAATGCTGACGCGCTCGCCCCTGTCGTATGTATCAGAGGCGCCCCTTGAAAGAAACATTGGCAGGTTCATCATAGATGAAACCGCCTCCAGTCGTCCTGCAGTAAGCATTGCTCTTCCTCGAAAAAGGCCCGCTCAATGGCGGGCCGGTTATAAGAAGGATGCTGGTGGCTTATAACTACCAGTCGAAAATTGCGTCTTCGACTCGATCCATCCACGATCGGCTAGTTCGCCGCAGGCGCACTCTCTCCGCGCGAACCAACTCTGCCAATAGCGCGGCCTTTACGCGCTCAACATGCAGACGTTCGCGCTCGATGCGCAGACGTTCGGCTTCAATATCGGTTTTCACGCCACCACCTCACGCATCACCCAGTCGAGGTTTTCGTGCAGCCTGTCTATGCCGTAGTGGTTGCCGATCATCGCATCCGCCTCCCAATCCATCTTTTCCGAAACGTGGCCGCCAGACAGCCCGCCCCGGCCCGCAAGCCGTACGACAACGCCGCCCAGCTTGCGCACCGCGTCCGCCTCGTTGGCAAAGCGGCAATCGTCCACCACGACGCGCCCCTCGGCATCCAGCACCTCAAGCGCGGCGCGTTCCCACAGACCAACCCAGAAGTGCGGGCCGATGCAGTCGCGTCCGAACTCTGTGCCGAGCAGCTGCATGAACTGGCGGGGCGACTTGCCTTGTAACCAGTCCAGCGGGCGCTCCTTGCCGTCGCCCTCTAAGTGCCAATCAGTAAATCCTATTGCTTGGCACATGGCCTTAAGCGGGCCGGCAAACTTGATCAGCGTGTAGCCCCGTTGCTGGAGGTAAGCTGCTGCGGTGGACTTGCCGCTTCCGGCGGGGCCTGACAGGGCAATAATGCGGGGAGAATTGTCGTTGGCGGGGAGGTGGGCCCATGGCGAATAGACGTAGCTCATCCCGACACCTGTTCGTTGAGGGCGGCGTCTATGGCGGCCTCGTACGCATATTGCGGCGCGATTGTTCCGGCGTGATCATCCATCGCATCCACCATCGCATCAGTCGGCTCGCGCATGGCCTCAATGGCGGTGCGGGCAGCCGGGAGGGCCAGCACATACCGCCTTTGGAAGCCGTCTGGCGTGAATACTTCCTCGTCGGGATTGTGACCGTCGCCGGTCTCAATCGCCCGTGCCACCCGCTCAATCATCGATTCAGACATGGCCGGACTCCCGGTTCGACATAAACAGCGACGTGCGCTTGAACGCAGCAAGGCCGACCTCATCAATGGCAGCCATAAATGCTGCCATCAGCGCTTCGCGCAGTTTCTTGCTATCCATGCTCAACCTCCAATTCCTTCAGCCTGCTCCCCGACACAACCGGCTTGAACCGATCGGCACGGAACGGAAGGTCGTCGCAATACGCGGCCGGGTCTTCGCCGCGCTGCAATTCCACCAACCGGACGCCCATGTACGAGCCGTCAATCGGGTGGTTCCATCTGCCACGCCATGCGATTGTGTACTCATGGCCGGCGACAAGCCCTTGCGGGCCAACGCCGTAGGGGAATTCTGCGTTGGTGCAGATAACGCGGTCGCCGGGTTTCATGCTCCGCTCCTCTTGGCGTTACGATCCTTGGTGAGCCTGTCGGCGTACCAATGAAGAATGATCTTCGCCATGCCGGTGAATTCTAGAATTTGGTTTGTCGCCCACATCGCCACAACAGCAAGAATGCCGACGGCCCCGACGCTCGTCACGGCAACGCCAAGCCAATACAGAGCCATATCTATCACGCCACCATCCTTTCCGCTCCCCCGCCGCGTAGCACCTTGGCCGCCGCGCAGAACGCATCCCAAAATCGTTGTGTGGTTTCGTCACTGCTGTAGAGCGCTCCGCGCACAAGGCGCCCGTTGTGCTGTCCAACCGCGTTGAAGCAGCGGTTAGCCGCCGCCTCCAACGGCTGCGGGCTGTAGCCAGCACGCAGCAGGGCCGTTGTGGTGTATGGGAGGTGGGTCATGCCGCAATCTCCCACGGTCGCTGCGTTCGCACGCCCACCGCCGTCTCCAGCGACATGTAATGTACCGGCTTGCCGGCCCGCTCGAACTCACCAATTTCGTAGGCAAGCCCAACGGAGTCCTGCCAGCCCTCCATGCGCAGCACGATCAGCGCCGCAGCCGCATCAATCATCGGCTGGCATTGCGCCTTCCAGAACTCCCAGTCCTGCGGCAGGTCGCTGTGCATCGTGACGAAATGGCCGTGCGCAATGGGCGAATATACGACAAGGCCGTCCGCCATCAGGCCGGCCGCAGCGCGAGCCACCAGCGAGGCGGCAGCGTCGTGGCCGTCTTTGTAAAGGCTGTATGGGCTTCCGAGGTAGTAGAAGCCTGATGGACGAGGCCCGGCCGCCAGCCGCGCCATGATCTTCGGAAAGCGCGCTAGCGTGTCTTTGGCCGAATCGGCGGCGCTTACCTTGGGCACATTGTCATTGTCGCCCTCGACGGCAAGGCGGGCCTCGGTGTCGCGGCAAGGCTTGGTGTAAATCTTGCCGTCCATATTGAGTCCATAGTTCGGCGCGTATTCGATCTTGCCCACGTTCATGCCACCCTCCTCTGCGGTTCGTTATCATTCGCGGCATGCAACTTGCTGGCGCCAGCAACCATGGCTGGTGTCATCCTGTCCCGGCCAACTTCACCATGTTCTTTGTGGTAGGTAATGCGCTTGGCTGACCTACCGGACAGCCAGCCGCCGCTTGCTGCATAGTCGTCCTTGGCGGCAAGCGTCTCGTGGCGCTCGACGTACATCAGATTGGTTTTGATGCCTTCGTCGGAGTGCCTATGCCCGATATGGCAATAAGACACATCGCTCTGGCCGTACTCCTTGCGGAACAGGCCGGCCATGGTGACGTCGACATTATTGATCGTGCGCTTGTCGCCGTGATGGTAGAACAGTGCCGTCTTGCCCCACGTATAGACGTGGTAGTGCATCGGTGAGCTATCGACTGTGATACGAGGCTCATTCTCGTACATGGCGGCGAGCATTTCGCGCAGCCATGCCGACGAGGCCGGGTCGTGGTTGCCAGATGCCATGATGACGTGGACATGCTTGTGCTTCTGAAGGAGCATATCGATAATACGACGCACCGTGCGTATGACGACGCGGATCACCTTCTGGAGCCTGCTGTCCGCGTCCAGAACATGCCTATGGGCTGGCGTGACGCTTTCAAGGCTATCGTGGTGCATCAGGTCGCCCAATTGCGCCAGAACCGCCGTGTGGGCTTGTGGCGCCTGCGCTACGGCTGCTGCAAACCAATCAAGAAGAAGCTGTTCGGCAATGCGAAGATCGTAATCGTCGCCTGTCTCTTCGCGCCATGCCAGCATACCAAAATGGCTGTCCGTTACGACGAACTGATTGAGCAGGTCTGACGATACATGGGCGGGCGGCGGCATGATCGTGACGCGCGGCAAGTCTTCTTTTAGAGCTTCGACCATCGCCCGCAGCGCAGATGCTTGCTGCTCGGCTGTGGCCCGCTCCATGATATGCTGCGTGATAATGCGGCCTTCCGCATCCACCAACGTCGTCTTGCCCTTCACCGGCAGCGTTGGCGTGTATTCCTCGCCATGCGCCTTCCGCTGCTTGACGTAGGTGCCATTGGGCGTGGTCGTCAGGGACTCTATGCGGTACCCCGGCAGCGTCTCTTTCGGCCCCAGCATCCCCCGCTCCGCCGCCCGCTTAAGCCGGTTTTGCAACGTAGCACGCGGAATGCGCAGGAAGTCGGCCGCAGCCTGTTTTGTGCCGAACGACTCAAAGGCATCGGCGGCTTCTTTGGCTAGTTCGTCACTTAAAGGTGGTGTTGGCAATGATCAGGCTCCGAAATACATAATGAGTGCGCTGACGATAAGGTGCGCCAGCCAAATGCCGCCGGCCGCTGACAGAATGAGCGCGCAGGCAAAGCCGAACAGGGCGAAGTAGAAAAGAATCCGAAGGTCTGGGAGGTTGCCCATTAATGCGCCCCCACGATGCGGTAGGCGATGATGTCACCATCGACACCCTCAACAGACCAGTCCCACTCTTCGGCGGGGCGACAGTAGTCCCATCCGCCTTCAGGATTCCGGAGCCGCACCTCCACGAGCAGTCCACCTGCCACCGGACACTCCCCACCGCCCCACTCAATCCAATCCCCCATCACACGCTCCTGCTTGCAGCAGTGAACGCAATCTTGTGGCGATCATGGGAGATCGAAGTGGACCAGCGCGTGCAGTAGCCTCCGTCTTCCTTCTCCACCAGCGCCACCAGAACACGGTCAGGGAAGGCAATCAGGAACATACCGACAGGCTGCGCACCGTCTGGAAACTCGATACCTGCGGCCTTGTGATAGGTGTTGACGAACTCGATGTCTTCCGTCGCCCAAAGGCGCTCAAGGCCGATGCCGTTGTCCTTCATGGCTTGATCTATGACAGCAAGCGGGATGCACTGTCCGGGCTGTTGCGCCACGGCAGGCACGGCGAACGCAATGGCGGCAACAGCCGCAAGCAAAGCTCTGCGAAGCATGGTGTTCTCCTCTGGGCGGCATAGCCGCGTGGTGTGGTAGTTGGGTGCGCCAAGGTTGGTGGTCTGGCACGCTGTTGGCAGTTAATGCCGGTTCGTCGTCAGTTCGCCGGCGTCACCGCGGAAGTCGATGTCCGGCAGAATGGACTGCGGCTTGAACACGACGCGGTAGTGGTAGGCGCTGACGGATGCGGCTTCCAGCTGCTCGACGAATGCGCTGGTGTTGTCGGACAGCACCAGCGTGTGGCGCTTGTATTCGGATGGCCCGGTCTTGCAGATGACGTTGAATGCCGTGCCGCCCGAGTTAAGGTCCATCGAACAACGGCCTTCAATCGTCAGCATGTACCTATCGGTAATGCCATTGTAGAAAACGATGCGCCGGGTGATCTCGAAATTGTCTGCCGCGCGCTTGATGTTCTCGGTGGCGACGGTCGCATCGCTGGAACAACCAGCAAGCGCGGTGGTGACAGCCAACATGGATGCCAGCAAGAGCTTCTTCATGTGTTTCTCCTCTAGGTGGTATGTCGCGGTTGGTAGCCGCTAGGCCCTATGGCTGGCCATATTCACACTATGCGCGCATCAGTTAACTTTGTCAACATCAAAAACAGAAAAAGCCCCGCAGCCGGTCAGGGCATGCGGGGCTGGTGTTACGATGCGCGCCGGCTTGCCGGGCGCTGCATGATGATGTTGTCCAGCCTTTCCGTGAGGCCGTCGATACGAGACGCCACCCCTTCGATGGCACGGAGCATCTGCGCGGTCTGCTCCTGCATCCCCTGCTTGGTGGCAAAGGTCTGCGCCGCGTGAAGGCGATGCTCGTGCAACTGGGTGATGGCCAATTCAGCCTTGGCGCCAGCTGCGGATACTGCAATGTTGGTTTCGGTGCGCACAGCGGCAATCTTGCTTTCGATGTACTTCCAAGCGCCAAACAGCGTGCCGAAGAGCATCGTAAAAAACCCCACCACGGCCATAATCTCTGCGCCGGTCATCCAGCCAGCCCCCGCAACCCTACGACCAGCGACAGCGCCTGCACATAGGCCCACGCCGACACCCCCGCCACTACGGGCGCAAGCCACATAGGCGCGCCAGTTTTTCGTTCTCGGCCAGTATCTGGCGCGCCGTGTCGGTGGTTAGTGCGTCCGTCACACTGGGCAGAATGGGTTTCGCAATATCGCAATATGATCCCCCGCTAGTCGCGCATCCAGCGACCAAGGCGGTCATGCACACTGCCGCTATCCAGGCCGTCGACTTCATGCTCGACTTTCCTTGCTTTGTTGATTTCGTTGAGTCTGGTTTCTGTGGCGCGGGCCGCGTTGTCCTTGCGCCCCTTGGTGTACGCCGCGAACAGGATGGCCAGCGCTGCGCCAATGGCGGCCAGATATCGGCCTATGCGGCTGGTCAGGGCGGCCCATGCAGCGCTAAGCATTGGCGTCCTCGATGTAGACGCCATGCTCACAAAGCCTGTCGATGATCCAGCCGGTGAGTTGTTTTGGCAGAACAATGGAAGCCACGGCCAAGGCGCGAGCTGCGCCGGAAAACCACCATCGTGTCATGACGCGTACGGTTATTTTGTCGACAGCCTCAACCATCCGCCCTCTCCCGCTGCACCAGCCTGTAGATCGCATACCCGACACCCGCCACCACAGCAGCGGCAAGCGCCCACTGCACAGGTCCGGCACCTGCGGCCAGCCCACCAAGGGCGGTCAGCATCGACACCACAAGCGTCGGCTCTTTCTTGACGATATCTACAACGCTACGGTCGGCCGGGTTCGCCTTGCCGCCCGCAACGGGTGGGTTCTCGACGGTCTGGGCTCCGGCAGCCAGACGCAGCGCGTTCCCGACCGCGCCGGGCTGGTCTTTCCACTGCCCTTTCGGATCCTTGCCGGTCACGCGGATGGTCCATCCACGGCCGTTAGCGGCCCACCCCTGCGCACCGCCCAATGACCGCAAGAATCGCATGCGCTCGTCGCAGTAGGCGCGGATTAGCGCCTGTACACCACCCGGATACCGATCGATCGCCGCGAGAGTCTGGCCACCAACAATGCCGTCCTGCGCTACGCCGACGACCTTCTGCAACGACTTGACGGCACGCGCTGGTCCCGAGTTGACGCCGTAGTCAAAAGCCGCATAGTCCAGCCCAACAGGTAGAAGATCGCCGCCGCTCTGCGTCCAATAGGACTTGCGGTAGATAGCTTCGGCCTCGGCCTTCGACATGGCCTTGACCTGTTCGGCGGTCACAGACTTTACGCCGCGGTGCGCGGCAAGCGTCTTATGGGTGATGCCGTATTTCGTCGGGCCGCCGCGGTCGGACTTCGCGTGGACGTAGCCGCCCTCGTGCCCAAACATCAGCGCAAGCGCTGTGGGCAGCGTTTCTCTGGCCATTATGGCCTCCTACTTTTTGGTGATTTCCGCTATGCGCATGCGCCAGCAGTGACCCGGGTCGCGCAGCGCCCAGCCGACAACCCGACAGAACAGGCAGTCATGGCCGCGCGTACGCGCCATGCGCCCACACAGCGTTTCATTGGGCTGGCCTTTGAGCAGACCGTTAAGGGCGCGCGAAAGGTTGCCGAGGGCGCGGACAAGCCGCGCTCGGGGATCGGGCATGGATTTGGGCTTTCGGATTGTTCTGAGGAACAGGCAGCCACGGACGCCGCGCCGGCGGGCACGGTTCTGTCCATGGTGGAGCCTTTCACAGTCTGGTAATTTTTCGTCTCGACATATAGACATGCCAAGGTTTTGATGAGGGTTGAAATGGCTGATGAGCAGTACGAGGCGGCGATCAGGCGCGCCATTGCCAAGCGGCGCGCCGAAACGCCTGAACAGCGAGAACAAATCTATGCAGCGGCGCGTGAGAGTTTTCAGCGCACTGGAAGAGCCGCCGAAGAGCTTGATGCTCTGGATGCCGCGATTAAGACCGTCGAGGATACTTTTTCAAAACCCTCACACAAAACTGCACAACGCTTGACTGAGATATTGAGCCCTTGGATGGTTCCGGTTTTTGTGGCCGGCATCGCGGCCGGTCTCGGCGCCACCTATGCACTCTCGATCACACCAGCCGGCACCAACGATATAGATGATGCAGTTTTTGCTCAGCGCTATTTTGAGCGTGCTTACAAAGAACAGGCCGAATTGATGCCTGTAGCCATCGGCTTTTTGCGTGAGGTCACCGATGCAGTTGTGGCGCGCCAAAGGACTGATCGGGCGTCTCTGGAAAAATCTCAAAAGACCTTCATCAGCCTGGCTGCCTTAGACGCTCAGCTAGCCAAGAAACTCCCTCCGGCTCTGCCTCGCGGCACAGCTGTGATTGTGCGTGCGAACGATACAGATTTTAAGGTGCTGATGAACTGGACGCTATGCGGGGTTGCAACCATTTCCAACCCAGAGATGGTAGACATGGTACGGAACACTGTCTCAACTATAGGTTGCCCATACTTTGGATTGTGGACCTCCGGCGCTGCTACGTGGTGACCGCAGCTCAGGCGTGCCAGCCTGCATTGTGCTCTGAGAGCTTGCCGCTACGATCAAGGCGCAGCTTCCCAAATGGCCGCAAGAGCCGGCAAAATCAGCCTCCTTCACAGCCGGTTGCTGGCCCATCCCTGCATCACGCATCGTGACAGATGTGTAATATTGTGGTAGTGGCACCGTCTTTCTTTGTCTTGGAAGGGGACAATTGGATGGCTCACCCCGTCAGCAGGGAGACTACCGAGGGAGCGTCGGGAGACGCGGTCAGGCAACAACTCCATCAAAAGAGAGCGCGAAAAACAGAGGCTATATTCATCGCTTGTTGGGTAGTTGGCTGCTCGGTCGCGATGCTCGTCTTGGTATCTTTCCTGACAGGCGCAAACGGGGCGGCTTTTTTCAGGCCTTAGCGTCTACCCACAGGCCCCACACACGAGACTGCCCTGAGCCCGGCTGGAGAATCCTCTTAAGTTTCGGACAGGGTGCTGGGATGGCGAATTGCCATGGCTCGAAAGCGGGTCCCTCCCCACGGGCAACTCAATGTGCTCCCCAAACGGGTGGATCGGACGTTGGCTATGCCGGTAGCCCCCCGGCTCGCCGCCGTCTCTCTTAGTCTTTGAAGACCTGCCGAATGATCCGGAGCTGTCGAGAGAATTGACGCGCAAGCATCAGCAGTCACGGTGCCGAGTTTCGTAAGGCCATCATGGCCTTGCGAGACCGTCTCGACTGTAGACGGATCAGTTGGTTGATGCCGGGGCCACTCCGCTGGCCTACCTGCACAACCGCCAAGACAAACAAGGCAGGAAAGAACGAGAATTGTAACGCGCATCGCCTGATTATGACAACCGGATTCGCCGATGGCAACCTACCATTCTTCGGCGACAGCAGGAGATGATTCGGAGCAAAGTTTCTCTATGGACCATCTCAATCAGAATCCTTAAGACAGGCCCATGATAGACCCCCCTTTAATCCAAGCTCTCAGATTTTTTGGCCGTGTCCTTTATGTCGTTTTAGCTGCTATCGGCTTATTGGCAGTGGTCTCGCTGCAATTTGGATGGATAAGGGGTCCTGTTAAAGAGCACTTCGGCGGCGCGAGAGATGTCGCCATTGCCAGTGATAAAAGCTTCCTATCAGCCGGCAGTCCCGCCACCTTCACATCGCAATTTGTGCCGGTAGATACCAACCTGACTTACAATCTGTCAGCCCAGATACGCACGCTAGCGCCAGCAGGATCAGAGCGCGCATCGGCGCGGACATATATCGGCGTGATATGCTACGATCAAGAGCAGCAGCCTATAATGCAAGGCCTCGGTGCTCACAGGTATGCCACCGCTAATAATCGGCATATATACAGCTCCATAGGCTGGGTGACTCTGATAGGCGATTTATCCGGCGAAGGCGACATGACGCCTAACCAGTTCGCCATAGGCACTAAATTCGTTCGGTTAGTCCTTATTCTTAACTATAAACATGACCCTACGAGTGACTCGGCAGCAACATCGACAGAAGTAAAGAACGTTATATTCGTCCCACGATTGAATCTAAGTTGAGATTGACCGGCACTGTTACCGACATGTTGCAAGAAGCGTCTACCGGAAAACGGTCATTACGCACGCCAGTTACCTTCGGGATGATCTTCGGAGGCATATTTGTTCTCGCTTGTATGAACCCCTGGACAAGCTTTGGCACAAACTCCATGGATTCTCAGCCATGGCCGCTTCTGCTTGGAATATTATTTCTGATAGTTTGCAACCGAATTGTCTTTCCGCGATATTTCGTATCGATTGCGGTGCTCATAGGATCCGGCCTCAGCCTTAGCATATTAGCTTCAGTTTCACCTCCAATTGCAGATGTGGCCCGCGCCATAGCTTCATACGGAACTCTCTTGGTGGTGTTCCTTGCATTTTATAATTATTTGCGGCGTTACGGCTTTCCACTCAAAATTTTGTTGTTCTCTTGTGCTTCGTGGATTGTGTTCGCTTTTGTCGAGATCTTAAATCCACACTTAAAAAGCCTTCTGGCAGCCTATCGAACTTCAGAGGGGCGAGGTCTCACGTCCCTGTCGCCAGAGCCAACATATTTCGCCATTTTCATGATCTTCTTGGCATGGCTGATATTGGTGGGGACAAACTACAGGCCAAAAATCATATCCAAACTGATGGTACTCGGATGCGTCATCAGTGTTTTTGTACTTGCGCAATCAGCTATGGCGATCTTGTATATCGTTTCAGCTTTCGCGATATACTCCGTGTACGTAATCCTCAAGCTCTTCCTCACTTTCAGAGGCAGAATTTGGCAGGCTTCGACAATCGTACTCACATTCGCAATCTCAGTCGGAGCTATATATGCGGTGGCAGATTATGGGGGGGAGTCCCGGGCGAGTCGGCTGATGAACAACATAATCAACCATGGAATAGTAGAGGTAATATATGTCGATGCAAGTGTAGCTCGCCGCCTAGAGGACGCTATCCTTTCCATCCACGCAGCCATAAACAATAAGCTGATGCCTGGGGGGCTGGATACCTACGAAACCCAAAAAGAATTTGCTCGCCCCTTTTGGCAAGAGTACCTATGGTCGCCTTCGACTGGCAACAAAATCATGAGCTGGAGCGGAGCCATCATCTATGAGTTGGGGATATTCGGTTTTTTGGCATACTTTTTGTTCCTATGGAGCGCTTGCCGGAAGGGGTCTGCCAGCCTTGGCGAGGTCGCGGTCTTCATGGTTTTTGCTGTGGGGGCGATCCCTGTAGCTTTCCCGCTGATCCCGATGCTGCTTGCCCTCTGGTGCTTTCAAGGTAGGGAGATACGGATGGCGCGAAGAAATCGCCTCAAGACCGGAACTCCCACCAAGATAGCGCCATCTAGCGCCAATTAGATCAGCCGGATGCCTATTGCCACAAGCCGCTGCGATCCCAAGGCGAAGTTAGCTGGCGAGTACAAATTCGTAATGTTTATGGCCGGGAAACTCATCGCCGATCGGGCGCGATTGTTGTGATTTTTATCGTATAGGGCCATAGCCGCCGTACCCGCCAGCTTAGCTCTTTAAACCTTTGTCGGGGTGAGTGTCTGCGGGGCGGTAAATGCCAATCCAAACGCGCCGATCCCGCGAAGGAGAACCCCACAACGGCCTAGCTCAAATACTCAGCGCTCAGATAGATCATGCCAGTTAGGGGATTGGCACTGGTGTTTCGCACCCGCACGATTGCTTTGTTGGCTGTTACGCTATGTATGTTATCCACGACGATAGCTGCCCCAGTTGTAGGAGTTGATACTGAAGCCGATATACTGTTGGGGGTGACAGCAAAGGCGGTTGCAAACGGCACAGTAACATTAGCAGCCGAACTCCCGGCCAATTCTCCAGTAGTGATAGATACCTTTTTTGCTGTGGACCCGTCCGGCCCATCGCCAATGACATCTAGTCCCGTGACCCCAGATAAGTAATGAACCTTGTTGCGTGTTGTGTTGCCCCATATTATCGGGTTTGTGACTTTGATGCTGTCCGATGCCATGACGGCAACACCAGTGTGTTGAGTAGGGATGGCTTGATCGTCATACGCCTGCACATGGTTAAACGATCCATTTATAGAGCGCTGAACTCCGGCCTGCTGAATGGCAATAAACCCAAAGAACTCTCCACCGCCCTGACCATTATTCCGAGATATGTCTCCAGCAACAGTCCAGTTCTTAGCACCAAGAAGGAGGCACCCAGACTGGCGGTTAAACTCCCACAAGTTACCGATTAGCGTCAGTCCATCAAGCACTTCGCCGCGCGCCAATGCGGCGGCGTTAAGAACCGATGCGCGAAATCCTAAGATGCCGCGTCGGCCGACGCAGCCCTGAACGGTTACTTGGCGAGAGCCGCGCACATCAATGGCATGCCAGTTGGAATTGTTGATGTCGGCAATGCAGTTGATGACCTTGGCCAGTAAGGTGCCATCGTTGATCGCAATGCCAGCATGGTCGGTGTCGTCAATGCGAAGCTTGTAAAATAAGATGTCTCGACATGGGATAGTATCGTTTCCAAGACCGTTTGAGCGATCGGTCATAAAGACCTGTTCGCCACAGTCGCCCCCAGCGGCATAGCGAACCGTGATGTTCGTCGCACCCTTTCCGGCGACACCGGACGCTATAGCCAGACCTTTCCGCCGGGAATGACGAACGTCGAACCCGCTCAGGATCACGTCCTCGACGTTGTAAACCAGCAATAGGCTCCTGTCCGTCCCCATATTAGACATCGCGGGCCGGTTTCCGTCGAACTTCAAACGGCCTTTGAGCCGAAAACCATCTGCACCTTGGACGAGAAACCCGTTCTTGTCTTCGTTCGGGCCAGCTAGTTTCAAGGTGGCGTTACCTCTCAGAGTAACGCCGGGCGCCGCTATGTTGGTTTCGAGCGGGAAGAAGTAAGTGCGGTCTCCCAAATCAACGATTTTGCTACCGAGCAATGATGACGTAGCAGCAAGAGTTTTGGAGAGGATGGCTCTGTTTGCAGACGTAGCGGTATCGTCATCTGGGATAAGCCCAAATGCCTCCGCAAACAGAGCCCCAGCCATCGCCACGACATACAGCTTAACGCCACCGGCAGTCTCGACGTGATTATCGGTGGCGCTCGTGGCGGCCTCCTCATACAGGAATTCACCGGCCTGCCACCGAGTTCCAGAACCGCCTGCCGCGCGAGTGCTGGAAAGCAAGTCCTGTACGGTTTTAAAGCGAAATGTCGGGTCGTAGAGCGCAGCCTCACTAGCGGCAGTCTCAGCCCTTACAGCCTGCGCTTCTGCTGCCGCAACAATCGCCGCGCTGGCCTGATCAGAGATCAGCCGATAATGCGTCCCGTCATCCAGAAACAGATAGATTCCATCAGCCACCAAGCCGGCGGCTGCGATCTGGTTGCCGCTATTGGTCAGCAGGGGTTTGCCGTTAACAGTGACGTTGCCGGTGTTGGGCTGGGCGACCCCGCCAAGGATGTAGACCGCAGATCCGGGATTGTCAGGCAGTTCCGAATCCGGCTCAGCGATGATATCATTAGCCGTGCCGCCTGTGACCGCAAACGAGATCACTCCGCGCGCAAGCTCGATGTCGCCGCCCTGCCCCGCAATGAGTGCAATGATGGCACTTTCGTAGCTCTTGAGCAGGCGGCGGATTTCAGGCTTGCGCGGATTCCACTTGCCGCTGGACGGCACCTTGTCGGTTACGAAATCCCGGAAAACCTGCGCAGGATCGAGATCGGGGAAAGCCATGCTTTTCTCCATACAAAAGCGCCCCACCAAGGCGGGGTCTGAAATGAAATTGTCGAAGTGATCAGTTGTCGGATTGGTCAGGTGACGGTGATTGGGCCTACGGCCACAGGGGCACTTTCCACGCCAGACGCGTTGGCCGCCCGGATCCAGTAGTAGTAATCGCCTGCGGCAAGGCCGGTATCGCTCCAGCTATCAGCCAGAGACGGCGGACCATATTCCACTCGCACTGGAGCGCCGGTCTCAATGTTGACCGTGTTGCGCCTGATGTGCGCCGCGACATAGTTCGGGCTATTAGGCGCCGTCCATGTGAGACTGACGGCTCCGGTGCCGCCAACGGCATTGGCGTCTTCGACGATGGCAGGCGCAGTCGGATCGGCAACCGGTGTCACGTATTGCGATGCGGACCATTCGCCCTGCCGACCGTTGGCCTGTGCGTAGCGAATTTGAGCCTCATACTGGACGCCATCGGAAAGAGCACCGGTTTGAGCTTCTGTTGCATCATCGCCTATAGGGATGACGGTCCAGTCCGAGGCAGACACCTGCTTGTAGCGCCCATCTACCTTCAGCGATCTGTTTGCCGGACGCGCAAATGTGATGACGCCGAGTGGCACCTGCTGATTGCCGACAGTGATGCGGGTGACGCCAAATGATAGATCAGAGGGCACAGGAATGGTGCTTTCGACATTCGTTTCCTCGGCAATGGGAGCCTCGCCCTCCTCTGCCGCTGCATCCCACGAAAAAGCCTCGGCCGGCATGGATGCAACCTGAAGTGTGCAGCCAAGCAGTATGCCGCCCTCCCCGATATTGAACCGGAAATCCTGCACCTCGAACACATCATCGATGCCGAACAGCGGATAGCGGATGCGCACCCGCCGTTTACCGAACGCCGCCAGACCGCGAAGGTTGCAGCGGAACTGCCCAACCCATTTCGGGTTTGCCCGGTAATAGGCCCGCTTCATCAACCGCCGGCACTGGCTGTGAGACGGCGCCATGTTGAATTCAGCCGGAGATATGATCTCCCCGCGCTCATCCACATCATCGGAATCAACCCATGCTTCCGCATCCGTCGCCTGGTAGTCGTGATCCGGCGACAAGAAGGTCGCTGCAATAATGTTGGCCGTGGTCATGATATCCCGACCACGAGAGACATCCGAGAACCCGACGACCGCATCGTCATCGAGGATGACGGTTGGCTCCTGCCACTCGTTGATGTCGAGCGTCACACCGCCATCAGGAGTCGGCACCAGCCAGCCATCGCAGCACGGCAGCATGCGGCCCAGCACATCGGCTGGCCGTTCGTCAAACCGGTAGCTACCCCACAGCCGCCACGCCGGCTCTGTTCCGCCTGCCTTCAGGGCAACAGGGGCAGCGGCACGGTTAAACGCTCGCCTCCAGCCTTCCGACGCCAAAGGCGTATTGAACAAGGATTCCGGGAGCCGCATACCATCGGCATGCCCCATATAATCTCGGATGATCGCGGCGGCATTATCGGACCAAGCAATGGTCTCTGTGACCGGATTCCAGACCTTCGAGCCCCGTGCGACAACGCGATAGAGCGTGTTGGTGACGTTAGGAAAGATCTGCGCAAAGGTTTCGGCGCTTGACGCCCCCTGAAAGGCATAAAGGGATGAAACACCGTCTCCGCGGTGGGTTTCATCCCACTCCGGGAAGACCGCCTCCAGATCGCTATAGTGGGTTTCTGTCGGCAGGCCCATGCGGTATTGGATACGCAGATGCTTCCACTTGCCGTCATAGTTCCACGGATGCTCCTGCACATAGCCATTGGCATCCAGAGTTACCGGTGCGTCATCAACCCAGATTTCTTCTATCGCGTCGAGTTCTCCGGTCCCGAGCGCGACCACCTTGTGGAAACTGCCTTCTTTGCTTTCACCAAAAGCCCACGGCCCAGAAGTCTTTACGCGCCCATAATGCCGCTGACGAGCTGCGGTCGGGTTTTTGATAGAGGTTTGGACATCCTCCGGTTTCGGCTGCCTCGGCGCAAACAGGCGCGATGACAGATAGGATAAACCCACCGAAAGGCCAATTGTCGCTGCGGTGGTCAGTCCGGCGATAAACGCCGCGGAGCCGGCAAGGCCGATTGTCGCCGAACTCGATATAAGGGCAGCAAAAATTGCGCCCTCAATAAAGCCGGTTCGCACGACTCCATGCAAGCCGAGCGAATTATCGCCCGCAAAATTGATGCGCCCCCACTTCATATCGCCCAAGCCTTCCAATATTTGTCAGCCGGGAACAGCATCAGCCCCGATGAATTGCGCGAATGCCATCCATGGCGGCCGCGTATCGCAACACTGATCGGGATTTTTTCGTTGATCCGATCCCCGTGGATGACCAGGCCAACATCACCGAATTGCGGGTCCGCGGTCTTCTCCAGACCGACAGACCGCATAATGCGGTTCACGGCCACTGCGATGCCGCCCGGCTCTGTGAGCCACGCCTGCACATCGTCATCTGTCTCAAAGTCCCGGCCATAGCGAGCGATGGGCGAAAAGCCACGCACGAGAGCAACCCACTTATCTGCCATGCGCCCACACGCGCCGGGATAGGGCCGCAAGGAGGCTTCCCGGCGAAGGAAATCCGCCAGTGCAATTTCGATATCCACGAGGCGTTTTCCTCAGTAGGAAGGATACGTGATCTTCTTGTTGAGCAGGCTGGCCACGAAGCCAAAGAACTTATCGCCGGGCGATCTGGCCTGCTGGTCGCGATCCGTATTGCGGCCATGGGGCGGCCGAGAGCGACCGAAGAAGACGTTCTCGGCAGTCAGCGACACGCTCTGCACTGCGCCCTCTACCCCCTGCATTTCCGAGCGGGAAACCTTTGGCGGCTGCATGAATCCGAAAAACAAGGGGATCGGCACCGAAACACACTGCCAATCTGGATCGAACAGTTGCAGCGAGACGGTCACCATGCGCTGATCGACTTCCTTGGTTTCCGCCAATGCTTTACCGAGAAAGTCGAGAGGCATGTCGGGCAGACCGTCGAGCCCGAGGGTGATGGCTTCAGACGTCGTTCCCGGCCCCGCAAGTCCCAGCCCGTCGATCTGGCCGAATCCATACATCGGGCGATAAGTGTTGCCGTCCAGCGCCGGCAGGTCGGTATTGCCGTTCCAAGCATAATACGGGCCGCTGAGGAAATCGAACTTTACGAGGAAGTCGCAACGCACTTCGGTTTGCGACAGGCGCTCGATCTGCTCGGGCGTGAAGAAGTCTTCTTCCATCACACATCCTCGATGAAATTGACGGTCGGGCTTCCCCACTTGCGCATGGCAAGTTCCAGATCCAGCTCGCTGTCGCTGGCAAGCCGCATGCGGCAAACCGGGTCGTCGAAGTTGAGTTCGGCACCCACCTCAACGGCTTCGCGCAGTGGTGGACGAAAAGTGAGTTCGCCGCTATCCGGGTCAAAGCCCCGAACGCGATAGAGCCGCTCCTCGACCGAGAAATGCTGCCCCGGCTGAATATCACCGGCCACATCCACATCAACTAGCATGGAAACGGCGCGAACTGGTGCCGCCTCTCTGGCGGTGACTGAAATCACCCCGCCCTGATACAGCGATGTGTCGCTGAAGGGAGTTTCGTCGCTATGCGGAACGCGATCATAAAGTTCGTATTCATCAGCCTCTGCGGGTGCCGGCTGATACCCTCGACACAGCGGCACAAGGATCGGATTTAGCCGCCCTTCCAGCAATGTCGAAATCGCGCGATGCGTCAAGACGCTATTGCGATTGCGGACAAGCACATTAGAAAAGGTCGCCTTCCAGATGCCGGCATCACTGGACACGACCTGCGTCTTGCCGCTCACAGACGACGGCCCGGCCAGTGTTCTGGGGGCAATATCAAATGCCACGTTCTGCGGAGGCAGAACGCCTACAGGCCAGCGAATTGTCATGGGTTACCCTAAAGCTTGCGAGCCTGCGTTTCGGCAATCATGCCCGACATCTGCCCGCGCACCGACTTCACGCTCTGCTGCACAGACAATTGCACAAGTGCTCCGGATCGGGTTCTGATTTGCTGGTCAGCGATATCGGCCATTCTGCCGCTGTCGTCTTGCAGAACGACGCGGATAGTTTCGGTGGAAGCGGGGGCGGTTGCCGCCAATTTCGGCATGGTCGTAAAAGAGGGAACGCTTGGCAGAATTTTCCCGTTTTGGTCGGGAACGAAGACCTCCGGCCTCCTCTCTCCAACGATGTACGGCTGCCCCTTCCTAACTGGGCCGCCTTTTTCTCGGAACAAGCCAGAAAGCAGCCCAAGAATACCACCTCCGCCGCCAAACAGTCCGCCCTTGGCATCGAACATAGAGTTGAGGGCAATATCGAGAAGTTTGTCAGCCACTTTCTGAAGCGCACCGGACAAAGCTTCGGACGCGCTTTTGCCGGATTGCAAATCCTTGATGAACCCGCCGAGGACATCCTTGCCTAGATCCCGCATTTCTTCGGATTGCTGCCGGGCTTTTTCTTGGCTATCGGCAAGTTTTTCAGCCGCAACGCTGGCCTTGGCGTAGCCTTCTGCCAGTTGCTCGATCTGCGCTTCAAGTTCTGGGGTTATGGCAACTCCAGCCTTCTTGGCGGCTGTCAGCAAGTCTTGCTTCGCCCTCGCCTTTTCCAGCGTATATCCGTAATCCTCGATAAGAGGATTCAATCCGGCCATCGCCTCGGTTTCTGCTTGAATAGCCGCGGTGCGATCCTTGATCTGTTCAATCTCTCGCTGAAGTTCGTTCTGCCTGTCGCGAGAGGAGCGGCCACCTTTACGGCCTCTGCCCCCCCCGCCGCCTCCGGGAGGATCGAAATCATTCAAAGAAACAGTTTTTGGCGTGAGGGTCGGGGCCGGCAACGGGTTAAAAGGGACCATGCGATTGATGGCATCATCAACCGACTGCTGGTTTACAACCCCCGTCTCCATAGCTGCACGAAGCGCATTCGCCTTAGCTATGAGGCTGTTTAATTGAGCTTCCGCTTCGGTCGTATCAATCGCCATTTCCTTGTTGGCGTTGATCCGATCCTCCAAAATCTTAACCTGACGCTCAAGGTCAGAAAGGTCCTTCTCCGCGGCAAGAGTTTCAACAGCAACCGGGCGACCAACCGTCAGTTCAGTTCCAGTAATCCATTCCGCGAACTTTTCCATGTAACTGGAGTTGGCAAGATCATCCAGGAAACTATCAAGCGCACCGTGCGCTTCTTGGATTTTGCTGATGAATCCAGAGACGTCGAAGTCTGACACGGCTTGAGCAATGTTATTTATTCCGCCCGCGAATCTCCCGGCCGCCCCGGTTGAAGTGTTGAACTCTCGCGCGACATCAATCAGAGCTGTGCTAAGGTTCCCTACAGCCTGGTCAACCGTGAATGTTGCATCGGCTACTTTCTCTTCAAGAATTGGGGCGCCAGCTTCAAAGGCACGGAAAAAAGCTTCAGACGAAACTTTTCCATCAACAACAAGTTGCCTCAGCTTCGCAACGCTTCCCCCAGCCTCTTTCAGCCCCGCCGCTGCGGCCTGCGCAATCGGAAGCGCCCCTTCGAGGATAGAGTTGAATTCCTCAGCCCTGACTACGCCAGAACCGAGAGCCTGCGACAACTGCAGAAGCGCCCCGGATGACTCAGCGGCGGATTTACCTGATACTCGTAGCGCTACGGCAATCTTGTCGGTGAAATTCAGAAGTTCCTCGCCAGAAATGCCGAGTTCTTTCTGAACCAGCGCAGCGCGCCCATAAAGCTCTACCAGCGCCTCGATGGGGGCGGCGTTTTTCGTGGCGCTGTCGCGGAGCCTATTATAAACCTTCTCTAGTTCTTCCCCGGAAAGCCCGGCAACTTTCAGAGAGTTATCTATACGAGTAGCCGCATCTGAAAACTTTTTAGCCTGTTGGACAGACAAACCAGCCGCAAACGCCGCGCCGATCCTGCCAGCCATGCCGGTCATGGATGACGCAATGCGCGTGTTCATGGCCTTGAACCGGCTCTCCACCGCGCGCGCCTGACGATTTGTAACTCCCATAGCGCGGTTAAGCGCGTTCTGATATTGCTTTGTGTCAGCGGAAAGCTGAACCACTAAGCGTTCAAGGTCGGTGGCCAAATCGGAGATTCCTCATGCGCTCGGCGCTAACTGCCGCTATGTGCATTCTGTCGACTTCAGCTTTTTCTGAGGTCGTTTTCGATTACGAAAATTTTCAGGTGACAAGGACGGGCGCGGCAGAACTTGTTCTCAAGTTCACCAACACAGGTTTAGAAACGGCAACATTCGCAAAGGCTGAGTGCGCTTTTCTTGACGGCAACAGAAGGGCAATAACCGTTAACCCGGTTATTGCCAAAAACATATCGCCCGGAGGAACGGGCTACGCCAAAACGTTTGGTCCCAGAGACCCGCGCGTTAAACATGCCGAATGCCGGATGGTGGACGTAGACTACAAGTGAAGCGGAAGACCCATGGCTTCTCACCTAAACACCCTTTTCGAGCATCCACTCCCAAAGCTCGTCAGCTTCACGGCTACCAAGCTTGCCGTCTTCTCTAGACGTATGCGCTTTCGCGTATCCCTCTACGGCGCACAAGTATTGCCAGACCGACATTTCGTTCACCTGTTGAGGGGTGAACCCCATAACGGCGGCATTACCATAAATCGGAGCTAGTCTGATTTTTCCGCGGGGGAGGTCGTCGATGCGCTCTGCGTTTCCGCCGCCTCCCCTGAGGTTTCCCCCACTTTTTCTTCCGGAGCGCCATGTAACCCAGCGGCTAAGATCGCCTGCGCCACCAGAACATTTTCCAGTGGAGGTCGATCTTCCACGTAGGCTCTGACCTTGCCAAGAGCCTCAGTCGGGGACATCCCGCCGCCAATCAGCCCGAGCCTGATGACATTCGTGATGTCTTCCATGCGCCACTGTCCGTCATACAAGCGGTTCAGCACGACATATGGGCCTGAATTACACCTCTCCTGAAGTTCAACCAACTGCCCCCAAGCGAGCCGAAAGCGAAAGTCGCCATCGGCCCACGTAATATCAATCGAGGCGTCGCGCGCCATTAAGCGGGATCCCAAGTCTTGGTGACTTCGCCATCTGACTGCATCGACACAGAAAGCTGAACGCGACCGCCCTGCTCTGCGGAGGGATTGAAACTGTCGATATGGAACGGTCCCTCAAACACTAGCGTGCCTGTGTTGAATTCGATCTCCACGCGGGCATTGATCGGCTCAGTGCTGTAGGCTGCATCGGTCCACGTCTGAATCGACTCGGCAGCGGCCAGCCCCTCACCAGTAATCGACGCAGACAGCGATTCCGTGTCTCGCGCAATCCAGAATGGTGCGTCGGGGTCGTCGCAATCCGGGATTGTGATTTCCTGAAGGTTCTTGGAAAGCGTGAATGCTTTAGAAGTGAAACCGCACGGGGCGACAAACTGCTCAGGGCTCGCTCCATCGCCAAGAAGAATACGGAAGCGGCCGAATTTTGCCGTGGTAGGCTGTGCCATTGAGGTGGCCTTTCTATGCGCAACAAAAAGGCCGCTCGTGGCGGCCCGTGTAGATGGGAATGTGAGGTTCCGGGAAGAAGCCTATGGCTCCTCGACGATAGCCTCGTATCTGATGGAAGCTTGCTTCAGGGCGCCGGCACGGATGTAATCTGTCCGCCAGTGATTGAAGGTAACAAGCGCGTTGGTGGTGAGCGTCGGCTCCCAATTTCTGAGGGCAGACCGAACCAAGTCCGAAACACGTCTTACTTCAGCCAGACTGCCCGAAATCGACCATGCATCAACCTGGATCATGACGTCGCCGCCGACAATGCAGTCCGCGTCTGCGGACTGATAGTTAGATGCCCCTATACTGATGTATGGGGCTTTATCCGTACCCGTGTGCCATGCCGGGTTTGGGATATCGACGATACGCGCAGCAGGCACCATGGCTGTAACGGTCGCATCGCTTCGCAGACGCGCTATGATCGCGCCCTGTAGTTCTAGGACTGGATCGGCCATTGACTACCCTTTGCTGGCGGCTACTTCCTTGGCCGATTTCGTTATGGCGCGCGTGATGCGAGACTTCGTGCGCCGGCGTAACGCCCTGTAGCTCACAAAGAAAAATGGCTGCGCCTGCGTTCCGGGGTGCATCGAGCCAGCGAACATGCCGCCGTTGACATGGGCTGCGGTGGCAAATTCCACCAAGTGGGCGTATCTGACCTTACTGTTGCCGGCGTATATCGTCAGCGTCAGTTTCCCGTCAGAAGACTTCAATGTCCCTATACGCTGGCTGTATTTAGGGGCCTCACCCCACGTCCACCCGATAGAATCGCGCAACTCACCAGTATCGACCGCCACCAGTGATTTCATTAGGGTGACTATCTCGTCAGCCCCCTGAGCCATCGCTTCTTTGATTCTCTTTTCGGCGGCAATCGGAAGTTTCGCTAGTTTTCGGTTCAACCGATCTAGACCCAATATGGCCTTGGCCATCTACCCGGCTTGCCCTTCGACAATCAACATTTCCAGATAGGCATTGCGCTCATCCGGATTGACGATTGTCTTGATGTTATATGTGCGGCCATTTCTGACATTGCGCACGCGCCAGTCTGGGCCGACGGCACGTGTTGCCGAACTTGACCGCACAATCAGGTTGTAAGGCTGCTCTGACGCCAAACGGGATGCCACAACGCTTTCGACAGTCAGGCGCGATCCAAACAATGGCGCCAACCGCGCCGCATCCTGAAAACGCTCGACATAGCCGGTAGTGATTCCGCCGTAGCCGTCATCGATATTGTCCGGCTCCAGGAAGGCTACTCGTTCGCTGAGTGAGCCGGCACCGGCTCGTTTTCTGGCCATTCTACCGGCTCCTCGTCTTTTAGGAATACAGGCCCACCAACCCGCTCGACCTTGCGCCAACCGTCCTCTACGTACTCGCGCGTTTCGACGTGCACGTATGTCGGCTCCTCATCCTTGCTTGCCTTCCGCATACGCACGGCTTTCCCAGCCGCTACTGCAAGCGTGGCGCACGCGCTCGGGACGTTCAGCGTCATGCCCGCTTTGTAGGCAATCACGACACCATAGCTCGGTCGGTAGTCGAAACGGTCTGTGAATTTAACCCAAGACATCACACACTCACAAACCAAGTGTAGTTCGAATCCAACTCCACCCCCTCGGGAAACGCCTCATCAACGGCCCTACGCACGCCCGTGAAATCGAACGGCGGCTCAGGGTTGTCGATATCGTGGCCTCCTATCCAGCCACCCTTGCGCACCTTCGGAAGCCATGCCTCGATGTCATCGCGCACACCCTCGTAGCTATGGTCGGCGTCGAGAAACACGAAATCCATGCTGCCGTCGTTAATCTGTCGCGCCGCCTCTACAGACGGCATCTTAAGCACCACGGCTCGACCGCCACTGCGCTCCGCAACGGCACGCGCATGCGCCTCATTGGCGCCGCACTCGGCAACAGTTAGCCCGGCGCAATAGTCCTTGGTCTTGCGGTAATGTTCCGGCTGTGCCTCTGCTGGCGCCCATGTGTCGACCATAAACAGCCGATCAACGCCCTTGCGCAAAAGGTACGCTGAAAGCGCGCCGCGGAACACGCCAACCTCAACGCCGCGAGCGTTACGTCCTACGCGCTTAAGGATGGCGTCACCACGCTGGGCGGCGCCGCTTCGCTTGTCTACCGCCATGCTTTTGGCACCCATCCGGTCTTTAGTTCGCTCGGCTTCGGCCTGCCGTGAAAAGCAACAACCGCAGCATCACTAGGCGGCGCATCCTCGCAGTTGTGAACCTTGTAGGACGCAACGCTGCGCTCGCCGAACAAATCGCGGAACGTGTCGACGTCCCGGCCAAGCAACTGGTCTTCAATGAACGCCTGGTCGCCAATGCGCGGGCGCATCTTGTTGTCGTACTGGTGCGCGTTCGTATTCGGGTTGGCCGCAAAAGCATTGGCGATAAACGAATAGTCGCCATTCCAAGCCATTGCCGTGCTGCACAACATCGACGGCCGGTAATACTCATGCGCCATCGTGAACTCGTGCGGGTAGGCCGCAATGGCGTCCAGCGAGCCGACGACAACCGTATCAAGGTCGAAATACAGCGTTGGCCCGGTAAACTCATAGAACAAGTTCAGCTTGCTCCACCAACCACGCCAGTTCTTGCGCAGTGGTAGACTTTCGCAGTCAACCGGCATATCGGTAAGGCACACAAACCTATGCGGCAGGCTCAAATGGCGACGCACGCCATTCTGTAGCTTTCGCACCCACGCTCCATCATAGATGCCGCCGCTGCGCAGTACGCACGCAACGGTGATCAATGGTCGTTCTTCGCCAGCCATTCCGCCACCTTCTGCTTGCATTCGCCAACAATCGCACGTCGGACAAGAATCTGCTCCGACATGCCGTATCGTTCATTTTCTGGAAGGTGCATGAAAGGCAGGTTGTTTATCGTCACCGGACCCTTGCGCTGCATTTCAAATCGGCCAGGAACATCCTTGAACTTGGCGAGAACAGCACTCGCGTTCGGCAGCACTTCGGCGTTGGGAAGCACATCGGCGTAGTCGTTCACGACGCACGGAACGTCGATGCCTAACCGCTGCGCAGCCCATAGGCGCGAGCCGCCGAGGTATTCACTGACGAGTAGCGTTCCGTCTCGGAGGTGTTGTCGCTCTTCGTGCGGTAATTCCGCCTCTTTGCGCCGCTCAAGCCGCCCGCCAGCCACCATGATTGGGTTTCTGAAGCCTTCGCGCGCCACGGACTCCAGAAGTCGCTCATAGTGACCGGAGACTTCGTTGAACCGCCGTACATAGTGATCCTCCACAATGTCGCGAAGCGGCTCATACCGCATATGATGCCAGTTGTATTTACCGCGCCATTTCAGGCTGATTTCCGGCAGATATCGCGGCGAAGTAAGGTTGAATATTCGCGACGGAGGAAGAACCGCATAGCGGACAACGCACCTCGCCACTATTCATCCTCCACAATCGTCCGCCACACCCTATACGGCGCAAGAAGCGCTCTTACAGCGCGCGGCAGCATCGCGGACGATGTGTCCTGCGCATCCGCCTCTCGTGTTTCGTACAAGTCGCCAAGCAACAGAAGTACGGCCGCCGTAATAGCTGGCGATATCTCGATAGCTGTTCCGTCATCGCCGCTAGGCGGCGCTCCGGGTGGGCTGTCGTCGGCGGAGGCATAAACAGCCCTGTCTATGTACTTCGTTACGACATCCTCAGCCGCTGCAAGATAGGCTTCTATCTCAGCGTCGTCATCATCGTGAAACACACGCAGGTGTTTCTTGGCAAGCGTCAGCGATACAAGAGCCATGCGTTTTCTCCGCGGCGGCCAGCGCCGCGCTAAATTCCATCTTGGGATATGCCGTCAGCGCGCTAATGGCGCTCGCGTTCAGCACGCGCACACCCATTTGCCGCAGTGGCTCCGCCTGACTATCCAAAACACCGCGCCATCGCGCTAAGCTCGTCTTGGTCGGATTGCGCAGGCCGTTCTCATGCCTGCCATGCCAGTGGATACCGGCTCTGTCATGCATGTCGTAGCCGACGAGAATGATCGTGCGGCACCCGAACTGCACCGCCAAATTCAGCGCCTGAAAGCCGGAATTGCCGCCGTAGCCGACCTTGCCAAACTGGTGGATGACAATCTCGTCGCGGCGCATGTCGATACGGATAGGCCGTACGCACCACTTGCCGTCACGGACATCGCCGCCGAATTTCAGGCCCTTGTAATCGGGCAGGCCGCGCGCAGAGCGCCACCAATCATAGTCGCAGGCGTAGTGGACATTAGACCACGGAGCCAGCTTCCACGAGTTGTTGATCGTGATTACTTTGCAGCGGCCTCGCGCTTCCTGTAGGTCCGCTTCGGCCGCGCTGGGGCCTCCTGCGACGATGACGCAGGTTTCGCCGAGCCATCGCGGCCAGTCGCTCGGCGCACCGGGAAAGGGTCGCTGGTCTCACCGTCGCGGACGGCAACCAAGGGTGCCGCGACAGACTGCTCCACTTCGGGAATATGCACGGCGTAGCCAAGCGCGATCAACTCTCGGGCCTTCCAATTGTCGACTTCCGCGACCGTACCCTTCTTGGTGGTCACGTTGCCGTCGAGCAAGGTCTTTAGGTATTGGATTCGCATTTAGCGCCTCAAATAAGGAAGAGGCGCTTGTCCTTCTTCCGAATGTTGTCGCCGCCCCACATTGGACGAAGGTTCGTCAAAGCCCAGCACGCCTTGAAGTCAGGATGATCAGGGCTGTCGTAATCGAAACTGGCAATCGGCAATATGTGGTCAATGTGCCAGCCATTGACGCCGCGGTTCTCCCACGTCATGCCGGGTAAGAACTGGCGCTCTAGGTGGGCCTTGAGTTCGTCGACGGTGTAGTCAACAAACGCCGTCCACGAGTTGCCGTCCTTCTTGTCGCCAAGAGACTTCAGGATACCGCCGCGCATAAAGTCGTTAAGTGCGAATTTTGGGTCTTCGCGGTATCGCTTTGCACGCCATTGGCGCCTGGCCTCTCGCAGGTGCGGGAGGCTCCCAGCCTTATTTAGCTCTCGGCACGCCTCGCAATAACAGGTTGGCTGATAAGTCCCCGGTCTAACAAAGAAAAACACATTTTTTTGTGAAAATTCGTTTTTATTATTCAACATAGTTCCCTTCAAGAGCGATACCCCTCGAATTGACGCGTCGAGGATCCCCGCCACGGTTGATGAGAGCTTTGTTGTAGGTGGACCAGTTGGTGATTTTGAACTTTTGCTTTGCCACGGAACGGTCTGCGTTGTCGGGAAGATGCGTGATCTGATCCTTCAACTCAGCAAAAGTTCGATTTATTCAACAAAGCCGCCGTCCCGTCAAGTCAGCGTAATGCTCTGCCAGTGTTACAACCAATTAACCAATTCTGATTAGAAAAACTCATCGAGCATCAAATGAAACTGCAATTTATTCATATCAGGATTATCAATACCATATTTTTGAAAAAGCCGTTTCTGTAATGAAGGAGAAAACTCACCGAGGCAGTTCCATAGGATGGCAAGATCCTGGTATCGGTCTGCGATTCCGACTCGTCCAACATCAATACAACCTATTAATTTCCCCTCGTCAAAAATAAGGTTATCAAGTGAGAAATCACCATGAGTGACGACTGAATCCGGTGAGAATGGCAAAAGCTTATGCATTTCTTTCCAGACTTGTTCAACAGGCCAGCCATTACGCTCGTCATCAAAATCACTCGCATCAACCAAACCGTTATTCATTCGTGATTGCGCCTGAGCGAGACGAAATACGCGATCGCTGTTAAAAGGACAATTACAAACAGGAATCGAATGCAACCGGCGCAGGAACACTGCCAGCGCATCAACAATATTTTCACCTGAATCAGGATATTCTTCTAATACCTGGAATGCTGTTTTCCCGGGGATCGCAGTGGTGAGTAACCATGCATCATCAGGAGTACGGATAAAATGCTTGATGGTCGGAAGAGGCATAAATTCCGTCAGCCAGTTTAGTCTGACCATCTCATCTGTAACATCATTGGCAACGCTACCTTTGCCATGTTTCAGAAACAACTCTGGCGCATCGGGCTTCCCATACAATCGATAGATTGTCGCACCTGATTGCCCGACATTATCGCGAGCCCATGTATACCCATATAAATCAGCATCCATGTTGGAATTTAATCGCGGCCTCGAGCAAGACGTTTCCCGTTGAATATGGCTCATAACACCCCTTGTATTACTGTTTATGTAAGCAGACAGTTTTATTGTTCATGATGATATATTTTTATCTTGTGCAATGTAACATCAGAGATTTTGAGACACGGGCCTCGACGCGTCCTCGGTACCGGGCCCCCCCTCGAGGTCGACTCTAGAACTAGTGGATCCTTTTTGTCCGGTGTTGGGTTGAAGGTGAAGCCGGTCGGGGCCGCAGCGGGGGCCGGCTTTTCAGCCTTGCCCCCCTGCTTCGGCCGCCGTGGCTCCGGCGTCTTGGGTGCCGGCGCGGGTTCCGCAGCCTTGGCCTGCGGTGCGGGCACATCGGCGGGCTTGGCCTTGATGTGCCGCCTGGCGTGCGAGCGGAACGTCTCGTAGGAGAACTTGACCTTCCCCGTTTCCCGCATGTGCTCCCAAATGGTGACGAGCGCATAGCCGGACGCTAACGCCGCCTCGACATCCGCCCTCACCGCCAGGAACGCAACCGCAGCCTCATCACGCCGGCGCTTCTTGGCCGCGCGGGATTCAACCCACTCGGCCAGCTCGTCGGTGTAGCTCTTTGGCATCGTCTCTCGCCTGTCCCCTCAGTTCAGTAATTTCCTGCATTTGCCTGTTTCCAGTCGGTAGATATTCCACAAAACAGCAGGGAAGCAGCGCTTTTCCGCTGCATAACCCTGCTTCGGGGTCATTATAGCGATTTTTTCGGTATATCCATCCTTTTTCGCACGATATACAGGATTTTGCCAAAGGGTTCGTGTAGACTTTCCTTGGTGTATCCAACGGCGTCAGCCGGGCAGGATAGGTGAAGTAGGCCCACCCGCGAGCGGGTGTTCCTTCTTCACTGTCCCTTATTCGCACCTGGCGGTGCTCAACGGGAATCCTGCTCTGCGAGGCTGGCCGGCTACCGCCGGCGTAACAGATGAGGGCAAGCGGATGGCTGATGAAACCAAGCCAACCAGGAAGGGCAGCCCACCTATCAAGGTGTACTGCCTTCCAGACGAACGAAGAGCGATTGAGGAAAAGGCGGCGGCGGCCGGCATGAGCCTGTCGGCCTACCTGCTGGCCGTCGGCCAGGGCTACAAAATCACGGGCGTCGTGGACTATGAGCACGTCCGCGAGCTGGCCCGCATCAATGGCGACCTGGGCCGCCTGGGCGGCCTGCTGAAACTCTGGCTCACCGACGACCCGCGCACGGCGCGGTTCGGTGATGCCACGATCCTCGCCCTGCTGGCGAAGATCGAAGAGAAGCAGGACGAGCTTGGCAAGGTCATGATGGGCGTGGTCCGCCCGAGGGCAGAGCCATGACTTTTTTAGCCGCTAAAACGGCCGGGGGGTGCGCGTGATTGCCAAGCACGTCCCCATGCGCTCCATCAAGAAGAGCGACTTCGCGGAGCTGGTGAAGTACATCACCGACGAGCAAGGCAAGACCGAGCGCCTGGGTCACGTGCGCGTCACGAACTGCGAGGCAAACACCCTGCCCGCTGTCATGGCCGAGGTGATGGCGACCCAGCACGGCAACACCCGTTCCGAGGCCGACAAGACCTATCACCTGCTGGTTAGCTTCCGCGCGGGAGAGAAGCCCGACGCGGAGACGTTGCGCGCGATTGAGGACCGCATCTGCGCTGGGCTTGGCTTCGCCGAGCATCAGCGCGTCAGTGCCGTGCATCACGACACCGACAACCTGCACATCCATATCGCCATCAACAAGATTCACCCGACCCGAAACACCATCCATGAGCCGTATCGGGCCTACCGCGCCCTCGCTGACCTCTGCGCGACGCTCGAACGGGACTACGGGCTTGAGCGTGACAATCACGAAACGCGGCAGCGCGTTTCCGAGAACCGCGCGAACGACATGGAGCGGCACGCGGGCGTGGAAAGCCTGGTCGGCTGGATCCGGCCACGATGCGTCCGGCGTAGAGGATCTGAAGATCAGCAGTTCAACCTGTTGATAGTACGTACTAAGCTCTCATGTTTCACGTACTAAGCTCTCATGTTTAACGTACTAAGCTCTCATGTTTAACGAACTAAACCCTCATGGCTAACGTACTAAGCTCTCATGGCTAACGTACTAAGCTCTCATGTTTCACGTACTAAGCTCTCATGTTTGAACAATAAAATTAATATAAATCAGCAACTTAAATAGCCTCTAAGGTTTTAAGTTTTATAAGAAAAAAAAGAATATATAAGGCTTTTAAAGCTTTTAAGGTTTAACGGTTGTGGACAACAAGCCAGGGATGTAACGCACTGAGAAGCCCTTAGAGCCTCTCAAAGCAATTTTGAGTGACACAGGAACACTTAACGGCTGACATGGGAATTCCTGCAGCCCGGGAATCATTTGAAGGTTGGTACTATATAAAAATAATATGCATTTAATACTAGCGACGCCATCTATGTGTCAGACCGGGGACTTATCAGCCAACCTGTTAGCAGTGGTTGCCGCCATTGGTGGATACCAAAAAACCCTCGCCGCAATGAGTGCATACCTCCAGTCGGCCTATGCGCTTTCTGGCTCCACCTTTATCGTCAGCATAGCTTCTGGCCCTAGATTCTCGACCATTCGCAGATCGATAGCACTCTTCACAGCAATACTTAGCGCGGCTCTTGGATGTTGCCACAAAGGATGTCTCACACTCCTGGCACGTGAACGTCTCACCCTTTACCTTTGGTACGCCCCTCTTGCGGCGCTGTTTCTCGGCCGCTATACGAGCGGACTCGCGTTTATTCTTGATCTTGCAAGATGAACAATAAACGCGAGCGTTTGTCCGATACGACACCATAGCGCCGCATCCACCAAAACACTCGGTAGTTTTACAAGGAAGTTGCGCTCCCGCGACGGGCGCACTAAATAACGCATCAAGCATCACGGAGTCCTAACTACTCGGTGGTGTTAGAGTCCCGCAGAGATTGGCGTCTCTGCGGGACTCGCCTACCTAGTATATAGGCATTCCTTTCGCGCCTTGCAAGGCGTTACGCCGAAGCGGTCGTAACCGTGTCGATGTCGCCGGTGACGAACGCTTCAGGCCTGTATACCGCAAGAGCAAGCCGCTCCTCGATCCTTACGGTCAGCATATTGCGCTCGAAGTCGTCGACGTTCTCGCTCGAAAGCAGAACCTCAACGCCCATGCGGTCGAAGATCTGAGCGCCAAGATTGAACGCGCCGGTCAGGAACTCACCTGCGGCCATGGCCTGCGTCTGCACAACCGGCAGACCCCACAGCGACGGACCAATCGGAGACTGAGCGTTGCCGACGATGTAGCGACCCTCGTTGTCCTTGGTCAGTTCGATGCGCGCCCAATCGGTCGGATTCAGCACGAAGCCGGAAGCCGGGTATTCGGCGAGCACGACCTGAAGAACCGCAAGGCGCAGGCGATCAATCGCCGTCTCGTCGGACGGGTTGAACGCCGGAGCGAACGCGGTAGCCTGCGGCAGGATGCCGTTCAGGTTCTGGCCGGTGCCGTTGCCGTTGAGAATCTGGTTCTCTTCGACAAACTTGAGGCCATAGGTGCCACGTGCGTTGATGTAGCTGGCCAGAGCCGGCGCGTCGTCCATGATCTGCCGCGACGCCTTGAAGATATGCGCGATAGTGCGCACCGGCGTAGTAAACAGGTTGAACGTGATGTCCGATTGCGGCTTCTTGGTGCCTTCCGTAACCGGACGGGCGTTGTTCGTGAATCCCGTCTCCTTGACGAACTCGACGCTCGACTGCGACGTGGTGCCGGGAGCAAGTAGGTCGCGGATGGTAAGCTGACGATTCGGAGGAGCGATGATGCCCGGAACGCGAGCGCCGGGAACCAGCGACGTACCAGCCGAACGGCCAGCACCGACAGTGGTATTACCGGAAGTGATATCAGCGCGCTCAGCCTGAACGCGGATCGAGCCACGCCAAGCGCCAGCCGAATCAAGCGCCTTGAACGCCTCGGAGTTAACGAGCTGGTCGCCGTATCCACCAACTTCGGCGTCATCCGAAGCTTCCTTCTCACGCGCGGCGCGCTTTTCCAGTTCCGTCAGGCGCGTGGTGGCCTCGCCAAGCTCAGACAGGGCCTTGTCGACCCTGCCGGTCAGTTCAGCCGAGGCTTCGCCGTGCTTGTCGATCTTAGCCTTGAATTCAGTGCCGAGGTTGCCGACGGTTTCTTTGATAGTAGCGAGAGACTGGCCAAGTTCGCCAATCTTTTCGGCAAGTGCATTATCGGACATAAGTCCTCCTTTAAATCTGGGGGAAGTCACGCGCGGCCGCAAGCAAGCGGTCCAGCGCAGCTAGTGTTGCCGCGTTCGTGTCAGGCTCCCCCTGACCATCCTTGAAGTAGAGGCGCGCGGCGCGCTCCGCTTCCAAGTTCGACAAGCCCAGAAGACCCTTCAGGCCATGCTCGAACTCGCGTTTCGTAATCTTTTCGCCCGCCGCCATCTTCGCGGCCAGCACTTCCGCAGCCTCGCGTCGAGACTGGTTTGCGGCCTTGATGCGGCGCACCGTGTCTGGCTCGGACGCCCCGCCATAGCGGGCAATCGTCTCTTCAAGCGTCGCCACACGGTCGACCATACCGCGGTCCATCAGGGCTTCGGCGTAAAACACCCGCCCGCGCCCATAACCGTCCTCGACTTTGCCGACAGTGGTGCCGCGGCCATCAGCAACGGCCTTCAGAAACGCCTGATAGGATCGATTCACACCATCCTGGATATGTGCCAGCGTGTCTTTGCCAAGCGGTTCCGTCTCGTTGCCCTCGACCTTTTCAGGCGTAGAGGCGATGTACGTTCGCTTGATGCCGCGCTTCTCCAGCGCCTGCGAAATGTCATCATGCGCCGTGTAGACACCAATTGAACCGGCTCGACCAGAAGGCGTGACCACGATCTCATCCGCGCTGGCCGCAATCCAGTATGCCGCGCTTGCCGCCAGCGAATTGACCTGCGCGATGATCGGCTTTTCACCGCCACGCAGCGCCCGCAACTCCGAAGAAAGCTCCTCCGTGCCCGGAACCGAACCGCCGGGGCTATCAATGTCAAGCACGATCGCCTTGACGTCATCGTTGGCAAGCGCCGAATGCAGCGCCTTCTTGATGCCGGCGTAACTCGTGCCGCCAGACATGGCGGAAAAGGCGTCCATTTTGTTCGCCAGAACACCATAAACAGGCACAATGGCGACGGCGCCATCAACGCTTGCGACTTCGCGGGCACGCGCATCGGAAATGGCCGAAGCCACCTCCGAAGGAACCAGTTTCTCACCTTCGGCGCGCGCAACGATGATATCGGCAAGCATGCCGAGCTTTTCGCGCTGAATAGCCCAAGGCTCCGCCAAAAAGGCGGTCATCAGGTTTTCAAATTTCATCTATTTTCCTGTTCAGCGCTTGGCTGCGGCAGTTGGGCGGGCTGCTCACCCAGCTTTTCCAGCGGCGTCATTGCGCCCTGCACAATCGCGCGATCGCCGCCCTTGACAGGCGCCTTGTCTTCGTAACCGCGCGCCTCGTCGATGAGGTAAATGCCCGCGTTCACCATGGTCGAAAGGAAGCTCGCCCGCGCCGCGCTATCGCCGCGCAAAAGCTCTTCCATGTTGAACTTGACCTTGTATTTCTTGCGGTCATCACTCGACAGAATGTCGCGATAGATCGCGTACTCGATGCGCTTCAGCATCGGACGCATGCACGTCTTGGTGAACTGAAGTATCAGCTGCTCAATGCCGCTTCCCCATGTCGTCGTGCCGTTGGCAGCATGGCCAATCATGACGGGGGGGACGCCGAAGATTCGGCAAATCTGTTCGACGCTGTACTGTCGCGTCTCAAGCATCTGCGCGTCTTTGGGGTTGATGTTCAGCTGGTACGGCTTCATGCCGCCCTCCAGCGGCAGGATCCCGCCGGACTTCTCGGCCCCGCTGAACTCATTCAGAACGCCATAGACCTGCTTGCGCTGCTCAGGCGTAAGCACCTGGTCCGCGCTCACAATCACGGACGGCAAAAGCCCGCCCTTGAACGTCTTGCCGGCCGTCTTTTCTCCGGCAAGAGCATTGCCGATAACGTTTCGGGCCACTCCGATGGGCGAAAGACCACGATCGCAGCCCGGCATGATGACGCCGCGCACATGAAACATGCGCTCTTCGGAAATCTTCCGAACCTTGCCCTTCTCGGTAACCTCGTAGTACCGAGCACCGCGGTCGTTGCGCTTTACAGCAACCGTAATCGGGTTAAGCGGCATCAGCGCTACAAGCCGGCTGCCTGACATCTTCTTCTCCGCGAAGAAGTTGCCGTCCAGACACAGGCAAAGTGCCACCATTGACCAGAACTCAGGCGCCGTATCGTCCGCATTCGGCATGCCGTGCAGCAAATCGTAAAGATTGCTGTCCTTGGCCACGGTCACACCGTCTTCAGCGTACACAATGCACGGCAGCGTGCCTACTGCGTTCTGAATCAGGTTGACGCACGCCCACACAGCATCAAGCTGCATGGCGCGGTCATACGTGACCACCTCGCCGCTATCCGTTCCCGCGCCAAAAAACGCCCGCCAGAACGGCGAGGATTCGGCGTTAAGGTCGATAGGGCGGCCAAGCCATCTATCCCACCAAGCCATTTATTGCCCTATCTACCAGGTAAAACTGCGAAGCGACGAAGCGAAATCGTCGAGGTTTGGCGGATTCTCCACCAAATCCCGCGCCTTCAGACCAAGCGCCATTGCGGCTGCCACGCTTCCATCGATGCGGAATCGCGTCGCAGCCTTGTCCAGCTTTCGATTGCCGGCCGAGTCTGTCTGTACGATCGCGTTTGCGAAGCAGAAGCCAAGAACTGGGTTCCCGTCGTGCTTGAATCGACGTCGTATTACCGACTCTTCAAGCGCATCAACGGCAGGTCCCATGCTTACGAAACCCTGCCCCCAGTCGACCATCCTGATTGCGCCATCTCGGGCATCCTTATCGTCTCGGTAAGCCTCAATGCCGATGGCGTCCAGTTCCTTCAAAAGCATGTCGATGCGCGCACGGTCATAGGCTATGCCGGCAATCTCGTATTCTTGCGAGATGCGAGAAATCGTTTGTGCAACGTATCCGAAGTCAATGACCTTGCCTGGAGCAGCATCAAGCCACCCATCTTTGTGCATCGTCGGATAGTCGAAGTGGTCGCGCCTATAGTGGTCGTGAAGGAAGTCTTTCGGCTTCCAATGCCAAGCTCTTACGCGATCATCACCCGGCTCAGCCGATACAGCGACCAATGCTGTCAAGTCGACCTTGGCTGACAGATCAAGCCCCAGATATATACGCTCGCCGGGACGCAGCAGGCCATTCGGCGCCGCACCATCGACTTGGCACGCCTTCCATTCCGACCTGGATATCAGCGGCGATGTCTGGTCAACGCGCTGATTCAGATAGAGGTTGCGGAAAGCCGCCTCTTTCGACGTCTGACGAGTTGCCTCCTCCGCCAGCGCACGAATATCTTCCGTCTTACGAAAGTCACCAAGCGCAGGGTTCGCTGCCGCCCAAGCTTCCTCGTCAAGCAGATCGTCGATGTCCTCATCTGCGGCATACAGGTGCACGCAAATACGCCTGTCGTTCGCCCGCAGGCCGTCGTCAATCAGCTTGGAAAGCGGATGTTCAGGGTCGGGTGACTGGGTGGAAATGACGAATCCAAGCGGCTCATTGCGGGCGCCCTGAGACGTATTCAGAACGTCGTAAAGCTCGTGGTCGCGGGCTTGTGCTAACTCGTCATAAATCCATACAGACGGGTTCAAACCGTGCTTCGTGCCCGCCTCAGCCGACAACGCGCGGTAGAAGCTGCCGTTGGACTTGCATACTATCGTTTTCGTCGACGGAACGACCGTCAGCGGCATTTCGCCAAGAGGCCCAAATTCCGGCTCAGCCTCGACCATCTGGCGGGCAAACTTGAAGACCTGGCCAGCCTGCTCACGATCAGTCGCGGCGCTGTAGATTTCGCCGTTGATTTCACTTACCGGGCCGCACAGATGCGCCAAAACAAGCGCCGCAATCAGCGCGGTCTTACCATTCTTACGGGCCACGCTGAAAATCGCTCGCCGGACGCGGCGCTTGCCGTCTGCCAGTGGCGCGTACACGTCCCGAATGAACTGCTTTTGCCACACGCGCAGGACTATCGGCTTGCCCTGCCCCTCCCCGCTCGGCACACGCAGAAGTTCAATGAAGTCGATTACTCGTTGAGCGCGTTCCAGCCCCTCATCGGTTACGCCTTCACCGCGCTCTGCCCAATCAGGCCGGCGAACTTTGATGATTTTTTCTCCTCTGGCAACGCCAGTGCAGCGCGAGCCTTCGGGTCCATGCCAAGGCGGTCGCCCATCGACATCATGATGCGCGCGGCGTCATTCTTGATCTTGAACCAAGGATTTACGGTCATATTCCCGGTCGAACCTGGAACCAGTGCCGGCTCTGTCTTCAGCGCCTCAGTGGCGCGCTTGTGGTCCGACCATGCCGCCGCGTAAACGGCGATGCCGCCCGTATCTGTCGCGGCATAAGTGCCCGGCGGCATCGCCGCAACGATCATTTCAAAGCATTGTCGCGCGTCGTCATCCAGATAATTTGGAATGAAAACATCGCCATCAGGCTTCACAGACGGCGGTCGCTTCTTGCGCTTGCCGGGGTTGCCCTTCAGCGCCTGCATTTCCGGCGTCTCGGGGCGCGGTCCTCTTGCGCCCATTTATTTCGGCCCTCGAAAAAATAACTTCAAAACCTGCGGCGTAACGCGCTCGACTCCCGCGCCGGTCCGGGACTGGAACAAGCGTCGAGTTTTTGACTACCCCCCCCATACTCAAAAATTTTTGGGTCAAGGTGCATCGTGAAATGAAAATAGTGACATAAGATGCTCTTAATGGTGCTATTTTCGCCTAGATTGGCCACCCATCTGGCCCGAACCGAACCACCTTCTGCCCAAGGTCTTCGCGCTGGCCTCGTGATGCGTGACATGACTTGCACGTCGACACGAATGGCCCGCTCCAGAACTTAGTCTCGTCACCTCTGTGGCCACCATCTGCGTGGTGGACCTCGGCTGCTTCGGTGATTTCCTCGCGCTCAAGGCACCACTCACACAGCGGGTCTTGCGTAAGCTTGGCTTGCCGTATGCGTTGCCAGCGAGCCGTCTTGTACAGCCGCCTATAAGCCTTGGCTTCATCGCTGCGCTGATCTTTACGTGCCATTGAACACCATGGGGCCGGCAGCCGGAATCGAACCAGCAACAGGTCAGTAACTAAGGCCTGCGCCGTACCTCTGACGGCGAGAATGCCGCCCTTTACCGAGGTTTTTGCCTTTGAATGTATCTGTTTGGCTGTGGCAGTTGGGGCACAATAAGCACAGATTATCCGGGCTATTATCGTCCGAATCTCCGCTGATATGCTCAACTTCAAGCGTTATATGCTTTCCATTCCAATCGCTGATGCCGCAGTCGCGGCACGAATACCCATCACGAATAGTTATCAGTCTTCGAAGAGCTCTGGCGCTCACCGGCGCGGATTCTCCAGAAATCCACCTACTGTAATTATCTTGGGTTTTGAACTCAGCCTGACAAGCCAAGGAGCAAAAGACGCGATCACCGCTATACCTCGCGTCAACGGCCTCCGAACCACAGCATTTGCAGGTAAATGTCCCTTTATCTGACGTATTTCGTCCTGTATTTCTCGAGATGGCGGCACATGACATGCAACAGTATTTGTTGCTCCGCTTTTCAAATGGCAATTCACAGCCACATTCGGCGCACAATTTTGGAGAGAGCCTATAGCTATCTCTTATTTCCGCGCTAATCTTCCTCTGGTATTCACCTGTGAACTGCCCCGTTGCCGTCCTCACCGCTTTTTTTCTCCGCGTTACTGCGTTGGGCAGCAATATCAGATTCTACCAATTGAGCTATGCCGGCTTGATCTGGTCTGGGCAGCAGGACTTGAACCTGCGACATCCGCCTTCCAAGGGCGGCACTCTACCGGACTGAGCTACACCCAGATTGAAAATGAAGGCCGCACGGCATAGCCGCAGGGTTACGCTACCCACATTTGCCTGTCGGCAGGGATGGCGGCCATAACAACAGGCCAGTATGTCTGGCATGGATAATCCGAAAGCGGCGGGGAGCAGCCCAGACGGGCAAGCTACAACCCGCCGCCGATACGCCCAAGGCAGCCAGACGTCGCAAGCGACGGAGGAGAATGGCGCCAAGGGCGGATGAAGACGACAGCGCAAGGGGCGCATGCAAGCAGTGGGGCCGCCTTGCTTTCTACTGTCGTGTAGTTCCGCCCGACTCATCCGGTACCTTGCCGCGCAGGGCTTTCCCGCAACTATGGTCGAGCGTGGGGCAGGTTCGCAAACCATCCCCTTCATAACCATACGCCACAAGTGGCATGGATTTGGACGCTAAGCCGCTTTTTTCTTGCGATTATTGTCATTGGCGACTTTTAGCGCCTTTGCCGCGTCCAGAAGCACATTTTTAGCGCCGCGATCGGGGCGCGTCGTGCCTACACCGAACCGCACTCCGATCTCCGTAAGCGTCGCTCCTGACGCTACCTCCTCCGCCACCCTGATCGCCTCGCCTTTGGCAATCTCCGGTGCCTCCCACATGATTGCGCCGCTAGACGCCGCGCCGCTTGAGCCAACCACGCCACCGAAGAACTCAGCGCCCTTAGCAATGCCTGAGGCAAACCGTACTGCCCGCTGCCCATATGCCGTCAGCGGCAAATCCTCGAACTTCACCGAGCCATCAACGCCGCGCTGGCGCAACTCGGCGCGATTGGCCTCCACGTTGCGCTGCGGATCATACATGGGCGCAAGCGCCGGATCCGCGCTTATCGGGTGTTGGTACGGCTGGGCCACCACAGGCGAAGCCACAGCACCGCGCAGGGCAAGATACCCGTTCGGGTTGCGCCGGCCGCTTGGCTCCTCCCCGCGAGGCGTTGCCCTGTCGCGCGGCTCCAGCTTCCTGCCTTTTGCTGTCCGGCCATACTCAACGAGCGCGTTGCCCTTGAACCTCAAATCGCCAAGCTTGATATACGGATTGCCGTCCTTATCCTGCTTAACTTCCGGCTTCAGCCAGACATAGTTGCCGTCGTCATCCTTGCCATTGCTTGACGCTTTTGCCAGCTCGCCGACCGTGGGGCGGATTTCTAGGTCGCTATCGACTGCGTCCGGCGACCATAGCGTCTTGGAAAGGGATTTCACCGCTTTTGCCATAGGCTCAGCCAACTCCGGGTGATTGTCGTAAAGCCATCGCAACGCCGGTAGGGTGGTGGTGCTGCGCAGGCGTTTCGATGGTTGAGGTTTGTTGTCGTTGGCGGCCTCGCGCTTGGCTGGTGTGGGTGGCGTTGCAGGTGCTGCCGAAAGGGCGTCGGCGAATGATTTGTAGGTTGTCATGCTGCGGCCTCGTGCTCGCTATGGCCCCAGTGCGCCTTGCCTGGCGTCACAACGCCAAAGTACGCAATCGGGATGTCGTCTATGATAGACAGGATTAGACTGTGCGCCTGCGATGGCTTGCACCGAAACCATTCGCTCTGAAGCCTCTGGAAACCTCGACTGGGCGCAGCTCTGTGAGTTTGATTCTCTACAAGCTGCGCGTATTGCTTATTGCGAAACCAGAATGCTCTGTGGATGTACAATCGCCTTGGATTGCCCGCCTGAAGTTGCAACAGCCGCTTGTTTGCGTCACGTGCCTCTCCAATTTTTACGCATTCCCCGAAGATATCTGAAATTACGTAAACCAAAGAATGATCATCGGAGTCCTGATTCATCGAATACAGATTAGATGACAGCATCCTCAATGGGTGTGATAACTTATATTCCTTTTCGGTTGTAATGAGCTGATCCGAAGATGTGACGTCTATGTTCCCCCATCCGCAGATTACATTCCTAAGGCGCTCATCATTGTCGTTGTTGGGCTTCAACGATTTCTCCTCAATGTGGCAGTTCGCGCTTGGTAGGCGCTGGTGGTATCCTGAACCTAAGCGCTTTTGTTAACTTTGTCAAGTACTAATAGACATCATTCAGGCGGTTGCCATCCGCTCTCCATGGCCAGCATGACCAGCGCCAAAAGCCGAGGCACGGGACGCGGGTTGGTCTCCCGCTCGAACTCGCTTATGCGCATCGGAGATTTGTACCCCAAAACGCGCGCAAGCTCAGCTTGGGTTAGTCCCAAACGGAGACGTATTGAGCGGAAGTCGGACGAATTCATGATGAGCCATCGCTTGCAGACAAAGATAGCTTATCTTGATCGTCTGATGTCCATAAAAGATGATCAACCGCGCTGCGAAATGTAAAATCATCCGTAACGCTGTCCCATGTAGCAACTACGATATCCAGCGGGTGAGCGCCCAAATTAACAAGTCTCTTTGTTAATTGTCGCATTGCGGGCCATGATACTGGACCCGCGAGAGGGACAATCTCCTTAATGCCACCGTTGTTAATTATTTCAAGGCAGATTATATGCGGTGCTTTTGTTTTTTTGGTAAATTCTCCAATCGGCGGCATCGGAAAAATTGCACCGCTAAATTTACCCCTCTCTGTCCCGGGAAGGCCGAGGTAAGGCATCTCCAGCGTCCATCGGCGGCGATCTTCGTAGGCTTTAGCCAGAGCATGGACCGGCCCCATCAGGCAACTGCCAGGCAAATGTTGTCGCGGATGATGAATTCGCCAGCATCTTCGCCCCACTCGCCCTCATATCCGCCGACGAGCACTATCGCCTCGTTATCCCAGCAGTATTCCTTGCGGATACGGGCGACTGCGTCTTCAGCTTCTGCGGCGGTGCGAACCTTGATAGTGCTGATGCCGCGAAGTTCCTCGTCGGTGCATTCGCCATCAACCCACACGCGGCTATTGCCGAGAGTCTGGCCAACGGTTGCGGCTACGCGGTGGGCGCGAACGCCGTAGTGCTCGTATTCGCCTTCTTCGATGATCGCTGCAAAGTTGGTCATTTCCGTCGCCCTTGTTGATGACTAATATGTAACGCATATGCGTTAGTACGTCAAGCGACTTTTTTTGCCTTCTCTGTTTTGTTTTGATTCCCGGCCAGCCACTGGCGGACAAGGGCAACGGCCTGTGCGGCAGCGTCCTCCGTCGTGGTGGCGCGCAGGACGGCAACCTCGTGCCCAAGCTTGGCCAGCGCAGCATGCCGATCAACCTGGGCCGGTGACAGGCGGCCACCCGAACCAGTGGCGGGGTTGCCAACCTTATTCTCGATGAATGCGCACTTGCCGCCCGGCAGAAAGATCGTGACATCCGGGTGGCCAGCCGTAAGTCCGGTTGCCAGTGCCTGCTGCTGTGCGCGTGGACCGCGCTTGCCGGCTTCCATGCCGCCGACCAGCAGGAACTGCTCGCCGTACTCGGGCATGGCGCGCAGCGCCCTGATTTGGGCGGCCTGCAACTCCCATTCCAGCACCGGTGCGGGGCGGGCGGTGACGCGCCCGTTGCGGGTGGTGAGGCGCATGCGCTGGCCGCCGATGCGGACAGTCTGGGTGGTGGTGGTGTTGGCGGTGCCGTTGGTGGTGGTGCGCGGCATATAAACTCCTACTATCAGGGGAAGCCGTTCCCAACGCTTCCCCCTACGTAGTAGGGGGTAATTTCCGGGAACGGAAATACCATTGTTTTCAATGGCTTATCCATTTCTGAAAATTCCGGGAACGCCGGGAATGGAAATGCTAAGTTATTGATTTTCAAAGAGAACCCATTCCCATTCCCGTGGGAACGACTTCATTTCCAAGAGGCTTGGGAACGGGTTTTTGCCTACCCGGCGCGCTTCATGCCAGCCCTAAATTCACCCAATCCAGCAGCGAATGGGCCTGTCGGAACATCGAGCCATTTTGGCGTTTTCTCATTTCTGGCCTTGCAGCGAACAATTTGTCCGCGCTCCAAAGCGTCATCCACCATGGCGTGAAGTCTCCCCTTTGAGAGGGCCTTCAACTCGGATGGCAACTGCTCACGAAGCTCGAAAATTCCTGACGCTCCCGACTTTGTATAGGGCGAACCGGCCGCAGCCGCGCTCTCGATGGATATGACAAGGATTGTCGAAAGATCATCCTGTGATGTGAAAACACCATCTGTATTTGACGCCGTGATATCCTCAAGCAGGCCAAATTCATTCCTATGGTAAGTTGACAGAATTCGTCGGGCGGCTCCGTTAGCCTTCACAACTCCGCCGTAGGCAACAGAGTTATGCAGGTAAGGCTTACCTATGCTGCGGCATATTTTCTTCGCGTTTTCTTCCTCGGCTGGCCACAGTGCATAGGCAAGGCGGAGGCCGTCCACCAATGCCGTGCTGCCCCGGATAGCGTCACGAGCCTCTGACAGCTTTTCTACGGGCTTCGCCGTTTTCTTCATGTGGTGCGCGACCATAACGGTAGCCCCCGTTTCGGTTGCCACTCGACTCAAGGATGTGCAAACGAATTGCCCTGCTGCTGGATCTTCATTGATCTGCAGATGCGCGAAGCTTGCTAGCGGATCTATGGCAACAAACATGAGGTCATCGATCGTCAAAAGTTGGTCAACCAGCTGCCTATATTCTGGCGTCTCCTCCAAACCTCGATCTTTACCTTGCCTCCAGAACGGCATGGCCCCACCAGCGCTCGGCAGGGGCACAACCATTAGCTTGTCAGCGACGGACTTGTAGCGGTCCTCACGCATGTCCAGAGCAGCAAGACGACGATGCACTTCGCCCTCGTCGTCTTCCGAAGTGATCATGACAGCGGTTCCGTTCCTCCTGACGTGACCGCCAAGTATAGGCGGCGCAAACGCACCCTCGCCAAATGCAACGCGACGGGCCGTTTCCATCATGACGAACGATTTACCGGTATCTCCCATCGCTGCGATCATAGCAGGCACACCGAGCGGAACGATACCGTCAATAAGATAATCGACCGATGGAGGCTCGCCCACGAAACGCGACGCCTTCCAGTCGAAGATATTGAGGCGTTTTTGCGGTTTGTCGTCGTTTGCGGCTTCTGGTGGCCGCTTGTCAGAATTAAGATTTAGGCTCACGCCAAGTTGAGGTTGGTTCCACCCCATGGATTCTGGATCAGCGCTGACACGCTCACAAAGCCAGAATGCAGCATCCTTCGGCGTCGCGGCGCCACCATACTCAATAACGAGCTGAATCGGCGTAGATGGCTTTTCCTCACCAAAGTCGCGCACGCCGTCCGGGTGGATACTGATGTCCTCCTCAAGGTTGCGGCCGAGTTCCTTGCTGCTAACGCGCCACGCGCCCGTGCCGGCCTCTTTGTGGGCGCCGGAGAACAGCGACGGCACCCATGCATCCGCGTTCGCAAGGGCGGATGTATTGACGCGCTGCCAGAAGGTTTCGCCTCCCTGCAGTACCTGTGTTGACGATTTGTCATGCTTTTTCTCGGGCAAACCAACCGCGGCCATCCGCGATTCCGATTCAGCAAGAAACCTGTCCAGATCGTCGGGCACAATTACAGGCAGGTCAGCAAAACGCACGTCCAGTGGCGAGTCGCCAATCCACTCATAATCGCGGCCTGTTTCTGGGTGCATCCCAAACGCCACAAACTGCTGGCCTTTACCGAGAACCTCGATCTGGCATTTGTGGCCACCAACCAGGTAGACAGGCGTCGTAGCCTTGCTGCGCGGCTCTATAGCGCGGAAAACGTAGAGGCACTTGGGCGCGCGGCCTACACGGCACAGTGCCTTTTGTCCGTCTGGCAGTGCTCGCACCATGCCGCCCAGCTCTGCCGCCAGCTCATGGTCCAGAACATCAACGTCGATCGCCACAACGTCGCCGGCCAGGATACCGGTGTTCTTGTGGTCGATGTGGCCGCGATCCCATGACTCAATGGTTGCCTCGGTCGCGCGAATTGATGACCATCCCGCGATACGCGGACGCTTCCCGTTAACCGGTATAGGGAGGTAGCCGTTACCGAGGAGCTTTTTTCTAATTTCGCTTTGATTCATGGTTGCCCGGCGGTCCTTGTCATGTTCGGCGTTACGACGCGATGCCACTCGGTGTGGCAGTTTCGGCATAGCCAGCTTGTCGGCCAGTCGTCAGCGTCGTTGAAAAGGTGAATGGGAGCCCAATGGTGACGCTCGGTCCCCTCGGTGCTCCCACATCTCTCGCATGGCTCCACATCATGGATCCGGATGAATGGAATTCTGTCCTCGTCAAGGCCCGATATGTCGGCATGTGGGAAATTCGCGCCTACGTTGCGGCACTCCGGGCAAAATGCCTTGTATTGGATAGTTCCATTTCGTGATCTGACTTTGCCCAGATGCGCCACCGTTAGGGTGCGGGAGCAGCGATAACCGTGACGCGGAGCCTTTATGCCAAGATCTGCGATGCTTGCTGTATATGGAGTGTTGTCGTTATCAAACCGCATAGGACTAAGCTGCGTCGGCAATGGTGGTGTCCTTGTTGCTGTGGGCGGAGCGCGCCATAGCGATGAGAATGTTGCGGAACGGCATTGGCGTGTGGATACGGGGCGAACTGTCCTTGCCGCCGCCGCGTGCGCCAACTTCACCAAGACGCTTGGCACGCTTGAGCCCCATGCGCTCGACCACGGCCGGATCAAGACGCGGCTCACCGACACCCCAATCCAATTCCGGAAGATCAACGCCAACGGCATAGAGAAGCGTCGGCTTGCGGGCATAGTGACCGTATCGTCCCTGCTCGACGCAACACGTCCACCCGCCATGAAAATCGGCCATGATCCAGCCGCCGGCACGAGGCGGCTTATTCAGGCCGAAGTGCGCCCAGGCATGGCTTCCCCATGGATGCTCGATGACGCCTCCGAAGGCCCGAACGGCCCATAGCGCATGCGCAAAGCAGCCGCCATCGTCGCCCTTGATTTTGCGGGTGCCGGTGCGCTTGATATAGAGCGGCTGGCCGGCCCATAGCTTGCCCCACCGCTGGCATGGTGGATGCGCGACGACAGGATGCGGCCCGGCGTACTTGCGTGCGTCGCGTACTTCGTCCCATGGATCGACGCCGGGCAGGCCGAAATAGGCGCCGTTGGCTTCGACGTATAGGGCGGCGATCGTCCGCGGCTCGCTATTGGCAACAATAGCCGGCCGCTGGTTATCATTATCGTGCTTCAAAACGGCGCCTCATTCCTGATTTCCGCCCGCAGCGCATTGCCGTACCCCTGCACGACGGTTTTCCAGAGCATGCGGCGCGTGAGTTCATCGTACTGCGCAATGTCGGTTCCGTGCTCGGCCGCAAAGTCGCCGGCTATCTCATCTACGCGATCGAGCGCACGGTGCTCGTAGGCGTCCATTCGTTTGATACGGCGGATGTCCTCGATGAGCATGGAGCAGTCGACGCAGAGCCAGCGCGGGTCTTTGTCGCGGCTGTGGGTGAAGCCGATGCCTATGCCGATGGCGCGCTCACAACAAATATGACAAACAGTCGGTTCTTCAACCTTCATGCGGCTGCTCTTTCTGAATTGTTGTCGTTCGATGGGTTCGGCCATCTTGCTCTCCATTCCATGTGGGAGCACACGTCATCCATAATGCCCAGCCTCCTCGCTACATGGACGGCCCTGCCGCATGACATTTCAAACTCTCTTCTAGTGTTGTACTTCTTCGCCTCCTCCCTGATGGTTTCTGGCATCCATTTAATTGGACGCCTGCTTGGCATGTGGTTGCAGAATTGTGCAACGCCACCAAAAAGGGCCGCAGCCTTATAGGCACCACCAGAGCCCCTTTTAAAATCCTCTCGGCTCGTGTATTTAAGCGCTTCAGCGTGAATTTCTTCAGGCGACCATGCGCGCTGCGTGCTCCCGCCAAGAGCCCCACCAACATTGGCATTAAGCAAGACTATGCCTTTTCTCGCGTAGTCTTGTATGTACCAGCGTTCCGCCTCTCTTGCGGAATCTTCGTGCAGCGGTCCACAGAGTATCTTAAATTCATGAGGTTCATTTATCAGGCGGCGAATGCATTCACGCCCAACCCGCTTGTGCTGCATGTATCTGCGCTGCGGCTGCTTGCTAAGCCCTATGTAAGCGGTCTTGTTGTTGGATGCTACTATCGCATAGATGTACCTATCTTGCGGAACCCTCTCCGTTCTCATATGAGCGTATAGCTCTCCCGTCCTGCCACTTCTTAGCCCGGCCGAATACGCTGCGTAATCGCCCTCTCTAAACTCTTGAAGTGTTTTGTAAGATTTTGCGATGGACATTATCTTGTCGAATGTCCATCGCTCGTTCTTCTTTTCCATATGACTACAGAAATGATCTAGGCCGTATTGACTGCGCCGCGCCGCTGCGTAGGCAGCCGTGGCGCCCTTATGAAATTCGGCGCGTGTTTTAAATTCTAGCGCGACGGACATGATCGCGTCGTGTGTCCATTTGCTTGTGCCTTTAGCGCTCATGCCGCACCTGCTTGCGCGGGAGCGGCATTGTCGTTGTCGCCGACCAGCGGCGCGTGGTCTTTCCAGTCGAACCACTGGATTTGCGGACGGCCCTCGTGCCGCCTGTCCCAGACAAACCACGCGTGGCAGACGGCCGAGCCCGCCTTCGGCCCCGTCCATCCATGGCGGTGCATCATGGGCAAGCGGCGGCTGGAGACATGGACGCGAGCCAGGGGGCGCATCTCGAACCACGTCTTGCGTGCGCACCCCTCAAGGAAGGCCAGCCGCAGAAGCATGGCCACGTAATCACACTCTTGAAGAGCGCGCTCCACGAACTGCCATGCCAGTTTGAAAGGCGGGTTAGTGATGATTGCCTTCGTCACGCCGCGCCCCGGATACCTGCCATCCCGCAGGAAATCCAAGCCTGCCGTGCTGTCCGGGCATCCCCGGTCCACCAAGTCCGTCGCGTATACCGTTCGGCCGCTCTCCCGCAGCGGCAGGACGATTGCGCCGTCGCCGCAGGCCGGTTCCCATATCGCCCCCTCCGGAAGCCACTTCTTCTCGATGGCCAGAAAGGCATCTACCGCTTCGCGCGGCGTGGCGTAAAAGTCGTGACCTCTGTCGGCATGACTGTGCATTCCGACTCCGGCAACCATTGCCATTCATTCTTCTCCTCATTGTGGTGCACGGTTGGTAGCCGTGTGGTGGTTGTTTTTGCGCCTGACTAGGCAACACCTGCTAGTGGGTGGTATTGTTCAAGCATCGACAACAAAGGAACGATGCAATGAACATTGGTTACGAAGAATTGGGTAGGCCCGGGGCACAGGGCTATTATGACTGCACTTACGGAAAGGTGTGGGTGCGCTGGTCTGAAATCAAGGATTGGCAACACGATCCCGCTACTCGTTATAGCCTCGTACCAACAACGGGTGGACGATATGGGCTTGGCTCAATCGTGTCATCCGGAAACCAGTCGTCGTAGGTGGCGACGTTGATCCGTCCATCTGCGGCCGAATTGTATCCGCAGGGACACTCGTATTCGTCCTTGATGTAGAGGCCGACGCCAACGTCAACACACTCAGCCTCAGCCACGCCGCCGCATTCCGGGCACTTCATGAATTGGTCGCCGTAGTTGGTCATGCCGCATCCTTTCGGCGCGGCATTTCCGAAATCAACTCGGCTCGCCACATGTTGGCGTCATCGAATGTAGAGAAGGCACCAGAGCAAATGCGAGAACGCGGCCCTTCGCTGGTGAGGTACGTTTCGATAAGCCTGTACGGACGGGGCGTTTCAGGAAACTCCTGCTTGACGATGGATAGTTCGGACATCACGCCACCCGCACCGAAATGGTAGGCTGGCCGGTCTTGATCTCAGCCCCGCGCACGGCCTTACCGGCATCTAGAGCAGCCTTGATCAGCGTCTTGTCGGGCGTCTTGACGACCTTCAGGAAGCGCGGCGGGACTGCTGTTTCGTCAACAATCTCCACACTATCCCTGCCCTTCGTCACGCTAACCGTTGCCTCAACCAGTGGCGCTTTCTGGATGCCCGCCGCTTGCATCACACGGAGCATGAGTACGCGCATTGCCTCCTTGCGCTTGTCGGCTCTGGCTTTGCGGGCTTGTAGGTCAGAGACACGTGCAGCCACGGCTTTGCCCATGCTGTCGGCGTCACGCTCGATGTTTACAAGGCGAGAAAGAACCGAGAATGCGTCGGTTTCGCCTTCGAGCATGTCGGCCTTGAGTTGGCCATCTTCGGCAAGCTCGGGATAGGCGGTCAGCAACGCGTCGATGTCTGCGAGCACATTGGCGACGTCGGCTTGCAAAAAGTTGTCGTTGGCTGTTTTGGTAGACATTATGCAGCCTCCTGCATTGCGTAATAGGCGCGCTCGTTGGCTCGATACTGTTCAAGTTCATGTTCTGCGCTACGCAACTGCTCACGCAGGCGGGGCAACTCGGCGTGTTCCATCTTGTAGTACTTCTCGACCAAGCCCTTTAATTGAGCCTCAAGGTCTGCAATGCGAGCGTCCGCAATCAAATCGCGGTGCGCCTCGACAATCTTGCGTCGCAACTCGACTGGACCGCTTTCGTGCAAGCGTGACGACGTGTCGAACCATGGTTTGAAGCCGCGCCCGTCATAATAGGACTCCGGCTTCAGGCTAAGCCGGCGGCGGGCTTCGTGTTCGTTGCCGGAAAGGATGGCTTCAATCGCCGCCTCCGCATTAGATCGGACATGACCCGCCAGCCATCCAGCAAGGTTTTCCTTGATGTTGTATTCGACCGTCGAGGCGATCTCGTCCGCAATGTCACGCGCCTGCTTCTCAAGCCTTTTCATGTCAGAGTCGGCAATTACCGTGTCCAGCGCGTCACTGATTTCGTCGCGCTTTTCGCGCAGGATATCGCCCATGCATATTCTCCTCAGTGGTAGCAGTACCGGCTGGGTAGGCCGGCACCATGGTTTTCAGACTATGGATGCATTTGTTAACTTTGTCAATGGCTAGAAGGGAATGTCGTCCGCCAACACTTCGGCCAGTCCGGGCGACATTTCCTGTACATTGTCATTATCGGCAGGCCGCGTGTTGTCGTTGTGGGCGCGAACAGTGCCCGCCTTCTGTGATACGACGGTCCAATATTTACCGTCGGGCTTCACCGATATTTCCTCCGTTTCGACAAGCTCACGCTGCCGCTCCAGCCATTCCATCACAGACTTCGGAAAGGGTCGCTCGCCGCCATGCGCCAGCCACCACCTATCAGCCTTGGATTTGGCGAACCCAGTGTGTTGAGGGCATAGCCATTCGCGGATGGCAGTCATTCCGCACATGTAGCTGACCTTCACCGATGGAGGTTTCCCGCCCTTGCCTTCATGGTAGTCGAAACGGCGGCTGTTGACGGGGCGCCATGATGGCTTCTCTGTGGACAGGACCGGAGCGTCTGCCGCGCTGGCGGTAATGCTGACATTCTCGCTCGGCGGGAACTTGTAGCCGCAGCAATGGCACGTCTTGGCCGATGCATGGATAAGTTCGCCGCAGCCATAGTTGCCGTCCTCGTCGGCCTTGTCCTGCGGGCATAATTTACGAGGCGGATCTCCTTCACCACTTCCGGGTGCGCGCGGTCGTATCTGGTCTATAGGCCCGTGATAGGCCAGATTCTTACCGTGGTCGGCAATAAGACAATTTTCTTTGCCCGGCGAGTTTCGGGTGCCCCGCCCGAGAATCTGGACCAATTTTCCGGGGCTTTTCGTTGACAAAATCAGCGATATGAAATCCACAAACGGAAAATTCGTGCCTGTCGTGATCATGCTGACCGAACTGATGGCCCAATATTTTCCTGATCTGAAGCCCTCAAACACCTCTTTCGTCTGGTGTGCGTTGTCACTTGTCAGGACTGCACATGTCCGCCCATGCCGGCGGATGCACTCCGCAATGTGGCGCGCGTTGTCCTTACTGGTGCTGAAGAATAGTCCGGCTCTGCGCCCCTCGGATATAACCATATCTTCGGCAACCGCATCTTCAATGATGCGCTCCGCGGCAGCCGAAAGCTGGCCGGGTATGTACTCCCCGCCACGGGTGCCGACTCCCTTCAAGTCGATCTTCGCCGTCGTCTTGCCGCTGATAAGGCGTGTAAGAAATCCTTTCTCGATAAGGTCGGCAATGCCCACTTCATAGACGACATCATCGAACAGTTTAAAGCGAACGGGCTTGCCGTCCTCATCAACTTCGTCGTCGCTGTCCAGATCGTCGGTTAGCCGCCCTGAGTCCATGCGGTAGTCGGTTGCTGTCGTGCCCGCCGTTCGGCTATCGGGATTGGCCTTACGAACCTCCCGAAAGAACTTGCCGTACTGCGTGTTGGCGTTGCGGCCGATCGCATGCGCCTCATCGACCAGAACAAGGTCGACTGGCCCCAGATGATCAACCTTATTCCACACAGACTGGATACCGCAGAACAACACCTGAGCGCGCGTATCCCGGCGATTGAGAGATGCGGAATAGATGCCCGCCGGCGCAAACGGCATCAGCCCGATGAATTCCTTGAAGTTCTGCTCCACAAGGCTGGCGGAGTGCGTAACGTTGACGATACGCATGTCAGGATAGTCGGTAAGCAGCTCCTCAATGATCTTTGCAATGACGAGCGCCTTGCCGGCTCCGGTTGGGAGCACGATGAGGCCGTTTCCGCCGCCGTTGGCCCAGTATTCATATAGGGCATCGATGCTGGCACGCTGGTAATCGCGAAGCTGCACTACCCATGTCTCCTATCTAGCCTGTCAAGGGCGGCCTGGATGGCGTCTATGGCAGTAGGGATTTCATTGTCATTTGCCGCGACCAGGATTCGAGCCGCGCCTACTAACTCTAGGAAATCCCCATGCCGTAGGCGCGGACGTTTGTTGGCAGCTTGCTCGGCCTGTGTTGCCCATCGGCAATTTGAGGGTTCATAGTTTCCGTTGACATTGATTCTGTCGAGCGTCTTACCATGCGGGCGCTCCCCCATATCGGCCAGGAAATTCCTGAAGTCGCTCCATCGATCGCACACAGATATGCCTCTCCCTCCATAGTCCGGGTAGGCTCTATGCTTCTCACTCCCGCACCTTTGCCGCATCGCGTGCCATGCTCGGTATGTGGGCGATGCTCGCCCCTCATTAGATGCGGCTGAATGTCCATGCTTGGTCACCTGAGCGACTCTAATCGCATGCGACTCGCAACCACAGTGTGTGGATTTTCCGCGCTTTAAGTTCTCCGCGCGGGTTATCTTTTCACCGCCACAATCACAGATGCAGCGCCATGATGCCTTATACTTTGGTGGCACCCACTTGATGTATTCGACAGCAACAAGCTTGCCAAATCTTTGCCCTTTAAGGTTCGCAGGTCGTCCCTTCCCGGGTATTATATCTAGCGTGCCTCTATTGCCTTTCATCGCATCTCACCTCCTCCCTCGCATGCGCCTGCGCCAGCCGGATCGCGTCGTGGCGCACAACGATCCAACCAGCTGCGCGCAACTCCGCTATGGCGTCGGCACCAATCACTTCGGCGGGCTTCATCATGCCGCCACCCTCTCACGCGCAGCCACAACTATCTGGCGCGCTCGCTCGATGCTCACGCCGCGTCGCTTGCCAATGTCAGCAAAGGTATCGCCCATGGCGTACCGCAGCACGTCTGCCCCACCGCGAACACGCCGAAGCTTTGCAACAGTTTCATTCAATTCGACGCGACTCTGTTGCACAGGCGGCGTGCCGATGCTGTATGCCGCTTCCAGCGGCGCGAAAGAAAGTTGCCGCTTCGCCCTATTGCGGTTTTCGCGCGCAATGGAACGCATCGTGAGCGATGCCCAATTCCAGAAGCCGCCATCCAGTCGGAACGACCGCCAGCGATGCAGCAGCAGAATGACTGTATCGACGTACAGTTCATCACCCTGCCCCGGCGCGAGTTTGCCAGCCAGGCGCTTTAGGCCGGGTGTGTATTGTTCTATCAGCGCATCAAACTCGGGCGGGCGGTTGTCGTTGGCGGCGGTCGTCATGGTGTTCTCCTCGTGCGGTGTTAGGCGGCTTGGTGGGTTGGGGTGGCGTTGGCTGGTGCCGCCCCGTCCACCCAAATGCGGCCGCTTCGCATGCGGTACGTGATGGATTCTGCGGCCTCGTCGAAATCGATTTGCTCGCCGTCGATCAGGCCGGGATTGAAAAGATGGGCGGGGCAAGCTTCTTTCTGTTCATCGACGGAAAGAGGCTTCGACCAGCGCATGCAGCTTATGTGGCAGTCTCCACCGCGCTCAGGCTGCATGTGAATGCAACTGCGGCACGACACGCGAGGCATTGCGCCTTCATGGCAAACGGCATGGTGTTTGCAGAAACGGCACAGCCATGACTCCGGATCGTCGCTTATGCGCGACGGTGGGTTGTCCGAAAACACGATGCGCTCGGCCCGCGCCAACTGACGAAGGCAGAATTCCACATCGTATTCAAGGCGCTCGGTGTAGCGTGCGTCGTCGTTCTTGTTTGTCACGTAGTACAGGCATCTCGTGTATCCGAAGGCGTGCATGCCGATCTGGCATTGAGCAAAATGCAAGGGCTTGGCCACGCGGCAGCCCTTCTTGACGATCTCCTTGAAGCCCTTGTCGTTGGAACTCTTGAACTCGCAAAGGTGAATGGTTTTCGGGGCTTCAGGGATTCCCAGCGCCATTCCGTCGCACTTGCCGCGTACGAAGCCGTGGACAAGGCGGATGCGCTCCTGCTGCCCCCAGACCTCAACGCCAATGCGTTCGAGGTCGGAAACCATGACCTCCTCCCACCGATCGCCGGTTCGGAAGATCGACAGTTTGCGACCGTCGATTTCCTCCGGCTGACTGGCCCAGCGAAATCCGTACCAAAGCGCGCGGTCGCATTCCGTACCGATCTCGCCAACGCTTATGCCAAGGCTGTCATAGTGCTTGTTTGCGGCCTCGTACGCCTTGTAGATCGCTGCGACGGTGGAGGCGCGGGGCTTGGGCAGGGGCGCCATTATGCAGCCCTTGTAAATGAGCCGAATATATCGTTGGCGGCCTTTATATATGCTTCATGGGCCTCAATTGGACAATTGAATGTACCAAGATGGATCAGTTTTCTATCTATCTTTATCCTCGCGATATACTTATTCGACCTCTTTAGGTGCGTGACTCCCTTATACCATGATGTATTATTGCTCTGCATATTCCGGTTGGCTTGATTTTGACTGGCAGTCGCCAACCTCAGATTTTCTATACGATTGTCTGACCTGTTAACGTTGATGTGATCTATCTGACCATTGGGCCACTCGCCATGCACATAAAACCATGCCAGCCGGTGGGCGAAAATTCTTTCTCCGTTGATCATTATTCGGATATATCCATCCCACGTCGGGGATCCTGCAATGCGACCGGCCTCGCCTTTTCCCAACTTTACTTTCCACGTGAATAGACCAGTGTCCTTATCGTAATTAAGGACACTGGTAAGTCGGTCGTGCGTCAATTTTGAAACCGTCTTCATATAACGCGTACCGGCATGCAGACCACCCGTTGCGCAGGAGCCGCGTCACTCGTGAACACCACAGGGCCGTTACAATCGCCCACAGCCATGCGCACATCGCCACTGGGCAGACAGCCAAGGACTTCGCCTAGATAACGCGCATTGAAGCCCACGGCCTGCGCAGGACCGTCGTAGGCGCATGGCACGACGTCATCGGCCTCGCCGTCGCCGCGAGCCGACACGCTGATTTCCTCGCTGGTAAGGTCCAGCCGAACGGATGGCGCCCTGTCCTGCGAGACGATAGCAACGCGATCCACGGCTGCTTTCATGGCGGCATTGTCGAACACGGCAGCGTTGGGCTGGTCGCGCGGAATGACACGCTCGTAGTCGGGATAACTGCCGTCTACCAGCGCGCTGGTCAGAACGATGTCGTCGGTGCAAAACTGGATCTTGGTTCCAGAAATGCGCACCTTGGTATTGCCCTTTGGCGCAAGCGCAACCGTGCCCGACGGCACGATGACCGGCTTGAACTCTACTCCAAGCTCGTGCGCCACCGATGACAGTTTGTGCCCGTTCGTAGCCGTAACTGCGTGCGGCTCCAGATATGCACCGCAAAGGTAGAAGCGCGTGGTTTCGTCCGACATGGCGAACGCAACGGGCGCAAACAGGGCGGCCGGGTCTGCCTCGAACTCCGCCGTGAACTCGCCGGTCTGCATGGTCGGGAAGTCGTCAACGGGCAGAACGGGCAGTTTGTAGCGGCTACGGCCAGCCTTGAGCGTTGCGGTCGCGCTATCCGTCTCGAATGCCAGATCGTCACCGCCAGCCTTGTTGACGGCTGCGGCAAGCAGCTTCGCATCGATGCATGCGGTGAAGTCGCCATCGGATTCGATGCTACCGGACATTTCAACGTTGAGGTTCGTGCAGGTGACGGTCAGGCGGTTGTTCTCGGCAACCAGTCTGACGGTAGCCAGAACGGGAATGGTGTTTCGGGTCTCGACGGCCTTTGTGACCTGCGTAAGCAGGCGCGCCAAGGCGCTGCGTGAAACGCGCATGGTGTTCTCCTCTTGGGTGATGGTGCCGCGTGGTACGCGGTGGTGGTGGTAGGTGGTGCCGGGCAGTTGGTGGCTGCCCGGCAGCGCGGTTGTTAGCGGCCTATGATGTAGAAGAAGCCTAAGAAAGCTCCTGCGCCGGCAATGGCGGCAACGCTATAGAAGAATGCTTCAGGCCAGCCCATCATGCGGCCTCCATCAGCGACTTAGGCTGGTCATCGTTGTCGGCCAGCACCTTGTAAAGATGCCGCGCCGCAGTCATGAACACGATGATGCCTTCCGGCTTCATGAAACCCGGCGCAGCCTGTGATCCGGCTTCCTTCAAGGTGTCCATCACCCAATCGACGGTGTTTGTGCTGAAGTCGCCGGCGTAGAGAACAGGCACAACGTCGCAGCACGCCGGGCGGTTTTCCGGGTTGCTCCACCGGCCGGTGTTGAACAGCGAGAACCGGCGCTCATGCAGGCCGTATCCGCGCTGAATGCCAAGTCCCCACCACTCGCCAAAGTGCTGGCCTTCACCTAGCGCGCGCAGCTCGTCCTCGTTCTGCTTCACCCACGCGGCAAAGCCGAAGTTGTCGTTGTCCGGCGTGATCCAGCGATTACGTGAGCCGGCCCGGACGTTGCCCTCCGCGTCAATGACGATCTGAGCGTTGGTGCCGTCGATCTTTTCGGTGATGATGCAGCCGCGCTTGAGGCGTGGGATTTTAGGGAATGGGATGAAGTCGGTCATCTATGCGGCCTCCTTCTTAGCCAACCCCTCGGCGGCAAGCTGGCAAAGGGCCACCGCCATGTCGGTATCCATCTGCACTTTCGTCTGGTTTGCCTCGGCCGCCATCAGGGCGAGACCCATCGTCTCGCCAAGGCCGCCCGTTTCAAGGTAGCCGCGCGCTTCCTGAACGCTGTAAGCCATATGCTTCTCCTCTATCCAGTAGGGGCGGCCAGTTGCGGGTAGCAACCAGCCGCCGTTGTTCAGATTACCAAGGACGCTTCTTCGCCGCCCCACCCGCAGCCGCCTGCTGCTGTGCCGCGGGACGTGCCGCAGGGCGATTGTCGTTGGCGGGAGCCTGCATGCGAGCGGGCTGCTCGGCGTCGATGGCCGGCTCGGGGACGTTGCCCTGATCTGGGAAGTAGTAGGTGGCGATTTCGGCGCGGGCCGGATACTGGCCATCCTTGGACGGCTTGCCCAACTTCACCTTTACGACATAGCGATGGAAATGAAGCTGCTCGCTGTCCTCGACTTCGGTAATGCCGATGGCGCGGCAAAGGCTGGCGAACTGGCGCTGGCCGATCTCTTGCGCCTGACTGTTCGGATTCTCGATATTGTAGTTGGTGAACAGCTTGCGGCCCTTGAAGTCTTCCGGTTCAAGCACGACGCTGGTGGTTTTCAGGATGGTTCCCGTGCCAGCTTTGGTCGGCGCCACGTCGCTGGCTTCAATTTCGAGAGCATAAATCCCATTTGGCAGTTCTTCGTAATCGCGTTGTTCGGTGTCGTGATCATGCGCGTTGAATTTCGAGCCAAGTACGGCCATTCTATTTTCCTCTTACGTGGTGGTAGGTGCGCCTGGTAGGCGCGGTGGGTGGTTAGGTGCGGCTGATGGTGGTGCGTAGAAAGCTGCCAAGAAAGCCCATGGCAGCGCCGACCTGCCACATGCTGAGGCCGCTGGTCGTAACGCCGACGGCAGCCAGAAAGGCGAGTATCGTTTCGCCGAAGAACAGGCCGACGACCCAGCCCATAAATGCGCCTATGAGCGTGCCGAGAACCGGCATCAGGAAGGCAAGTGCGATTACTGCAAGCGTGCCCATGAAGAGTTTTTCCATTTACGCAGCCTCCTTCTCGCCGCCCGGCCAGAACTTGGCCAGTTCAGCAAAGCCCTGCCCCTTGCTGTAGCGAACGGCGTCGGGCATGCCGTAGCGGTTCTTTGCAACGAAGCCGGCTCCCTCATTGAGGTGGATCTGACGTTCCTTTCCGCCTTCGGCATGGGCGACCTTCGTCTGGCGAGCGACTTCCTTCTCCTTGATGGAGATTCGGTAGTTCAGGAAGCCGACCACATCGGCGCGCTCACGCACCAGTGCAGCGGCACGCTTGTGGAGCTTGATGCCGTATCGGCTGTACGGGTCAGTGACCGGAGAGTCGAAGCGCGCGATTTCGGGGTGCGCAAGCTGCACAACAAAAATGCCGGCACGAGCAAGGGCAGCGCATGCGGAAAGGAACGTGCTCCACTCATTATCGGCTTCGACATAACCGCGACCGTAGCCCGGTTCTTCGATCGACGACACGCCAAGGCGGGCGCAGGTGGCCTGCCAGATAAGGGGCTCCAGCCCATCCAGGCTGTCGATAATGACGGTCTGGAAGCCGTGTTCCGTGGTCAGAAGCTCCTCGAAAATGTCCAGCAAGGCGCCGAACGTCTCCACCGTACCGGGTGTCGGCATATCCACGTCCGACGGTGCGCGCTCGCCTTCCGTCGGCAGGTAGATTGGGTTCGGGAACTCAGCGGCAAGGCTGGTCTTCCCAATGCCGTCCACGCCGTAAAGCAGGACAATGGGTGGATTGTCGCTCTTGGATGAGCGCAAACTAGATAGCGAAATTGCCAATGTGGTACTCCTCTATTGGGTCTATACGACTGGTCGGTAGCCAGCCGCAGGGCTAAACCACCGCCCAAATGGCGATGGCGATTGACAGGGCGACCGCGGACCAGAAGGCTGAGGCGTGCGGGTCTGGGGCGGTCATGCGAACACCGCGACCACGGCACAAACCACGGCCAGACACACAAGGATGGCCAGCCATCGGTTGGCGGGCGGTGAGCGCCGGCTCGTGCTAACAATGAACGTCACGTCCTTCTCGTGCGGTACTGGTCCGGGCGCATAGTCCTTCCACGGGCTGCTCATGGCAGCACCCCGAAGGACCAGAGCAATCCGACGGCCGGGAACACCACGAGCCAGCCGAAGGCGGCCAGCGCGTAGGCGGTGACGGTAAGCGTGGCCAGCGTTGCGGCGGCTATGTCGCGGGTGGTCATGCTGGCACCTGCGAGGCTGAGCGGATGGCTGCGACGATGGTTTCGTCAGACACGGCCTTTTGGGCAAGCGCTTCGGCCTGCTTGGCAGTAGCAATACGGTATACGCGCCAGCGCCACGGCACGAGCCACGCAAGCATGAAGCAGTCTCCGCCGTAGGTGATTGGCTTCCGCGCCGTTCGCCCAATCTTGTCGCCCCAGAATTTGACCTCCAGCCACTCAAGCCCGTTTGACAGCCAGATTTCGCATTTGATGCGGTTATTGGTGGCGGTGTACTCAGTGTACTCCCACCCTGCATCCGGGTCGTTCAGCGACGCAATCAGCGCGTCAACGATTTCGCGCTTCATTACGCCGCCCTCCCCTTCGGAGCCCGATGGAACGACACCGGCGCGTTGGACACGTACCGACCATCGGCCAGCGTTGCGGTGCGCCGTGCCTCTTGGCGCTGTGCAGCCGTGCGGTACGGCTTGCGGTTGTGCATGTTGAGTTTGCCGGTGCGCGTAAACGCGGTGGCATATGGATGCGCGTGATTGCTGGCGTGTTTCGCCATGTGCTTCTCCTCTTTGGTGGTGGGCTGCTGCGGTTGGTGGCCGCAGCAGGAGTTGGTTAGGCGGCTTTGTCGATGAAGGCTTCGACGGCCCGTTTGGCAGTAATCAAATCCAGGCCCGCGATGGCCCGCACTTCCTTGATGGCCGCAATCTTCTGGCCATCCGCCGCCAACCGCTGCCACTCGTGCTTGTAGGTCGGCTTTGCCGCCTCGGCATGGCTCACAAACTCGTAGACGCCGAACCGCTGGCCGGGGTACTTCTTCGCAAGGCGCTCTGCCTCCTTGCTTGCCGCAGTCTTGTTGCGGTGGACGTGCGGGCGACTGGACGGGAGCGGCTGGCCGTTTTCGATCAGGCAGACGATGGCGGGTTGGTTGGTTTTGGCGACCTTCGCTGTGAAGGCGCGGTCGATAAGGCTGTCCAGGAAGGAATCGAACTTGTCCGCGCGGTCGTCGACCAGTTCGATGCAGCCCATCCAATGGCCGCCGAAATGCCCGTATCTGTTCGAGCCGATCGCCACAACTCCAACCGAACCGTCATGGTTGAGCGCCTTCACAATGCCTTCCTTGTGCTTCGTGTGCGGGCCGAACCACCAAGCCCGCGGACACTGGTCTGTAAACCGCACCCTATCCCCAACCTTGAACTTGGCCATCACGCCGCTCCCCTCGTTTTTGCCTTTTTCAAATCAGCAACGGATTTGGTGAAATCCACCACGTTGTCGGCCTCAAGCCCGCCCTTTGGCTCCGGGTCTTGGTCAGCCATCTTGCGAAGCTCGAACTCGTGGTATGGCAGCGCAGTCACGGCATTAAGCCGCACGAATACAAGGCTGCCCGCGAAGCCGATGGCCTGCCCCCAAACCGAGGGCTGCACGACCAGCTCGACGAGATCGCCGGGATAGATCATGTCTTCGTCGTCATCATGCTGCATGGCTTGTAGCCTCCTCGACGTACGGCCGCTCCAGAATGGACACACGCGGCAGAGTTATGTTTCGGGATGGTTCGGGCTTGCGGTAACCGCGGCGGGCCGCAATCGCGTGCCATTTCGGGATGCCGAGGGCGCGTGCGACGATGGCGTCCGGGTCGTAATAACCATTGTCATCGCCCGGCAGGCGGTCGGCCACGCTATCCCAGATAGCGTTAGCCAGGTCTTTCAGGTTACTATGCATGTTCTCCTCGGTGGTGTGGGCCGCACATTGCGGCTGTTTGGTCGGGGCGCTTGACAAGGAGCTTGGTGGACTCCATGTCATAAGCGCCGGTGTGGTAGCCGGTAGGACCGTGGCGGGTCTTGGCTTCATGTGTGGCCATCCTCCCCGCCGCCAGTACGAATGCTCCAGACCAAACGGTGAAACGAGTGGTGTCGGCCCAGAGATGGGTCCGTGTGGTCTGGGGTGTTTTTCTGCTGTCGCTGCTTTGCCGTTAGCGGGCGGCTATGATTTTGATTGTCGCCAGCAAGTTAACTTTGTCAATAGGCTTTTTGCTGTCTAGCGTTGCTCCCCGTTAACCGTGTGCGCAGGCGCGTGTTGTCAACTTTGTCAACGGCTGCTAAATCGACGCCATGAAAACCGTTGACGAAATTTTGCGAGACTTGAAGGGCCTTGGGATAAACGCCTCGATGGTTGGCGAGGAGCTTGGCGTTTCCAAGGCCGCCATGTCGCGCTTCCGCAAGGGCATCCCGACCCTTTCTCCCGAAAAGGTCGCGCTGTTCCATGCGATATACGAAAGGCATATGCGCGATACTCCGAAGCAGAGACCACCATCCGGGAGAGACCAGACCGCGGAAATCGTTCGCATGGCGCTGGCGGGTGAAAGCTATGCCGATATCGGACGCGCCTTCCGTGTCTCCCGCCAATATGCCGAACAGGTTGCGAAGCAACACGGCGTCCCTCCCCGGCAACGGCGCGGCTAAGCCGCCTTCCGCCGCCAGTCGGGGTTGCAAATGTCATTCCGTATTCGATCCGTGACTTTCTCGTCGCCATTCTCCGCTGCGGCCCAAATGTCGTCGGCAAGCACCTTGATGCCAAGCAGGAAGTTATCCCGGTCGGCGCCTTCAGCTTTTGCCGACGCAATAGCCAGATACTTGATGACCTTGGCGCGGTCGACAATATCGAGGAACTTTTCTGCCGTGTCCAAGTCGGACCAGTTGTCGGTGGTGAATTCGGGTGTGGTGGTCATCGGTGGCGGCCTTTGTTTCAAATGCGATACGTTAGGGTTAATTGGATGATTACGCGATAATCGCACATACGTCAAGTGATTAACGCGATAATCGCGCACGACATTTGATTTATTTTATGCGATTTTCGCGCCATGGATAACAAGCGCATTGAAAACAGGCGAAAAGCTATCGGGCGATGGTTCGCTGAAAGCGAAGCGACCTTTGCAGAAGCGGAGCGATATACCGGCATAAAGGCTGATCACATCAGTAAGTATCTCAGCGGGGTTCGAAAGAAGCTGTCTGCCGAAGAGTTCGAAGGTCTCACCGCATTCTTTCTAGATAATTACCCGAACGTGAATATGAGAACGGGATACGTCCCGCTAATCGACTCGGACGGCGTTGGTGAGCTGACTTATGTTTCAGATGAAGAAGAGTGGTCGGCACAGCGCGCCGCGGTGAGCTCCAACTCTCGGCGCGGGATACCTGCTGGGGAGATACCGCAGATTGATGGAACAATCGGGGCCGGGAACAGCGACACAGTGGTGGCCATATCAATGGGCGGAGATGGTATTGAAACAGGGGCGCCTGTAGTTGGGACATGGCGAATGCCGCCTGCCGTCCTTCGTCGCCGGGTTAGCACATCAACAAAGCATCTGCACTTCATTGAATGCGAGGGGAATTCAATGGAGCCAAAAATTCGAGATGGCGACGTTGTACTTATAGATGAGTCGAAGCGCGTGCCAAACATGCCTGGTATTTTCGCCCTATGGGAGGACGGGGGCCAAACGATTAAGCAAGTGGAAATCGTCCGCGGTTCCGACCCACTACGCTTCAGGCTCGTCCCATATAATAAGGACTATCAGCCCTATGAGCGGTTGGCTGAAGAGGTTCACATTATAGGCCGATACGTCGCCCGGTTCACGGTTGACTAAGCGATTTTCGATTGGTGCGCGATAATCGCTTGACATAATCACGCGATTATCGCATAACTCTCCTCACCAACCACCGAGGAGAAGCACATGCGCACCTACCAAGCCGACCGCCACACGCACCAGCCGGGCAGCAGCCAAGCCGACAAGTCCCACATCCGCTATCTGGAACACCGCAAGCGCGCCCTGCTGCGTGAACTTGACAAAGTGAACAGTGAATTGCGTGCCCACTCGTCGGCACGCCGCCAGCGGCGCGATGTGGAGGTTTGCTGTGCATAACCCCTCTACCCACAACCACCTCCGCGACTTCGCCCATTCCGTCGCCAGCGCGCTTGCGCTTGGGCTGTTCGTTACCGGCATGTTTGCCGTGTTTTACGGCATGGCGGGCTGACCGTTCCCTACCCGGCCTCACCAGCCACAACCATCACTGAGGAGAAACACACATGACCACCCTAACCACCCGCACCCTAACCGCCCACCAATTCATCGCCCAAAGCACAACTGCCGGCGCGATCATGTCGATCGCAGCGGGACGGCCCGAGATCGAAGCCATTGCCCGTGAAGTCGCGGCCATCACTGGCCAGTCGCTGAAATGGCCGGGCCAGGTTACGGCAGAGCGCGAACGTGCCGCACAGGAGCGCCGTCGTCGGCCGGCCAATGACAATCGCAGCCGGCGCAACAGGAGGGCTGCTTGATGACTCGCCAGTACGAAGGCACGCCGCTGGAAGTCGTCTACGACAGCGAAGAGGCCCCGACTGTTGCCGCGCAACAGTGCGGGCGGTTAGGAGGGCTGGCCGCGTTCCGTGAAGCGCTGGAACTGCCCCGATGGTATAGTGATGCCGAGTTGCTATCCGCCATCCGCGCCTACCTCACCTCCGCAACGCCGCCTGATGTGGTGGACAGTGAAGAAGAAGCAAGAATAGACAACCTACGCCTCAGAGCATTCCAGACAAATGCCGAGCAGGATCGTCAGGCGTATTTCGATGCTGCTTCTAAGTGGTTCCAAGGTCGGCATTTCCGGCGCATGGAAGCCGCCACCGCGCTCCGTCTCTCCGCAGGTGGTGGGTGGAGGCCGATGAATAGCGCGCCAGAACTGGACCGTGTGATTGTTGCCGGATGGCAAAAGCCCACCAGAAGTTGCGCCGGGTATTGGTGGATGCACGAAGACGTAATCATCAATGGCCAACCCGATGAGTACCCCGACGCGCTCCTGTGGCATCCGTTCCCCTCAAGGCCGGCGGGTCTCCCCGCATCCCCCACCGTGGAGGATGGTCAATGAGGCTTCTTGACCGCGAGCATTACGAATTGATGACCCAATTTGAGCGGCAGCACTCGCACCTGCGCCTGGATCGCGAGCCAAAAGAACTTTGGCCAAAAGGCATCATCTATCAGAGCGCGGAAACCAACAGCACCTTTGCCGCCTTCCGCCACGGCTATTCCTTTGCGAAAGCGCTTTTTCAGGAGCCCGGCCATGACGAGTGATCTTGTGAAAGCACCTACAGACTTGTGGGGTGAGCTTCGCGGTCAAAAAGCCCGCCTCGAAGCCTTGGAAGCCGAGAATGCGCGGAAGGATGCCGAGATAGACAGGCTGAAACGTAGCCTTATGGGCACGGCAATGTTCGCACAACCAGCCATGAGACGCGCCCATGAAGGAGGCAACGTAGATGGTTGATGCACCGGAAAAACTTTGGATGACAGTCGAGGAAATGGGCTGGCCGGGGAGTTTCCGCTCTTTCCGCATGAGCGATCTGGAGCACCCCGAGGAGTACCCGGCCTACGTCCGGGCCGATCTATATGAGCAGGTGAAGCGGGAGCGGGATGAAGCTGTCGCGAGAGCAGACCGGCAAAAGGCGGCAGGCTTCTGTGACGCCTTCAGCCTGACAGATGGGGAGCCCGTGAAATGCGGATGGCAACGTCGCGCCGAAGCCGCCGAGCGCCTTGCCGGGGCGCGGGTGAAGGTGCTTGAAGAGCCGCCACACCTGACCGAGTATGAAATTCAGGTGCTTTTGGGCACGTCCATCAGCGGCTGCAACATGAGACCTGACAGGGTGTTCAGCCTCGATATGGCTTGGCATCGCCTCCGTGCCCTCGAATTGATCGATAGGGCAGATGGTCTGGCAATCATAACCGAGAAGGGGCAGGACGTTGTAGCCCGCATCCTCTCCGCCCTTGCCGAGCCTGCCGGAGAGGCGGAGCCGGTGGCATGCGTGGCTTGCGAGGATAACCCAAAAGGCGAGAACAATCCTTGTGCTGTGTGCGGCAAAGCCACCACCCCGCCCGACGCGAGCGCGATAAGGGGTGCTGCCACGCACCGCCACAAGAGGCGCGGAACTGACTACGAGCTGATCGGCATAGGCAAGATGCAGGCCGAGCATTGGCGCGATCCGAACCTTGATGCTGAGTATGATTGCCAAGCAGTCGATATGCGCGAAGTCGCAATATACCGCGGCGTTGATGACGGATCGCTGTGGGTCCGTCCGCGCGAAGAGTTCGAAGACGGACGCTTTGAAGCCCTCGCAGGAGCCAAGTCATGAGCGCGCTGGACACAATCGCAAGGTGCATTCCGGGATCTAGTGCTGAAATGTGCTTCGGTCTTGCTGATGGGATCATGAATGCCCTCACCGCCGCCGGCTACGTCATCCTGTCTCCCGACGAGGTGCGGGGGATGGAGCGTGACAGGCAGGCTGTCGAGTTTGCGGCGCTCTGGTGCTGGCGCACGGACCCGCCGAACGCCCATAACAAGCTGACTGACGCGGAGCGCCTGAGCGTCATCAAGCATCACCCCACGATCAAGAAATACGGTCAGCCACACGTCGAGTTGGCCGAGCGAGAAAGCTCGCTGAAAGGAGGCCGTGATGCACAGTGACCTTATCGCCAAGCTGACAGAGGCGCAGCGTTCGACCTTGCGAGAAATGGCATCGTACGGCGTAAGACCGTACTGGTTCCGGCAGGCGACGTGCAAAGCACTGGTTGATCTCGGCCTCGCTGAGCCAACCCGATTAGACCTCAAGCGCTCGCCTCATCGCATCACCGCTGCCGGTCGCGCCACCCTCAAAGCTCTGGAGGCGCGGGATGGCTAAGCAGGTGGATTCCCTCTTTTCGGATGGCAAAGACGCTCCTGCCGGCCATTTTCGCGTCGGCCGCACCAAGGGAGGTCATCCAGCCGATGGCATGACGGCAACAATCTCATTGGGTGGAGGCGCATACTCCACCATCATCAATCCTCAGTCATTCGCAGACGGCGGGCCTGAATGGGTTATGCGATATGGCGCTCCGGAATCCATTCGGTACACGGTCGCCAGCCTGCTTGAGACCTTCGACTATCTGCTTTCCGATGCGATCAGCATGAAGGAAGCGACCGATCGCCTTCGCATTATGCGCAAGGTGCGCGCCGCCCTCACGGAGGGGAAGGATGGGTAGGACCTGGTTTTACGCATTGCTGATTGTCCTGTTGTACGTCGGGCTTTTCGGCAGCCTTGTCGGTGTCGTTCCCGATCCTGCAGCTATTCTGCTGGTCCTTCCGGGCGCAATCGTCTTCGGGGTGGAGGCTATTTGTAAATGACTGACGCATTCACCCTGCTGTTTATACCGGCCACATTTATTGTGTTCGCCATATCAGCGTATTTCGCGCTTAACCGCACGAGGTGAAAAATGAAGGCTGCGAATGATAATATCGCCAGAGTCTACACTCTGGCTGAGGCCGCAGATGTCATGCGTATGACACCGCGAGGCATTGCAAAGGCGGCCAAGAAGCACGGCTGCTGCATGGTTGCCGGCCGCAAGATTCTTTTTACCGCCGAGCATCTGGCGAGACTTCAAGAGGCACTGACATGGGACTCAAACTCACTAAACGTGGGCAAACGTACTACCTCCGCGGAACAGTCGCCGGACAGCGCGTTTACGAGACTACGGGCACGAGCGACAAAGACCTCGCGGAAGCCATCAGGATCAAGCGCGAAAGCCGCATAGTCCAGGCGCACGTCCATGGCGAGAAGGCAGTTGCCACGTTTGACGACGCGGCTGATTCGTATACAGCAACTGGCGCACCTACCCGCTTTGTCTTTGATGCACGAAAGACCTCCGACAAGGAAACCGGCCTTGCGGTCTACTTCAAGGGCCGAAAGCTTGCTGACATCAAGCAGGAGGATCTGGATAAGGCTGCACGCGAACTTTACCCCGGCGCAAGCCGCGAGACGCTGATACGTCAGGTCTATACGCCATTCGTTGCGATTTGGAATCACGCCTGCCGCAAGGACATGGCCGACCCGAAATTGTGGGAGCGACCACGGAAGCCGAAGGGCACCAACGTCGTCCGGATGGCTCCTACTACACGCAGCGGAACCGCGCCCGTCGAGTACGACTATGCCGCGCGATTCGTCGCGGCCATGTCACCGGATCCCGCCATGCTAATGACGTTCTTGTTTTACACCGGGCTGCGGCCAATCGAGGCATTCGCGCTACGGGCTGAAGACGTCAATATCGACAAGCAGTGGTTCGTGGTGCGATCGTCGAAGACCGGACAGCCGCGCGGCGTGCCGCTGCATTCATTCCTGTGCGGGTGGTTGCCTGCCTTGGTGGAGCGGGGCGGAGCGCTGTTTAGGACGCCGCGCGGAGAGCCGTATGGCATCGTGCAGGACGGCGGCGGCGGGCTGAAGACTGCCATCAAAGGGGCGCGTAAGCGGTCGGGGATACTCGACGTTAGCCCATACACGGCCCGCCATACCGTATCGACTGGCCTTGTTGTCGCTGGTGTCCATCCGCACATCAAGGACCAGATACTTGGCCACGCGGCTGACGATATGAGCCGCCATTATACCAATGTGCCGCAGGCCCCGTTGATCGAGGCAATCAACAAACTGCCCTTTGGAGCATTTGCAAAGCTACCGTGGGTCGACGCGCCGTCCGATTGGTTCGGGAAGCTGGCTGAGGGCACGGGAAGGAGGACGGATTTGGAAGACAGGAGGAAGGCTTGATGGGCGGTTTTCGCGTTGGGCAAACCAGAAAAGACAAGAGGCGAGGTGCGACATCAGCCTTCACCACCCTTAAAATCTACCGTCGGACGTACTCCGACGGCACCATCGCAACACGGGTAAAGGGCGTTCTCGTCACGGGCGTTAATGGAAGCGGATGCCACCTGCGAGATTTGGACGAGCGTTCAGCGCTGAGAATGTTTCCGCATATTTTGTTTGACCCGCCAGTCGAGATCGACACCGAGGACAAATAACCCCGCTTCGGCGGGGTTTTTCTTTGCCAGAATCACCAGAACATAAGCCGAACAAAGCTGCACGCTTTTTGCACGTTTCGGTGTGCAATTCGCTGTTTGTTCCGCGCATTTCATACAAGCGCATGAAGTCGCACAAAGCGACGCAATTCATAAATGATTGATTTTATTGAGAAAAATGGTGCTGCCAGAGAGGATTGAACTCTCGACCTCTCCCTTACCAAGGGAGTGCTCTACCACTGAGCTACGGCAGCAACCGGATGCGGCGGACTTCTGCCACATCGTTTCGCCAAGTGCAAGGCTCTAAAACAGCCTGTGCAAAGACGTTGTTTCGAACATGCCCATGCCATATTCATGGAAGCTTATCCAGCCAGCAGGAACACAGGCATGAAGGACAAGAAAGGAACCGCAACCAGCAGCGAAGAAGCGCGCAAGGCACGCTCGGCGGAAGCCTTGAGGGCCAATCTGCTCAAGCGCAAGGCCCAGACAAGAGCCCGACGCGCCAGAGAGGCGGATTCGCGGCCTCAGGGCATCGAAGCTTCCAGGCCCGCTTCGGAAAGCTGATCCGTCCGGCGTTGGCCCCATCAGGGCAATGTGCGTGATCGTCTGCTACTTTTGTTGCCAGTGCATTTTCTTGAATGACAGCCGTCTATGGTTTAGACGGACCGCTTTAAACGATTGAAGCGCGCCAGCGGCATCAGCCGTATCCGGCGCGGCACATCCCAGACCGGCATTCAGCCGGGGAGAGGCATCTTCATGGATCGCATCAGGATCGTCGGGGGCAACAGGCTCTCAGGCACCATTCCGATTTCGGGCGCCAAGAATGCCGCCCTGCCCCTGATGATCGCTTCGCTGCTGACGCGCGAAACGCTGACGCTGGAAAACGTGCCGCATCTGGCCGATGTGGAGCAGCTCATCCGCATCCTCGGCAATCACGGCGTCGATTATTCCGTCAACGGCCGCCGCCCGACGCAGACCGAAGGCTATTCGCGCACCATCAATTTCACCGCCGGCAGCATTGTCGACACCACCGCCCCCTATGAGCTGGTGTCGAAGATGCGTGCTTCGTTCTGGGTCGTCGGCCCGCTGCTCGCACGCATGGGCGAGGCGCGGGTCTCGCTGCCGGGCGGCTGCGCCATCGGCACCCGGCCGGTCGACCTGTTCATCGAGGGCCTGCAGGCGCTGGGCGCCGACATCGATGTCGAGAGCGGCTATGTGCTGGCCAAAGCCGCGAGGGGCCTGCGCGGCAATCGCTACCGCTTTCCGAAAGTGTCCGTCGGCGCCACCCATGTGCTGATGATGGCCGCAGCCCTTGCCCGCGGAGAAACCGTTCTGGAGAACGCCGCCCGCGAGCCCGAGGTGGTCAACCTTGCCGATTGCCTCAACGCCATGGGCGCGAAGATTTCCGGCGCGGGCACCGAGACCATTACGATCGAAGGCGTGGATGAGCTGCACGGCGCCAGCGTTCGCGTCATCCCCGACCGCATCGAGACCGGCACCTACGCCATGGCCGTGGCCATGACCGGCGGCGACGTTCTGCTGGAAGGCGCGCGGGCGGACCTTCTGGAAAGCGCGCTGGAAACGATCTCCCGCACCGGCGCGGAAATCACCGTCACCAATGAGGGCATCCGCGTTTACCGCAATGGCGCCGGCATCGAGCCGGTGGACATTACCACCGAGCCTTTCCCCGGCTTCCCGACCGACCTTCAGGCGCAGTTCATGGGCCTGATGACCATGGCAAAGGGCCGATCGCACATCACCGAGACGATCTTCGAGAACCGCTTCATGCACGTGCAGGAACTGGCCCGCCTCGGCGCCCACATCACCCTGTCCGGCCAGACCGCGATCGTCGACGGCGTGGCAAAGCTGAAGGGCGCACCGGTGATGGCGACCGACCTGCGCGCCTCGGTGTCGCTGGTCATCGCCGGGCTGGCCGCGGAGGGCGAAACCATCGTCAACCGGGTCTATCACCTCGACCGCGGCTTCGAGCGGCTGGAAGAGAAGCTGTCGGGCTGCGGCGCGACCATAGAGCGCATCAGCGGCTGATGCCCGGTTCCTGCGGCATCGCGGTTGCACAGACCGCCAAGACAGCCTAACAAAAGGGTTCAGGACAACCCTTCGCAGGTGCGAAACAGGCATGGACAGCCTCAAGCTGATCGCGCTCGACGAGCAGGATCTCAACGTCATTTCCGCCCATGTGCAGGACGCGGTGATGAAGGTGTGCGACCTGCAATATCTGCCCGGCACGCACCGTTTCGTGCTGGCGATGAGCCGTTTTGCCTGGGAAAAGAAATCCGGCTTCCTGCGCAAGCACAATGAGCGCCGGCAAAGCGTGCTGCATTTCGACCGCGTGCTCGGCGCAAAGGTGGCCGGGATCGCGCGCGACAAGCCCGACGACGTGCTTTCGCTGCTGGCTGTCAGCTTTGTGCCCACGGACCAGCCGGCCGGCATCATAGAACTCATATTTTCCGGCGGCGGAACCATCATGCTCGATGTCGAATGCGTGGAGGCAGGCCTTGCCGATATAGGCGGCGCCTGGCAGGCAACGTCGCGCCCCGCCCACAGGATCTGACACGCATGGCCCTTACCCTCAGACAATCGGATGCGGATTTCGAACAGCGATTTGCCGCCTTCCTGTCGACGAAACGCGAGGTTTCGGCCGATGTCGAGGCCGTGGTGCGCGACATCATCGCCCGCGTGCGCGCCGAGGGTGACGCCGCCCTCATCGACTACACGAAGCGCTTCGACAGGGCCGACCTTGAAACGCTCGGCATTGCGGTCTCGCGCGCCGACATCGAGGCCGCCTATGGGCAGGCCGATCCGGCCACCATCGAAGCGCTGAAGCTCGCCCGCGACCGCATCCGCTCGCATCACCAGCGCCAGATGCCGAAGGACGACATCTATGTCGATCCCATCGGCGTCGAACTCGGCTCGCGCTGGACGGCAGTGGAATCGGTCGGCCTCTATGTGCCGGGCGGCACCGCCAGCTATCCAAGCTCGGTTCTGATGAACGCCGTTCCGGCGGCGGTGGCCGGCGTGGAGCGCATAGTCATGGTGGTGCCGGCCTCCGGCGGCGTCATCAACCCGCTGGTGCTGGTGGCGGCCGATCTGGCCGGCATATCGGAAATCTACCGCATCGGCGGCGCGCAGGCTGTCGCGGCGCTTGCCTACGGCACCGAAACGATCAGGCCCGTGGTCAAGATCGTCGGGCCGGGCAACGCCTATGTCGCGGCCGCCAAGCGGCATGTGTTCGGCACGGTCGGCATCGACATGATCGCCGGACCTTCCGAGGTTCTGGTGGTGGCAGACAGCTCCAACGATCCCGACTGGATCGCCGCCGACCTGCTGGCGCAGGCCGAGCACGACGCTTCGGCCCAGTCGATACTAATGACCGACGACGCCGAATTCGGCAAAGCCGTGGAGGACGCCGTCGAGCGCCAGCTGCGCAGCCTTTCGCGCGGCGAAACCGCAGCGCAGAGCTGGCGCGATTTCGGCTGCGTCATCCTCGTGGATGGTTTCGATACGGCGACCCCGCTCATCGACCGTATCGCGGCCGAACATCTGGAACTGGCGGTGGACGATGCTGACGCCTTGCTTGGCCGCATCCGCAACGCCGGTTCGGTGTTCATCGGCCGCCATACGCCGGAGGTGATCGGCGACTATGTCGGCGGCTGCAACCATGTGCTGCCCACCGCGCGCTCGGCCCGCTTTTCGTCGGGGCTTTCCACGCTCGATTTCGTCAAGCGCACCTCGACCCTCAGGCTGGGTCCTGAACAGTTGCGCTCGCTGGGGCCTGCCGCCATCGCGCTGGCCAGGGCGGAAGGGCTGGATGCGCATGCCCGCTCCGTCGCCATACGCCTGAACATGTAGCGCCGATGTCGGACTTCGATCACCAGCGTGACCGGCTCATCGACGTCGAACTTGACGAAACGATCGGCCGTTCCACGCCGGATGTCGAGCATGAGCGCGCCGTGGCGATCTTCGATCTGATCGAGGAAAACAATTTCCGTCCGGTCAACGACGAAAAGCCTGGCCCCTACAAGCTGAAGCTGTCGCTGGTCGATGCACGGCTGGTCTTTGCCATCACCCGGGAGGACGGCTCGGACGTTGTCACCCATATCCTGTCGCTCACGCCTTTCCGGCGGATCGTCAAGGATTACTATATGATCTGCGAAAGCTATTACGATGCCATCCGCTCGGCCTCGCCCAGCCATATCGAGGCCATCGACATGGGCCGGCGCGGACTGCACAATGAGGGTTCGCAAACGCTGAAAGACCGGCTGGCCGGCAAGATCGACATTGATTTCGATACGGCGCGGCGGCTGTTTACGCTGGTTTGCGTGCTGCACTGGCGAGGCTGACCTGAACGGCGAACCCTCCAAACCGCGCTCGATTCTTTTCATGTGCGGAATGAACGCCGTGCGCTCTCCCATGGCCGAGCTTCTGGCGCGCCGGGTGCTGCCGGCCGATGTCTTCATCGCCTCGGCCGGAGTCCATGCCGGCGAACGCGATCCCTTCGTCGATGCTGTTCTTGAAGAAGAGGGACTGTCGCTGGGCGACCGCGAACCACGCGCAGTGGACGACATAGAAGACGCCTATTTCGACCTGATCATCACCCTTTCACCGCAGGCTCACCATACGGCGATGGAATTCACCCGCACCATGGCGGTGGAAGTAGAGTATTGGCCGACCTTCGACCCGACCTCGATTACCGGCACCCGCGAGCAGCGGCTGGCTGCCTATCGCGATGTGCGCGAGCATCTGAAGGAGCGCGTCGCGTCGCGCTTTCTAAAAACGGACCAGCCATGAGAGCCTGAGACGGATCGGGGGCCGCAGCGTTGTCGATGGCAGCGAGATCGCGAGGCCCCTGTCTGCGGTCTGCGGAAATTGCCCGAATTCAGGCCGCCGGCTTTTTTGCCGCCTGCCGGAAAGTGAGCCAGAAGCCGACGCGGACCAGAAGAACCTGAATGACAAGGATGGCCGCGAACACTCCGGCGATCACGGCGATGCCAGCCTGACTGAACTCGTTCCACATCTGCTGGTCGCCGGAAAGGCCGAAGACGGCAAAGCCGGCCGAAAGGACGGCCGAAACGATGCCGCATAGCAGCGCGACCTTCCATGTGCGGCCACCGGCAGGCACCACCTTCTCACGGGAAAACCAGTACTGGCCGGCCACGCCAGCTGCCGCCACGACGACGAGGAACCCCATGGCCGGGTTGTCGAAAGGCACGAAGATCACAAGAATATTCAGAAGAATGGCGAGGACCAGGAACGCGGCCGCAAAGATACCGACGATTGCCGACGACGACACAGGGCGACTGTCTGCAGAATTCATTGAAACCTTCCCTCGACACTCAAGTTGATCGTGCGACGCACTCATTCACAAAACCATGATTGCTTGCAATATGGAAAATGCCGGCCAGATCGCATCCTCCTCAGGCAACGAAAAACGCCCGCAACACATGTTGCGGGCGTTTTTCGTTGCCAGTTGACAGCTTCTTACTGGCCGCTGGTGCTTTCGGCAGGCGCGCCTGCGGGCGCCGTGTTGGCTGCTCCCGAATTGTTGGCATCGGAACCTTCACCAACAACGGTCTCGACAGCGGCATTGCCGGCCGGCGCCTGAACGTCTTCCTTGTGCTCGACACCCACCATCACGAACCGGATGATGAACAGAATGGCGACAAGCCAGGTGGCCGGATGCACATCCCTGAAACGGCCGCTCAGCGTCTTCAGGGCAGCATAGCTGATGAAGCCGAAGGCAAGACCGTTGGCGATCGAATAGGTGAACGGCATCATCAGCGCGGTCAGCGCCGCCGGTGCCGCCTCGGTGATTTCCGTCCACTCCACCTCGACCAGTTCGCGCATCATCAGGCAGGCGACGTAGAGCAGCGCCGGTGCCGTTGCGTAGACCGGAACCGAGCCAGCCAGCGGCGCGAAGAACAGGGCCGCGAGGAACAGGATCGCAACCACCAGAGCCGTGAGGCCCGTGCGTCCGCCAGCCTGAACGCCGGAGGCGCTTTCGACATAGGCGGTGGTGCTGGAGGTGCCGAGCATCGAACCGGCAACGATGGCCGTGCTGTCGGCCAGAAGCGCCTTGCCGAGACGGTTGGGCTTGCCTTCCGGCATCAGGCCCGCGCGCTTGGCAACGCCGATCAGCGTGCCGGTGGCGTCGAAGATCTCGACCAGCACCAGAACGAGGATGACGTAGAGCACGCCGGCATGAAGCACACCCATGATGTCGAGCTGCATGAAGGTCGGCGCGATGGACGGGGGCATGGACACCACGCCTCCGAACTGGCTGACGCCGAGAGCCATCGAGGCAATGGTGATGACCAGAATGCCGATCAGGATCGCACCGCGAATTTTCAGCGCATCGAGAGCGGCAATGATGAAGAAGCCGGCGATCGCCAGAAGCGGACCGGTCTGCGTCACGTCACCCAGGCTGACCAGCGTGGCCGGATTGGCGACCACGATACCGGAGCTCGTCAACGCGATGATGGCGAGGAAAAGACCGATACCGGCGGCAACCGCGCTGCGCATCGACCTCGGAATTCCCTCGACAATCCACCTGCGCACGCCGGTGACCGTCAGGATCAGGAAGATGATGCCCGAAATGAAGACGGCGCCGAGCGCCTGCTGCCAGGTGAAGCCCAGAGCGCCAACCACGGTGAATGCGAAGAACGCATTCAGGCCCATGCCGGGCGCCATGCCGATCGGCCAGCGTGGCACCAGCGCCATGATCGCCGAACCGATTGCCGCAGCCAGGCAGGTGGCCACGAAAACGGCATCCTTGTCCATGCCGGTCGTCGACAGGATCGCCGGGTTCACAAAGATGATATATGACATCGTCAGGAAGGTGGTGACACCGGCAATCACTTCGGTGCGAACCGAGGACCCCTCTTCCTTTATTCTGAAATATGATTCGAGCACTTACGATCCCCTTCTCCTGATAGCGCAGAGGCCGCGGATGAAGAGGTTGCGTTCGGGTCGCTGACCGGGCCGGACCCCTCCTGCCCGTATAAGAAACCGCGACCCCGCTCACCCTGATCCAGCCTGCCTCAAGCTGAAGATACATTTTCGGCCCGTTGATTTAGCCGCGCAAGTGACAAGTGAAAGAAATCGCGGAAAAGCCATTTATCTTGTGTATATTACCTTGTGCGGGACAATGACGCGCACCGGCAGACCGCTTCCGCGGATGCAGGGTCAGAGATTTTACAGCCTGCGGCCATGTGCTGGCCGGGGTTTTGAAACCTGTGCCGATTAGCGTGTTCACAAACCCGCCTTTATCATATAGGTTCCGCGCAAAATCCGGGCACTGGTCCCGGATCATCACCCGAGAAAAGGTATCGAATGCCGAAGGAAGAAGTCCTTGAGTTTCCGGGCGTGGTGACGGAGTTGCTTCCGAACGCCATGTTCCGGGTCAAGCTTGAAAACGAGCACGAAATCATTGCCCACACGGCTGGCCGCATGCGCAAGAACCGCATCCGCGTGCTGACCGGCGACAAGGTTCTGGTCGAAATGACACCCTACGACCTGACCAAGGGCCGTATCACCTACCGTTTCAAGTAAAAACCGTCCGGGCAGGCAGGCATGGCTGGAAGCAAATCGCAGACGCTTGTGCTTGCCTCTGCTTCGCCGCGCAGGATTCAGCTCCTGCAGCAGGCGGGCATCGAGCCTGACCGCATTCTCCCAGCCGACATAGACGAGACGCCGCAGCGCGCCGAGCATCCGCGGTCGCTGGCAAAGCGGCTGTCGAAGCAGAAGGCGGAAAAAGCGCTTGCCGACCTGAAGGCAGAGCCGGCTGCCGAACCCGCCTTCGTGCTGGCGGCGGATACGGTCGTGGCCGTCGGCCGCCGCATATTGCCGAAGGCCGAGACCATCGACGACGCCGTCTATTGCCTGCAACTGCTGTCCGGCCGTTCGCACCGCGTCTATTCCGGCATCTGCCTCGCCACGCCATCGGGCAAGATCCGCCAGCGTCTCGTCGAGACGCGGGTGCGCTTCCGGCGGCTGCCGCGCGAGGACATCGAGCGCTATGTCGCCTCGGGCGAATGGCGCGGCAAGGCCGGCGCCTACGCCATACAGGGGCTTGCCGGCTCCTTCGTGGTCAAGCTGATCGGCTCCTACACCAGCGTGGTGGGGCTGCCATTGTATGAAACCGCGGCGCTGCTTGCCGGCGAAGGCTTCGACACACGCGCCGGCTGGCCGGCCACAGGTGTCTCATGAGCGGCGACAACACCGCACAGGTGATGCCTCTGCGGCCGAAGCGGCCATGCCCCGAATGCGGGCGACCTTCGGCGCGTGAGACTTATCCCTTCTGCTCCAAGCGCTGCAAGGATGTCGACCTGAACCGCTGGCTCAAGGGCGCCTACGTCATACCTGTCCGGGAGGACGAGGACGAGGCGGACGACGTGCCGTCGGCTACGGACCGGGAGTAGCGGTTCCGGATATTCGGTCTCCCGTTTGCCCATATGGCTGCAATGGCCTGAAATGGAAGCAGACGCCTGCCGTCACAGAACTATCATTCGCGCCCCCTTCCCTTCCGTGTGCCGAACCGGCATACTTGGCCGGTATTCTTAAATTTGGTGATTGATGACGCCCGTAAAGAAGGACGTTCGTTCAAAACGTTCCCGCAGCCCTGCCTTCGTGAATAACCTGCGCGGGGTAAAAAGCTGGAAGGACGCCAGTGCCTGGCTCGAATACCGCGGCATTGAAGACATAGAGTGCATCACGCCGGATCAGGCCGGTGTCGCGCGCGGCAAGATGATGCCGTCCAGCAAATTCACGTCCAATACGTCGCTGGCCCTGCCGTCGGCCGTGTTCATGGCCACCATTTCGGGCGGTTATCCGGAAGATGGCAATGGCTTCGTCTATCCGGAGGATGACGGTGACCTCAAGATGGTGCCGGACCTGTCAACCCTGACCGTGGTGCCATGGGAAGACGACCCGACCGCAGCCGTCATCTGCGATCTGGTGCATCAGGACGGGCGCACGGTGGAATTCACGCCGCGCAACGTGCTCAAGAACGTTGTCGCCGCCTATGACAAGCTCGGGCTGAAGCCCGTCGTCGCCCCGGAAATCGAATTCTATCTGGTCCACAAGAACCCTGATCCGGATTATCCGCTGACTCCTCCGGTCGGTCGCTCGGGGCGGGCCATCGGCGGCGGCGCCGGCTACTCCATCGCCGGCGTCAACGAGTTCGACGAGCTGATCGACGACATCTACCATTTCTCCGAAAGTCAGGGCCTTGAGATCGACACGCTGATCCATGAGGAGGGCGCCGGCCAGCTGGAGATCAACCTGCGCCATGGCGACCCGATCGAACTGGCCGATCAGGTGTTCATGTTCAAGCGCACGATCCGCGAAGCGGCGCTGAAGCACAACATCTACGCCACCTTCATGGCCAAGCCCATTCAGGGCCAGCCGGGGTCAGCCATGCATATCCACCAGTCGATCATCGACAAGAAGACCGGCGCCAACATCTTCACTGCCAGCGATGGTTCGGAGACCGATCAGTTCTTCCACTTCATCGGCGGCATGCAGAAGCATGTGCCGAACGCGCTGGTGATGCTGGCGCCCTATGTGAACTCCTATCGCCGGCTCACGCAGGCTGCCTCCGCCCCCGTCAACAACAAATGGGGCTACGACAATCGCACCACGGCCTTCCGCGTTCCGCGCTCCGACCCGGCCGCCAGACGCGTGGAGAACCGCATCCCCTCCTCGGATGCCAATCCCTATCTGGCGCTCGCTGCCTCGCTCGCCTGCGGGCTTATCGGGCTGAAGAACCGTCTCGAATCCGAAGCGCCCGTCGTCACAACGGCCAATGAGGACGAGATCGATCTGCCGCGCGGGCTTCTGGAGGCGGTCGATCTGTTCGAGCAGGATGAGGAGCTGGCCAGTCTTCTCGGAAAGACCTTCGCCACAACCTATGCTGCAATCAAGCGGGCCGAGTTCGAGACCTTCATGGAAGTCATCAGCCCCTGGGAGCGCGAATATCTGCTGCTGAACGTCTGAGCGGCGGCAAGCTGGTCTGCACCCTCCCAACAACCGCCACGCTGAAATCCGATGCCCTATCAGTCACCCATTTCACCCGGTCGCTCATGGTATGAAGACACCGTTGATGAGCGGCCTTCCTATTCCCGGCTGGATGGTGACAAAAGCTGCGACGTGGCGATCATAGGCGGCGGCTTTACAGGACTGTCGGCGGCGGCCCATCTGGCTGCGTCGGGCACGAACGTCGTTCTCATCGAAGCTCATCGTTTCGGCGATGGGGCATCGGGCCGCAATGGCGGACAGATGAACACCGGGCAGCGCGCCTGGCCTGAAGAGATGGAAGCCGAATATGGCTTCACCCGCGCCAGAGCGCTGTTCGACCTTGCCGAAGAGGCGAAGGCCCATCTGCTGGATTTCGCAAAAGCCCATGACATCGACATCGACTATGCGCCCGGCCAGATGTCGGTGGCGCACAAGAAGCGCTATGTCGACAATTACAGAGCCCATGCCGAGGTCATGGCGAACCGCTTCGGTTATCCTCATATCTCGTTCATGGGCGCTGACGAGACCGCAGAACGGCTCGGCTCACGGCGCTTTTTCGGCGGCGTACGCGATACCGGAACCGGACACATCCATCCCCTGAAGCTCCTGATCGGCACGGCGCGCGTGGCCGCTGAAGCCGGCGCTCACCTTTACGAGAACACGCCCGCCACAGGCATTGCCTCCAATGGCGGAAAGGTCTCCATCACGACCGATCACGGCACGATCACCGCCGACAAATGCCTCATCGCCACCAACGCTCACGGCGGCAATCTGGAACCGGAGAGCGCGGCGCATATCATGCCCATCGGTTCATTCATCGGCGCAACCGTGCCTCTGGGCGACGACAGCCCGGTGCTTCCCGGCGGCGAATCTGTCGATGACTCGCGTTTTGTCGTGCGCTATTTCCGGAAATCGAAGGACGGGCGCCTGCTGTTCGGCGGGCGCGAGATCTACGCCGTGACCGATCCGGGCGATATTCACATCCATATCCGTAAGCAGATCGCCGAGATCTATCCGGCGCTGAAGGACGTCGAGATCACGCACGGCTGGGGCGGCTATGTCGGCATCACCATGCCACGCCAGCCCTTCGTGCGCGAAGTGATGCCCAATGTCATCTCGGCCGGGGGGTATTCCGGTCACGGCGTCATGCTCTCGAACTTCGTCGGCAAGCTCTATGCTGAAACCGTGACCGGCAATCGCGAGCGGCTGAAGCTGTTCGAGTACCTGAAGATCCCCGCCTTCCCCGGCGGCCGTCGTCTGCGGGCCCCGCTGCTCTTTCTTGCGCTCAACTGGTATGCCCTTCGCGACAGCATCTGAACCCACCTGTCACGCCCGGGGAAAAAGGCCGGTCCGTTAAGCCTATCTTCATCCATCGGGCGGCATTGTCCCGGTCCTGCGGCACAGTATCGAGTACCGCGGCGCGCAAGCGCCCAGGCAACAACCCGCGTTTCCACAAGAGACGCGGGTTCTGCTTTTCAGCCTCCCCACAAGCAGGACAAAGCCACCGCGAAACCGGCCGCATAACGAGAAAAGCCGGGCATTGCCCGGCTTGTCGTCACTTATGCGTGATCTGATCAGGCGGCCTGAAGCGCGCCCTGCAGGGTGGTCAGTTCCGACAGATACTGCTCGGCGCGCGTGCGGGTGTTGTCGTCCCTGGCGTCGGCGACGTCTTCCTTCGCCTCCTGCACACGGCGCGCGATGTCGTCGCGATCGAGATCCTTCACCGACACGGCCGATTCAGCCAGCAGCGTGCAGCCACCAGGCAGGATGTCGGCGAAACCACCGAACACGACATAGCGCTCCTGCTGTCCGGCGGCGGTGTTCACGGTGACAACGCCCGGCTTGATCGTGGTCATGACCGGAGCATGATTGGCCATGATGGTCATTTCGCCTTCCGTTGCGGGAATGACGACCGATTCGATCTTTTCGGAGACAAGCAAACGCTCCGGCGAGACCAGTTCGAATTGGAAAGCTTCAGCCATGATGCCTATGCCTTTGGTTTCTCGGGCAGCGACTGCTCGAAATGAGAAATCGCTGCTGCGAACTTGTCCCGGCAGCCGGGATTACAGAAACCGACCGTGCGGCCCTTGTAGACGGTCAACGAATCCGCCGAAATCGGCTTGCCCGACCAGGGGCAGGTTTCGTTGACCGCATCCTCGAGCCGAAGGTCGCGATCCTGAATGGATCAGGCAGCCTCGGCCGCCAGCTTCTTAGCCTTCTCGACCGCCTCTTCGATGCCGCCGACCATGTAGAAGGCAGCTTCCGGCAGGTGATCGTACTCGCCGGCAACCAGACCCTTGAAGCCCTTGATGGTGTCTTCCAGAGCCACCAGCTTGCCCGGCGAACCGGTGAAGACTTCGGCCACGAAGAACGGCTGCGACAGGAAGCGCTCGATCTTGCGGGCGCGGGCAACGGTCAGCTTGTCCTCTTCGGACAGCTCGTCCATGCCGAGGATGGCGATGATGTCCTGCAGCGACTTGTAGCGCTGGAGGGTCTGCTGCACGTCACGGGCGACCTGATAGTGCTCCTCGCCGACGATCAGCGGGTCGAGCATGCGCGAGGTCGAGTCGAGCGGATCCACAGCCGGGTAGATGCCCTTTTCGGCGATGGCGCGGTTCAGCGTCGTGGTCGCGTCAAGGTGGGCAAACGAGGTGGCCGGAGCCGGGTCGGTCAGGTCGTCGGCCGGAACGTAAATGGCCTGCACCGAGGTGATCGAGCCCTTGGTGGTGGTGGTGATGCGTTCCTGCAGAGCGCCCATGTCGGTCGCCAGCGTCGGCTGATAACCCACAGCCGAAGGAATACGGCCGAGCAGAGCCGACACTTCCGAACCGGCCTGCGTGAAGCGGAAGATGTTGTCCACGAAGAACAGAACGTCCTGGCCCTGATCGCGGAAGTATTCGGCAACCGTCAGGCCGGTGAGCGCGACGCGGGCGCGGGCTCCCGGAGGCTCGTTCATCTGGCCGTAAACGAGAGCAGCCTTCGAACCTTCGCCGCCACCCTTCTGGTTGACGCCCGATTCGATGAACTCGTGATAGAGGTCGTTACCCTCGCGGGTACGCTCGCCGACACCGGCGAACACCGAGTAGCCGCCGTGCGCCTTGGCGATGTTGTTGATCAGTTCCTGAATGAGAACGGTCTTGCCGACGCCGGCGCCGCCGAACAGGCCGATCTTGCCGCCCTTGGCGTAAGGTGCCAGCAGGTCGATGACCTTGATGCCGGTCACGAGAATAGCGGCTTCCGTCGACTGCTCGACATATTCCGGAGCGGGCTGGTGAATGCCGCGATGCTCGATCGCGTTGATCGGACCGGCTTCGTCGACCGGCTCGCCAATGACGTTGATGATGCGGCCGAGCATGCCCGGGCCGACCGGAACCGAGATCGGAGCGCCGGTGTCGGTGACTTCCTGGCCGCGCACCAGACCTTCGGTGGCGTCCATGGCGATGCAGCGCACGGTGTTCTCACCGAGATGCTGGGCGACTTCCAGAACCAGACGGTTGCCGACATTCTCGGTCTCGAGCGCGTTCAGAATGGCCGGCAGGCTGTCCTCGAACTGCACGTCGACAACGGCGCCGATGACCTGACGAACCTTGCCCTTCGATCCCTTGGCGAGATTATGGCTGGCCGTGGCACCGCGTGTATTGACCTTGCCCGGCTTTGATTCCGCCACCAGCTTGGCCGCCTCTTTCGCAGCAGCGCCCTTAGCAGGCGCCTTCTTCGGCGCAGCCGCCTGAGCCTTCGCTGCAGCTGCGGGAGCCGCCTTTGCCGCAACCGCCTTCGCGGGAGCTTCTGCAGTCTTAGCGGTCGCCGTTTTCGGGGTCGCTGCTTTCGCCATCGTCTCTAGCCCTTTTTCGTCCGTTTGTTGTCACATGCTCGGGTGAAGGCTCCGGCCTTCACGCCGCATGCTAGAGCGCCTCGGCGCCCGAAATGATTTCGATGAGTTCCTTGGTGATCTGCGCCTGACGCTGGCGGTTGTAGGTGATCGACAGCTTGTTGATCATCTCGCCCGCATTGCGCGTCGCGTTGTCCATAGCGCTCATCTTGGCGCCCATCTCGCCGGCTGCGTTTTCGAGCAGCGCGCGGAAGATCTGGACGGAGATGTTGCGCGGGATCAGATCGGAAAGGATTTCGCCCGGCTCCGGCTCATACTCGTAAACGGCGCTGCCATTGGCAGCTTCCGCTTCGGCAGGAGCGGCCGCCGGAATGATCTGCTGCGCCGTCGGCACCTGGCTGATCACCGACTTGAAGTTCGAATAGAACAGCGTGCAGACGTCGAACTCGCCCTGACCGAACAGCTGGATCACCTTGCGGGCGATGGCGTCGGCATTGGCGAAGCCGATCGTCTTGACCTCGCGCAGATCGATACGCTCGATGATGAGCGAAGCGTAATCGCGACGAAGGATGTCGAAACCCTTCTTGCCGACGCAGATGATCTTGACCGTCTTGCCCTCGGCCAGAAGCCGGCGGACATGATCGCGGGCAAAGCGCGCGATCTGCGAGTTGAAGCCGCCGCACAGGCCGCGCTCGGCGGTGCAGACGACGAGCAGATGCACGTCGTCCTTACCCGTTCCGGTCATCAGCGCGGGGGCATCGCCGCCCGCACCGATGGCCTGGGTGATGTTGGCCAGGACGGCACCCATGCGCTCCGAATAGGGACGCGCGGCCTCCGCAGCTTCCTGGGCACGACGCAGCTTCGCCGCGGCGACCATCTGCATCGCCTTGGTGATTTTCTGCGTCGCCTTGACCGAGGCGATGCGGTTACGAAGGTCTTTCAGTGACGCCATGCTTCAAACTCTACAGTCCGCGTGCGTTCAAGGGTCAGGCGAAGGTCTTGGCGAAAGCGTCGACCTCGGCCTTGAGCTTGGCCCGCAGATCGTCCGAAAGCGCCTTTTCCTTGCGGATGCCGTCGAGAACTTCCTTGCCGACCGTGCGCAGATGCGACAGCAGGCCCTGCTCGAAGCGACCGACATCGCCAACGGCGAGCTTGTCGAGATAGCCGTTCACGCCGGCATAGATCACGGCAACCTGCTCTTCCGTCTTCAGCGGCGAGAACTGCGGCTGCTTCAGCAGCTCGGTCAGACGCGCACCGCGGTTGAGCAGACGCTGCGTGGAGGCATCGAGGTCCGAGCCGAACTGAGCGAACGCCGCCATCTCGCGATACTGGGCAAGCTCGCCCTTGATCGAACCGGCAACCTGCTTCATCGCCTTGATCTGGGCAGCGGAGCCGACGCGCGACACCGACAGACCCACGTTCACGGCCGGGCGGATACCCTGGAAGAACAGGTTGGTCTCAAGGAAGATCTGGCCGTCGGTGATCGAGATCACGTTGGTCGGGATGTAGGCCGAAACGTCGTTCGCCTGCGTCTCGATGACCGGCAGAGCGGTGAGCGAGCCGTTGCCATTGTCGTCGTTGAGCTTGGCGGCGCGCTCCAGCAGACGGGAGTGCAGATAGAAAACGTCGCCCGGATAGGCTTCGCGGCCCGGCGGACGGCGCAGCAGCAGCGACATCTGGCGATAAGCGACAGCCTGCTTGGACAGGTCGTCATAGCCGATCAGCGCGTGCTGGCCGTTGTCGCGGAAATACTCGCCCATGGTGCAGCCGGTGAACGGCGCCAGATACTGGAGCGGGGCCGGATCGGAGGCGGTGGCGGCGACGATGATCGAATACTCAAGCGCGCCGCGCTCTTCCAGAACCTTCACGAACTGCGCGACGGTCGAGCGCTTCTGGCCGACGGCGACGTAGACGCAGTACAGCTTTTCCGACTCGGGGCCGTTGTCGTGGATGGCCTTCTGGTTGAGGATGGTGTCGAGGATGATGGCGGTCTTGCCGGTCTGGCGGTCACCGATGACCAGCTCACGCTGGCCGCGGCCAACCGGGATCAGGGCATCGATGGCCTTGAGGCCGGTCGACATCGGCTCATGCACCGACTTGCGCGGAATGATGCCCGGCGCCTTGACGTCGACGCGGCGACGCTCCTTGGACTTGATCGGGCCCTTGCCGTCGATCGGATTGCCGAGCGCATCGACCACGCGGCCGAGCAGCTCGGGACCAACCGGAACGTCGACGATCGCGCCGGTACGCTTGACGGTGTCGCCTTCCTTGATGTCGCGGTCGTTACCGAAAATAACGACACCGACATTGTCGGCTTCGAGGTTGAGCGCCATGCCGCGGATGCCGCCGGGGAACTCGACCATTTCACCGGCCTGAACATTGTCGAGACCGTAAACGCGGGCAATACCGTCACCGACGGACAGAACCTGACCGACTTCGGAAACCTCGGCTTCCTTGCCGAAGTTCTTGATCTGATCTTTCAGAATTGCGGAGATTTCCGCGGCGCGGATGTCCATCAGCCGACCTCTTTAAGTGCAAGCTTGAGCGAATTGAGTTTGGTTTTGAGCGACGTATCGATCTGGCGCGAGCCCATCTTGACCACGAGACCACCGAGCAGGCTCGGATCGACGGTGACGTTGATGACCACGTCCTTACCGGCAACGCTCTTCAGCGCCGCCTTGAGTTCGGCCTGCTGGGCAGCCGTCAGCGCATGCGCCGCCGTCACCTCTGCCGACACTTCGCCGCGATGTTCAGCGGCAATTCTGCGGAAAGCATCGATCATGCCCGGCACCGCGAAAAGGCGGCGGTTGCGGGCGACGACGCGCAGGAAGCTGCCTGCGAGACCATCGATGCCGGCCTTTTCGAGGAGTGCCGAAATGGCGCGCTCCTGCTCGTCAGCCGCGAAGACGGGGCTTTCGATGAGGCGCTTCAGATCGGCGCTGCCGGCCAGCATGGCCTCGAAGCTGGAAAGAGCAGCCTCGACCCTGGCAACGGATTTTGCTTCGAGAGCCAGCTCGAACAGCGAGCTCGCATAGCGCTCGGCAACGGCGGAGATTGGCGAGGACGTTTTGGCCACGGTCCGTCTTTTCTCATGTCTGACAGGCCGCAGATTGTTGGCGCGAGTGAGAACTCTGGCTAAATCTTTGACCTTGCTTACGTTTTGTCGAAGCTAAAGGATCGGCTTCCGCTTCCCCTAGCTGAAAGTCGGTTGCCGTCTAGCACACGCCTCCCAAGACCGCAATCCATGGAGGGCAGTGGATTCCGGCACTTTTGTCGCATCCGCTTGACGAATGCGTTCCGCGCCCCCTGATTCAGGGCACAAAACCGAAGGCAAAAGCCAGCGGAAGTGCCGCAAGTGCCAGATCTACGGCCAGAGCGGCCCAGTTGTAGGGCGTGTTGCCCCGATCGCTCATCATCCCGAGCATGCGGCCAAAAGCTGTGAATAGCCAGGAAAAGCCGAGCGCCATGTAGAGCAATGGCTGCGCAAGCAGGATCGCGCACAGGCCGACACCAAGATAGAAACCCGCAAAGCGGCTGCGCCCCTCGATCACCGCCTCCGGCTTGTCGGGATGCGGCTGCAGGCGCAGGAGCCTGAATCCGATGCCCGGCGCCAGAAACAGAAGCAGTCCAAGTGCCGCTGTCACGACAGCGCTTGTCCACGCCAGCCATTCGCCCTGGCTCATCGGCCACGGAAATGAGAATTCCATCGCAGTCCCTCGCTTGATCTCGGTAAGGTGTCAGCGCGCGCCTTGCCCGGCCGCGCCGCGGTGCCGGTCTCGCTGCCTTATGCCTCAGCCAGAGCAAACGCGATAGCTGCCTCGGCATGGATAAGCGTGGTGTCGAAAACCGGAATGTCGAAATCCGGCTGGCCGATCAGCATGGTGATTTCGGTGCAGCCCATGATCACGCCATCGGCGCCCTGTTCGGCGCGCAACCGCGCGATCTCTTCCATATAGACGGATTTAGAAGCCGGCTTCACGACGCCGAGGCACAGTTCATCGTAGATGATGGCGTGAACCTTCGCGCGGCCCGCCTCATCCGGAACAACCGCCTCGATGCCAAAGCGCTCCGCCAGCCGTTGCCTGTAAAAATCCTGCTCCATGGTGAAACGGGTGGCAAGAAGGGCGGGCCGGCTGACGCCAGCGCGCCTGATGGCCGCACCCGTGGCATCGGCGATGTGCAGCAGGGGCATGGAAATCGCAGCCTCGATCTCGTCGGCCAGCTTGTGCATGGTGTTGGTGCAGAGAACCAGACACTGCGCGCCCGCCGCTTCGAGCTGGCGCGCAGCCCCGGCCAGCAGCCGCGCGGCACCCTGCCAGTCGCCCGCATGCTGGAGTTCCGCAATCTCTGCGAAATCAACCGAGACCAGCGCGAGCTTTGCCGAATGCAGGCCCCCGAGCCGCGAGCGAACGCCCTCGTTCAGCAGGCGATAATAGATCGCCGTGCTCTCCCAGCTCATGCCACCCAGCAGGCCGATCGTCTTCATTGCATGTCCTCTGCCCGCCCGCACATCACAGGAAGCTTTGCGGATCGATATCGACCTGCACCCGAATCTGGCCGCGCACCTTCGGTCCCGCAGCCAGCATCGCCCTGACAAAACCTTGCATATCGGCGCGGCGCTCGCCATGCACCAAAAGACGGAAACGATGCCGCCCGTTCAGCAACGCAAGCGGCGCTTCGGCGGGGCCCAGCACGAAGATGTCGGCGATCTCGGGAGCAGCAAGCCGCAGCGCCCGCGCATGGCCCTCGGCCTCTGCCCGCGTCGGCGCACTGACGATGACGCCTGCCAGCCGCCCGAATGGCGGCAGGCGGGTGCGTTCGCGCTCACCGATCTCGCGCTCGTAAAACAGCTCCGAATCGCCGGAGACGATGGCCTGCATCACCGGATGGTCCGGCTGGTAGGTTTGAAGAAGGCCAAGGCTCTTCTTGCCGGTGCGGCCGGCGCGGCCCGTCACCTGGCTGAGCAGCTGGTAGGTGCGTTCGGCAGCGCGCGGATCGCCATTGGCGAGGCCAAGGTCGGCATCGACCACCCCCACCAGCGTCATGTTCGGGAAATTGTGTCCCTTGGCGACGAGCTGCGTGCCGATCACAATGTCGGCATCGCCATTGGCGATGGCCTCCAGTTCCAGCCGCAAGCGGCGCACCCCGCCCAGTATGTCGGACGACAGCACGATGGTGCGCGCCTCCGGGAAGTGCGAGACGACTTCTTCCGCGATGCGCTCCACGCCCGGCCCGCAGGCAACCAGATGATCGACCGTGCCGCATTCCGGGCACGCATCCGGACGCCTTTCGGTATGACCGCAATGATGGCAGATGAGCTGGCCGCGAAACCGGTGCTCGACCAGCCATGACGAGCACACCGGACAGCCGAAGCGGTGTCCGCAGGAGCGGCACAGCGTCAAAGGCGCGTAGCCGCGCCGGTTGAGGAACAAAAGCGACTGCTCGCCCTGTTCCAGCGTCGCCGCCATCCTTTGCAGCAGAAGCGGCGACAGGAAACCGCCCCGCGCCGGCGGCGCGCGCCGCATGTCGATGGTGCGCAGGTCGGGCAGCGCCGCGTCGGCGAAGCGCGATGACAGGATGACCCGCCCATAGCGCCCCTGCATGGCGTTGACGCGGCTTTCGACGGACGGCGTGGCCGAGGCCAGCACCACAGGAAAACCGCCGATATGGGCGCGCACCACCGCCATGTCGCGAGCGTTGTAGAAGACCCGATCTTCCTGCTTGTAGGCTGGGTCATGCTCCTCGTCGACGACGATAAGGCCAAGATCCTGAAACGGCAGGAACAGCGCGGAGCGCGCGCCAGCCACCACCCTGACGGTGCCTTCCGCGACCTGCCGCCAGACCCGCTCGCGCATGCGTGGCGGCAGATCGGAGTGCCATTCGGCCGGCTTTGCCCCGAAACGGTTCTGGAAACGCTCCAGAAAGGCATGGGTCAGCGCGATTTCAGGCAGCAGGATGAGCACCTGCTGCCCTTTTTCAATCGCCGCCGCCACCGCTTCGAAATAGACCTCCGTCTTGCCCGAGCCGGTCACGCCATCGAGCAGGGTGACGCGGAAACCACCTTCCTTCACGCCGGCCTTCAGCTCGTCCGCCGCCATGCGCTGATCGGGCATCAGCTCTGCCGCCGCATAGGTCGTGTCCGGCTCGGGAACCACCGGACGGGGCGGGATCATCACCGTCTGGAACACGCCCTGCTCTCTCAGGCCATCGATGACGGAGGAGGAGACGCCGGCGGCATGGGCAAGCCCGGAGCGCGTCCAGGCAAAACCGTCGGCGGCCGTTTCCAGCACACGCTCGCGCGCCCCGGTCATGCGCTCGGGCCGCTGATCGGTGAGGGTGATGCCTTCCGTCCACGGCTCGGGATCGAAGGCCTCCGGAGCGCGCAGAAGCATGCGCGCCACCATGCCGGGCGGCGAAAGCGTGTATTGCGACACCCAGTCGACAAAGCGGCGCATATCGTGGCTGACCGGCGGGCAATCGAACACCTGCTCGATGGGCCTCAGCTTGCGGGCATCCACCTGCCCCGCCTCGCCGTCCCAGACGACGCCGGCGACCTGACGCGGCCCCAGCGGCACGCGCACGATCGATCCCGGCACGACATGCATTCCCGGCGGAACCGCATAGGTGTAGGGGCGTTCTGCAGGCATGGGCACCAGCACCGGTGCTGCGGACGAAAAGGGCGAATCCTGGCTCATCACGCGTGACCTTGCATCGTCTTTGGTCTAGAGCAAAGGCCGATAGCGCGTGCGCCCTCCCCGTACGCCGGAATCTTCAAGGAGACAGCAATGAAGTTCTTCGTCGATACCGCCGACATCAAGGAAATCCGTGAACTGAACGATATGGGGCTGGTCGATGGCGTCACCACCAACCCCTCGCTGATTCTGAAATCAGGTGGCAAGATCGATGAGGTGACGCGCGAGATCTGCGACATCGTTTCCGGCCCCGTTTCAGCCGAAGTCACAGCCACCGACTATGACGGCATGATGGCCGAGGCAAAGGTTCTGGCGAAGATCGCCGACAATGTGGCCATCAAGGTGCCGCTCACCCTCGACGGCCTCAAGGCCTGCAAGGCGATCCGTTCCGAAGGCCGCATGGTCAACGTCACGCTGTGCTTCTCGGCCAACCAGGCCCTGCTGGCCGCCAAGGCCGGCGCCTCCTTCATTTCGCCCTTCGTCGGCCGTCTTGACGACATCGGCATCGAGGGCATGGACCTGATTTCGGAAATCCGCCAGATCTACGACAATTACGATTTCGACACCGAAATCCTCGTGGCCTCCGTGCGCACCATCAATCACGTCAAGGATGCGGCACTGATCGGCGCCGATGTCATCACCGCCCCGCCCGCCGTGCTGCGCTCGCTGGTGAAGCACCCGCTGACCGACAAGGGGCTTGAAGCCTTCCTCGCCGACTGGGCCAAGACCGGCCAGAAGATCGGCTGAAATCGCCTTTGAACCGCACTGCCGGACTGGTTCCGGCAGTGCGGGAAACGCTATTTGCGCTTTGCGAGATCCTGCGCCAGCGCCAGCCGCAATATTTCAGCCAGTTCGCGCGCAGCACGGTTTTCCGCATCCAGCTCTGCGCGGTAGGTGGCGAATTCCTGCTTTGGACGATCGAAGGACGACGAGATCGAGCGCCTGCCGGATCCGACCAGCTTGCCGGTCGAAACTTCCGTCAGCCTGTAATCCGCGGTCAGCGTCACGATGCCCGCGCTCGGTTCATCCTGATCCTTGGTCACCTGGATAGATGCTGCAGACTGGATCAATTCGGTCACGCCAAGATCGAGCGAATAGACCGGCGACGATGGCCCGCCCTTGCCATGGGTCAGCCCGAAAATCAGATTGTTGCGCACCTGCTGGGCGTAGCGCGTCCTGACCGGCTTGACCGAAATCGACGCCAGTTCCTCGGTGGCAACAGTCTGCCCGCCGACGGTAAGCGGCTGGTTGGAATAGAGCGGGCGCACCGTGCAGGCCGAAGCCAGTGCCACGGAAAGCAGCACTGCTCCCGTGACCAGTCTTCCGGCGCGAACGCCACTCCTGTTCATCGTCTGCTTGGCTTTGTCAGGCAACGACATTCACGATCCTCTGCGGCACGACGATGATCTTGCGCGGCGCCTTGCCCTCCAGCGCCTTCTGCACGAAGTCGAGAGCCATGACCGCCTGTTCGACCGCAGCTTGATCCGCGTCGCGGGCAATTGTCAAATCCCCGCGCTTCTTTCCGTTCACCTGAACGGGCAGAACAACCTCGTTATCCACCAGCAGTGCCGGATCGAATTCCGGCCACGCACGGGCCGCGACAAGACCCTTGCCGTCGATGGCCTGCCAGCATTCCTCGGCCAGATGCGGCATCATCGGCGCCAGCATCGCGATCAGGATTTCCAGCCCCTCGCGCACCGCAGGCGCGCGCTCGGTCTTGCCTTCGCCCACCGCGGCCACCTGCGGCGACAGAAGATTGGTGATCTCGTAGATGCGGGCAACCGCGCGGTTGAAGTGCAGCCGCTCAATATCCTCGCCGACCGCCTTCAGAATCTTGTGCGCGGCGCGCGAAACCGCCAGCGCCTCGCCTGCGGTGCCCGTCTTCGGCGTCACATCGCTGAGCACCGGAACAGCATCCGACACCAGACGCCAGACGCGCTGCACGAAGCGATGCGCGCCCTCGACACCGGCCTCCGTCCAGATCACGTCGCGCTCGGGCGGCGAGTCCGACAGCATGAACCAGCGCGCCGTATCGGCGCCATAGCTGGCGATGATGTCGTCGGGGTCGACCACGTTCTTCTTCGACTTCGACATCTTTTCGATCGAGCCGATGGTGACCGGAGTGCCGTCGGAAAGCAGGCTGGCCCGGCGCTGTCCGTCAACGTCCTCGAAGCGCAGTTCGGCCGGCGAAACCCAGCCCTGCGGACCCTTGTAGGTCTCGTGAACGACCATGCCCTGCGTGAACAGGCCCTCGAAGGGTTCCTCGACCACGCTCAGATGGCCCGTCGCCTTCATGGCGCGGGTGAAGAAGCGCGAATAGAGCAGATGCAGGATCGCGTGCTCGATGCCGCCGATATACTGGTGAACCGGCAGCCAGCCGTTCCTGCCGTCGACATAGGCGAGATCGGTCGGCGCCTTCTCGTTCTTCGGATCGGTGAAGCGGGCGAAATACCATGACGAGTCGACGAAGGTGTCCATCGTGTCGGTATCGCGCCGCGCCGCCCCGCCGCAATTCGGGCAGGACGTGTGCTTCCATGTCGGGTGATGGTCGAGCGGGTTGCCGGGCTTGTCGAAGGTGACATCCATCGGCAGCTCAACCGGAAGCTGATCCTGCGGCACCGGCACCGCGCCACACGCGTCGCAGTGTATGACCGGGATCGGACAGCCCCAGTAGCGCTGGCGCGAGATCAGCCAGTCGCGCAGGCGGAACTGCACCTTGCGCTTCGCCTGCGGGCGACCGTCGAAATCGGTCCCTTCGAGCCGCCTTGCCACCTCATCGAAGGCATCAGTCGGGCTCATGCCGTCGAGGAAGCGCGAATTGATCATCGTGCCGTCGTCGGAATAGGCATCCTCCGCAACGTGGAAGCTGGCCGCATCGACACCGCCCGGCTTCACCACGGGGCGCACCGGCAGGCCGTATTTGTTGGCGAAATCGAGGTCGCGCTGGTCGTGCGCGGGGCAGCCGAACACAGCGCCCGTGCCGTAGTCCATCAGCACGAAATTCGCGACATAAACCGGCAGCGTCCACTCCGGATCGAAGGGATGAACGACCCGGATGCCGGTGTCGACGCCCTTCTTCTCCGCCGTTTCCAGCGTGGCGACGGAAGTGCCCATATGGTGGACGTCATCGATGAAGGCAGCGATCTGCGGATTGTTTTCCGCTGCCTTTTTGGCCAGCGGATGATCGGCGGATACGGCCATGAACGACGCGCCGAAGATCGTGTCGGGGCGCGTGGTGTAGACCTCAAGCTCGGTCTCGCCCGCAGGCGCGGTCGCCGCATCCAGCTTCCAGCGCAGCAGCAGGCCCTCGGACCGGCCGATCCAGTTCTGCTGCATGATGCGGACTTTTTCGGGCCAGCGGTCGAGCGTGTCGAGCCCGTCCAGCAGGTCCTGGCTCATCGACGTGATCCTGAAGAACCATTGCGTCAGGTCGCGCTGCTCGACCGGAGCGCCTGAGCGCCAGCCCTTGCCGTCGATCACCTGCTCATTGGCGAGCACGGTCATGTCGACCGGGTCCCAGTTGACCTTCGCCGCCCGGCGCTCGACCAGACCCGACTTCCAGAAGTCGAGGAACATCTTCTGCTGGTGACGATAATAGGAAGGATCGCAGGTCGCGAGCTCGCGTGACCAGTCCAGCGAAAGCCCCATGGTCTTCAGCTGGCCCTTCATGGTCTCGATATTGGCATAGGTCCAGTCGCGGGGATTGACCTTGTTGTCGCGCGCGGCGTTCTCGGCCGGCAGGCCGAACGCATCCCAGCCCATCGGGTGCAGCACATTGAAGCCCTTGGCCCGCTTGTAGCGCGCCACGACATCGCCCATCGTGTAGTTGCGCACATGGCCCATATGGATGCGCCCGGACGGATAGGGGAACATCTCAAGCACGTAATATTTGGGCTGAGGATCGTCGTTCTTCGTCTCGAACAGCTTGTCGGCATCCCAGGCCTTCTGCCATTTGGGTTCGGACGCGCGCGGATTGTATCGTTCGGTTGCCATGACCGGTTTTTCTTCTAAAAGCATGCTGGAAGCTGCCGCATGCATGCGGTCAGCGGGGATATGCCCCGGTCTTCACCATGCTTTGCGAGACCCGTCAACCTAAAGGCATGCCGGCGGGGCAAAATCGGAACGTCAGAACAGCAGGATTTCGAGATGAGCGATGCGGTTGAGCGGCTTGCACAGGTGAAGCAGAAGATCGCGGCGGCAGAACGCGAAGCCGGCCGCGACGCAGGCTCGGCCGTGCTCGTCGCCGTCTCCAAGACCTTCGATGCAGAGGCTGTCCGCCCCGTCATCGAGGCAGGCCAGCGCGTGTTCGGCGAGAACCGGGTTCAGGAAGCACAGGGCAAATGGCCGGCGCTCAGGCAGGCGTTCTCAGACATCGAGCTGCATCTCATCGGCCCCCTGCAATCCAACAAGGCAAAGGAAGCCGTCGCCCTGTTCGACGTCGTCGAGACGGTCGATCGCGAGAAGATCGCGGCCGAGCTGGCCAAGGAGATCGCGAAGCAAGGTCGCCCCGTGCGCCTCTACGTGCAGGTCAACACCGGTTCCGAGCCCCAGAAGGCGGGCATCGAGCCGAAAGAGGCGGTCGCCTTCGTGACACGCTGCCGCGAGATTCATGGGCTGGCCATCGAGGGACTGATGTGCATTCCGCCCGCCGATGAAAACCCCGGCCCGCATTTCGCTCTGCTGGAAAAGCTCGCCCGCGAGGCCGGCGTTGAAAAACTGTCCATGGGAATGTCGGGCGATTATGAAGTGGCCGTCGCTTTTGGCGCGACCAGCGTCCGGGTCGGTTCCGCCATCTTCGGCACCCGCTAGAGCAGTTCTGCTTTTCCCTGAATCGCAAAAAATGCTCTATCTCTTTGTTTTGGCCGCATTTATGCGACGCCAGATGTTTCAATCTGGCTGCAAAATGCTCAAAAACGCTCCCGCCTGAAATCACACCAAAGAAAAAGGCCGGGGCATGACACCCCGGCCTTTTTCGATTCAGTCGTGCAAACCTCAGATCATTTATGCGAGGCCAGATGTTTCCATCCGGCTGTAAAATGCTTTAGTCCGCAGCGACGATCTTGCCGCCTTCCCACTTGAACAGCGAGAAGCTGGGGCTCGTCAGATCACCGTTCTCGCCATAGGTCAGCTTGCCGATCGCGGTCGGGATTTCACCGCCGTCCTTGAGCGCGGCTGCAACGGCTGCGGTATCGTCGGCCTTACCGGCCTTCTCGATGCCCGCCTTGAGCACTTCAACCGCGGCATAGGCGTTGAGCGTGAAGGCTTCCGGAGGAATGCCCTTTTCCTTCAGCACTTCCACGGCAGCGGCGGAATCGGAGTTCTTCAGCGCGTCGGAAGCGTTGGTGAACAGCGTGCCGGCAGCGGCTTCGTTGCCGATAGCCCAGTACTCGGTGTTGGACAGGCCTTCACCGCCGATGATGGTCGCCTTCACGCCTGCATCGGCGAGCTGGCGGGCAAGCAGGCCGCCCTCAGGGTGATAACCGCCGAAGTAGATGACCTCGGCACCATCGGATTTCAGACGCGTGACCAGCGCCGACAGATCCTTCTCGCCGGCATTCAGCGAGGTGTGGCTGACTTCGGTCACGCCGCCGGCATTAATGCCGGCCTTGAAGGCGTCGGCGAGACCCTTGCCGTAGGTGCCCTTGTCGTCGACGATGGCGACCTTCTTGTCCTTCAGGTTCGCCACGACATAGGCCGCAGCCACTTCGGCCTGCTGGTCGTCACGGCCGCAGGTGCGCAGCACGTTGGTCAGGCCGCGCGCGGTCAGATCCGGCGCCGTTGCGGTCGGCGTCACCATCAGGATGCCGTTCTCGGCAAAGACGTCGGAAGCGGCCATGGCAACGCCGGAGGTGACCGGGCCGACCACATAATGCACGCTCTCGCCCACCAGAAGGTTGGCTGCCGAAACACCCTGCTTGGGATCGCCGGCATCGTCGGCCAGCTTGATCACCACCTTCTCGCCAAGGATGCCGCCATCCTTGTTGATCTTCTCCACGGCGGCCTCTGCGCCATTCTTGACCTGCTCGCCATAGGCGGCAACCGGCCCGGTCAGCGGTGCCACGACACCGATGACGATATCGGCCTGCGCGCCCGAAACGAAAGCCATCGAAGCAAACAGTGCAACGCCGGCCAAAAGTTTGTTCTTCATGAGTGTGCTCCCTGTTACCTGAACCTCGATGCATGAACCTGCCGATAAGGCAAAAAAGGTCCAGCGAAGTCCTGAATTTCAGGCATAGCTGCTGTGCCGCCTCTTGGCAATCGCCCGCCGATCAGGCTTTCGGCATTGGCCGCGCTATCGCTTGGGCCAGAAATGAACAGCTCCGCAAACGCCCGTCATGACGCAATGTCGCGGCTTTAAATGATGGCAATCCAAGGTCTAATGTTGCCGTTGAGGCAGCAATGTTAATAATGCGGCCGACTTTCGTGGCGGGATGCCGCGCAGATAAGCCCGCTGGCCGGGCGCATTATTCGGGAGGGAAGCCTGTAATGTCCGATACCAATATCTACCGGGTCCAGCCGTCATGGAAGCGGGAGGGCACGATCGACAACGAAACCTACCTGAAGTGGTACGCTGACAGCATCAACGACCCGGATGCATTCTGGGGAGAGCATGGCAGGCGGATCGACTGGTTCAAGCCCTACACGAAGGTAAAGAACACCAGCTTCGAAGGCGACGTTTCGATCAAATGGTTTGAGGACGGCGAGCTCAACATCTCCTACAACTGCATCGACCGCCATCTGGAAAAGCGCGGCGATCAGGTCGCCATTCTCTGGGAAGGCGACAACCCTGCCGAAGACAGGAAGATCACCTATAAGGAACTTCACGAGCAGGTCTGCCGGCTCGCCAATGTGATGAAGAAGCACGGCGTGAAGAAGGGCGACCGCGTCACCATCTACATGCCGATGATCCCGGAAGCCGCCTTTGCGATGCTTGCCTGCTCGCGCATCGGCGCGGTCCATTCGGTCGTGTTCGGCGGCTTCTCGCCCGACGCGCTGGGCGGACGCATCGTCGACTGCGAATCGACCTTCGTCATCACCGCCGATGAAGGTCTGCGCGGCGGGCGCACCATTCCCCTGAAGGAAAACACCGACAAGGCCATCGACATCGCGGCCAAGAACTTCGTGATGGTGAAGAACGTGCTGGTGGTGCGGCGCACCGGCGGCAAGATCGGCTGGGCCACGGGTCGCGACTTCTGGTACGATGAGGAACTGGCCTCGGTCGAGCCGACATGCGAGCCGGAAAAGATGAATGCGGAAGATCCGCTGTTCATTCTCTACACCTCCGGCTCGACCGGCAAGCCGAAGGGCGTGCTGCACACCAGCGGCGGCTATCTGGTCTATGCCTCGATGACCCACCAGCATGTGTTCGACTATCATGACGGCGACATCTACTGGTGCACCGCCGATGTGGGCTGGGTGACGGGCCACTCCTACATCGTCTACGGGCCGCTGGCCAACGGCGCGACGACGCTGATGTTCGAGGGCGTGCCAAACTATCCCGATCAGGGCCGGTTCTGGGACGTGGTCGACAAGCACAAGGTCAACATCTTCTACACCGCCCCCACCGCCATCCGCGCACTGATGGGCGCGGGCGACGAGTTCGTGACGCGCTCCTCCCGCTCGACGCTGAAGCTGCTCGGCTCGGTCGGCGAGCCGATCAACCCGGAAGCGTGGGAGTGGTACTACAATGTGGTGGGCGAAAAGCGCATTCCGATCGTCGACACCTGGTGGCAGACGGAAAACGGCGGCATCCTGATCACCCCGCTGCCGGGCGCTACCGACCTCAAGCCTGGTTCGGCGACACGGCCGTTCTTCGGCGTGAAGCCGCAGCTTGTCGACAATGAAGGCAATGTGCTGGAAGGCGTGGCCGACGGCAATCTGTGCATCACCGATGCGTGGCCGGGCATGATGCGCACGGTCTATGGCGATCACAAGCGCTTCATCGAGACCTATTTCTCGCAATATCCGGGCCGCTACTTCTCGGGCGACGGCTGCCGGCGCGACGCCGACGGCTATTACTGGATCACCGGCCGCGTGGACGACGTGCTCAACGTGTCGGGTCACCGCATGGGCACGGCGGAAGTGGAATCCGCCCTCGTCGCCCACGACAAGGTGTCCGAGGCCGCGGTCGTCGGCTATCCGCACGACCTCAAGGGACAGGGCATCTACTGCTATGTGACGCTGATGGATGGCGAGGAGCCTAGCGACGAGCTGCGCAAGGAACTGGTGGCGCATGTGCGCAAGGAGATCGGCCCGATCGCCTCGCCCGACAAGATCCAGTTCGCGCCGGGCCTGCCCAAGACGCGCTCGGGCAAGATCATGCGCCGCATCCTGCGCAAGATCGCCGAGGACGATTTCGGATCGCTGGGCGACACCTCGACGCTGGCCGATCCCGGCGTCGTCGACGACCTGATCGAGAACAGGCAGAACAAGCACTGATCTGAACGGAACGAGGCGGGCAAAAACCCGCCTCCTTCTTTTTGAAGTCCTTACTCGGGCAAACCAGCTTTGCGTTCCCGCATCTTTCCGATTTGTTCGGAAGCGCTCAGAAGTCGCTGGTGAGGCCCTTCACTTCCCAGTCGCCATAGCGGCCGGGTTCCATGCCTCCGCGACCGCCAAGCTCCACCGGCCGTGCGGCTTCGGCCTGCTTGTAGGCCTTGCGCCGTTCGGCAGCCTCTTTCAGCGCCCGCTCGGCCGCCGGGCTGAGAGCCTTGTCTTCCGCTGACATGCTTTCCAGCGGTTCCGTACCATCTTGATCTGTCATTTCCGTCCTGCCAAATGGATTGAAAGCTGGCCTTTCGCTTCCCATCATATAGCGAAACAGGTGCGTGGGATCGACCCTTTGCACGCGGGAACACGGAGTACGGTATGAACACGATGCGCACCGCCATGCTGCTCGCCGTCATGACGGCGCTGTTCATGGGCGTGGGCTACCTGATCGGCGGCTCGGGCGGCATGACGATCGCTTTCGTGATCGCGGCGGCCACCAATCTGTTCAGCTACTGGAACGCCGACAAGATGGTGCTGTCCATGCACCATGCCGTCGAGGTCGATGAGCGCAATGCGCCCGAATACTACGCCATCGTGCGCGAGCTTGCCTCGCGGGCCGGGCTGCCGATGCCGCGCGTCTATCTCATCGACAACCCGCAGCCCAACGCCTTCGCCACCGGCCGCAACCCCGAGAACGCCGCCGTCGCGGCCACCACCGGGCTCCTGCAGCGCCTGTCGCCCGAGGAAGTCGCCGGCGTCATGGCGCATGAGCTTGCCCATGTGCAGAACCGCGACACGCTCACCATGACCATCGTTGCCACGCTTGCCGGCGCCATTTCGATGCTCGGCAACTTCGCGCTGTTTTTCGGCGGCAACCGCGACAACAACAACAATCCGCTGGGCTTCATCGGCGTGCTGGTGGCGATGATCGTCGCTCCCTTCGCCGCCATGATCGTGCAGATGGCGGTGAGCCGCACGCGCGAATATGCCGCTGACCGGCGCGGCGCGGAAATCTGCGGCCGACCGCTTTGGCTGGCTTCCGCCCTTGACAAGATCGCGCGCAACGCCGAACGCATCCACAATCCCGATGCCGAGCGCAATCCGGCAACGGCGCATCTCTTCATCATCAACCCCCTTTCCGGCGAGCGCATGGACAATCTGTTCTCCACCCACCCCGACACGGGCAATCGCATCGCCGCGCTGCAAGCCATGGCGCACGAATGGGAGGAGCCGGCAGCAACGCCGGATATAGGTCGTAACCAGGCTGATCCCGCACGCCACAGCGCTCCGCAGGCAAATGCCGACCCGGGCGAAAGCCAGAACGCCGGTCCATGGGGCGAACGCCGGCAGGAAGCTCCGCCCCGGCAGGCAGAGCCTCAATCCAAACCCAAATCCAATCCATGGGGCCGCAATCCCACCGGGCCGAAAGGCCCGTGGTCGTGAGGTCCGGGGATTTGAAAGAAAGGGCGCAGACGCGCAGACGGAATCCTTCCGGTTCACGCGGCCCGGACACCGCATCGTCACCCGTGGCGGGCCTTGCCGCGCGCAAGACCGCCGTGCGGCTGCTCGGTGCCGTCATCGAAGCAAGTACGTCGCTGGACGGCCTGACCGACAACGAGCACGGCCACCCGCAATATATGGCGCTCGACATGCGCGACCGCGCCCTGGTGCGCGCCATGCTGGGCGCGGCGCTGCGTCACCGAGTCACCATCGGCGCACTGCTGGCGAAACGGCTCGACAAGCCGCTGCCGGCCAACGCCACCGCGCTTGCCCATATCCTGCATATCGCCGCCGCGCAGATCCTGTTCCTCGACGTGCCAGACAGCGCCGCCGTCGACCTCGCCGTCACCCACGCCAAGTCGGACCCCCGCACGCAGCGTTTTGCCGGGCTGGTGAACGCGGTGCTGCGCGCGCTCTGCCGCGCCAAGGCAACCGAGCTCGAACCGGCGCTCGCCAACACCCACGACGCGCCGGAATGGTTCGCCAGCCGCCTGGTCGCGGCCTATGGCGCGGACGAGGCCGGCGCCATCCTCCGCGCCCACCGGCTTGAGGCGCCCATCGACATTACCGTCAAGTCAGACCCCGATCTGTGGGCGCAACTCCTCGGCGGCATCGTCCTGCCGACGGGTTCCGTGCGGCTGGAGAAGCTCGATGGCGCCATCACCGGACTGCCGGGCTTCGATGAGGGCACGTGGTGGGTTCAGGACGCCGCCGCCGCCCTGCCGGCACGGCTAATGGGCGACATTTCCGGAAAAAAGGTCGCCGATTTGTGCGCAGCCCCCGGCGGCAAGACCGCGCAGCTCATTCTCGCCGGCGCCGACGTCACCGCCGTCGATGCTTCGGCAAGCCGCCTGAAGCGTCTTGGCCGCAATCTCGACCGTCTCGGGCTGAAGGCCACCATCATCCACAGCGATCTGATGCAGTTGGACCCGCCCGACCTGTTCGATGCGGTGCTGCTCGACGCGCCCTGCTCCTCCACCGGCACGGTTCGCCGTCACCCCGACGTGCCGTGGACGAAGACGCCGGACGATATCGCCCGGCTGGCCGCTCTCCAGCGCCGGCTGCTGAACAAGGCCTTCACCCTGATTCGAGACGGCGGCATTGTCCTGTTCTCGAATTGCTCGCTCGATCCGTCGGAAGGCGAGGAGCTGATCGCCGCTTTTCTTGCGGATACGCCCGGGGCGGAACAGGACCCGATCCAGCCGCGCGAAGTGCCCGGCATCGCGCCATTCGTCACGCCACAGGGAGCCCTGCGCACCACGCCGGCGGGGCTGGATATGGGTTCGCCTTCGCTTTCGGGGCTGGACGGTTTTTACGCCGCAAGGCTGAGGAAGCGCGCTGCGTCATAAAGTGAGAGCAGGCTTAATGCATGTCGCCCGAGAGCGGAAACGAGTTTCGGGACAACGACATGCGTGAAACAGGAACCTGAAGCGTAAGGAGCGAATCTGAAAGATCGCGACACGCTTTAGGCAAGCCGTTGCTTACGAAAGCATGTGGACAGAATGCCCTGCGGCGCAGGCCGCAGGTTTGCATTCCCCTTCGCATAACCTATTGAATCACATAGTTTGCATGTAAATTCGAGACTTCGGTACAAGCGTTGGCCACTGCTGCCATGAATACGACTCGCCTTTGGGCGCTGGTCGCACGGGAATTCTGGCGCAAGGCGCGCCGGAACCTGCGCGCCGGTCCGGCCTATCGCTGGCGCTATTCCGGCCGCACGCCCGAGCGCGTTCTGATCGCCCCGCCCGACCTGCGTCTTGCCGATCCCCAGATCGCCACGGAGATCTACTACGGCCGCTTTCCGCTTTCGGGCCGGCTGGTGGAGACCGGCGGCGAATCGCCGTTCCGCATTTCCGCCTCCCATGAGGGCTGGCAGCGCTCCCTGCACGGCTTCCGCTGGCTGCGCCACATGCGCGCCGCGAGTTCCGAGCTTGCCTCGGCCAATGCGCGGGTGCTGGTCAAGGACTGGATCGCCATCCACGGCAGCCACATAGCCGGCATCGCCTGGGATCCGGGCGTGACCGCCAAGCGCATCATCGCGTGGCTCCAGCATTCCTCCGTGGTGCTGCAGGGCGCGGACCTGCCCTTCTACCGTGCTTTCCTGAAATCGCTGGCGATGCAGATCCGCTACCTGCGCTCGATGACGCGCGAGATGCCGCATGGCAAGGATCTGCTGCGCGCGCGCATCGCTCTTGCCTTCGCCGCCCTTTCGCTGCCTGCGCCGACATCGGCGCTGCGCTCGGCCAGCCGCAATCTGGCCGAGGAACTCGATCGCCAGATCCTTCCCGACGGCGGCCACATCTCGCGCAATCCGCTGATGGTTCTGGAGTTCCTCGCCGACATACTGCCGCTGCGCCAGACCTACGCAAATCAGGCCGAACAGCCGCCGGCGGCATTGATGGGAGCCGTGGACCGCATGCTGCCGGCGCTGCGCTTCTTCCGCCATCAGGAAGGCAGCCTCGCCTGCTTCAACGGCATGGGCGCCACCATACAGGACCGGATCGCCGCCATATTGCGCCATGACGACACCGCCGGCGCGCCGCTTCTGCACGCGCCCCATTCCGGCTATGAGCGCCTCAGCATCGGCGATGTCACCGTAATCGCCGATACCGGCGCGCCGCCGCCCCTCGAAGTCTCGGGCTCGGCCCATGCCGGCTGCCTCTCCTTCGAGTTGTCGTCGGGACGCCACCATTTCATCGTCAATGCCGGCGTCGACACCTATGGCGACCCGGAATTCAGGCCGCTGGCGCGCGCCACCGCCGCCCACTCCACGGCCACCATCAACGACAATTCATCGGCCCGCTTCAGCCATTCGTCACGCCTCTCCGGCCTTGTCGGCTCGCCGCTGATCGGCGGCCCGCAGCATATCCATTGCGAGCGCCGCGACGGGCCGGACAGGCACGGCTTTCTCGCCCGCCATGACGGCTACCTGCCCCGCTTCGGCCTGTGGCATGAACGTGAGCTGATCCTTTCCAACCGGGGCGGAACGCTGTTCGGCCGCGACAGCTTCCTTGCCGACACCCCAAGCCGCACCCGCAATGACGGCCAGCATCTGGTGACGGTTCGTTTTCACCTCCACCCCGACATCAACCTGTTCACCGATTCCGGCGGCCATTACGTGCTGGCGGCCGACAATGGCGATGCGTGGATGTTCTCCTGCGCCGAGGTCGCCCCGCAGGTGGAAGAATCTATCTATTTCGCCGGCATTGCCGGCCCTCGCATCACCCGCCAGCTGCTGCTCTCCTTCGATGCCTCGGAGGTTCCCGAGATTCGCTGGCGTCTGAAGCGGGTGCGGCTGGCGGGCGCAAGCCTTCCCCGCTGACGGGCAACGCCCAAGCGCGTCATTCTGCGATTCATGCGTTTAATTCGAAGCCCTCATGTGCTAGGGCGCGGCCATATTCCCGCAGCATGAAGGACCCCGCGCATGGCTGTCGCCTCCAAGAACATTCCCGCTCCCGATCTGGTGCCGGTGCGCCGGGCGCTGCTGTCGGTCTCCGACAAGACCGGCCTCGTCGATTTCGCACATGCGCTGGCCGCGGCCGGCGTCGAGCTGGTGTCCACGGGCGGAACCTCGAAGGCGATCGCGGAGGCCGGTATTGCGGTGCGCGATGTCTACGAACTGACCGGCTTTCCCGAGATCATGGACGGCCGCGTCAAGACGCTGCATCCCTCCGTGCACGGCGCACTGCTCGGCATTCGCGATGACGTCGAACATGTCGAGGCCATGCGCGCCCACAACATCGAGCCGATCGATCTGGTGGTGGTCAATCTCTATCCGTTCGAGGAGGTGCGGGCCTCGGGCGCCGGCTATGCGGCAATCGTCGAGAACATCGACATCGGCGGCCCCGCCATGGTGCGGGCCTCTGCCAAGAACCATGCCTATGTCGCCATCGTCACCGACCCGGAAGATTATGCCGGCGTACTGGAAGCCATGCAGGCAAATTCGGGCGCGCTTGCCCTGGATTTCCGCAAGCGGCTGGCCGCAAAAGCCTTTGCCCGCACCGCCGCCTATGACGCCGGCATCTCCAGCTGGTTTGCCGAGACGCTGGAGATCGAAAACCCGACATGGCGCGCTTTCGGCGGCAAGCTGGACAGTGTCATGCGCTATGGCGAAAACCCGCATCAGCAGGCCGGCTTCTACGTCACCGGCGAGAAGCGGCCGGGCGTTGCCACGGCGCACCAGTTGCAGGGCAAGCAGCTTTCCTACAACAACATCAATGACACCGATGCCGCTTTCGAGCTGGTGGGTGAATTCGATCCGGCCCGCACCGCGGCGGTCGCCATCATCAAGCACGCCAATCCCTGCGGCGTCGCGGAGGGCGCATCGCTCAGAGACGCCTATCTGAAGGCGCTCGCCTGCGACCCCGTTTCCGCCTTCGGCGGCATCGTGGCGCTGAACGGGCTGCTCGACGCGGAGGCGGCCGAGGAGATCGTGAAAACCTTCACCGAAGTGATCATCGCCCCGCAAGCCAGCGAGGAAGCGCAGGCCATCGTTGCCGCGAAGAAGAACCTGCGCCTGCTCGTCACCGGCGGCCTGCCCGATCCGCGCATGGCCGGGATGATGGTGAAGTCGGTGGCCGGGGGCCTGCTGGTGCAGCGCCGCGACAACGCCGTGGTCGACGATCTCGACCTCAAGGTGGTGACGAAGCGCGCGCCGAATGACGCCGAGATGGCCGATTTGCGCTTTGCCTTCCGCGTCGCCAAGCATGTGAAGTCGAATGCCATCGTCTATGCGAAGGACAGCGCCACCGTCGGCATCGGTGCCGGCCAGATGAGCCGCGTCGATTCCTCGCGCATCGCCGCCCGCAAGGCGATCGATGCCGCCGAGGCGGCCGGCTGGGCCGAACCGCTGACAAAAGGCTCGGTCGTGGCCTCGGATGCCTTCTTCCCCTTCGCCGACGGCCTGCTGAGTGCGGTGGAAGCCGGCGCCACCGCCGTCATCCAGCCGGGTGGCTCGATGCGCGACGAGGAAGTGATTGCCGCGGCCGACGCCCATGGCATCGCCATGGTGTTCACCGGCACACGCCATTTCCGGCACTGAGCCGGCCGCCGGCCTCCCGGTTGAGATAAAAGCTCAGCGCCCTTTCCGGTCCGCCGGATAGGGCGTGCCGGCAAGCAGGACCATGCCGGTGACGATGAACAGGATGATCATCGCCATGCCGAGCCGTGGCGAGCCGCTGAGCGCCGTCACCGTCGCCACCATGAAGGGTGCGGCAAAGCTGGTCGCACGCCCGGCCAGCGCATAGATGCCGAAATAGCGGCCGGCTTCCTCGGCCGAGACGCTGCGCGCCATATAGGAGCGTGACGAGGCCTGCGCCGGCCCGAAGGCGATACCGATCAGCAGCCCGTAGAGGATATAGGCCTTCTCCGCGGCCGTACCGAACAGCCCGCCCGAATCGGCAGCGGAAAGCTGCAGGACGCCAAACAGCGTGTAGCCCGGACCCGTCGAGACGATACCGACCGTCGCCACGCTGAGCAGCACCAGCGAGACCATCACCACCACCTTGGAGCCGAAGGCGCTGTCCATCCTTGCCGCGACAAGGCAGCCGAAGATCGCCACCACATTGAGAATGATGCCGAATATGCCGATCTCGGTGATCGACCAGCCGAACATCGCCGCGGCAAATCCGCCGCCGAGCACGATCAGCGCGTTGACGCCGTCCTGATAGATCATGCGGGCGATGAGAAAGCGGAAGATGCCGGGACGCCGGCGCACCTCGCCCAGCGTCGATTTCAGCTCCGCCAGCCCCTGACGCACGGCCGGGCGGATCGGAATGCCCTTCACCGCATCCGGCGTGAACAGGAACATCGGCAGGATGAACACCAGATACCAGAGCGCAGACAGCGGCCCGGTGGCGCGGGCATCTTCGCCCAGCGCCGGATCGAGCCCGAACAGAGGTTTCAGGCCGACGATGGTGAGCCCCGTCTCCGGCAGGGCCGCAAGGCAGGCAACCACGAAGATCAGCACCACCATGCCACCCAGATAGCCAAGCCCCCATGCGATATTGGAGATCTTTCCGATCTCTTCCTTCGGCACCAGCCGCGGCATCATGGAATCGTTGAAGACCGTTGAGAATTCGGCCGCGACCGAGGCCAGCGAGAACACCGCCACCACCCAGAACAGGCCGGAGCCGGGAGCCGCCAGCCACAGCAGGAGCAGGCAGGCGATCTTGATCGTGGCGAAGCAGGCGATCCACGGCTTGCGCGGTCCGGTCTGGTCGGAGATCGCGCCCAGCACAGGCGACAGCACGGCGATGGCAAACCCTGCCGCCGCCACGCCATATCCCCATGCCGCCTGGCCGGCGACCGGGTCGCTCGCCATGCGCGACACGAAATAGGGGCCGAAGATGAAGGTGGTGACGACCGTGAAAAAGGGCTGCGCCGCCCAGTCGAACAGCATCCAGCCCCAGATACCGGCACGCGATGCCTTGCGCGCCTCGATGCCGGTTTCACTCATGCCATCTCCATCCGCCTGCCACGTCCAGCGCCCAATCCGCATGCCGGGATATAGAGCATTTATGGCGAAGTGGCATCGTCCGGACTGCACGAATGCAGAATACGTTCAGAAGGCGAAAGAAAACCGGGACCCGAAGCCCCGGTTTTCCGTCAGCGGGTTATGCACCCTGAAGATAGGGCCAAACCTCCATCGCCCCACGATAGATCATCTCGCCCGCCACATAGAGGATGATGACGAGACCGACATAGGCGATCCAGCGATGCTTCTGGAGGATGCGCGCGATGAAGCTGGCGGCGAGGCCCATCAGGGCGATCGAGAGCGCCAGGCCGAAGATCAGCACGCCGGGATGGTCGCGTGCGGCGCCGGCGACCGCCAGAACATTGTCCAGCGACATGGACACGTCGGCAATGACGATCTGCCAAGCCGCCTGCGCGAAGGTCTTGCGCGGAGCCTTGCCGGCAACCGCGCCATCCTTGTCGATGTCGTTCTCCGTCAGGGCTTCCATGCCCTGAGCTTCCTCGGCAGCGCTGTGGCGCAGTTCCCGCCACATCTTCCAGCACACCCAAAGAAGCAGCACACCACCGGCCAGCAGCAGACCGACGATCTGGAGAAGCTGGGTCGTGGCGGCCGCGAAGCCGATGCGCAGCACCGTCGCGGCGATGATGCCGATGAGGATGGCCTTGGCGCGCTGCTCCTTGGGAAGGCCGGCGGCCGCCAGTCCGATAACGATGGCGTTGTCGCCGGCCAGAACCAGGTCGATCATGATGACCTGCAACAGGGCCGTTAACGCATCGCCCGTGAAAAATTCTGTCATTCTGCACCCTTGCGTTCAGCTTGGGCGATCTGGCGCGCATATGAACCTTGCCGGACACGCAGTCCGTCACAAGAACTCAGATGCGGTTTGAAATGGGAAACATGAAAGCCAGGCCGCCGGTTTTGAATTCCAGTCCGACATCACAGCCAAATTGACTGCCAGAGGGGCCCGGCCTGGTGCGCAATGCCTACGTCACCGGCCTTCAAAACGCAAGAGGTCTTCTGGAGGCCCGCCGGCTCGCCGCCGGCGGGAATGATTCATCAGATCACAGCGCCGAGCCCTCAGGCCCCGCGCGGCCCCGAAAGATCGCTCATCAGCCCCGCCGCGACGGACAGGCGTGACACCGAGATGTCGCCCGCCTCGGTCAGGGCCTGAAGACGCTCCCGGATCGCGCCGACGCGCGCGCCGCCCGCTTCCAGCCACGCGGCCACCGGATCTTCCGCCGCGCCATGGCCGGCCAGCGCCGCCACCGCGATGCCGCGCCGTGCGGCGTCGATCGTGTCGGTCGCCCGCGACAGGGCAAGCTGGTCGTAATAGTCGGAGGGCGAGATCGCATAGGCGGCCTCCTCGATGCGGGCGATGCGGAACGCTTCGCTGACCGCGAAGAACGCCGTGGCCGCCGCGACCATGTCCGCACCGGCCAGGCGCGCGGTGAGCGCGATGTCGGGCACCAGATCGGCGAACTCGGACAGCGCCAACCGGGCTGCGAGCTTTTCAGGCACGCCGTGCGAGACGAGGTCCCCGCGCGCGGCATCCACCCGTTCGCGGGACGTTTCGGGCAGCAGCTGGAGCAGGTTCGGCTCAAGTTCCGTCCGCGCCGTCCTGAGGCTCGCAATGCGTTCGTCGAGGTCGCCGCCGCCGGCATCGTTCTTCAGGTACCAGCCGCTGTTCACGTAGATCAGCCGGCTGACCGTCTGGTAAAGGCCGAGCTGAACCTCGCCGTCGATGCGATTGTCGAGCGCATCGATCTCGTCGTAGAGCGCGGGCAGCCCGAAGCCTTCGCGGATCAGCACGAAGGTCAGCATCACATCTGCCGCACTGCGCCCGGTCGTCTCCATCAGCCGGTTGACGAAGGTGGGCCCGCCCCGATTGACCAGATCATTGGCCAGAACGCGGGTGATGATCTCGCGCCGCAGGCGATGGGTGGTGATTTCCTCGCCGAACCTCTCAGCCATGGCATGGGGGAAGTAGCTCATCAGATCCTGCCCGAAATGCGGATTGTCCGGCACCTCGGAGGCGACGATATCGCTGAACAGCACGATCTTGGCATAGGCGAGCAGCACGCCGAGTTCAGGCCGCGTCAACGGCTCGCCCCGCGCCTCGCGCTCGGCCAGCACCGCAGCCGAAGGCAGGTTTTCGACCGCCCGGTCGAGCAGGCCACGGCTTTCCAGCGCCGCCATGAAGCGGGCCTGATGGGCCATGTCGGCAAGGCCGCGTCGCCGCGCAAGCGACAGAGCGAGCGTCTGCTGGTAGTTGTTGGCCAGAACCAGCCCCGCCACCTCATCCGTCATCGCAGCCAGCAATTTGTTGCGCGCTGGCCGCTCAAGCGCGCCCTTGCGCATGGCGGCGGCCAGCGCGATCTTGATGTTGACCTCGACGTCCGAGCAGTTGACGCCGCCGGAATTGTCGATGGCGTCGGAGTTGCTGCGACCGCCCCTGAGGCCATATTCGATGCGGGCGCGCTGGGTCATGCCGAGGTTCGCGCCCTCGCCGATCACCTTCGCCCGCACATCGCCGCCATTGATGCGGATGGCATCGTTGGCGCGGTCGCCCACATCCTGATTGGTTTCGCCGGCCGCCTTCAGATAGGTGCCGATGCCGCCGAACCACAACAGGTCCACAGGTGCTGCAAGAATGGCGCGGATCACCTCGACCGGCGTGGCGACCGTCTTGCCGATGCCGATCGCTGCGGCGGCCTCCGGCGTCAGCGTGATCGACTTCTGCGACCGCGACACGATCATGCCGCCGGCGGAGAGCTTCGACTTGTCGTAGTCCTGCCAGCTCGAACGCGGCACGCCGAACAGGCGCTGGCGCTCGGCAAAGGACGAGGCGGCGTCCGGATCGGGATCGATGAAGATGTCGCGATGGTCGAAGGCCGCGATCAGGCGGGTCTGCTCTGACCGCAGCATGCCGTTGCCGAACACGTCGCCCGACATGTCGCCGACGCCGATGCAGGTGAACGGCGTCGTCTGGATGTCGCGGTTCATTTCGCGGAAGTGCCGCTTTACCGCTTCCCACGCACCGCGCGCGGTGATCGCCATGCCCTTATGGTCGTAGCCGGCCGAGCCGCCGCTGGCGAAGGCATCGTCCAGCCAGAAATCATGCGCCTCGGAAATCGCGTTGGCCGTATCGGAGAAGGTCGCCGTGCCCTTGTCGGCGGCGACGACGAAATAGGGATCGTCGCCATCATGGCGCACCACGCCCTGCGGCGCAATCACCGCATCGGTGCCGATGTTGTCGGTGATCGACAGCATGCTGGAGATGAAGTTGATGTAGGCCGCCCGGCCGGCCTCGAACACCTCATCTCGGCTGCCGCCCACCGGCAGGCGCTTGGGGTAAAAGCCGCCCTTGGCGCCGACCGGCACGATGACCGCGTTCTTCACCTGCTGGGCCTTGACCAGACCCAGCACCTCGGTGCGGTAGTCCTGCGCGCGATCCGACAGGCGCAGGCCTCCGCGCGCCACCGGGCCGAAGCGCAGATGCACGCCCTCGACCTGCGAGCCGTAGACGAAGATTTCGCGCCATGGCCGCGGCTCGGGCAACCCCTCTATGGCGCGCGGATCGAGCTTGAAGGCCAGCGAATGGCCGCGCTCCAGCTTGCCCTCGACGAAATGGTTGGTGCGCAGCGTCGCCTCGATCAGGTTGAGGTAGCGGCGGATGATGGTGTCGTCATCGATGTTGGGAACATCTTCCAGCGCGTCCCTGATCTTGGCCTTGAGATGGCGTGCCGCCACCTCATCGCCTTGCGGTGCGGCCGGATCGAAACGGGCGACGAACAACATGTAGAGCCCGCGCGCGATCTCGGGATAACGGTTCAGCGCCGCCGCGATGAAGTCCTGGCTTTGTGGGATGCCGGCCTGCTGCAGGTAGCGGCCATAGGCACGCAGCACCAGTATTTCGCTGGCGGCGAGCCCGGCCGTCTGGGCCAGTGCATTGTAGCCGTCATTGTCCATTTCACCGCGCCACACGGCAAGGAACGCCTCGTCGAACAGCGCGCCGCCGTCGGACAGGTCGACCGGCCGGCCATAGGCGCTCTCCAGTTCCATGTCGTGGACGAACACCTTGTCCGCGCCTTCGGTCCCGCTGCCTCCGTCAACCTCGAATGTGCGCTCGCTGATGACGCGGAACCCCAGATTTTCGAGGATCGGCACGCGCTGCGACAGGGCCACCGGGCTGCCATGGTGATAGATCTTCAGCGAGGCCTGTTCCTGCGTCTGGAAGACGTCGCGATAATAGTCGATGACGATCGGGTTCCGCCCGCTCACCTGCGCAATGCGGGCAGCGTCGACGAGCGCGACGTCCGGCGAGAAACTGTTGCGGTAGCTCTGCGGAAAACGCTGGGCGATCTCCGTCACCTGCCGGTCCACGCCTTCGGGGCCGGCCGCCTCGCGCAGCGCATCTTCCCATGTGCGCACGATATCGCGGATTTCGGCCTCGATCGTTGCCGTATCCACTTCCGGCGTCTTGCCGCCGGAGCGGCCGATGATGAAATGGATGCGCGCCAGCCCCCCTTCCGGGAAAGCCGGATAGAAGGCGGAGACGTGGCCTTCGAACACGGTTTTCAGATAGACGCCGATCTTTTCGCGCACTTCCGAATCGTAATGATCGCGGGGAACGAAGACAATGACGGAGACGAAGCGGTCGAACTGGTCCGCCCGGATCAGAGCACGTACACGCGGCCGGTCAACCAGACCGAGTATCGCTTCGCAATGCCTGCCCAGCAAAGGCACCGGAATCTGGAACAGCTCGTCACGCGGATAGCTCTCCAGCACATTGATGAGAGCCTTGCCCGCATGGTCGAGCTGGTTGAGGCCGGACTGTTCGATCACCGTCTTCGCCTTGGAGCGAAGATAGGGAATGTTCATCACCGAGCGCGTGTAGGCGGTGGACGTGAACAGGCCGACGATGCGCAGTTCACCCGCAAGCTCGCCATTGGCCGTGTAGGTCTTGACCCCGACATAATCGAGATAGATGCGCCGGTGCACCGACGACTTGGCGTTGGCCTTGGTCACGATCAGTGGCTCTGGCCCGTGCAGGAAAGCGCGGATTTCCGGCGTGGTGGTCACCGATTCCGTGCCACGGCGCAGCACCAGAACGTCGGGATCGCCCAGAATGCCGAGACCCGCCGTGTCGGCCAGTTCCAGCGTGCCGCTTTCCTCGCCGCCGCTGTATCTGTATTCGCGCATGCCGAGGAAGGTGAAATTGTCGTCGCGCAGCCATTCGAGGAAGGCGATCGCCTCCCTGACGGCCTCCTGCTCCAGCGGAACCGGTGCATGGCGAAAATCGCTGATCGCCGCATCCAGCCTGGCCAGCATCGGCTTCCAGTCGTGAACGGCGGCGCGCACCTGCTCAAGCGTGCGGCTGAGCTTCTGCTCCAGCAGGGAGGCTTCATCCGCGTTCATGCGTGCGACATGAACCTGAATGACACTCAGCCGGTCGGCACCGGCGTCTTCGCTGGACGCGCATGTGTCACCCAGAATTTCAACCCCGCCCGCAGCGTCATGGCGCACGTTCAGCACCGGATGCGCGACGAAGAACGCTTCCCCGACCGCCTCGTTGATCTCGCCGATGACGGAATCGAACAGGAACGGCATGTTGTCATTGACGATGGTGATGACAGTTACGGGGCGGCCCTGCCGCGAGACGTCCCCACCGGCATCGATCAGGATGGTGCTCGCGCCCTTGCTGTGGCTTGCGACGGCTCGTTCGGCCAGTTCTGCGGCGCGTTCCAGATCCGCTTCATCATAGGCCGCGACGTCCTCATCGGGTGCCCGGGCCAGCAGATATTCCAGAAGTCTGCCGCCGGTTCCGGAGCCAGCCCCGGCGCTCCTCTTCGTTGCGGTTCTGTCGTATCCGGCTTTCTCAATAGCCATGATATGCTTTGTCCTTCTGACGAAATGACAGCCATATGATCACGGAGGGGTGGCTGCTTTTTGGATGACAGGCCTCAGCCCGCAGGAAGTCGTCGCGGCGTGTGCATGCGCTGAACCATCAGGAGCGCCCGGCAATCGCGGCGGCGGCACCCGCCATGGTTCCGGCACTGATGCGGTTGGCGATCTGCATGGCGCGCCGGCTCTTTAGCAGGCGGCGCGCCTGAACGGCGGCAAGCGCCCATGAGAGATCGATGATGACCAGAACCACGACCATGGTCAGCGTCAGTTCAAGCCAGCCCAGCACGCTAACGGATTGCAGATCGATGATGGTCGGCAGCAGCGCCAGATAGAACATCATCACCTTGGGATTGCCGAGCGACACCGCCAGACCCGCGAAGAACATTTTCAGGGAGGAACCTGCCTGCGGCAGGGGCGCGCCGTGCGCCTCAGCGGGCGCCGTCCACATCTTCCACGCGAGAAAAAGCAGATAGCCGACGCCAGCCCATTTCAGGATGAGAAAGGCTAGATGGAAAGTCTGCGCGACCACGGCCAGCCCGAAAACGGCCAGCGACAGCCAGATCGCCTCCCCGATCCAGAGTGCCAGAAGAAACGGGAGCACTCCGCGAAAGCCGGTGGAAATGACCCGCGCGACCAGCGCTGCCACGGACGGCCCCGGAGAGCCGGCGGCAACGAACAATGCCGCGGCGAAGATGAGCAGAGAGGTCAGGTCCATTCCGCAAGCTCCAGGCTGATGCGGCGATCATAATCTTTTGAGGCGACCTGACCAGACGTCATCTGGTTCTTAAATCGATATGAAAAACCCGGCGCCGATGACGCCGGGTTTTTTTCTGTTGATGATGGAGCTGGCTGCGGTCAGGCCGCGCCGGCCACCTTCTGCTTCTCGAAACGCTTGCGCTCATTGGGATCCAGATAGAGCTTGCGCAGGCGGATCGACTTCGGCGTCACTTCCACCAGCTCGTCCTCCTGGATCCACGACAGTGCGCGCTCCAGCGTCATGCGGATCGGCGGGGTCAGCTTCACGGCCTCATCCTTGCCGGCGGCGCGGATGTTGGTGAGCTTCTTGCCCTTCAGCACGTTCACTTCCAGATCGTTGTCACGCGAGTGAATGCCGATGATCATGCCCTGATACACCTTGACGCCGGGATCGATGACCATCGGGCCGCGATCTTCCAGATTCCACAGCGCATAGGCGACAGCCTCGCCCTGTTCGTTGGAGATCAGAACGCCGTTGGTGCGTCCGCCCAGCTCGCCCTTGTAAGGCTGGTAGGAATTGAACAGGCGGTTCATCACCGCCGTGCCGCGCGTGTCGGTCAGCAGTTCGGACTGGTAGCCGATGAGGCCGCGGGTCGGGGCGAGGAAGACGAGACGCTGGCGATCGCCGCCGGACGGGCGCAGCTCGATCATCTCGGCCTTGCGCTCGCTCATCTTCTGCACGACGATGCCTGCGTGCTCCTCGTCGACGTCGATGACGACTTCCTCGATCGGCTCCAGAATCTGGCCGTTCTCGTCCTTCTGCATGACGACGCGCGGACGCGACACGGCAAGCTCGAAGCCCTCGCGGCGCATGGTCTCGATCAGAACCGAAAGCTGCAGCTCGCCGCGGCCCGACACATAGAAGGAGTCCTTGTCGGCGGATTCCTCGATGCTGAGCGCCACGCTGCCCTCGGCTTCCTTGAGCAGACGATCGCGGATAACGCGGCTCGTCACCTTGTCGCCTTCGGTGCCCGCCAGCGGCGAATCGTTGACGATGAAGCTCATTGTCACGGTCGGCGGATCGATCGGCTGGGCCGGCAGCGCCTCGTTCAGCGAAGGATCGCAGAACGTGTCGGCGACAGTGCCCTTGGAAAGGCCGGCGATGGCAACGATGTCACCTGCCTGCGCCTCTTCGATCGGCTGGCGCTCGATGCCACGGAAGGCGAGAATCTTGGACACGCGGCCGGTTTCCAGAACCGTGCCGTCGTGGTGCAGAACCTTGACCGGCTGGTTCGGCTTCAGCGTGCCGCTTTCGATGCGGCCGGTAACGATGCGGCCAAGGAAGGGGTTGGCTTCCAGAATGGTGCCGATCATGCGGAAGGGGCCATCGCCGACCTTCGGGGCCGGAACATGGTCGAGCACCAGATCGAACAGCGGCGCGAGGCCCTGATCCTTGGGGCCCTCGGGGCTGGCGGCCATCCAGCCGTCGCGGCCCGAACCGTAGAGGATCGGGAAGTCGAGCTGCTCGTCGGTGGCGTCGAGCGCTGCGAACAGGTCGAACACTTCGTTGATGACCTCATCGGCGCGGGCGTCGGGACGGTCGATCTTGTTGATGGCAACGATGGGGCGAAGGCCGACCTTCAGCGCCTTGCCGACCACGAACTTGGTCTGCGGCATCGGGCCTTCGGCCGAGTCGACCAGCACGATCACGCCGTCGACCATGTTGAGGATGCGCTCCACCTCGCCGCCGAAATCGGCGTGGCCAGGAGTGTCGACGATGTTGATGCGGGCGTCTTTCCACTCCACCGAAGTCGCCTTGGCGAGAATGGTGATGCCGCGCTCCTTCTCGATATCGCCGGAATCCATGACGCGTTCAGCGACGCGCTGGTTGTCGCGGACGGAGCCGGATTGCTTGAGGAGCGCATCGACCAGCGTCGTCTTGCCGTGGTCAACATGCGCGATGATCGCGATGTTACGGAGTTTCATTGGTATCTTCTCTGGGGTACTGACGGCGGCAGCCAAAGCGGGTCCGGCCGCCCACGCCATCAATTTCGGTTGGCGCGCTCTTACAGGTTTTTTCGCAAATGCGAAAGGGCAGCAGCCAAAGAAAATCGCCGCTTACGATTTGTTAAGGGTCCGGATGCGATAAAGTTTCGTTAACCAAGGGTACAGTGAACCCTTTCCGAAAGGCGATTGGACATGGCCATGCCGACTGCAGCGCGAACCGGATTCCGCCTCACCATGCTGTGCATGGCCGCCGTCCTCGCAGGCGGTGCAGCCCATTCCATGACCTCAGTCAAGGGCGACAGCGAGGACAGGGTCCTGTCCGTCACCGCCGCCCAGCAGCTCTTTGCCGATGCGCCCGACGGCGTCGATCACATGGTGACCGGCCCGGTCAGCTCCGCCTTCCGCGAGCGCCAGCGCGAGGCCGGCTGCGCCGATGCGGTGTGGCCGAACGTGCCGCTCGCCTGCTTCCCCGGCTGATCTCTTCACTCAGGCCGGCTGCGGCTCGGGATCGCTTTGCGGCTTGCTGGTATCGATCAGCATCGAGATGCAGGCCGCCGCAAGACCGGTCAGCCCGGCAATCAGGAAGGCCATTTCGTAGTCGCCCTGCAACTCATGCATGATGCCGCCGAAATAGGCGGCCGCCGCCGCGCCCACCTGATGGCCGGCCACCACCCAGCCGAACACCAGCGGACCCGCCGCATCACCGAAACCCTCATTGGCCAGCCGCAGCGTCGGCGGCACCGTGGCGATCCAGTCGAGCCCGTAGAAGATGGCAAAGACGATGAGGGCCGTCGCCGAGAAGCCTGAATAGGGCAGGTACATCAGCGACAGGCCGCGAATGCCGTAATAGATGAACAGCAGCTTGCGCGGATCGAAGCGGTCGGTCAGCCAGCCGGACAGCGTGGTGCCGATCAGATCGAACACGCCCATCAGCGACAACAGCCCCGCTGCCTGAATCTCGTTGATGCCCATGTCGCCGCAGAAGGCGATGAGATGCGTGCCGACCAGCCCGTTGGTGGTGAAACCGCAGATGAAGAAGGTGGCGAACAGATACCAGAAGATGCGCGTGCCGGCGGCCCGCCTCAGGGTCGACAGCGTGTGGACGAAGAAATTGCCGCGTGCCGAGGGCGGCACTGGCGGCGCATCATCGGCATCCGCACCGTAGCGCACAAGGCCGACAGAGGCGGGGCGTTCCGGCACCAGAAACCACACCAGCGGCAAAAGTGCCGCCGTGGCGATGGAAACCGTCAGCGCCACCGGCCGCCATCCGCCCGACTGGGCAAGGGCCGCCAGCAGTGGCAGGAACACCAGCATGCCGGAGGCGCTGGACGCCGACATCAGCCCCATGACCAGGCCGCGATTGGTCTTGAACCAGCGGTTGACGATGGTGGCACCGAGCACAGTGGCGACCGCGCCGGATCCGATCCCCGAAAGAATGCCCCATGTGAGCACCATGTGCCATGGCTGCGTCATCCACAGGCTGAGCGCCGTCGCTGCCGACATCAGCACCAGCGCGGCCAGCAGTACACGCCTGAGACCGATGCGTTCCATAAGTGCGGCGGCGAACGGCCCGGCAAGGCCATAGAGAAAAATGCCGACGGCAGCGGCGAAGGAAATGCTGTCGCGGCCCCAGCCGAGGCTTTCTTCCAGAGGCAGCATCATCACAGCCGGGGCCGAGCGCAGCCCCGCCGCGATCAGCAGGCACAGGAAGATGACGGCAACGACCACGAAGGCGTAACGCTGGCCAAAGGGAGCGGATCTGGCTATCATGTAACTGACCGGTACGTTTCAACACGCAAGCTGTACGTACCGATCGGTAACATTGTCAAGTGAACTTCGCTGATGGCACAGAACAGCAAAATTGAAGGCCACGCCGGAAAAGACCGCCAGCCGGCGGCAGCAAAGCGGATTCTCGATGTCGCGCGCGACCTGTTCTACCGGCAGGGCATCAGGGCGATCGGCGTCGACGAGATCGTCAGGACGGCGGGCGTCGCCAAGCCCAGCCTCTACCGCGCCTTTTCCTCCAAGGACGAACTGGCCGCCTCCTATCTCAGGCAATATGACCGCGAATTCTGGGAGCGGTTCGACGACGCTGTGGCGGCCCATCCCGGCGACCCGCGCGCCCAGATCCTTGCCTTCCTCACCCGCGTCGGCCAGCGTACGCAGACGCCCGCCTATCGCGGCTGCGGCATGACCAATGCGGCGGTGGAATATCCTCAAGCCGACCATCCGGCCCGCAGGGTGAGCGAGGACAACAAGCGCGAACTTCGCCGACGCCTGCGCGAAATGGCGCGCGGCATGGGCGCGGCCGATGCCGATACACTCGGCGACGGCCTGCTGCTGCTGATCGAAGGCGCCTATATTTCCGGCCAGCTCTTCGGCGCGGGCGGCCCGGCACAAGCCGTCGCCCGCAATGCCGAACTGCTGATCGATGCAAGCCCGAAGGCTGGTGACTAGAGCTTCGTCCTTGAAATTGGAATCTGTGTTGCCATTGGCATGATGGGCTGATTCACTTCCGTTTGGAGGTGGATTTATGGGTCGAAGTTATTCACATGATTTGCGAGAGCGGATTGTGGCTTTTGTAAGTAGCGGCGCCTCGCGGCGGGCGGCGGCGCGACGGTTCGGGGTCAGCGAGAGCTTTGCGATCAAACTGCTCCAGCGCTGGGATCGACAAGGATCGCTGTGTGCACTCCCCCAAGGCCGTCCGCGCCGTGGTGGCAAGCTCGACCGGGTCGAAGACTATCTGGTTGGGATGGTCGAAGCTGAACCCGACATCACCATGCCCGAATTGGCGGGACGACTAATGGCGCAGCACTGCGTCCAAGCGACACCTGCCATGCTGTCGCGCTTTTTGTGCCAGCGCGGCTTCACATATAAAAAAAGCTCTGCTGGCATCGGAATGCGAGCGCGTTGACGTTGCGGCGGATCGGGACACTTGGAGGCGCCTGCGTCAACCACGCATGCGTCAGCAACCCGGCCGCCTTGTGTTCATCGACGAAACGAGCGTGACGACCAAAATGACGCGGCTGCGGGGGCGCAGCCGCAAGGGACTAAGGCTGAAGGCGAGCGCGCCTTTCGGTCATTGGGGAACCCAGACTTTTATCGCAGCCTTGCGCTGCGATGGCCTGACGGCCCCGGGGCTGATCGACAAGGCGATGAACCGGGCTGCCTTCGACACCTATGTCGAGACCCAGCTCGCTCCGACGCTCCAGGCAGGTGATGTCGTCATCCTGGACAACCTTGCCGTCCACAAGAGCGCCAAGGCTGCGGCATACCTCAAGGACAAAGGAGCATGGTTCCTGTTCCTACCGCCCTATAGTCCGGATCTAAACCCCATAGAAATGGCCTTCGCCAAGCTGAAAGCGCACCTGCGAAAGGCCAAGGCGCGCTGCTTCGATGAGCTCTGGCCTGCTATCGGCAGCATATGCGGGCTCTATCATCCAAGCGAGTGCTGGAACTACCTCAAGGCAGCCGGATATGCGTACAATTAAATGGACGATGCTCTAGACCAGCCCACGCTTGACCATCATCGCCTCGGGCGACGGCATCTTTCCCCGGAATGCCGTGTAAAGCGCTTCCGGATCTTTCGAGCCGCCGGCCGAATAGATGTTTTCACGCAGGCGCGCGGCCAGTTCCGGATTGAAGGGGTCGCCGCTTTCCTCGAAGGCGGAGAAGGCATCCGCGTCGAGCACTTCCGACCACATGTAGGAATAGTAGCCGGCTGAGTAGCCGTCACCTGAGAACACATGGGAAAAATGCGGCGTGCGGTGGCGCATGGCGATGGTGTCGGGCATGTCGAGCCCTGCCAGCGTCTCGGCCTCGAAGGCCAGCGGCTCCTGTGGCGCGTCCGGTCTCGCGTGATAGGCCATGTCGACCAGCGCCGAAGCGGTGAACTCGACCGTGGCGAAGCCGGCTCCAAAAGTCTGCGCCGCCAGCATCTTGTCGAGCAGCGCCTTCGGCATCGCCTTGCCGTCGCGGTAATGCAGCGCGTGCTTTTCCAGCACGGCAGGCACTGTCAGCCAGTGCTCGTAAAGCTGCGAAGGCAGTTCCACGAAATCGCGGCTGACGGAGGTACCCGACACGCTCGGCCACGTCACTTCGGTCAGCATGCCGTGCAGCGCATGGCCGAATTCGTGGAACAGGGTTCTGGCTTCGTCCATGGACAGCAGCGCCGGCTCGCCCTTCGGCGGCTTGGCGAAGTTCATGATGTTGTAGATGATCGGCGTCGACCCCTCGCCAAGCCTGTAGCCCGATTGCAGCGAGCTCATCCAGGCGCCCGAGCGCTTGGATGAACGCGCGAAATAATCGGCCAGAAACAGGCCGCGCTCCGAACCGTCGGCGTTCTTCACCACGAAGACGCGCACATCCTCATGCCATCCGGCGATGCCGGTCTTTTCCTCGAAGCTGATGCCGAACAGGCGGCCGGCCACGTCGAAGCAGGCGGCAATGATGCGCTCAAGCTGGAGATAGGGCTTCAGCTCGGCCTCGTCGAAGGCGAATTTCTCGGCGCGCAGCTTTTCCTGATAGAAACGCCAGTCCCATGCCGCGAAGGGCTCGTTGCTGCCGGCCTCTGTCGCCAGCCGCTCCAGTTCCCTCTGGTCCTCGCCGGCCTTTTCCAGCGCCTTCTTCCACACCGGGTCGAGCAGGTCGTGCACCGCCTTCGGTGTCTTGGCCATGGTGTCGTCGAGCTTCAGCGCGGCGAAGCTGTCATAGCCGAGCAGCTTCGCCTTTTCGGCGCGCAGCTTCAGCGTATCGCGCACCAGCGCGGTGTTGTCGCTCGCGCCGCCATTCTCCCCGCGCGAGGTGAAAGCGCGCCACGCGGCCTCGCGCAGATCGCGGCGCTCTGAGAAGGTGGTGAAGGGCTCGTAGATCGAGCGCGACAGCGTCACCGCATAGCGACCCTCCTGCCCGCGCGCGGCAGCCGCTTCGGCCATCGCGCTTTTCAGGAAATCTGGCAGCCCCGCAAGGTCGCCCTCGTCGAGGAACAGCGCCCAGTCGCGCTCGTCGGCCAGCACGTTCTGGCCGAAGCCGGTGCCGAGCGACGACAGTTCTTCGTTGATGGCCGCAAGCCGCTTCTTGCCCTCTGCATCGAGCTTCGCGCCGGAACGCACAAAACCCTTCCAGCTCTTTTCCAGAACCCGCAGCGTCTCCGCATCGAGACCCAGATCGGCGCGCTTCGCATACAGCGCATCGATGCGGGCAAACAGCTTTTCGTTCATGGAGATGGCCGAGAAATGCCGCGACATCTTCGGCGAAACCTCGCGCTCCAGCTTCTGGATGGCTTCATTGGTATTGGCGCCGGCCTTGCACCAGAAAATCGACGCGACCCGCTCCAGCGCCTGACCGGAAAGCTCAAGGGCTGCCAGCGTGTTCTCTATCGTCGGCGCCTCCGCATTGCCGGCGATGGCCTCGATCTCAGCTTCGTGGGCGGCGAAGGCTGCATCAAACACCGGCCCGAAATCGGCATCGGAAATGCGGGTGAAATCAGGCAGGCCAAGCGGCCCGTTCCATGCCGTGAGCGGATGGGCGGCAAGGTCGATTGTCTTTGCAGAGGACATGAAACAACTTTCGGCGATTGAATTCTCGTACCGCCGATGTAGGCCCGCCGGCCGCTCTCTGCAACCGTCGCCCGGCCGTGCTCGGGGCCGGTGCTTGGGGCCATGCTCAGGGCGGGCTCAGTAGTCGTCGCAATTGTCGGCGACTTCGGCCTGCGAACTCGCCGTGATGCGTCCGTCGCTCACCGCGAAAGTTTCCTGCATCAGCATGCGGTTGTCGGGAAAGTCGTAGCAGACCATGACGGTGGTGACGCCCTCATCCTGCTTCTCAACCCGATGGCGAATGGAGGCGCCGGCGACGGCGTTCTCCCACTCGTCCATGGAATCGAGAAATTCCTGCTTGTCCTGAATGACGTCGAGATCGTCGAGACTGATGCGGGCGTCGTCGGAGAGCAGTTCGGCGAGTGTGTCGCGGTCGGCCGTGAGCAGCGCGGCATACCAGCGCTCGATGACCTGATTATCGGCTCGCGCGCCGCCGGCCGCAAGCAGAAGTGCCGCAGTCAACGCCAGCAGGGCCCTCTTCACGGAAGACATGGCCAGTTCCCCGAACGATCCTCTTCCCGCATCAAACGCGAAAGGGGTCAGCCAAGTTCCGGCCGCTCGAAATCGCCGGTTTCCTTGTTCATCACCCACAATTCGCCGGTGGAGATGTCGAACCATGCGCCGTAGAGCGTCAGCCGGCCCTTGCTTTCCAGTATATTCACGCACGGGAAAGTGCGCAGATTGGCAAGCGAATAGCGGATGGAGATGCGTTCCAGCGCCGTCTGCCTTTCGGAAGCCGTCATCAGGGTGCTGGACGCCACGGTTTCGGCAGCCGGGCCGATCATGCTCATCCACTTGCCGATGAAATCTCCGGGAGAAAGCGGGGCATTGTTGCTGAGGGCCGCCTTGATGCCGCCGCAACGACCATGGCCCATGACCACGATGTTCTTGACCTTCAGGCTCTGCACGGCGAATTCGAGCGCCGCTGAGGTAGCATGGAATTCTCCATCCGGCTCATAGGGCGGAACGAGATTGGCCACGTTGCGCAAAACGAACAGCTCGCCCGGTCCGCTGTCGAAGATGGTTTCGGGTGCGGAACGCGAGTCGCAGCAGGCGACGATCATCGTATCGGGATGCTGACCCTCCCGCGCCAGTGAGACGTATCGGCCGCTCTCGGAAGCGTAGCGGCCCTGCATGAAATTGCGATAGCCGTTGAGGAGGTGTTCGGGCAGATGGGTCATGGCCGGCGGTTGCTTTCCGTTGGGGATGGCGGACAGCCTGTGTTGGCTGGGGCCGGTCTAACGGGAAAGAGGCCTGCCGATCAACGAAGAATCGCAACGCAGGCCGAATAAAATGCTGACCGCCGGCGTTACACGGCCTGCAATTGCCGCACCGAAACTTCCGTTTCGGGATGCCGCAGGCTGTGGGCATCCGTCTCGATCTGCAACTCGTTGCTGCCGCGCTGCGCCGCTCTTTTCAGCACCTCATAGACCGAAGCCGTCGTTGCGTGCAGGGCCTCCTGCGCGGTATCGCCTCCAAGCACATGCGCCAGATAGAGCGAAGCCGTGAGGTCTCCGACACCGTTCGGCGGATTGCGCACCAGATCATGTTCGGCGAACATTTCCTGCTCGCCCTCCACCAGCAGATTGCCGACGCGACCGGCAATCGCGGCGGGTGAAGACGTCACCAGCATGGTGCGCGGTGGTGCGGCGCGCGCTGCCTGCGCCAGCGACGGCAGATCGGTCAGCTCGCGCCCGCTCATCCACGCCAGTTCATAACGGTTGGGCGTAGCGATATCGGCAAGCGGCATGAACTGGTCGCGCATCGCCTCGGCCACAGCCTGCGGCACATAGAGGCCATCCAGATCGCCCATGACCGGATCGCACACGTAAAGCGCGTCCGGATTGCGCTGCTTCACGGCACGCACCAGCGAAGCGACCGCATCGGCCTGCCGGTAATCGCCCAGAAAGCCGGACAGCACACCCCTGACCTCACCCAACCACTTCGAGCCCTCAAGGTCCCTGAGCAGGGCCGCGAACTGTTCGGGCGGCGCCACGATCTTCGTTCCCGGTCCGTGACCCAGGTGCCAGGGCAGCATCACCGTCGGCACGGCCCAAACCGGGAAGCCCAGCGTCTCCAGCGCGAACACCGCCGCGCGGTTGCCCACGGTGCCACGCGCCACATGGCTGGAAATGACGATGACGGCCGGTTTCGGCACGGGAAGATGCGGGGTCATGCTTTATCCGTTGCTGACAAGAAGGCGGAACAGCCACACGGCCAGACCGATCATGATCACCATGCCCAGCACACGGCCAATGCGGGTGCCCCATGTTTCTATGCGATCGGACTGGTCGGCATCGACAGCCGTCAGATGATCGTGAGCACGCTTCGACACGCGCGCGGCCAGCGAAGACTGGCCGGGGCCGGCCTCGCTTGCGATCCCTTTCAGGATGCGGCGCGATTCCTGTTCCCGCCTGTCATTCCTGTCTGCTGCCATAATGATATCCCTGACATGGGCCATTCGTTCCGGAGCCATGATATCGGCTCTTCTTCGCCTATAACACGGCTGTCGCACATGGCGGGCATTTTCTCCGCGTCTGTTTGTGCTATTTCTTGGTCCACCATCCGCAGCTGAGAGATCTGCCCATGCCCGTTCAGTCCATCGCCGCCCGGCGCCCCGCCCTGCCTTTCGCGCTGCGCACCCTGCCCGCGCTCCTGATCATGGCGCTGTTGCTGCCGCTTCTGGCCGGCTGCGGCTACAACACGATCCCCACGGCGGAAGAAAACGCCAAGGCGGCATGGAGCGAAGTGCTCAACCAGTATCAGCGCCGCGCCGACCTCATTCCCAATCTGGTCGAGACCGTGAAGGGCTACGCCAGCCACGAAAAGGACGTGCTGGAAGGCGTGGTCGAAGCGCGCGCCAAAGCCACGCAGGTGACCGTCACGCCCGAAACGCTGTCCGACCCCAATGCCTTCAAGGCGTTTCAGGAAAACCAGGCCGGCCTGACCAGCGCGCTGTCGCGCCTGCTGGCCGTGGTGGAGAACTATCCCGACCTGAAGGCGAACCAGAATTTCCTTGCCCTGCAGGCCCAGCTTGAAGGCACCGAGAACCGCATCGCCGTCGCCCGCCGCGACTACATTCAGGCGGTGCGCGACTACAACCTCACCCTGCGCACCTTCCCCTCGGTGATCTGGGCGACCCTGTGGTTCCGTTCCAACCAGCCATTCCAGAACTTCACCGTGGACGAGGACAAGATGCAGGCCCCGCAGGTGAACTTCGGCACCGGTCAGGGCGGCTGAGCGTCCGCGCGCGCTGATCCGGCAAGGTGAATTGATGACCCGGCACTGCCTCGCATCGGAGCGGGCCCCGCACCGTGGTTTCAGGAGGATGCTGGCTATCCTCCTGATCGGGCTGTTACTGCCTGCCGTGGCGCTGGCCGCCGCCCTGCCCGCTCTCACCGGCCGCGTGGTCGATCAGGCCGGCATGATCGATGCCGCCACCCGCGTCCTGTTGGAGCAGAAGCTGGCGGATTTCGAGAAGGAAGGTTCGGACCAGATCGTCGTCGCGACGGTGGAAGACCTCGACGGAGAGGCCATCGAGCCCTACGCCAACCGGCTGTTCCGGGAGTGGAAGCTCGGGCAGGCCGGCGAGAACAACGGCGTCCTGCTGCTGATTTCGCGCGATGACCGCAAGATGCGCATCGAGGTCGGCTACGGCCTCGAAGGCACGCTCACCGACCTGCACAGCCGGCTGATCATCGAAAACGATCTGGTGCCGGCATTCCGTGCCGGCGATTTTTCCGGCGGCATAGAAAAGGCCGTCGACGACATCATCATGGTGCTGCACGGCAATCCGGAGGAACTGGAGGCGCGCGGCAGGCGCAACCCCGCCAGCAGCAACGACATCGAGGACTGGATTCCGGTCCTGTTCATCACCATCTGGGCGATCCTGTTCTTCGGCGGCTTCGCCATGGCGATCCTGCCACCCATCTTCGGCGAAAAGATCGGACCCGGCCGCTATCGCTGGCTCGGCATGGTCTTCGAGGTCAACCGCAGCAGCGGCTCTTCGCGCCGCTCGGGCGGTGGCGGCTGGTCATCCGGCGGGGGCGGTGGCTGGTCGTCCGGTGGAGGTGGTTTCTCGGGCGGCGGCGGCTCGTCCGGCGGCGGCGGCGCATCTGGAGGCTGGTAGATGGCGACGAAACCCATAAGCGAAGCCGACCGCGAGCGCGTGGCTGCCGCCATCCGCGAGGCGGAGGCGAAAACCGACGGCGAAATCTACTGCGTCGTCGCCCGCCAGAGCGACGGCTACTTCTTTCCCGCCGCCTGCATGGCGATGATCGGCATTATGCTCGCCAGCCTCGCCGTCGCCTTCGTGTCCGAATACTGGTGGGTATCGATCCGCCTGCCGCATTTCATCCTCAAGCAGCTTGCCGCAGTGGCTGCCGTGCTGGCGCTGTTGTGGCTGGTGCCGGCGCTGCGCATTCATCTGGTGCCGTGGCAGATGCGCCACCGTGCCGCCCGCGACAATGCACGGCGCCAGTTTCTGGGACGCAATGTGCACCGCACCGCCGGCCGAACCGGCGTGCTGATCTTCGTTTCGCTGACTGAGCGCTATGCCGAAGTCATCGCGGATGTCGGCATCGGCAGTCGCGTCGACCCACTTTTGTGGGAAGACACGATCCGCGACCTGTCCGCGCATGCGCGCCAGGACAAGCTGGCAGATGGCTTCGTTCAGGCCATCGGATCGGTCGGAGCCGTTCTGGCGGAGCATTTCCCCCTCTCGCCCGGCAACGAAAACGAACTCGACGACCACCTGATCGAAATCTGACGGACAAGACTTCCTGTGTGCAACCCGGACAGGAACACCGGCACGGCTCTTGCGCTCTGCCGCGCGCGGAGATTATGGTTAAGGAATTATGAAGACCCTGGCCATCGACATCCGCAGAGCCGAACCGCGCGACGCAGTCGCAATAGCGAGCGTTCACCTTGAGGCATGGCAGGGTGCCTATGCCGGCATCATTCCCCACAAGGCCCTGACCTCGATGATCAACCGCCGCGGCAGCGACTGGTGGGCCAATGCCATCCGGCGTGCAGCCACGGTTCTCGTGGTGGAAATCGGCGGCGTCATCGCGGGCTATGCCACCATTGGGCGCAACCGTGCGCGCGAGCTTTCCCAGCAGGGCGAAATCTACGAGCTTTACCTGCGCCCCGAATATCAGGGCATCGGCCTTGGCAGCCGCCTGTTTGCCGAAGCGCGCCGCCGTCTGGCCGAACATGGCCTGAAGGGCCTCGTGGTCTGGGCTCTGGAGGAAAACGACAATGCGCTCGCCTTCTATACGGGAGCCGGCGGCCGCGATGTCGCCGAAGGCGTCGAGATCTTCGAGCAGAAAGCCCTGAAGAAGGTCGCTTTCATCTGGGAGTGACCTGCAGACGCTTCGCTCTCCACTCCTGCTGAACGCTCGATTGCAACAGCCGGCGTCTTTTTCGGGATCAAATGTGCAATCGGTTCGTTCCGTCGCATTGCCTGTCGCGGCAAGCCCCGCTATTGCGACGCGCAGGACGTGATGCTGCGTCGTTTCAGGATGCAGTCTCTCCCTGATTTTCATCTTGTTCCCGCAACGACACCCGCCGGTGCCGTGCCGGGAATTCTGCAAACCAAGAGGCCCAGACATGCGCATCGACGCCATATCGCCCGGAAACAACCCTCCGGAAGACGTCAACGTCATTATCGAGGTTCCGGTCGGCGGCGAGCCGATCAAGTACGAAATGGACAAGGAAGCCGGCACGCTGTTCGTCGACCGCTTCCTCTACACGCCGATGCGCTATCCCGGGAATTACGGCTTCGTGCCGCATACGCTGTCCGGCGACGGCGATCCGGTCGACGTTCTGGTTTGCAATACCCGTGCGCTGGTACCGGGCTGCGTGATCAATGCGCGCCCGATCGGCGTCCTGATCATGGAAGACAATGCCGGTCAGGATGAGAAGATCATCGCCGTGCCGTCTCCGCACATCACAAAGCGCTACGAAAACGTCCGCGACTACACCGATCTGCCGCAGATTTCGCTCGACCAGATCGCGCACTTCTTCCAGCACTACAAGGATCTGGAACCCGGCAAGTGGGTGAAGATCGGCGGCTGGCACGGTGCGGACCGCGCCCGTCAGATGATCGTCGAAGGCCTCGAGCGCGCCCGCGCCTCGAAGTAAGCTTTTTCAGCAGACCCCGTTAGGTGACACCATCACCGCGACAGGGTCTGCTCCAGCTTCTGCTGAAGCGTCAGCGGCTCGCCGCTTATCCGCACCGTCTTGAGCCGCGCGGTTCCCCCCGCCACCACCTGCACCGTCGTCGCGGGCACGCCAAGGCTCTTTGCAACCAGCTTTTCCAGCGCCGTGTTGGCAGCCCCCTTTTCGGGCACCGCTCGCACGCGCGCCTTGAGGTAAATCTTCCCGTCAGCTGAAGCTTCGACGCCGCCCAGCTCGTCCTTCGACGATTTCGGCGTCAGCCGTACATAGAGGTCGAGCCCGTCGTCCCGAAGCCTGCAGGGCAGATCCACCACCTGTCCTACAGGAACAGCGGCGCCACGCTCATCAGCAGGAACTGGCGTACGAAGAACAGGACCAGCAGCAGGATGATCGGCGAGATGTCGATGCCGCCAAGGTCCGGCATGAAACGGCGGATCGGCCGCAGCGCCGGCTCGGTCAGCCTAAACAGCATGTTGCCGATGGTTCCGACGAACTGGTTGCGCGGATTGACGACGTTGAACGCATAGAGCCAGGAGAAGATGGCCGAGGCGATGATGATCCACCAGTAGAGGTCAAGCGCCAGGACGATAGTCTGGATAAGGGCGATCATGCGGGTCTCCGATTGTTGACGACATGTAGCCATTGCGGCCCGGACCGGCAAGTCCTGCATGGCCTCAGCTTTGCGGGCGAAAACACAAAATTGCGCGCTTGACAGTTTTCGTCCGCCGCACATAAATGCCCCATCCTGCTGATGGGGCTGTAGCTCAGCTGGGAGAGCGCGTCGTTCGCAATGACGAGGTCAGGGGTTCGATCCCCCTCAGCTCCACCAACTTCCCTGATTCCGTGCCATGTCAGACCAACTTCTTCTTGCCGGCTTTATGTCATGACAATGCTTGAGTGATGCGGCTCCTGTCGCTATACCGGCTTCATGACCGGTCAAGAAAAATCTCAGTTGCAGAACCTCTCGAAGATGCTGCGCAAGGAGCAGGCCGCTCTGCTGCTGGAAGCAGCCAGAAACAAAGCACTGCCAAGCAACAGCACCATTCAGCGCGTTGCCTATCTGGAACTCAATATTGCCGCCATCGAGAACACGATCGCCGATCCCGTTGGCTGATGACGAAGCTGCGGCCGATGTCTGCACGATCTTCAGATTGAGCGAACAACAGCTGAGGCTCGCGTCGTTTACCCTACCAGAACAAATCGCACGATTTCCCCATAAACCGGATTTTCACTCCCCATGATGGCTTGCCGTGATGGCGGGTGAAAGCGTTAATGCGTTCTTCAACCTGCTACCGTATCAGACGGCGGGATGAGAGTGTCAAAGCGCGCGGACGAGATGCCATTTCCGGCAGGACAAAAAGGGGTTGAGCTGGGCGTTCTGCGCGATCAGCTCGCTGATCTGCGATCCAGCCTTCTCATTTCGATGCCCATCAGCACCGTGCTTTCCGTGCTGATCGTTCTTGTCAAATCCATTTCCGGCGCCGACTGGACGACGTTCGCCTGGCTCGTGATCGTGAACCTGGTCAATGGCGCGCGCATTCTCCTGGCGCTACGCCAGCCGCAGAATGAAGAGCTGGAAAAACAGGATTACGCAACGCTCTCGAAGTGGCTGCGCGGCTACATGGCGCTGGCATTTCTGGCGGGCGTTGCCTGGGCATATGTCGCCGTTATCTCGGACGGCTTCATGGCTCCCGAAACACCCGTTTATCTGGTCATCGTCGCCGGCATCTCGGCCGGCGCGGTATCTTACAGTGCCTGCTATGCGGCGCTTCCCATTCTGTTCATGGCTCCTCCGCTGCTTGCGGTGGTGGTGTGCATGATCATGGGCGGAGAGCTAGACGACTACGTTCTCGCCTTTACGAGCACGCTGTTTTTCGGAGGGCTGGTGAAAAGCTCCTTCCTCGGGCAGGAACGCTTTCGTGAAACGAGCAGGCTCAAATATGAAGCCAATCACCATGCCGGTAAAATGGAGAAGAATTCCAGAGAAGACCCGCTTACGGGCCTTCTGAACAGGCGCGGACTTGAGCAGGCCGTCAGCCGCCTGAAACCTGCGGATGGCCCCTTCACGGCGATGCTCATCGATCTCGATGGCTTCAAATCGGTAAACGACACCTACGGCCACCGCGTCGGCGACGATCTGCTTCTGAAGATCGCGGGACGGATAAGGGCCGAGGCCCCGGCCGAGGCCACTCTGGCGCGCGTGGGCGGTGACGAATTCGTCCTGCTTTTCGGGCGCGCGGCCGCAGCCGATACCGAGCAGCTCGCCCTGCGCATCATCGCCTCGATTTCGCGGCCCTATGCCGGCATCAATTCCATTCAGGTCGGCGCGTCCGTCGGCATCCATGTTGCCGATGATCCGCATCTCACCCATATGCTGCTGCGCGCGGATTTTGCGCTCTACACGGCAAAGGACAGGGGGCGGAACAATCTGTGCATCTTCGATACCGTGCTTGAGGAGGCCTTCAGACGCCAGCAATGCATCGAACGCGACCTGAAGGCCGCGCTGGCATCGGGAGAGCTGCAAAGCTGGTATCAGCCGATCGTACGCCTCGACACGCGCAGGATCGTCGGCTTCGAGAGCCTGTTGCGCTGGGAGCATCCCGAGCATGGGCAGATTGCGCCACCAGAGATCATCACGACCGCGCGAGCCACAGGCCTGCTGCCGGCACTCACTGAAACCGTCTTCTGGAACGCCTGCGACATGATGGACAGGCTGCACGAGGAGGGCAGAAGCGGGATCCGTATCGCCATCAACATTTCCCCCCGGGAGCTCGAAGCAGCCGACATCGACACCATGATCCTCGAAGGTCTGGCCGAACGCGGATTGACGACTTCGATGCTGGAAATCGAGATTACCGAGGAAGCCCCCGTCGATCTGGGGCGGGTCGGCGAAAAACTCGGCCGGCTGGCCCGCGCCGGCATTTCGATCGTGCTGGATGATTTCGGGGCCGGCTTTTCCACGCTGGCCTCCCTCAAGGACGGCCGCATTTCCAAGGTCAAGATCGACCGCAGCTTTGCCAACGATCTGGCAGGCGCCAAGGAAAGCCGCCTGCTGATGAAGGCGGTCATAGACCTCGCGCACACGCTTGGCATCGAGGTGATGGCGGAAGGCGTGGAAACGCCGGATCAGGCGCGCATTCTGCAATCGATGGGCTGCGCATGCGCACAGGGATACCTGTTCTCGCCTGCGCTGCCGATCGATAAGGCACTGGCGCTGCAACGGGTTGGCGTGGCCTGAAATCCGGCCTGCTGCACGAAGCCCCCGCTCAGGCCGACTTTGCTGGAAAGAAGATCGCCCGGCCGGGATCGAAGTCATAGCGCGGCGCATGGATGGTGGCATCGCCGGCCATCTGCCTCACCGCATCGATGATGTAGTCCGCCTTGTCATCGTCGAGCAGAACGCTGAAGTTCAGCCGCGTGAATCCCGGCTTCGCCATCTCGTCTCCGGACAGGATCGCCTGCCGCAACTCCTGCGCGCGTCCCTCATCGATCGACAGCAGTCTCAGCACGTAAGGACCGGCGCAGGCGCAGCCGCCACGCGCCTGAATGCCGAAACGGTCGCTCAGCATGCGCGTCACCAGTTGCTGGTGCACATAGCCACCCCGGCCGTCCCGAATGCGAAACGAGAACACCGGCAACCGGCCCGGCACGGGCAGGCCAAGCAGTTCGAGATTTTCGACGCCCTGCCACGCGCGCGCGGCACGGCCAGCCAGTTCGCTGTTGCGGCGCTGCATGAAGTCCGCGCCTATCGCCTCCTTGATAAGGACGGAAAGCGCAGCGCGGATATCACCCACCACATTCGGGGTGCCGGCTTCTTCGCGTGCTTCGAGATTGCCGCTGTAGTCATGCGCCTGCGAAGTTACGAAACGCACCGTTCCGCCACCCGGCCATGAGGGCTTGCTGATCGCCGCCGCATCACGCCGAACCACCAGCACGCCGGAAGCACCGGGTCCGCCGATGAACTTGTGCGGCGACAACACGATAGCGTCGATCACCGCATCATCTTGCGGCGTCATGGCGATCGGCAGATAGGGACCGCCGCCGGCGTAGTCCCACACCATCAGCGCGCCTGCAGCCTTCACCATCCGCGTCAGGCCCGCAACATCGGCCACGATGCCGGTCACGTTCGATGCAGCGGAAAAGGCGCAAACCGTCAGATCAAAATCTGTCTCGCCCAGAGCATCGGCAAGCATCCCCGCATCGGGACCGCCCTGCGCAGCTTCCGCGATTTCCACGATGTCGGCACCGCTTTCGCGCCATGGAAGGATGTTGGAATGATGCTCGTAGGGGCCGATGATGACACGCACGCGCCGGCCGGACCGCACCGCCTCGGCAACGCCGAACAGGCTGACCAGCCGGTTGATGCCGGCGGTCGCGCCCGACCCGGTGAAGATGACCGCATGATCCCCGTCAGCGCCGCAATGATTGGCGATTACAGCACGCGCATCGCGCCGCAAACGGGTCATGAAGCCACCGCACCAGGACGCCTCGGTGTGGCTGTTGGCGTAATAGGGCAGCACCTCTTCCAGGACGAAGCGCTCCACCTGCCGCAAGGCCCGCCCCGAGGCGACATAATCGGCATAGACCATGGGCTTCATGCCGAACGGGCCGTCGATGACGGCGTCCCCCCCGATCAGGCCGGCGCGCAGCTCCGCCACGATGTCTTCCCGCGCCAGTTCCTGCCGAAACCGGTCCAGCGGACTGCCGCCAAACTGCGCCGAAACCGTCATTTGCCCACCTCTGACCCATTCGAAGATACGAGATGGAAGATTCTACGCGGATTATCGGTTGAAACTTCACCTGTTTAATGCACAGAATGACAAAAATTGGGTCACATGATCTAAGAATGGCGAAAATTGACAGCATCGACCTCAGAATTCTGAACTGCCTGCAACAGCGGGCCGGCCTGTCGCAGCGCGATCTGGCCGAGCAAACCGGCATTTCGCAGAATGCCTGCTGGCGGCGTTTGCAGCGGCTGACGAGCGACGGCATCCTGCGCGGCTCGCATGCCGACATCGACCTCTCCGCGCTTGGGCTCGACCTGACCGTGCTCGTCATGATCCGCACGCGCCATCATTCGAAGGAATGGGCGGAACGCTTTCGCAAGCATGTCGAGAAGCTGCCGGAGGTCATCGACTTCTACCGGATCGGCGGCGACTGGGATTACATGGTGAAGGTGATCACCCGCGGCATGGCCGGCTATGACGCCTTCTATCAAAGGCTGATCACCGACTTCGATCTGGCGACCGTCACCGGTTATTTTTCGATGGAAGCGATCATCGACAACCGCCCGGTGGATCTGCTGCGCCTGCGACAGGCAGCGTCACGATAGCCCTGTCGCAGGCCATATCCGGCAACTTCCGTGTGGCCGCTGCCGGGTATGGTTGTGCCTTACCTGTTCTTTTTCAGGGCCGCAGCCGGCGCGGCCGCCTTGGCGGCGTCATCCATGAGCTCGTACCACATGGCGTTCAGCACCGCGAAAGCGGCGGCGAGCGGCAGGCCGAGCAGCCAGGCGAAATACCACATTTCACGTCTCCTTTGCGTCAGTAAGCGTGGCCGCTGCCGTCGCGGATTTCCTTCTCGTCCACCTTGCCCCACAGCACATGGTAGACCCAGCTCGTATAGGCGACGATGAGCGGGATGAAGATCGCCGTCACCACCAGCATGATGAACAGGGTGAGATGGCTGGAAGAGGCGTCCCAGACCGTCAGGCTGGAGTTGGGATCGAGCGACGACGGCAGGATCATCGGGAACATCGACAGGCCGACCGTCGAGATGATGCCGAGGATCGAGATGGCACTGGCCAGCACCGGCAAGACCTCGCGCCTGCCTCTCTGCAGGGCCAGATTGGCGAGCGCCCCGACGAAGCCCAGCGCTGGCGCGATGATCGTCCACGGATGGTTGCCATAGTTCTCGAACCACACACCGGATGCCCGCTCCACGGTCTTGGCGAGCGGGTTGGAGGGTCCGTCCGTCACCACCGCGCTGGTGATGTGATAGCCATCGATCCCCAGCCACAGCCAGATGCCTCCGAGCGCGAACAGGACGATCGTGACGATCGCCGCCCCCGCGCCATAGCGGCGCGCGCGTGCCGCAACCGTGTCCTCGGTCTTGAGCACCAGCCATGAGGCGCCGTGCATGACCAGCATGGCCACCGAAAGCAGCCCGCACAGCAGGCCGAACGGATTGAGCAGCTCGAACAGCGTCGTCCCGTCATAGAAGATGCGCAGATCCGTGCCGAACCGGAACGGCACGCCCTGCAGCACATTGCCGACCGCCACGCCCATCACCAGCGCCGGCACGAGGCCGCCGATGAACAGGGCCCAGTCCCAGCCGCTGCGCCACGCGGCACTTTCGCGTTTGGAACGGTACTTGAAACCGACCGGGCGCAGGATCAGCGCGAACAGGATGGCGAACATGGCGAGGTAGAAGCCGGAGAAGGACACGGCGTAAAGCGGCGGCCAGGCGGCGAAGATCGCTCCGCCGCCGAGGATCAGCCACACCTGATTGCCTTCCCAGACGGGGCCGACCGTGTTGATGACGACGCGGCGCTCGACATCGTCCCTGCCGACGAAGGGCAGTAGCATGCCGGTGCCGAGATCGAAACCGTCCATGACGGCGAAGCCGATCAGCAGCACGCCGAGCAACAGCCACCAGATGACCCTCAGGGTCTGATAGTCGAGAAGTTCATGCAGGATCATGTCATCTACTCCGCCGGAGCGAGGGAAGGAGGCGCAAGCCGGGTGCGCGGGGCGTGGTCGGCCTCCGGACCCTTGCGGATTGCGGCCAGCATCAGCGCCATTTCAACGACGAACAGCACCGAATAGATCAGCGAGAAGCCGACAATGGTGGTCAGCACCGTGGCGGCACCGAGATTGGAGACGGCAGCCGCTGTCGGCAGAACGCCCTCGATGATCCATGGCTGGCGTCCGAATTCGGCGACGATCCAGCCGCATTCGGCCGCGATCCACGGCAGTGGGATGGCGAACACGCCGACGCGCAGCAGCAACGGATAGCGGTCGAGCTGATGGCGGGCCGAAAGGTAGAAGAACACGGCCGTCAGCGCGATGAAAAAGAAGCCCAGCCCCACCATGATGCGGAAGGTCCAGAACAGCGTCGGAACGTTGGGCACGGTATCCCATGCTGCCTGCGCGATCTGCTCGTCGCTGGCCTGCGTCGGGTCGTCGAGATAGGGCTTCAGCAGAAGCGCATAGCCGAGGTCCGCGCCATTTTCCTCGAACGTCGTGCGCGCGGCTTCCGGTATGGCCGCATCGCTGCCGGCCGCCCGGATTTCCTGGAGCGCGCCATAGGCCGCCATGCCGTTGCGGATGCGCGTCTCGGCATGGGCTACGAGGTCTTCGATGCCGGGGATTTCGGTGGTCAGCGAGCGCGTGCCGATCAGGCCCATCACCCACGGAATATGGACGGCATAGTGGGTCTTGCGCGCTTCCTGATCGGGAAAGCCGATGGCGGTGAAGGCGGCAGGCGCCGGCTCGGTCTTCCACATCGCCTCGATGGCCGCGAGCTTCATCTTCTGATGCTCGGTGGAGAGGTAGCCGCTCTCGTCACCCAGCACCACCACCGACAGCGATGCGGCGAGGCCGAACGAAGCCGCGACGGTGAGCGAGCGCTTGGCGAGTTCGAGATGGCGTCCCTTCAGCAGATACCAGGCCGAAACGCCGAGCACGAAGATCGATGCCGTGACGTAGCCGGCCGAGACGGTGTGCACGAATTTCGCCTGCGCCACCGGATTGAACAGCACGGCGGCAAAATCGTTGACCTCCATGCGCATGGTCTGCGGATTGAAGGAGGATCCCACGGGGTTCTGCATCCACCCGTTGGCGATGAGAATCCACAGCGCCGAGAAGTTGGAGCCGATGGCCACCGCCCATGTCGCGGCCAGATGGCCGAGGCGCGAGAGCTTGTCCCAGCCAAAGAAGAACAGGCCGACGAAGGTCGCTTCGAGGAAGAACGCCATCAGCCCTTCGATCGCCAGCGGCGCGCCGAAGATGTCACCTACATAATGGCTGTAATAGCTCCAGTTCATGCCGAACTGGAATTCCATAACGATGCCGGTGGCCACGCCCATGACGAAGTTGATGCCGAACAGCGTGCCCCAGAACTTGGTCATCTGGCGCCAGATGTCGCGGCCGGTCATCACATAGACGGTTTCCATGATCGCGATGACCACGGACAGGCCGAGCGTCAGCGGCACGAACAGGAAGTGGTAAAGAGCGGTGATCGCGAACTGAAGTCGCGACAGATCGACAATATCGAGTTCCATGGCTACTCCGGCTTTCCGGCCTCCCTGGCTGATGTGACGCCTTTTCCCGGCGTCGAGAACTCTGTGCTCAGTCCGGCCGCAGCCGGTCGAGCAATCTGCGATAGCCTTCGCTGCCGCGCGTGAAATCATTCTCCACCCGGCCCTCCTCCATGACCACGATGCGGTCGGCTAGTTCCGCTTCGCGGCGTATATGCGTGACGATGACGAGCGTGCGACCGTCCGCACAGGCGCCGATGCAGTCGACGACATCGCGCGCCGTCGCGCCGTCAACGCCCTCGGTGGGCTCGTCGAGCAGCCACACCGGCGTGTCCCGCAGCAACAGGCGGGCCAGCGCCAGCCGGCGCGCCTGACCGGTGGAAAGGCCGGTGCCGCCCTCGCCCAGCATCGTGTCCAGGCCTTCGGGCAGTTCGGCCACGAAGGTGCCAAGTCCGGCCGCATGCAGCGCCTGCATCATTTCGCCGTCGCCGGCATCGGCACGGGCAAGCTGAAGATTGCCGCGCAACGTGTCGCGAAACAGCTCCGTGCGCTGGGTGAGCAGGGTGGTGGGCAGCGTGGCCACAGTTCCCGCCCGCGGGACCAGTTCGCCCGCGATCAGCGACAGCATGGTGGACTTGCCGGCCCCGCTGGTGCCGATCAGGGCAACGCGCTCGCCCTGGACGATGGAAAGCGACTGGCCTTGCAGAACCGGGCGTTCGCCGCAGCGGTAGGAAAACGTCGCATTCGCTATTTCAACCGCATTGGCGGAGCTGGCAGGGCGGGCGGCGCCGCGCACCTCATCTGCTGCATCGCCAAGCTTCGGCCCCAGCCTGCGGGCGGACAGCAGGACGCGCCCAAGCTCCAGCGCGCCACGGCGCAGGCCGGCGAAAGGTTCGAGACAGGCAAGCGCCACGAACACGGCCAGCGCCGCGACCGGCGCGCCGATGGCGCCGCTCTCCGCCAGCATGGCGGCGGCGACCAGCGTGATCGCCAGCAGAGCCGCGCCGGCAATGGCGAAGGCAAAGCCCGTATTGGTTTCGATGCGGTTCAGCGCATCGTCGGCGGCGGCAAGCCGCGCATCGGCATGGGAAACCCCTGCTGCCTGTGCCACGAGCCTGTTCGTCATCACCAGATCGGTCTGGCCGCGCATCAGGTCGATGGTGCGCGAGCGCAGCACTTCCAGCGCATGGGCGCGCCGCCGCGCCGGCTTTTGCGCACGCGCGGCGGCAACCGCCGGAATGGCAAGCCCGCACGAAAAGAGCAGGAGACCGATGCCAATGCCCAGAACCGGCGCGATGACCCCGAGCACGGCAGCCGTCACCAGCGCCGAACCAAGCGCCGCCACCAGCGGCACCGCGACCCGCAGGTAAAGCGAATCCAGCGCATCGATGTCGACGGTGAGCCTGAACAGCAGCCGCGACGGACGGGCCGCGAGGCTGCGCGCATGCATGTCGGTGGCGAAGCCGCGGAACACCCGCTCGCGCAGGCGCGCCAGCACCTTCAATGTCGCATCATGCGTGACCAGTCGTTCGCCGTAGCGGGAAAAGGTGCGGGCAAGCGCCAGGAAGCGAATGCCGGCGGCGGGCGCGAACACGTCGAAGGCAAGCGCGGTCGCCACGGAGACCCCGGCCATCGCGGTGGCCGTAATGAACCAGCCGGACAGGCCGAGCAGCGCAATGCCCGCCAGCGCGGTGCACAGCGCCAGCAGCGCACCGGCCGCAAGCATCATCCGGTTGCCGGACCAGAACAGCGCGGCGACAGCGCGCAGATGCCGCAAAGCGCTCATGTCCGCTCCCCTTTCCCGGCTGCGTCACCAAGCGTGACGATACGATCCATTCGGGCCGCCAGAACCGGATCATGGGTGGCGACGATAAGCGTGCGCCCTTCGGCGATGTCCAGCAGCATATCGGTGATCTCGCCGGCCGTGCGGCGGTCGAGGTGTGCGGTCGGCTCATCGGCCAGCACGAGCCCGGCGCCGGGTGTTGCGGCCGCACGCGCAATGGCAAGACGAAGCGCCTCGCCGCCGGAAAGCCCGGCCCCGCCCTCGCCCAGAAGCACGGACATGCGGTCCCGTGCCACGTCACCGAGACGTGCGGCATCGAGCGCGGCATCGACCGCGTCGTCCAGACCCGGACGGCCAACCGTAACATTGCCCGCGAGCGTTCCCGCAAAGATATGCGGCGACTGGCCGACCCACGCCATGCCCGCCCGCAGCCGCGCCGCCGTCTGCGGCCTCAACGTCTCCCCGCCGATGCGGATGGTGCCGGCTTCCGGCACCGCAAGCCCGGCGATCAGCGCCAGCAGGGTGGACTTGCCGCCACCGCTCGGCGCCATGACGGCCACGCGCTCGCCCGGCGCAATATCCAGCGACAGGCCATCGAAGACCGGACGACTATGCTCCGGGCGGTCCTGTCCGGCGTGGCTGAAATGGAGATCATCGATGGCGATGCCCACAGCGGCGCCATCGGCTTTCGCCGTGCCAGCCCGCTCGGCGGCAACGATGGCCTCGCCGGCTGCCGCCACTTTTTGCAGGGCTTCCAGAGCCGCCACGCCGGCGGCGCGGTCGTGCCAGACGGCGGACAGGTCGCGCATGGGCTCGAAGAAGGCCGGCGCGAGCATGAGGATGAACACGCCCTCAGTCAGCGACATTTGCCCGCCCCATGCCCCGAACGAGAGCTGGCCGAGGAAATGGAACCCGACATAGACGGCCACCATGGCGACGCCCAGCGCCGAAAACAGCTCCAGCACCGCCGAGGACAGAAAAGCGATGCGCAGCACCGCCATGGTGCGGCTGCGCAGGAGATCGGCTTCCTCGCGCAGGCGCAACGCCGTGCGGTCGACCGCGCCGAAACTGCGGATCGTGGCAAGGCCGCGCAGCCGGTCGAGCAGGAAGGCGTTCATATCGCCCATCTTGGCAAGCTGGCGCTCGCTCGCCTCCTTCGCCCGCCAGCCTACCAGGGCCATGAAGATCGGGATCAGCGGCAGCGCGATCAGCATGATCAGGGCAGCCACCCACGAAAGAGGCAGGACGCAAACGAAGATGGCCAGCGGAACGATCACGGCGCGCCAGCGCAGCGGCTGGAAACGCGCGACATAGGGCACCACAGCCTCGGCCTGCTCGGCCATCGTGCTGGCGACGAAGCCGGATGACGGACGAGACGCATCGAGCGGCGAGCGGGTGGCGAGCACCGAAACGGCATGGTCGCGCAGCCGTGAAAGTTCCCGCCGCGCGGCGGCGAAGGCAAGACGCGAACCTGCCCGGTCCATGCCCGCCCGCACCACGCCAAGCAGGAAGACCCCGACGGCCGGCCAGATCACCGCGTTCATTCCGGCACCGGCAGCGATATCGCCGATGGCCAGCGCCAGCAGAGCGGCCTGCCCGATCCAGATCAGCGATGCGGCAGACTGAAGAGCTATCGGCAGCCTGCCCGGCGACGCGGACGGCTTTGAAGCGCGGCGACGGCGCTTCGTCCCGACCGCAACCTGCTCCGGAATTTGGGGGTTTTCGGCTTCAGCCGGCCTCCGCAGGGCGGGTTCCTCAGCCAGTTGCCGGGCAATCGCCGTGTCGAGCGCACTCACGGTTGTCCGTCCCCCCTGCGTTTGCGGCCAAGCGAGACGATGCGATCCTTCGCATCGAGCAGCCTCGTCACCTTTGAGCCGAGGCTGAGCAGTGTCGCCAGCCGTTCCGTATCGAGTCGTTTGACGTCATCATACCAGTTCGTGAGCTGTTCGATGAGTCCGTTCATCTCCATAAGGCGGGACTGGGCGTAACGTTCCTCTTCGCTGCCCGGCTGCTGCATGAGAAGCTCGCGCAGCACCGAAAGGGTGGGATCGACCTCGCGCTTCTTGCGCTCCTCTGCCAGCGTGCGCAGGATCTGCCAGATGTCATCGGGTGCGGCGAAGAAATCGCGACGGTCGCCGGGAATGTGGCGCAGCATCACCAGATTCCACGCCTGAAGCTCGCGCAGCCCCATGGAGACGTTGGAGCGCGAAATGCCGAGCCCGTCCACGATCTGATCTGCGCAGAGAGGTCCAGGCGACACATAGAGCAGCGCGTAGATCTGGCCGACCGTGCGGTTGATGCCCCAGCGGCTGCCCATCTCGCCGAAGTGCAGTACGAAAGACTGTATGAGTGGCGGAAGGTTCATGATTGACCAATTTTCAGAAATTTCTGAAAATTCAGTACGTCCCGCCACGCCGGAAGTCACTTGGGCACCATGTCGCACCCGTACACGTACAAAAGGAAATCTGTGCGAACGTCAGGGAAAGCTGGCCGCAACCAGCTTCAGAAGCCGATCGTTTCCTCGAACCGGTCCCAGGAACGATACATTTCGTATCGCCCAACCCCGCGGATCGGCACATGGCCGTAATAGGGTGAAAGCTGCAGCTCGGCCGCGATCTCGCCCTTGCCGGCGATCGCACCCGTATAGATGGCCGATGCCAGCCCGGTGCGGTTCGCACCATGGTCGCAATGCACCAGAAGCGGCTTTTCCGCGTCGCGCATCAGGGCGGCAAGTTCGGCAGACTTTTCGACAGGCAGGCCCTTCGAAGAGGACATCGGGAAATCGATGATCCTGATGCCACGGCCCTCCGCCGCCGCGCGCGCTGCCAGCGCTTCGGCATCGGGGGTCTCGTTGCGCAGGTTGATGATGGTGCGGATCCGGTAGCGGTCCGCATAGGCCGCGACGTCGTCCCCGTCCGGTTGTCCGGAGCGGTAGAATTCGCCCGGTATCACCTCATGGAAGTTGCCGAGCAATTGCTGCACGCCCATATGAGCGCCCATCAACAGCGGGGCGCCGAGCAATACGGCGGCGAATACCCATATACGTCGCAATGCAGACTTCCCCGCCTTTGATCCCGGCTACTCCTGACAGCGAATTGCGACAGGAACAAGAATGCGCCGTACGGCCATTGCCGCAGGCTCAGTTGCGGCCGGTCAGGCGGGTGAAATGGCCCATCTTGCGGCCGGGACGCGCCTCTGCCTTTCCATAGAGATGGACAAGGACGTCCGGTTCCGCCACGAGTTCAGGCACGCGCGCGACATCGTCGCCGATCAGGTTCTCCATCACGCAGGCGCTGTGATGGCGCGTGTCGCCCAGCGGCAACCCGGCAATGGCCCTGATGTGCTGTTCGAACTGCGAAACGACGCAGGCGGCTTCGGTCCAGTGGCCTGAATTGTGCACCCGCGGCGCGATCTCGTTGACCAGCACCGACCCGTCGTCCAGCACGAAGAACTCCACGCCGATGACGCCCACATAGCCGAGCGCTTCGAGTATCGAGGCGGCTGCCGCCCGCGCAACGTCGGCGGTAGTGTCGGGAACGGCGGCAGGCACGGTGGAGGTGTGCAGGATGCCGTCGCGATGGACGTTGCGCGCCGGCGCATAGGTCTCCACCCTGCCGTCCGCGCCCCGCGCACCGATCACCGAAATCTCGCACCCGAAGGAAATGAGCCCTTCGAGGATCAGCGGCACCGACCCCATCGCCTCGAAGACGCCGGAATAGCTGCCGCTTTCCATATGGCGAAACACGCGCTGGCCCTTGCCGTCATAGCCCATGCGGCGCGTCTTCAGCACGCCGTTGCCGCCGAAGCTGTGCAGGGCGGACGCAAGGTCCGCGTCGCTGTCGACGGCAAGGAAGGGGGCCGTGTCGATACCGATGCCGTTGAGGAACTGCTTTTCGCTCAGCCGGTCCTGCGACACCTCCAGCGCGCGGGGCGGCGGCAGCACGGGCACGCGCCCGGCGAGCCTCTCGGCGGCCTCCACCGGCACATTCTCGAACTCATAGGTTATGACATCGCTGATTGCGGCCAGTTCGGCCAGCCCGGCCGGATCGTCATAGGCGGCCACGATCTGCCGGTTCGCCACCTGCGCGGCCGGGCAATCGGCCTGCGGCTCCAGCACCGCGATGCGGTAACCGAGGCGGGCGGCGGCCATGGCCAGCATGCGGCCAAGCTGGCCGCCGCCGACGATGCCGATTGTCGATCCGGGCGCCAGCATCACGCGTCGTCCTTCGGCTCGAGGGCAACCTTGTCGGTCTGCGCGGCGCGCCAGGCTTCCAGCCGCCCGGCCAGCGCATCGTCGGTGAGTGCCAGCACGGCAGCGGCCAGAAGTGCCGCATTGACCGCGCCGGCCTTGCCGATGGCCAGCGTGCCGACCGGAATGCCGGCCGGCATCTGCACGATCGACAACAGCGAATCCTGTCCGGACAGCGCCTTCGATTCCACCGGCACGCCAAACACGGGCAGCGACGTCATCGCCGCCGTCATGCCCGGCAGATGCGCGGCCCCGCCGGCACCGGCCACCACCACCTTGTAACCGGCAGCCTTCGCGCCGTGGGCAAAGTCATAGAGACGTTGCGGCGTGCGATGCGCGGAAACGATGAGGCTTTTGTGGGACACACCAAGCTCGGCGAGCGTTTCGGCGGCGTGGCGCATGGTCGCCCAGTCAGACTGGCTGCCCATGATGATGGCGACATCGGCTTGTCGGTCGGTCAATGGCCTGCTCCCGTCAGCTAAAGCGGCGACGTAGCGGAATTTTCGCCCCCCCGCAAGGACGAGAAGTGCGGCGGGCACTGCTGATCCCGTCCTGTCCGAATTGACACGCCGTGCCAGCGATGCTTAGCGTCGCAACCGGAACTGGTTCCGATTACGGATGAAAAGGGAACACGGTCTGCCGCATTGCCGGCAAAGCCGCGACTGCCCCCGCAACTGTAGCCGCCGAGCCTCCCCCGATATGCCACTGGATCTTGACGCTCCGGGAAGGCGGCGGGAGGCAATGACGCGGAAGTCAGGAGACCTGCCGGTTCCGGTCACCCATGTCTGATCTCGGGGTGAGATCGGGCGCGGCCGTCCGCAGCGGTGACACGAAACGTGTTGCCGCGTGCCGGTACGGCCGGGGGTGCAGACTGCACCTCCCCTGCCTGCCAGTTCCCGGTGAAAGGCTGTTTTTCCGGGCGCACCCGTGCCCGGCAGGGGGAAATGACGATGAGAACAACGATTCTGGCGGCCAGCATCTGCTCGCTGACGCTTACCGGTACTGTCCGGGCGCAGGATGAAGGTCTGCAGGCCGGCGATTCATCGAGCTGAAGACGATTTCGGTAACCGCCAACCGCACCCCGACCCAAAAGAACAAGGTCGGCTCGAAGGTGGAGCGGATCACGCAGGCGGAAATCGGGGCGAAATCCCGTCCGGTCCTCAGCGACTATCTGAACCTGCTGCCCGGCGTTTCGGTTGCCAGAAATGGCGGCCTCGGCGGCACAACCGGCCTTTTCGTGCGCGGACTTGGCTCCGGCTACGTCAAGACGCTCTACAATGGCATCGACATTTCCGATCCAACCGGCACACAGGTGCTGACGCATTACCAGTATCTTCTCACCGGCGGCATCAGCAATGTGGACGTTCTGAAGGGCTCCCAGAGCACCCTCTACGGTTCCAGTGCCATAGCCGGTCTGGTGAACATCTCGACACTCGGCCAACCGGACAGCGGCATTCACCATACGGTTGAGGCCGAGGGCGGTTCTTTCGGCACCGTGCGCGGCCGCTACGGATTTGCGGCTGCGAACGAAGGATCGGGATTCGCAGGCAACATCTCGGGACTGCACACCGACGGCATCTCGGCCCTGGCAGACGGCCGGGAGCGGGATGGCCTCGACAGTCTGAATATCGACCTAACCGCCGAACACAGGATCAACGAAGCCTTTTCGGTCTTCGGCTCGATCCTTCACCTCAATTCCAAGGCCGAGTTCGATGGCACAGGCCCTGACGATCCCGACAGCTATGAGCAGGCGAGGATGACCGGAGGCCGGTTCGGCCTCAATTTCGATCTCATGGACGGCAGGCTGAAGAACACCGTCTCCGCTCAAGGTTTCAAATCGGACCGTGAAAGCGTGTGGGGTGGTTCCCCCAGTTCCTTCATCGGCACGCGGCAGAAGATCGACTATCAGGGATCGTTCGAGGCGACGGAACGAGTTCTCCTGCAATATGGCCTCGACCATGAAAAACAGGAAGCCGACGATGCCGGCGGCGGCAGCCCGCTGGGCAAGTTCGACCTCACCAGCGTGTGGGCTCAGGCGGTTCTCGAACCCATGAATGATCTGGTGCTCACCGCTGGACTTCGCCATGACGAGCATTCCGAATTCGGCGGCCACACCACCTATCGCGGCACGGCGTCCTACCTGTTTGCCACCACAGGAACCCGCCTTCATTCATCTTATGGAACAGGTTTTCGCGCGCCCAGCCTATATGAACTGTATGCGCCGGCAAGCCAGTGGGGCCCAATTGGCAATTCGGGGCTTCAACCGGAAACCAGCAAAAGCTTCGATATTGGAATCGAACAATCACTGCTTGAAGGCAAGCTGCTTGCCGATCTCACCTATTTCAGAATTGACGTTGATAACCTGATTACATTTGGCTCAGGTTATGAGCAAACTCCCGGCACCACGCGCTCGAAAGGTGTCGAAGCTTCCTTCACCTACGCCGCCACCGGCTGGCTCGACCTCGGCGGGTCCTACACCTACACGGATTCGCGCAAGGCGGACGGCACCCATAACGTCCGTATTCCGCGACATGCCGTTGTCCTTTCGGCCGAAGCCCGGCCCGCCGAAAAATGGACCATTGGCGCAGACGTGAAATTCGTCGCGGATGTCGTGGACGGCGGCGCAAAGCTGGATGATTATGTGCTGCTCAACGCCAAAGTCGCCTACCAACTCACCGAGTCCACGCAGATCTACCTTCGGGGTGAAAACCTGCTCAACGAGAACTACCAGACCGTGAAAGACTACGGCACACCCGGCATCGCTGCCTTCGCCGGAATCAAGGCGAAGTTCTAAAGCAGTTCCAGCAAAAGTGCGCAGCGGTTTTGCGTCCGGAACTGCGTGAAAACAAGGAGATAGAGCATTGGAAGTGATCCCTTTTTCACCGGAAATGCTCTAGTGCCAGGAGGCAACCGCCGAAAGCATTCCCCTTTGCGCGCCACTTTTGCGGCATGGCGCGCAAATCTGCTGATGGCATTTGCCTTGGGTCTTTCCGTGATGCCGACCCTTGCGCAGGATACCGCGCCCCACCGCGTCGTCTCCCTGAACCTGTGTACCGACCAGCTCGCCATGCTGATTGCAGGCGAAGGGCAGCTTCATTCGGTCTCCGTGCTGGCCAGCGACCCGCGCAGCTCGGCGATGGCGCGGCAGGCCGAAGCCTTCGCGATCAATCACGCGCTTGCCGAGGAAATCTTCCTCATGCAACCCGACCTCGTTCTCGCCGGCACCTTCTCCTCGCGCGCCACCGTCGGGCTGCTGCGCCGTCTGGGATTCAGGGTGGAGGAATTCGCCCCGGCAACCTCCTTTGACGATGTCCGTAACCATATCGCCCGCATCGGTGAACTCCTCCATCGCCAGCAGCGCGCCGCCGAACTGGTCGCCGAGGTGGACGCCGGCCTTGCGCGTCTCGCCACCGGCCCACGATCCGGCCGCACCATCGCGCTCTATGAGCCAAACAGCTACACGGCAGGCAGCGGCACGCTGGCCAACGAGATCTTCACCGCGGCGGGGTTGGTCAACATCGCCGAAAGGCTGGGAATCGCCGGCTCGGCGCGCCTGCCGCTGGAGCAGCTCATCATGGCAAAACCCGATCTGATCGGCCGTTCCAGCAGCGATTACGGCGCACCGGCGCTGGCGCAGGAAAACCTCGTCCACCCGGCTTTCCGTGCCCTCGCAGGGCAGCAGGTCGTCGACCTGCCGGTCGCGAAAATGATCTGCGGCGCGCCCTTCACCCTCGATGCCGCCTTCATGCTGCAGGATGCGGCGGGGGAACAGAGCCAGCCATGAACGCCGATCGCCGTTACCATCTCCTGATCGCGCTGCTTGCCGCGCTCACCCTGGTGCTGTTCCTGCTGTCGCTGACGGTCGGCCCGGCGGCGGTCGGCGTTGCCGACAGCATGGCCGCGCTGTTCTCCGGCAAAGCCGATGGCGTTGCCCTCATCATGCGCGAGATCAGGCTGCCGCGCGCCATTCTCGGGCTGATGATCGGCGCAACGCTCGGGCTCTCCGGCGCTGTCCTGCAAGGCTATTTGCGCAATCCTCTGGCCGAACCCGGCCTGCTCGGCATCAGCGCTTCGGCCTCGCTGGGGGCTGTGCTCGCCATCTATACCGGCCTGTCCGCCGCCTTCCTGCTCGCTCTGCCGCTTGCCGCCCTTGCCGGCGCGGTAGCCGCCGTTCTGGTCGTGCAGGCCCTTGCCGGTGCGCGGGGGTCGGCCCTCATCGTCATTCTCGCCGGCATTGCCGTCACCAGCTTCGCCGGGGCCATGACCTCGCTGGCGCTCAACCTGTCGCCCAATCCGTTCGCAGCCCTTGAGATCATGTTCTGGATGCTGGGCTCGCTCACCGACCGCTCGATGACGCATGTGTGGCTCTCCGCGCCCTTCATGCTGATCGGCTGGATCATGCTGGGCTCGCTGGGGCGGGCGCTCGATGCGCTCACCCTCGGCTCGGAAACCGCATCCTCGATGGGCATCGAATTGCGCCGCGTGCAATTTCTGGCCGTGTTCGGCACGGCCGCCAGCGTCGGTGCCGCGACGGCCGTGGCCGGCGCCATCGGCTTCGTCGGGCTGGTGGTGCCGCACATCCTGCGCCCGCTGGTGGGGGCGCGGCCGTCGCGCCTGCTGCCGGCCAGCGCGCTCGGCGGTGCATCCATGGTGCTCGGCGCCGACACACTGGTGCGCATCATCGCGCCCGAGCGCGATCTCAAGCTTGGCGTGCTCACCGCAATCGTCGGTGCCCCGTTCTTCCTCTGGCTCGTCTTCCGCACCCGCAGGAGCCTCATGTGACACTGCTCTCTGTTGAAAACCTTTCCGTCAGGCTCGGGCACCGACAGGTGCTGAACGGGCTGGGCTTCGATGTCGAAGCCGGCGAATTCGTCGGGCTGATCGGTCCGAACGGAGCGGGCAAATCGACCCTTCTACGCTCGGTGCTCGATCTGGTGCCGACACAGGGCCATGTCCGCCTGTCCGGCGAAGCCGCCAGAGCCATGGACGCGCGCCGGCGCGCGGCCCGCGTTGCCTATCTGGCCCAGGAGCGCGAAATCGCATGGGCCGTGCCGGTGGAAACGATCGTGGCCCTCGGCCGCGAACCCCACCGAACAGGCTTTGCCGCTCTGACCACACATGACAGAACGATCATCGACGCCGCCATGCAGCGCATGGACATCGAGGCCTTCCGCAACCGTATCGCCACCGAGCTTTCGGGCGGCGAAAAGGCACGGGTTCTGACGGCCCGCGCACTGGCGCAGGACGCGCCGCTGCTGCTGGCCGACGAGCCGACGGCCGGCCTCGATCCAGCCCATCAGATTTCGCTGATGCGCCTGTTCGCCTCGCTTGCCGCGGGCGGAAAAAGCGTGATCGCCTCTCTGCACGACCTTGGACTCGCGGCGCGCTGGTGTTCGCGCCTGCTGCTGCTTCATGAGGGCCGCATCGTGGCCGATGGTTCACCGAAACAGGTGCTCACCCCGCAGAACCTGCGCGACATCTATGGCGTGGAAGCCTTTTTCGGCGAAGCCGGCGGCACGCCGGTCATCCAGCCGCTCGATCTGGCAGATGTGCTGCCCTGATCAGCCCTGCACCCTGCCCGCCCCGGGCGGACGCTTGCGGGTGGCAAGGAAGCGACTGACGCGTGCACCCGGAGGGGGCGCCGCTACTTTCAGCGGCTTCATGCCGTCGTCCAACTCGCCGGAGAGATCGAGCGTGGCGCGTTCGCCCACCGCATCAAAGTTCTCCTCCAGCCAGTCGCTGGCCGCATCGCGCCCAAGATCGCGCAGATATTCCAGAAACGCCCATTCGGCGTTGATCTTGGACGAAGCTGACAGGCCCTTGAACGCCGCATCTGCATCGATGCGATGCATGCGGATATCGCGGTAATCGCCATGCGGCAGGCGCCCTGCCGCGATCAGTTCCTTGACGAAGGCAATGGCGCGGAATTCGCGCAGCAAGGCTGCATTGAACGCGATCTCGTCCATGCGGTTCTGGATCTCGCTGGAGCTGGTCGGCACGCCCTCGCGCTGCACCGGGTTGATCTGGACCAGCAGCACGTCCTCGGTCTCGGTTGCCCTGAAAAAGGGAAACAGCGCCGGATTGCCCCCATAGCCGCCGTCCCAGTAAGGCACGCCATCGATCTCGACCGCGCGGAACAGTTGCGGCAGGCAGGCGGAAGCCATCACCGTGTCGCGGTCGATCTCGCCATCGGAAAACACTCGGATCTGGCCGGTCTCGACATTGGTGGCCGAGATGAACACCTGCATGGCCTTGCAGGAGCGCACATTGTCGAAATCGATCTCGCTTTCGATCACATCGCGCAGCGGATTGAGACCGAGCGGATTGGCCAGATAGGGCGACACCACGCGTGACATGGTGTCGAACCAGATGTAGCCGGGCGAATTCTCGATCGACCAGTTGCCCCACAGCACATCCCATGGCGTGCGCTGCACCGGGCTGAAACGGCCCTTTCGCGCCACGGCGCGCCAGAAATCCTCCAGCTTGGTGCGCGCGCCTTCGGCACCGCCGCGCACGAAGCCGTCGGCCAGCGCAACCGCGTTCATGGCGCCCGCGCTTGTGCCGGAAACGGCGACAATGTCGAGCCTGTCGTCTTCCAGCAGGCGATCCAGAACCCCCCATGTGAAGGCGCCATGCGACCCACCGCCCTGCAGGGCGATGTTGATCTTCTTGCGCTGCACCGTGTTACCGTTGGCCCGCATATGCGATCCTTCCGAAGGCTGAGGAGTGAGTGGAGACGGGCGGCGCCTACTGCGCCACCCAGCCGCCATCGACGGAGATATGCGTGCCGTTGACCTGCGCGGCGGCCTCCGAGCAGAGGTATGTGACAGCGGCCGCAACCTGCTCCACGGTGACGAATTCCTTGGTCGGCTGCCTGTCCAGCATCACCTCGCGAACAACCGTGTCGCGGTCCATGTTGTTGGCCTTCATCTGGTCGGGGATCTGCGCCTCGACCAGCGGGGTGAGCACATAGCCGGGGCACACCGCATTGCAGGTGATGTGGTCGCGCGCGACTTCCAGCGCCACGGTCTTGGTCAGGCCCATGATACCGTGCTTGGCCGCGACATAGGCCGACTTGAACGGCGAGGCGACGAGCCCGTGGGCCGAGGCGATGTTGACGATGCGCCCGCCGCCTTCCCGCTTCATCAGCGGGATCGCCGCCGCAATGGTGTGAAAGGCCGAGGACAGGTTGATGGCGATTATGGCATCCCATTTCTCGACGGGAAATTCCTCGACCGGCGCCACATGCTGGATGCCTGCATTGTTGACGAGGATATCGACCGACCCGAAACGCTCGGCCGCCTTCGCCACCAGGGCGCGGCATTCGGCGGGCTTCGACATGTCGGCCCCGATATAGGCCGCTTCCACCTTGTGGTCGCGGGCTATTTCTGCCGCAACTTCATGGTCCTCGGGCCTGTCGGAAAACGAATTCACGACCACGTTGCAGCCCTGCGCGGCAAGCGCGCGGGCAATGGCGAGGCCGATTCCGGAGGTGGAGCCGGTTACAACTGCGGTTCTGGTGGCGCTCATGACGGTCCTTTCCGCGATGGCAGGGATAAAAATGCTGCGCTGCAATATATGCGACAAACGGGGCAAAACCAGCCCACTCTGGCGAAAAAGCGATGTTTCGAGAATCCTTTGCCGCCCGATTGTTGACTGATAGGATCATGTATGAGCTTTCAGGCACTTCGCCGCAAAAGCATGTTCGAGAGACAACTCATGCATCCTGCCCTTTCCGCCCTTTTCGGCAGCACGCTGGCCCTGGCCGGCCTCCTCTTATCCTCGCAGGCAATGGCTCAGGAGAAGCAGATCATTGTCTACAACGCCCAGCATGAAAGTCTTGCGAAGGAATGGGCCGCGGCCTTTACCGCCGAAACCGGCATCGGGGTGACGCTGCGCAACGGCGCCGACAGCGAGTTTTCCAACCAGATCGTGGCCGAGGGCAAGGCTTCGCCCGCCGACGTGTTCCTGACCGAGAATTCACCCGCCATGACGCAGGTGGAGCAGGCCGGCCTGTTCGCGCCGGTCGATGCCGACACCCTGGCGCTGGTCGAGGAGCAATATCGCCCTTCCGGCGGCCACTGGATCGGCATCGCCGCGCGCAGCACCGTGTTCGCCTACAACAGCAACAGGCTGACGCAGGACAAGCTTCCCAAATCCCTGCTCGACCTGGCCGACCCGCAATGGAAGGGCCGCTGGGGCGCCTCGCCTTCGGGACCGGATTTTCAGGCCATCGTCAGCGCCCTTCTGCAACTGAATGGGGAAGAGGCGACGGCCGGCTGGCTGAAGGCGATGAAGAGCAATTTCAAGGCCTATCGCGGCAACAACACCGTTCTGAAGGCGGTGAACAGCGGCGAGATCGATGGCGGCATCATCTATCACTACTACTGGTTCGGCGACCGCGCCCGCACCGGGGAAAACAGCAGCGACGTCGAGCTGCACTATTTCCGCAACGGCGATCCGGGCGCGTTCGTGTCCATTTCCGGCGGTGGCGTGCTCGCTTCCAGCAAGCACCCGCAGGAGGCGCAGGCGTTCCTGAAATGGATCGTCGGCAAGAGTGGTCAAAAGGTGCTGCGCGAGGGCACGTCCTACGAATACACGGTCGGCAGGGGCGAGCCTTCCAACGCCGCCCTCGTACCGCTTGAGGACCTGCAGGCCCCGAAGATCGATCCGCAAACGCTGAATTCCCGCAAGGTGACCGACCTGATGACCGACGCGGGCCTGATGTAAACGCCCATGCGGACCTTGACCGACGGCACCCTGATTGCCGGACCTGCCGCCGCGCGGCCGGCGACGGCACCGTTGCGCTTCTCGTGGATCGGGTTCGCGGCGCTGCTGGTCACGCTGCTGACGCTGGTTCCGCTCGTCTTCATCCTGTGGGTGACGGTGCAGACCGGCTGGCAAACGGCCATATCGCTCATCTTCCGCCCAAGGGTTGGCGAGCTTCTGGTCAACACGCTGCTGCTCGAACTGCTTGCCGTGCCAGCCTGCGCGGTGCTTTCAGTGGCGCTTGGCTGGCTGACGGAACGCAGCGATCTGCCGGGGGCACGTCTGTGGTCATGGCTTTGCGTGGCACCGCTTGCCGTGCCTGCCTTCATCCATTCCTATGCGTGGGTCACCATCGTGCCCGGCCTCAACGGTCTTGGAGCCGGCGTTCTGGTTTCGGTGCTGGCCTATTTTCCCTTCCTCTACCTGCCGGTTTCGGCAGCCCTTCGGCGTCTCGACCCAGCGCTCGAAGACGCGGCAGCGGCACTTGGCCATGGTCCGTGGAGCGTGTTCTTCCGCGTGATCCTGCCGCAGCTGCGACTGGCGCTGTGCGGCGGCGCGCTGCTGGTCGGCCTGCATCTGCTTGCCGAATACGGGCTCTTCGTCTTCGTGCGCTTCGACACCTTCACCACGGCCATCGTCGACCAGTTCCAGTCCACGTTCAACGGTCCCGCCGCAAACATGCTGGCCGGCGTGCTGATCGCCTGCTGCTTCGTCCTTCTGGCGCTGGAAATGCTGGCGCGCGGCGACGAGCGCTATGCCCGCGTCGGCTCCGGCGCCGCCCGCCACCCTGCGAAGGCAAAGCTCGGCCGCGCCGCCCTGCCTTGCCTGCTGCTGCTTGCCGTGGTGACGGCGCTGTCGCTCGGCGTGCCCTTTTATACCATTGCCCGCTGGCTGTGGGCCGGCGGACTTCAGGTATGGCGCATGGACGAGATCGGCGCCGCACTCGGCCACACCACGGTGCTGGCGCTCGGCGGCGCGTTGCTCGCCACCCTTGCTGCCATTCCCATGGCGTGGCTGTCGATCCGCGCGCCGGGGCGCCTGCAACGCATGCTGGAAGGCTGCAACTACATGGTGGGCTCCCTGCCCGGCGTGGTCGTGGCGCTGGCGCTGGTCATGCTCACGGTGCGCTATCTGCTGCCGCTCTACCAGACGCTCGCCACCATCCTCGTCGCCTATATGCTGATGTTCCTGCCACGCGCCATCATCAGCCTGCGCGCCTCGATCGCGCAGGCGCCGCCGGAGCTGGAGCAGGCAGCGATGAATCTGGGGCGACACCCGTTCAACGCGCTGTGGTCCACCACCATCCGCCTTTCGGCACCCGGTGCCGCAGCAGGCATGGCGCTGGTGGCGCTCGGCATTCTCAACGAGCTGACCGCCACCCAGATGCTGGCCCCCAGCGGCACCCGCACGCTGGCGCTCGCCTTCTGGGCCTACAGCGGCGAGATCGACTATGCGGCGGCCGCACCCTATGCGCTGATCATGGTTGCGGCCTCGCTGCCGCTGACATGGCTGCTTTACGTGCAATCGAAGAAGATGGCCGGACAATGAGTTTTCTTCAGCTTTCCGGCCTCTGCCGAAACTATGGCCCCGTGGCAGCCGTGAACGGCATCGACCTTGCCGTCGCCGCCGGCGGCCGCACCGCCATCGTCGGCCCTTCCGGCTGCGGCAAGACCACGCTTTTGCGTCTCATCGCTGGCTTCGAGCCGCCCGATGCGGGCAGCATCGAACTCGATGGCGAACCGCTTGCCGGACCGGGCGCGTTCCTTCCCGCCTACCGGCGCCCCATCGGCCTCGTCGCGCAGGACGGTGCGCTGTTCCCGCACCTCTCCGTCGCCGCCAATATCGGCTTCGGCATGCCCCGCGGCGAACCGGACCGCGATGACCAGGTCGAGCACCTCATCCGGCTGGTGGGCCTCGACGAAAGCTTCCTGCAACGGCGTCCGCACCAGCTTTCCGGCGGCCAGCAGCAGCGCGTGGCACTGGCAAGGGCGCTCGCCCGCAAACCGCGCCTGATGCTGCTCGACGAGCCGTTCTCGGCGCTGGATACGGGCCTGCGCGCGGCCATGCGCAAGACGGTCGCCGGCGTTCTGGAAGCGGCCGGCGTCACCACCATCCTCGTCACCCACGATCAGGAGGAGGCGCTGTCCTTCGCCGATCAGGTGGCTGTGATGCGCGCGGGAAAGATCATGCAGGCCGGCTCTCCGCGTGATCTTTACCTCAGGCCCCGCGACCGCATGGTAGCGGAGTTTCTGGGTGAGGCGATCATCCTGCCGGCCCGCGTCACAGACGGCCATGCACATTGCATTCTGGGCGCGATCCCCGTCGACCGCGACGAAAGCCGCCAGACGGCCGAAATCCTGCTGCGGCCGGAGCAGGTCGGGCTCGGGCCGGATCAGGCCGGCGGCGCGAGCGCCATGGTGACGGATTCGGAATTCAGCGGGCCTACCTGCACGCTCACCGTAGAGGTGGCCAACGGCGCGGGCGAAGCAGGCACTCTCGTCCTGCGTCAGCCTTCAGCCGGCGCGCCGCAGGTCGGAACGCGCATCCGGCTTATCGTCAGCGGCAGCGCGCATCTGCTGGAGTAATTCCAGCAAAAAGTGCGCAGCGGTTTTTGCGTCTGGAATTACGTCTGAGAAAGGATGGAGCATTTTCGTCCAAAAACGAAAATGCTCCCGACTGATGCGCGCTGCCTGAAGCTTTTTACCGCGTGTTGCGGCGGCGGGCCGCCAGCGTGCGCAGACGCAGCGCGTTGAGGCGGATGAAGCCTTCGGCGTCCTTCTGGTCGTAGGCGCCACGGTCGTCCTCGAAGGTGACGAGGTCGTCGCGGTAAAGCGACTTCGCCGACTTGCGGCCGGTGACGATGACATTGCCCTTGTAGAGCTTCAGCCGCACCGTGCCCTCGACGTCTTCCTGGCTCTTGTCGATCAGCGCCTGCAGCATCTCGCGCTCCGGCGAGTACCAGAAGCCGTTGTAGATGAGTTCCGCATAGCGCGGCATCAGCTCGTCCTTGAGATGGCCGGCGCCGCGATCCAGCGTGATCGATTCGATGGCGCGGTGCGCTGCGATCAGGATGGTGCCGCCGGGGGTCTCGTAAACGCCGCGGCTCTTCATGCCGACGAAACGGTTCTCGACCAGATCGATGCGGCCGATGCCATTGTCGCGGCCGAGGTCGTTGAGCGCGGCGAGCAGCGTGGCCGGCGACAGCTTCCTGCCGTTCAGCGCAACCGCGTCGCCCTTCAGGAATTCGATCTCGATCTCGGTTGCGGCATCCGGCGCATCGAGCGGCGAGACGGAGCGCTGGTGCACATATTCCGGCGGCTCCACCCACGGATCTTCCAGCACCTTGCCCTCCGAGGAGGAGTGCAGAAGATTGGCGTCGACCGAGAACGGCGCTTCGCCCTGCTTGTCCTTCGGCACCGGGATCTGGTGCTTTTCGGCGAATTCGATCAGATCGGTGCGCGACTTGAACGACCAGTCGCGCCACGGCGCGATGACCTTGATGTCGGGGTTGAGCGCATAGGCCGAAAGCTCGAAGCGCACCTGATCGTTGCCCTTGCCGGTCGCGCCATGGGCGACGGCGTCAGCCCCGGTTTCCTCGGCGATCTGGACCAGATGCTTGGAGATCAGCGGCCGGGCGATGGATGTGCCGAGCAGATAGGTGCCCTCGTAGAGCGCGTTGGCGCGGAACATCGGGAACACGAAATCCTTCACGAACTCCTCGCGCAGGTCGACGATGCGGATGTCCTTGATGCCCATCATCTCGGCCTTGCGGCGCGCCGGCTCCAGCTCCTCGCCCTGTCCGAGATCGGCGGTGAAGGTGACGACCTCCGCGCCCAATTCGGTCTGCAGCCATTTCAGGATGATGGAGGTGTCGAGGCCGCCCGAATAGGCGAGCACGACCTTCTTGACGTCTTTCAGCTTGGTCATGGGCGTTTCCGATGTTCGTTCCGGGACTGCGGCGAGGCGCAAAAACTGCGTGGGCAGTCATAGCAGGAAAGCCGCGCCGGACAAGCGCCCAGGAAGCAGGAACGGGAGGCAGCAAAGCCGCGCCGGCAAAGCGTCCGGACGCAATCTCAGCAGGTGCCTGCTGCTTCGGCAGAGTGCGCAACAAAATGACGAAATGTGCTCAATATAAAACCTTTTCTTGTGAATCTGCACTTTTTCGTGCATTTCATGGCCCGCGCCCGCCAGGGCGCATCATTACCACCCGAACTGACAGGATCATACTGATGGCGGAAGAAAGTCTTCTTGATAGCGCACTGGTACGTCTGGACGATGCCGCAAGGCACCTCAACGTCGACGCCGATGTCATCGAGAAGCTGAAATATCCGCGAGAGACGACCAAAGCCCGTCTCATGATCCGCATGGACGACGGTTCGCGAAAATCCTTCCTGGCATGGCGATGCCGCTATGACGACACCCGCGGCCCGACCAAGGGCGGCATCCGCTTCCATCCCGATGCGACGGCCGAAGAAGTCGAGATGCTGGCCTTCTGGATGACGTTCAAATGCGCCGTGATGAACCTGCCCTATGGCGGCGGCAAAGGCGCCGTTCAGGTCGACCCGCGCCAGCTCTCCAAAGCCGAGCTGGAGCGCCTGTCGCGCGCTTACATTCAGGCTTTCGCCGGCATTATCGGGCCGGACCGCGACATTCCCGCACCCGACGTCTACACCAACTCCATGATTATGGGCTGGATGGCTGACGAGTACAGCCAGATCGTCGGCAAGAGCTCGCCTGCCGTCATCACCGGCAAGCCGCTGGCGCTCGGCGGCTCCGTCGGCCGCGGCGACGCCACCGCGCGCGGCGGCTACTATCTGGTGCGGCATCTGGCGCAGGAACTGGGCCTGAACGGCAAGCTTCGCATCGCCATTCAGGGCTTCGGCAACGCCGGCCAGTACATCGCCTCGCTGCTCGCCGGCGACGGCCACACCATCGTGGCCGTCTCGGATTCCGGCGGCGCCGTCCATTCGGCCGAAGGGCTGAGCCTCGACACCCTGATGGCGGCCAAGAACGATAACCGTTCGGTCGTCTACACTGCCGGAAAGGATGGCCATGAGGCCATTGCCGCCGACGATCTGGTCGGCGTCGACTGCGATATCCTTGTGCCAGCGGCGCTGGAAAACATGATCCACAAGCACAATGCCCACACCGTGAAGGCGCGTCTCGTGCTGGAACTCGCCAACGGCCCGGTAACCCCCGAAGCCGACGAGATCCTCGCCGAACGCAACGTCGTGGTGCTGCCCGATATTCTGGCCAATGCAGGCGGCGTCACCGTCTCCTATTTCGAGTGGGTGCAGAACAAGCAGGGCTATTACTGGGAGCTGGAGGAAATCCACACCAAGCTGCGCACCATCATGGAGCGCGAAGGCCGGGCCATCTGGCAGCTTTCGGTCGACCGGGGCACCACGCCGCGCACGGCCGCCTATGTCCACGCGCTGAACCGGCTGGCTGAAGCGATCGAGGCCCACGGCACGCAGAGCTATTTCGACAGCTGACCCCATCTCGAACTGCGTTCGCGGATCGGATATAAGAGGGCGTCGCGCAATGCGGCGCCCTTTTCTTTTGCGCTTCTCTCAGGCAGGCCGTCCATGAATTTCATTCCCGACGCAACCGTGATGGTGCAGTTCGCCATCGCCACCGTTGTCCTGACGATCACCCCAGGTCCGGACATGACCCTGTTCGTCGGACGGGCCCTGTCGCAGGGAAAAGCCGCCGGCTTTGCCTGCGCCTTCGGAGCCATGACGGGCATCGTCTTCCACACCGCGCTGGTGGCGCTCGGCCTGTCGGCCCTGATCGTGGCCTCGCCGCAGGCCTTCTTCGTGCTCAAGATCGTCGGTGCGCTCTACCTGATCTGGCTCGCCTTTCAGGCTATACGCCATGGATCGGCCTTCTCGCCGGAGGTAACCGGCAAGGCGCCGCGCTCGCTCGCCCGCAACTGGGCGACAGGGCTGGGCATCAACCTGCTGAACCCGAAGATCATCCTGTTCTTCATGACCTTCCTGCCGCAATTCGTATCGGCGCACGATCCCCATGCGCCCGGCAAGCTGTTCTTCCTTGGCCTGATGTTCATCCTCATTGCGCTGCCGTTCACTGCGACCATGGTGATCGCAGCGGACCGTCTGGCAAACCTGCTGAAGAAGAGCCCGCGCATCACGCGGCTGACGGATTATCTGTTCGCCGGCGTGTTTTCGGCCTTCGCGATCAAGATCCTGACGACTCAGGCGAAGTAGGCGGAAGCCGATTGCGGCCACGCCAGTCCGGCGTCCACATGCCGGATACCAGCCAGTAGGCCAGCCCGCCGACAAGCCCGCTGCCGATCATCGCCAGAAGGATGGCGGTGCCTTCGGAACCATCCGCCTGTCCCGTCCCTCCGTAAAACAGCCCGGCGAATGCCGCCGCAACGACCCCGCCGGCAATCGCATAGAACAGCCAGTCGCGCCGGCCGAGAAACTCGCCCACGACAATGGCGACAGCCGCCGGCCAGAAGTTCAGATGAGCGATGAACAGGGCAAAGATCGGCACGGCCACGACCATGCCGGCATTGAAGGTGGAAAACTCTGGTTCCTGCGCCAGCCCGGACCAGCCGAGAAACAGGACGTAGAGGAATAAACTGGCGGCAAGGCAGGCAGCGGCATAACCGGCGACCACCGTCGCAAAGCGAAGCAGGACCCTCAGCAGATCGCTCAAGCCTCGCCGTGCCCGGCGATCATCATCGCCTCCAGCGCCAGCCTGTCCACCTTGCGCATGCGCTCCGATTCCGACTTGAGCTGGCCGCAGGCGGCGAGAATGTCGCGTCCGCGCGGCGTGCGGATCGGCGAGGCGTAGCCGGCGGCGTTGATGTAGTCTGCGAAGCGCTCGATTGTCTCCCAGTCCGAGCACTGGTAGTTGGTGCCCGGCCACGGGTTGAACGGGATCAGGTTGATCTTGGCCGGAATGCCCTTCAGCAGCTTCACCATCTGCTTTGCGTCTTCGAGGCTGTCATTGACGTCCTTGAGCATCACATATTCGAAGGTGATGCGGCGCGCATTGGACAGGCCCGGATATTCGCGGCAGGCTTTCATCAGCTGTTCGAGCGGATACTTCCTGTTGATCGGCACCAGAAGGTCGCGCAGATCGTCGTTCACAGCATGCAGCGAGATCGCAAGCATGACGCCGATCTCCTCGCCGGTGCGGTAAATCTCCGGCACGACACCGGAGGTGGACAGCGTGATACGGCGCTTCGACAGCGACAGCCCGTCGCCGTCGGAGGCGATCAGCAAGGCCTTCTTCACCGCCTCGAAATTGTAGAGCGGCTCGCCCATGCCCATCATGACGATGTTGGACACCTTGCGTCCTTCCGCCGGCACGATGGCGCCTGCCGGGGTATCGGTGTCGGGAAAGTCGCCCAGCCGGTCGCGCGCGGTGAGCAATTGCGCCAGAATTTCTTCCGCCGTCAGATTGCGCACCAGCTTCTGGGTGCCGGTATGGCAGAAGGAGCAGGTCAGCGTGCAGCCGACCTGGCTGGAAATGCACAGCGTGCCGCGTCCCTCTTCCGGGATATAGACGGTCTCGATCTCGACCGGACGACCCGCGCCGCGCGGCGGAAAGCGGAACAGCCACTTGCGCGTGCCGTCGTTGGAGATCTGCTCCTCGACGACTTCCGGCCGCACAACGGTGAAAGCGCGATCCAGCGCCGCACGCAGATCCTTGGAGATGTTGAACATCTGGGAAAAATCGGAAACGCCGCGCACATAAAGCCAGTGCCAGAGCTGCTGCACACGCATCTTCGCCTGCTTTTGCGGCACGATGCCGGCCTCAACCAGCGCATCAGCCATTTCCTCGCGCGACAAACCGATCAGCGACGGCTTCTCAGGCGCTGGACGAATGCGCAGCGCATCGCGGGCGCCGGCTGGAATGAGATCGAATGAAAGGCTCATGATGCCCAATATAGGTGCTTTGCGGCCGATTGCAGCAGCAGATCCGGAATGAAGCGCGCCCGATAGCACAAGTTTGACCCGGAGTCATGGCCCCCCAAAGTCAGCTCCCAAGTCAGGGCCCGCATTCATGGCCAGCACTCATGGCCCATTGTCGTCACATGTGCCGCGAACAAAAAAAGCCGGGCCCGAAGGACCCGGCTTGCATTCCGATTGCCGGAACAGGCTTACTTGCAGCTGGCGATGGAGCCGAGGGCCGCGGAAATGCCCTTGAGCGAGAACACGTAGCTGGTGGTATTGCCGCGTCCCGACTTCGCCTGCACCTTCATGTCCGCGCCGGCGCGCATGGCGGCGATGAGCTGCGGCTCGTCGGCGGCATTCTCGACCCATGCGGACTTGCCGCGCGTGAACATTGTGAAGGACCTGTCGCCCACGCTGACGGTAACCTTCGAGTTGGCCTGAAAATCATAGCCTGCAATGAATTGCGGCTCGTAGCTGACCTGCTGTCCCGGGCGCTGCGACACGAAGAAGAACATGTCGCCATGATTGAGCGTCGGAGGCTGCTTGTCGGTGGGAACGGTCAGCACGTAGCAAACCTTGCCGCCGGAAGCCTGATAACTGTAGGTGCCCCACGCATTGTGCTGGCCAATCTTGGTCGCTTGCTGGGCCAGAACGGGCGAAGCCGTGGCGAGCATGATCAGACCAGAAACTGTAGCAATCAATCGGCGCATTGTGATTCCCATATTCCAAACAGTGGGGAGCAGGCCGGCGTCTCGCCCTGCCCGATCTCTTCAATTTGATTTAATCTGGGTTACCAAAGCGTGAAGACCGCAAAAGAAAATGGACTTCCGCCATAGAAACCGCCGCCATCTCCGCGCTTTTCCCGCAATTTGTCGTTTTGCGGGGTCCGGCGCGACGTCCCTGCCGACGACTTGGACTGGAGGAAAAAGGCAAGAATTTGACTTTCGCCCAAATTGAACGCGAAGCGGCCCCGGAACCGGAGTTCGGGGGCCTGCCAAACCATCGCAATAAAGCATGTCGCCCGAAAATGTGTCGCGGTTTCAGGAAAACGACATGCTTAAGAGATTGAAATCAGGCGTCTTCGGCCAGTGCGTCTTTCGCAGCCGCCTTGTGGGCGGGGGTGATGTGCGTCCTGACAGCGGCGATTGCAGCGCTCAGCACCGCAATGTCATCGGTGAAGCCAAGGCCGAAGATCACATCGGGGATGGCATCCACCGGCAGCACGAAGTAGCCGAGCGCAGCAATGAGAATGCCCTTGGCCCTCAGCGGCGTATTGGCGTCCAGAACGCAATAGTAGGCAGCGACGACATCTTCCATGAACGGAACATGGCGCGCGGCTTTCTTGGCGGTGCGCCAGAATTTTTCGCGTACCTCCTGTTCGCCGCCAACCTTGTCCGCGAAGCCGAAGAGATCGAAAACGGTCCTTTCAGCCATGTGCCAGCATCTCCTTCAAACGGCCCGCCTTCTGCCGGCCCTTGCCGGTAATGTGGTGGGGCGAAGGGCGCGGTGCAAGATTTTCGCGTTCCAAACAGGGCTCAGTTGCCGAAAATCCGGTCGATGCGGCGCGCGAGGCCAAAGTCGAGTTCAGTGAGCCCGCCCGCATCATGAGTGCTGAGCCGGATGTCGACGGTCTTATAGACGTTCGACCATTCCGGGTGATGGTCCATCTTCTCCGCCGCCAGCGCCACCCGCGTCATGAAGGCGAAGGCTTCGGAAAAATTGCCGAAGCTGAAACGCCTTTCGATGGCCAGCCGGTCCTCGCTCAGCGCCCAGCCGGGACGTTCCTCAAGCGACGCGGTGATGGCGTCCGGTGCCAGTTTCTCTCGTGCCATGGCCTGTTTCCGTGTTATCCGCGTGGAACAACTGAACATAGGGCCTGCCGTGATGGACGCCAAACCGAAAAGCTCGATCCTGTTCGTGTGCCTCGGCAACATCTGCCGCTCGCCACTGGCGGAGGGCGTCTTTCGCACCGTGGCCGCAGAACGGGGGCTCTGTGACCTGTTTGTGCCGGATTCAGCCGGAACCGGGGGCTGGCATGCAGGATCGCCACCCGATCCGCGCTCCATCGCCGTGGCCGCGCGCTATGGCGTCGACATTTCGGGCCAGTCCGCGCGGAAGGTCGACGCCGGGGACTTCTCCCGCTTCGACCTCATCCTCGGCATGGACCGCTCCAACGTGCAGGACCTGCGCCGCGTGGCACCGCAGGACGCACAGGCGCGCATCCATCTCTATCTCGATTACACGCTGGGAACTGTGCGCGATGTCCCCGATCCCTATTATGGCGGGGCCGATGGCTTCGAGAAAGTCTACCGCATGATCCGCGAGGCGTCGGAAGCACTGTCCACGCGGCTTACCGGGACACTGCCGGTCAGCGGCCAGGCTTCCTCTACGATATAGGGTCCGCCGCCCACCGAATCGCGCGACGACATCAGCACGAAACGGCCGACCTTGAAGGGCGTGGCGGAGAAATTGCCGCGTGCCGACAGGTAGCGCGCCACCTCGGCGGGGTTCGAATTGCGCAACCTTGCCAGCGTCACATGCGGGGTGAATTTGCGCGGATCGGCACCTATGCCGAGGCGCTGGCAGATGCGGTCGATCTCCGCCTGCAGGGCGGAAAGATCCGGCGAGGCCGTAACCCCCGCCCAGATCGAGTGCGGCTTCTTCTGCCCGAAGGCTCCAACCCCGGTGAGCGCCAGCGTGAAGGAAGGCCGGCGCACCCGGTCGAGCGCGTCGGCTATGTCGTCGGCCACATGGCCCTCGACGTCGCCGATGAAGCGCAGCGTGATGTGATAATTTTCGACGTCGATCCAGCGGGCGCCGGGAAGGCCGCCCCGAAGCAGGGAGAGCGATAACGCGGCATCGCGCGGAATTTCGAGAGCGGTGAAAAGACGCGGCATGGCATAGCCTCCTGTCCTCGAATCGAAACCCTGAATGTCAGCGGACCACCGATAGAACGGTTCGGCAAGCGAATTGTGACACCCCTGCCGTTTCCGCAGGGGAAAGATGGTTCTGCGGTCAGTCTTTCGGCAGTGCTGCGATCGCCGTCTCGACGGTCGGCAGGATTCGCCCGACGATCGTGCGGATGCCCTCGGCGCTCGGGTGCATGCCGTCTTCGCTCAGCAGATCCTGCTCGGCGGCGACGCCGTCGAGAAAGAACGGATAGAGGATGACGCCGTGCTTCTGCGCCAGGCGCGGATAGAGCGAGCCGAAGGCCTCGCCATAGGCATGGCCGAGGTTGGGGGCGGCCACCATGCCGGCCAGCAGCACATCGATGCCGCGCGCCTTCAGCCGCGCGAGCATCTCGTCGAGGTTCTTTTCCACGATCGCCGGATCGATGCCGCGCAGCATGTCGTTGGCGCCGAGTTCGAGAATGACCAGATCGGTCCCCTCCGGCACCGACCAGTCGAGACGGGCGAGGCCGCCGCTGGAAGTGTCACCGGAAACGCCGGCATTGGCGACAATCACCTCATGGCCTTTGGCCCTGAGAGCATCCTGCAACTGCTCGGTGAAACCTTCGCCCGGCCCCAGCCCGAAACCGGCCATCAGGCTGTCGCCGAAGCCGACGATCTGCACCGCATCAGCCCGCGCCGGGACGGCAAATGAAAACATCGCCCCGACAAACATCGCGCACCACACCGAGGCAGGAAACAAAAACGTGTATTTGAAAGCCATGCTTTTGCCCCCATATGTCCGGTGCATTCTCGCTTAAGGGCGTTTGCCCTTCCCTCCATATAGGATCAATCCGTTTTGACAAAAGCCGTCATCGAACTGGAAAACGTATCGCTGACGCTGGGCGAAGGCGCATCCTCGGTGCATGTGCTGAAGGGCATCGACCTGACCGTCCGGCAGGGCGAGATCGCCGGCATCGTCGGCCCTTCCGGTTCCGGCAAGTCGACGCTGCTGATGGTTCTGGCCGGGCTTGAAAGGGTCGATGACGGCCGTGTGACGATGGCCGGCATGACGCTGAACGGCAAGAGCGAGGACGAGATCGCCGCCTTCCGCGGCCGCAATATCGGCATCGTGTTCCAGTCCTTCCACCTCATTCCCAACATGACGGCGCTGGAAAACGTCGCCGTGCCGCTGGAGCTGGCCGGTCATCCGGAGCCCTTCACGGTGGCAGAGCAGGAACTGGTGGCGGTGGGCCTTGGCGAACGCCTGACCCACTATCCGGGTGAACTTTCCGGCGGCGAGCAGCAGCGCGTGGCCATCGCCCGCGCGCTCGCCCCGTCCCCGCCGATCCTGATTGCCGACGAGCCCACCGGCAATCTCGATCAGGCGACGGGCCGGCAGATCGCCGATCTCCTGTTTTCCAAGGCAGCCGAGCGCGGCATGACGCTGGTGCTCGTCACCCACGATCCGGCACTTGCCGCGCGCTGCTCGCGCCGCATCGCCATGCGCTCCGGCCGCATCGAGACCGGGGAGAGGGAGGATAGCGGGCCCGCGCTGGCTGCGACGGCGATCGCATGATGACGATGTCCCGCCAGCTTGCGCTTGCCTTCCGCTTTGCCCTGCGCGAAATGCGCGGCGGCCTTTCCGGCTTCGCCATTTTCCTCGCCTGCATCGCGCTCGGCGTTGCAGCTATCGGCGGCGTCAACTCCGTCGCCCGCTCGATCAGCGACGGCGTGGCGGCGCAGGGCCAGCCGCTGCTCGGGGGCGACCTGCGCTTCCGCCTTAACCAGCGCGAGGCGAACGACACCGAACTCGGCTTCCTGAAAGCTGCCGGTGACGTGTCGGCCAGCGCCAGCATGCGCTCCATGGCCCGCCTGACCGACAGCTCCGATCAGGCGCTGGTCGAGGTCAAGGGCGTCGACAATACCTACCCGCTTTACGGCACGCTGGAGACCCAGCCGGCTTTGGCGCACGAAGAGCTTTTCAGCGAGAGCGCCGGCGCCTTTGGCGCTGCCGCGCCCGACCTTCTGTTCGAGCGCCTTGGCCTGAAGGTCGGCGACCGCATCATGCTCGGCAACGCGACCTTCGAGCTGCGCGCCGTTCTGGTGAGCGAGCCGGATGCCGTTTCGGAAGGTTTCGGCTTCGCCCCGCGCCTGCTCGTCTCGCTGGAAGGGCTGCAGGCTTCCGGCCTTGTCGTGACGGGCAGCCTTGTCGAACATTCCTACAAGCTGAAACTGGAGCCCGGCGCCAGCGATGCCCGGCTGGCGCAGGTGGAGGCGCAGGCGCGCACAGCCTTCCCCGAAGCCGGCTGGTCGATCCGCAACCGCTCCAATGCCGCCCCGGCGCTTTCGGCAAATATCGAGCGCTTTTCTCAGTTTCTCACGCTGGTCGGCCTCACCTCGCTTGTGGTCGGCGGTGTCGGCGTCGCCAATGCGGTGCGCGCCTATCTCGACGGCAAGCGCGGCGTCATCGCCTCCTTCAAGAGCCTCGGGGCCTCCGGCCGCTTCGTCTTCACCGTCTATCTGGTGCAGACGCTTCTGATCGCGGCGATCGGCATCGCCGCGGGCCTCGTGCTGGCCGCATTGATGCCCTTCGCCGCCTCCGGCGCGCTGCGGGCGGTCATTCCCGTGCCGGCGGAAGCGGGCATCTATCCGGCCGCGCTCGCGCTCGCCACCGCCTTCGGCCTGCTCGTCACGCTGGCCTTCGCGCTCATGCCGCTCGGCCGCGCCCGCGACGTGCCGGCCACCGCCCTGTTCCGCGAGCTCGGCTTCGAGGCGCGGGGGCGGCCACGGCTCGTCTACATCGCGGCCACCACCGGCATCGCGCTCTCGCTGGCCGCGCTTGCCATCTTCACCGCCCACGACCGGCGCATCGCCGTCACCTTCGTCGGCGCGGCGGTGCTGTCCTTCCTCGTCCTGCGCCTCGTGGCATGGCTGGTGCAATGGCTGGCCAGAAGGGCGCCGCGCGTGCGCTCCACTTCGTTGCGGCTGGCGGTCGGCAACATCCACCGGCCGGGCGCTCTCACGCCCTCGGTGGTGCTGGCGCTGGGGCTCGGGCTGACGCTGCTCGTCACGCTGGCGCTCATCGACGGCAATCTGCGCCGCCAGATTTCCGACAGCCTGCCGGAAAAGGCGCCGAACTTCTTCTTCGTCGACATACAGGCCGCCGACGTCGATGGCTTCTCCACGCTCATTGCAAGGGAAGCGCCTCAGGGCACGCTGGTGAAAGTGCCGATGCTGCGCGGTCGAGTCACCACGCTCAACGGCACCGATGTACGCGAACTGGACATTCCGCCGGCCGGGGCATGGGTGCTGCGCGGCGATCGCGGCCTCACCTATGAGGCCGAGCAGCCGCGCAACGCCTCCCTGACGGCGGGAAGCTGGTGGCAGGCCGATTATACGGGCGAGCCATTGGTCTCATTCTCCGCCAAGGAGGGCGAGGAGCTCGGCCTTGCCGTCGGCGATACGGTGACGGTCAACGTGCTCGGCCGCAACGTCACGGCGCGCATCGCCAATTTCCGGCAGGTGCAGTGGGAAACGCTCGGCATCAACTTCGTCATGGTGTTTTCGCCGAATACATTTGCAGGTGCTCCGCATAGCTGGCTGGCCACACTTTCCGACGACACGGCCACGGTGGCGGACGATGCCCGCATCCTCAACGCCGTAACCCGCGCCTTTCCAGCGGTGACCACGGTGCGCGTCAAGGATGCGCTCGACATCGTCAACCAACTCGTCGGCGAGCTTGGCACGGCGATCCGCGCCGCCGCCGGCGTAGCGCTGATCTCGTCGGTGCTGGTGCTGGCGGGCGCGCTCGCCGCCGGCAACCGCGCCCGCATCCACGACGCGGTGGTGCTGAAGACGCTGGGCGCCACCCGGCGTACGCTGATTTCCGCCTTCGCGCTGGAATATATGCTGCTCGGCCTCGCCACCGCCGTTTTCGCCCTCGCGGCCGGGGGCGTGGCGGCATGGTATGTCGTCACGCAGATCATGACGCTGCCCTCGCAGTTCTCGGTCGAGGTCGCGCTCGGCACCATCGTTCTGGCGCTGGTGCTGACCGTCGGCATCGGCCTTGTCGGCACATGGAGGGTGCTGGGACACAAGGCGGCACCCGTTTTGCGCGACCTGTGAATCACCGGCCGCGCGAAAAAGAGCCGCTCCGGCGCGGAAAGAGCACAGCAGAGCTGCCGGCCGGCCCGTGATTAACCATATCGGCCGGCGCAGATCAAAAATTCGCGATTTGGGGCCTCACGAACGATTTCCTCCGGTTACGGGTCTTGTTCCGGACAAAAAGAACCCTCATATTCCGGGCAGGCATGCTGGAGGCCCCGCCAGCGGCGCCTGGGCACGCGCCCGACACCGGACGGGGCAAGAAGCAACAGAGGACTACAATGGCTGACCCCCTTCACAATTACCAGACGCGTACGGCCCCCTACGGCCGCGCCGACATGGCTATCGACGAGGGCCTGCGCGCTTACATGCTGCGCATCTACAACCTGATGGGCATGGGCCTGCTGATCACCGGTCTTGCGGCCGTCGCCACGATCATGCTGGCCACGACCAACAACCCGGCCGCAGCGGTCGCCACGCTGCCGAGCGGCCAGATGCTGACCTCGTTCGGCTATGCCATCTTCGCATCGCCGCTGAAGTGGGTTGTGATTCTCGCTCCGCTGGCCGCCGTGTTCTTCCTGTCGTTCCGCGTCCAGTCGATGAGCGTGGGCGCGGCTCAGCTCACCTTCTGGGTCTATGCGGGACTGGTTGGCCTGTCGCTGTCGTCGGTGTTCCTGATCTACACCAGCGCGTCGATCACGCAGACCTTCTTCGCCACCGCGGCCGCCTTCGGCGCGCTGTCGCTCTACGGCTACACCACCAAGCGTGACCTGACGGCCATGGGCTCGTTCCTGATCATGGGCCTGTTCGGCCTGATCATCGCCATGGTCATCAACATCTTCCTGCAGTCTTCCGCCCTGTCCTTCGCGGTTTCGGCCATCGGCGTGCTGATCTTCGCCGGCCTTACCGCCTACGACACGCAGAAGATCAAGGAGATGTACTACGAGTCCGACGACGCCGACGTGGCCGGCCGAAAGTCGATCATGGGCGCCCTGACGCTCTACCTCGACTTCATCAACCTGTTCATGTTCCTGCTCCAGTTCATGGGCGACCGCCGCTGAGCGAAGGCAACGAACGAAATGAAAGGGCGGCCCACCAGCCGCCCTTTTCTTTTGCCTCATGACCGCGCATATGTTTCTCGGCTCCACCATCCCGGACACATCAGATGATCCGCACGGCGACCCCGGACGATCTTGCCTCGATCACGGAAATCTACCGTGACGCCGTTCTCAACGGCACCGCCACCTACGAGCTTGAACCGCCCTCGCTGGAAGAAATGCAGGGCCGTTTCGAGGCGCTGCGCGCCAGCGGCTATCCGTTTCTGGTTGCAACGGACGACGGTGGAACCGTGCTCGGCTACGCCTATGCCGGTCCCTTCCGGGCACGCCCCGCCTATCGCTTCATCGTCGAGGATTCGATCTACATCTCCCCTGAGGCCAAGGGGCGCGGCCTCGGCACGGCACTCATGCGTGCACTCATCGAAGAGGTGCGTGAGCTGGGCTTTCGCCAGTTCGTCGCCGTGATCGGCGATGGCACACCGGACAGCCCGTCGGTGCGCCTGCACGAGAAGCTCGGCTTTCGCCACACCGGCAAGCTCGAAGGATCGGGCTACAAGCACGGCCGCTGGCTGGATACCACCTTCATGCAGCTTGAGATGAACGGCGGCGCAAACCAGCCGCCGGATCCCGGCTCATGGCCGGAAAAGGCTCTGAAGGACGGCTGAGCCTTACGCCTTCACCAGCTTCAGCCTGTTGTCGAAGACCCCCAGCACCCGCGCCAGCTCGTGTCCCCGCTTGAGGATGCGCCCGCCCGCGGCGATCACCGAAAAAGAGCCCTGACGCTTCGCCAGCTTCGGGTCCTTGACGATCTGGAAAAGGGGCACCTCACTGGCGCGCCGGTAGACCGAAAAGATCGCCCGGTCCTCCAGATGATCGATGGCGTAGTCCTTCCACTCATTGGTCGCGACCATGCGTCCATAGAGCCGCAGGATCAGGTCGAGTTCGCGGCGATCGAAGGAGACCGGCATGCCGAGGCGCTCGCGGCGCACCTCCTGAAGCGGGATGAGTATTGCGGAAGCGTCTCCTTCTCCCGCGCCCGCACTGCCTTCGCTCATGCCAGATTCCTTGCAAATGCAACTGCAATCCGGACAGGTTCGCCCTTTCCGGCCCCAATTGCAAGTACGCCGGCTATCGTGGCTCTGGACCAGAAATAGCCGGGTGCTTCTGGATTGTCGCGACGCCTTATGAAAAATGGGAAGCTGATTTGGCAATCGAAACGATGCCTGCGGACTGTTCGTTCAGCGTAAACCGGCACTTACATTTGTGAAAGCCTGTAGAAATTGGTGATCTTTCGCCACATTCTCGCCACTTTTTATCCGCGCTTCCGCCCCATTGTGAAACGACTCTGTGCTCGTTGCCTGAGACGGTTCGGTCCGGCACTTGCCTGTAACCCCCAAGCCCCCCGCCCACGGGCCTGAGTCGGATCGAACCAACCTCGGCATGCCCGCCGAGCCGGCTATTCCCCCTGAAATCCTGTTTCTCCGAAATCCCTGCGGTTCAGCGCTTCGGGCTGTTGATGACCGCCGCCCCGATGATGGGTCCCGGCAGCCCATCCTTCGCCACCGATTGCAGCAGCACGGCGCATCCGCCTTTCTTCATCACTTCACTGGCCGGCAACTCGTAGCGAAGCGCCTTGCCATGCCACATGCCAGCGGTCTGCATGGAAGAAACCGCGTTCCAATATGTCATCTCGCGGCCGCGGTTGCGTCCCCGGCCGATCTCCACGGTTTGCGGCGGCTCGAAATAGGCAAGCACCAGATGCGCCGTATCCGGCAGGTCGGAGCCGGCTTCCGCCTCCCCGGTTTCGATGACCACGCCATCGCCCTCGCGCGTCACGCGGATCGGCACCACCATGCCGTTGCCGGAAGACTTCAGCATGCCCATGGCCCCCTGAACCGCGTTGCGGTTCGCGCCATTGACATGGGTTCGGCCATTGATCACCGCCTGTGGCGTATAGATGGAACGCGCTCCGAAGGCGCGCATATAGGCATACTGGCGCTCGGTATTGTCCTTCGTGCTCAGCGTGTCATGCCAGCCAAGATAGTCCCAGTAGTCGACATGATAGGCGAGCGCGATGACATCGTTCCTGCCGGCCAGCTCGGCAAAGAACTTGTCGGCCGGCGGGCATGAATTGCACCCCTGGCTCGTGAACAGCTCCACCACCCCGACGGGCTTTGCGAAACCGGATGTTTCGCTCTCCTGCGCCGTCACCTGTCCGGAAACTGCCGACAAGGCGACTGCAAACAGACAAAGCCGCACAAATGTTCTGACTGGCATGGCAATTTCCGAACCTGCCGGCTTATCCGGCTTTGTTTTATGCACCGACCTGTTTGGCAGATGTGGCGTTCACCGCAAAGTCACGTTGCGGTGAGCCATTCCTGCGTAAAAGCAAAGGGTCGCCGGTTATCCCGGCGACCCTTTATTTCTGCACTGCTGACCGGTCAGGCAGCGAGATCGCGCAGCACGTACTGCAGGATGCCGCCGTTCTTGTAGTAGTCCAGCTCATCCAGCGTATCGATGCGGCACAGGATGGGAACTTCCTTCACCGAGCCATCGGCATAGGTGATCTTCGCCACCATCTTCTGGCGTGGCTTGATGGTCTCCACGCCGTCGATCTCCACCAGCTCGTCACCCTTGAGGTTGAGCGAAGCCCACGAGGTGCCTTCCTCGAACACGAAGGGGATGATGCCCATGCCGACGAGGTTGGAGCGGTGGATGCGCTCGAACGACTGGGCGATCACGGCGCGCACGCCGAGCAAATTAGTGCCCTTGGCCGCCCAGTCGCGCGACGAGCCGTTGCCATATTCGACGCCGGCGAAGATCACCAGCGGCACGCCTTCCTTCTTGTACTCCATGGCGGCGTCGTAGATCGACATCTCTTCCTTGGAAGGATAGTGGATCGTGTAGCCGCCTTCCTTGCCGTTCTCACCCAGCATGTGGTTGCGGATGCGGATGTTGGCGAAAGTGCCGCGCATCATCACTTCATGGTTGCCGCGGCGCGTGCCGTACTGGTTGAAGTCGGCAACGTTCACGCCATGGTCGAGCAGGTATTTGCCCGCCGGCGAAGCAGCCTTGATCGAGCCTGCCGGCGAGATGTGGTCGGTGGTGATCTTGTCGCCGAACAGGCCGAGAATGCGGGCGCCCCTGATGTCGGACACCTTGCCGGCACCCTTGCCAATGCCCACGAAATAGGGCGGGTTCTGAACGTAGGTCGACTTGTCGTCCCACGAATAGGTCTGGCCTTCCGGCGCCTTCACCTTCTGCCAGTTCTCGTCGCCCTTGAAGACGTCGGCATATTTGCGGGCGAACAGCTCGCGCGTGACGTTCTTCTCGATGAACTCGTTGATCTCGGCCGATGTCGGCCAGATGTCACGCAGATAGACCGGATTGCCGTCGCGGTCTTCGCCGAGCGGCTCTTTTGTCAGGTCCTTCGTGACGGTACCGGCCAGCGCATGCGCCACCACCAGCGGCGGCGAGGCGAGGTAGTTCGCCTGCACGTCCGGAGAGACACGGCCTTCGAAGTTGCGGTTGCCGGACAAAACGGCGGCGGCGATCAGGCCCTTGTCGTTGATGGCCTTGGAGATGGGGGCCGGCAGCGGGCCGGAGTTGCCGATGCAGGTGGTGCAGCCGAAGCCGACCAGATTGAAGCCGATCTGGTCGAGCTCCTTCTGCAGGCCAGCCTTTTCCAGATACTCGGCCACGACCTGCGAGCCCGGCGCCAGCGACGTCTTCACCCACGGCTTCTGCTTGAGACCGAGGCGGTTGGCGTTGCGGGCGAGCAGGCCGGCGCCGATCAGCACCGAGGGGTTGGAGGTGTTGGTGCAGGAGGTGATCGCCGCGATCACCACGTCGCCATGACCGAGATCATAGTCCGTGCCTTCGACCGCATAGCGCCTGTGCATGTCGGCGGCCTTCTTGTACTCGGTCTCCATCGCCTGTGCGAAGCCATCAGCAATGCCTTCCAGCGGCACGCGGCCTTCAGGACGCTTGGGGCCGGCCATCGAAGGCACGACGTCGCCCATGTCGAGTTCAAGCGTGTCGGTGAAGACGGGGTCCTGCGAGCTGTCGTCGCGCCACATGCCCTGCGCCTTCGAATAGGCCTCGACCAGCGCGATGCGATCATCCTTGCGGCCGGACGTGGTCAGGTAACGCACCGTTTCGCTGTCCACGGGGAAGAAGCCGCAGGTCGCGCCATATTCAGGGCCCATGTTGGCGATGGTGGCGCGATCGGCCAGCGTCATGTTGGAGAGGCCGGGGCCGAAGAACTCTACGAACTTGCCGACGACGCCCTTCTTGCGCAGCATCTGGGTGACGGTGAGCACGAGGTCGGTGGCGGTGACGCCTTCCTTCAGCCTGCCGGTGAGGCGGAAGCCGATGACCTCCGGCAGGAGCATGGAGACGGGCTGGCCGAGCATGGCCGCCTCGGCCTCGATGCCGCCGACACCCCAGCCAAGCACGCCAAGGCCGTTGATCATGGTGGTGTGCGAGTCGGTGCCGACGCAGGTGTCCGGATAGGCGGTGGTCGCGCCGTCCTCATCCTTCGTCCACACGACCTGACCGAGATATTCGAGGTTCACCTGATGGCAGATGCCGGTGCCGGGCGGAACGACGCGGAAATTGTCGAACGCCTGCTGGCCCCATTTCAGGAACTTGTAGCGCTCTTCGTTGCGCTCATATTCGAGTTCCACGTTGCGGGCGAAGGCCAGCGGCGTGCCGAACTCGTCGACGATGACGGAATGGTCGATGACCAGATCCACCGGCACCAGCGGATTGATCTTCTGCGGATCGCCCCCGAGCGAGACGATGCCGTCGCGCATGGCGGCAAGGTCGACCACGCCGGGCACGCCGGTGAAGTCCTGCATCAGCACGCGGGCGGGACGATAGGCGATCTCGACGCCGGCGGCGCCTTTGTCATCGAGCCAGCTGGCCACGGCCTGGATCGATTCCTTTGTAACGGAGCGGCCGTCCTCGTTGCGCAGAAGGTTTTCCAGAAGCACCTTCATCGAATAAGGAAGCCGGGAAACACCATCAAGGCCGTTCTTCTCGGCCTCGAGCAAATCGTAGTAGACATATTCGGTGCCGGCAGCGGTCAGCGTGCGGCGACAATTGAAGCTATCGAGAGATTTGGACACGTGCGATCCCATCCTAAAGTCGTTCAGCCTGATTGGGAACGGACTCCGATGGCATGCTCATCACGCGCAAAGGTGCGGGTACGGCCATTTCCGCTGTCCGCTCCCAGCGCTCGGGCCGTTCAAGGCGGCTCGCGCACCAGTTCGGCGCAATATGGTTTGCCTTCCCCGACCGCTGGGGTTGGTAAGCTGGATATAGTGAATATCCTGGAATAGTTCTAGACGGTGTTTGGGCAATTTTGACGCAGCTCAGGGTTGCGCGGCATGGAAATGACAAAAGGAGGTCCGATGCGGCTGATCGCCGAGAACCTTGCGGGCGAACGCGGCGGAGAAACCATCTTCGCCAATGTGGAGTTCGCTCTTGAAGATGGCGAAGCGCTGATCGTCACCGGCCCCAACGGCTCGGGCAAGTCCACGCTGTTGCGGGTGGTCGCAGACCTTCTGCCCGCCACCGAAGGCAGCGTGCGCTTCGAGGGCGGCGGCGAGAAATGGCCCACCCCTTCGGCAGCCTGCCACTATCTCGGCCACCTCAACGCCATGAAGACGGCGCTGACCGTCAACGAGAACCTCGACTTCTGGCTACGTTTCGCGGGCGAACCGGCACTCGGCATCACCGAGGCGCTGGAGGAAGTGGGCCTCGGCCATATCGGCCATCTGCCCTTCGGCTATCTGTCCACAGGCCAGAAGCGGCGCGCCGCCCTTGCGCGCCTGCTGGTGAGCCGCCGGCCGGTCTGGCTGCTTGACGAACCGACCGCCGGCCTCGACAAGGCATCCGAGAAACGGCTGACCGAAATGATGGAATGGCATCTGGATGAAGGCGGCATCATCGTTGCCGCCACCCACCTGCCGCTCGGCATCGAGGGGGTAAAATCTCTGGACATGGGAACCAGATCTCATGAGTGAACGCAGTGACACTGCAGCGGAGATGACTGCCGCCGCGCTGCGCCGGGGCGCGGCAGGAAACGCTTGGCTATGCTAGCTCTGTTCCTGCGCGACCTGCGCCTTTCCATGCGCGTCGGCGGCGGCGCGCTGACCGGCATCATCTTCTTCCTCGCCGTGATCGCCACCATCCCCTTCGGCGTCGGTCCCGATCTCAACCTGCTTTCCCGCATCGGCCCGGCGATCCTGTGGATCGGCGCGCTGCTGGCCTCGCTGCTCGGCCTCGACCGCCTGTTCCAGGCCGACCGTGAGGACGGTTCGCTCGATCTTCTGGTGCTGGAGGCAGACCGCCACATGCTGGCGCTGACCGTGCTGGTCAAATGCCTCGCCCACTGGACCGGCTCGGTGCTGCCGCTGGTGATCGCAGCCCCCCTGCTCGGCCTGTTCATGAACATGGAGCCGCTTGCGATCGGCGCCACGGCGCTTACCCTGCTTGCCGGCACGCCGGCCATCACCTTCATCGGCGCAGCCGGGGCTGCTGTCACCGTCGCCCTGCCGCGCGGCGGCCTGCTGATCTCCATCCTCGTGCTGCCGCTGACCATTCCGGCACTGATCTTCGGCGTGTCGGCGAGCTATGGGGCCACGCAAAACCCTGCCCCTTTCCTGCAACCCTTCCTCATTCTCGTGGCGCTGACGCTTTTTCTGGCCGTCATCGGGCCGCTGGCCGCGGCTCTGGCGTTACGCCGCAGTGCTGACTGATTGCATGGCGCAAAGCTGAGCGTTAAAGCTTGTCCGGGACGGAGGGGCCGCTATGAAGCGGCCCCGAAGACAGGATTTGCTTCAAGGAAAGCAATGGCAATTCGAAACGACCAGCCATCCTTGATCGGAAACCGGAGACAAGAGGTGCGGCAGTGACCACGCATGACCTCTATGTCGCGGCGGCCTATGGCATCGCCGTTCTGGTTCTGGGCGTCCTGATCGGCTGGATTTTGCTCGACCAGCATGCCCGCCGCCGGGAACTGGCCGAACTGGAGGCAGCCGGCATCCGCCGCCGCTCGGACCGTAAAAAGACGGCAAAGCCATGAGTTCAGAGACGCCGAGGCCCACGTCACGCCGGCTGTTCGTTCTGCTGCCGTTGGCGCTTTTCCTGGCGCTGTGCGGCGTCTTTCTGGCGCAGCTCATGTCGGGCCGCGACATTTCCGAAATCCCTTCGGCCCTGATCGGGGAGCCTGCCCCCCTCACCGGGCTGCCGCCCTTGCCCGGAACCGACCTGCCCGGCCTTGATTCCGGAACCTTTGCCGGCAAGGTCACGCTGGTCAACGTCTTCGCCTCATGGTGCGTGCCGTGCCGCGACGAGCACCCGATGGTGATGGAACTGAAACGCGACGGGCGCTTCGCCGTCACCGGCCTGAACTACAAGGACAAGCCGGCAAACGCGCTGAAGTTCCTTACCGAACTCGGCAATCCCTACACGGCCATCGGCATCGACGAGAACGGGCGCGCCGGCATCGACTGGGGCGTTTATGGCGTGCCGGAAACCTTCCTTGTCGGCAAGGACGGCCGCATCGCCTACAAACATGTCGGGCCGATCACGCCGGCTTCACTGGCGCAAAGGCTGATGCCCGAAATCGAGAAGGCGCTGATCGCTCAGCCGTAAATCTGCTGACGGATCTGGTAGAGCATGTCGGCGCGGCTGGTGCGCAGATCGGCGAGGTCACGCTCGTCGAGACCGTTGATTTCATCGACCATCTGGCGATAGCGCCGGTGCCTGGCGTAGCTGGCGCGGGCGCGGGTGATCAGGCTGGAGAGGCTCATGGAACATCCCTTTCCGCCTCATGAACCGAGGCGTGTTGTTCCTCCCTTACCTTCACATCATGCGACGATCTCGCTGCGGCGCAAAAGAATATGCTGCAACGCAGCAATGCATTGAATGCATGGCCGGACGCTGTCCGGCGCCCCGGATACGGCGGGCGCTTACTTCTTGTCGGAAGGCTCTTCCAGCGAATGGCGCATGATCAGCGGCATCTGGCTCATGGTGAAGGCGATGGTGATCGGCATGATGCCCCAGACCTTGAACGCCACCCAGAAATCGGTCGAGAACATGCGCCACACGACCTCGTTGACCACGGCGAGAAACAGGAAGAAAACGCCCCAGCGCAGGGTGAGCTTGCGCCAGCCCTCGGCATCGAGACGGAAGGCGGAATCGAACACATAGCCGAGCAACGATTTGCCGAAGGCCAGACCGCCAAGCAGTGTAACGCCGAACAGCGTGTTGACGATGGTCGGCTTCATCTTGATGAACAGCTCGTCCTGCAAATAGAGCGTCAGCGCCCCGAACACCAGAACCACGACGCCCGACACCAGCGGCATGACCGGCAGGGTGCGGGTGAGCACCCACGAGATGGCAAGGGCCAGCGCGGTCGCCGCCATGAACAGGCCGGTCGCGATGAAGATCGGCCCGCCGAATTCGGCCAGAACCGGGAATTTCCCGGCCAGCCACTCGCCACGGGCATTGGCGAAGAAGAAGACCAGAAGCGGCCCCAGTTCCAGCGCCAGCTTGAGCAGAGGATTGACGCCGTCCTTGCCCGAATTCCGGGTTTCGGAAGGGTCACGCTCGAATAGGGGCTGGTTCATGGAGGCTCGCTACCTGTCACTTCGTTCGCTTGCACGTTTCATGCGCGATGTTGCGCCTTAACCGGTTCCGGCAATGGCCTTCGCGAAATCACCGGCCGAGAAGGGTTCGAGATCGTCCACCCCCTCGCCCACGCCGATGAAATAGACCGGCAGCTTGTGCTTCGCCGCAATGGCAATAAGAATACCGCCGCGCGCCGTGCCGTCCAGCTTGGTCATGACCAGACCGTTGACGCCGGCTACATTGCGGAAAATCTCGACCTGGTTGAGCGCATTCTGGCCGGTCGTGGCGTCGACCGTCTGCAACACCGTATGCGGCGCTTCCGGGTCGAGCTTGCCGAGCACGCGCACGATCTTCTCAAGTTCGGCCATCAGCTCGGTCTTGTTCTGCAGGCGGCCGGCCGTATCGATGATCAGCACGTCGGAACCGGCTGCCTTTGCCTGCTCGAAGGCGTCATAGGCGAGGCCGGCGGCGTCGGCGCCGAGCTTCGTCGCGATCACCGGCGAGCCGGTGCGCTCGCCCCATATTTTGAGCTGCTCGATGGCGGCCGCCCGGAAGGTGTCGCCCGCCGCCAGCATGACCGAGAGCCCGCCCTCGGTGAGCTTGGCAGCAAGCTTGCCGATGGTGGTGGTCTTGCCGGTGCCGTTGACGCCGACGACCAGAATGACATGCGGCTTGTGCGAAAGGTCGAGCTCCAGCGGCTTCGCCACCGGACCGAGCACTTTTTCGACCTCCGTCGCCATGACGGCGCGCACATCGGCGTCGGACACATCCTTGCCATAGCGGCTGGCAGCCAGTGCATCGGTGACGCGCAACGCCGTCTCGACGCCGAGATCGGCGCGGATCAGCACGTCTTCCAGATCCTGAAGCGTCTCCTCATCCAGCTTGCGCTTGGTGAAGACGCCGGAAATATTGCCCGAAAGTTCGCGCGAGGAGCGGGAAAGCCCCTCCTTCATGCGCTGGAACCATGTTTTCTTCGGTGCCTCTACAGGCGCCGGCACCACTTCGGCCTTTTCCTCGACCTTCTTCGCCACCGTCACCTTGCCGGCAGCAGGCTTCAGCGCAGGCGCGACCTCCGGCCCGATGGCGGGGGCAGCCGTTTCCGGCTCAACCGCCACCACAACCGGCTCTGGCTCTGGCTCTGGCTCTGGCTCTGGCTCTGGCTCTGGCTCTGGCTCTGGCTCTGGCTCTGGCTCTGGCTCTGGCTCTGGCTCTGGCTCTGGCTCTGGCTCTGGCTCTGGCTCTGGCTCTGGCTCTGGCTCTGGCTCTGGCTCCTTGAGCGAAGCCTGTCCCGGACCGGCAGGCAAGTCCTGATTTTCCGGTTCAGAGGCCGGTTCGGCCGAAACTTCCGGCGCGTCTGACGGCGGCGCTTCTTCAGCTTTTGCAGCTTCTACAGCTTCGGCGACCGCAACAGACTCGCCAACCTCTGCCGGTGCCAGTTCGGGCGCAGCCTCCGGTGCGGATACGACATCCGTCTCCGGTGCCGGCGCGGTCTCCGCAGCCTTTTCGGCGACTGCGTCCTTCTTGCCGAAGGAAAAGACTTTCTTGATGAAACCGAATGCCATGCTGTTTCCTGTCTCAGGCCGCGCGCGCGGCGAGCGGCACCGCCTGAAGCTGGGTGCCGTCATGGCCGGTCACCACCGCCTCGACGATCTCGCCGGGCTGGCCGGCATCGATGGCGGCCAGCGTAAAGCCTTCGGTGCGGCCAAGCCCGTCACGCTCAATCAGAATTGACTGAGACGTTCCGGCAAGCGTTTCCAGATGCCGGCGATAGGCGGCCTCGCCCACGGCGCGCAGCCGCGCGGCCCGTTCCTTGACCACTTCGCGGCGCACCTGCGGCATGCGCGCTGCCGGCGTGCCCTCGCGTGGGCTGAACGGAAAGACATGCAGATGCGTGAGGCCGCATTCCTCTACGATGTCGAGCGAGCGCCGGAACATCTCCTCGGTCTCCGTCGGGAAGCCGGCGATGATGTCGGCGCCGAACACGATGTCGGGGCGCAGGCGGCGCACCTCCGCACAGAACCGAATCGAATCGTCGCGCAGATGCCGCCGCTTCATGCGCTTCAGGGTCAGATCGTCGCCCGCCTGAAGGGAAAGATGCAGATGCGGCATCAGCCGCTTTTCCGATGCTACAACTTCGAGCAGCTCATCATCGGCCTCGATGGAATCGATGGAGGACAGACGCAGCCGCTTCACGTCGGGCACCTGCCGCAGGATCGCCTTCACCAACCGCCCGAGCCTGGGCGCGCCCGGCAGGTCCGCGCCGTAGCTGGTCATGTCGACGCCCGACAGCACCACCTCGGCATAGCCGTTGCCGGCCAGACGCTTCACCTGTTCCACCACAGCGCCCATCGGCACGGAGCGGGAATTGCCGCGTCCATAGGGGATGATGCAGAAAGTGCAGCGATGGTCGCAGCCGTTCTGCACCTGCACGAAGGCGCGTGCCCGCCCCTCGATGGCATCGACCATGTGCGAGGCCGTCTCGCGCACCGAGAAGATGTCGTTGACCCGCGCCTTCTCGAACAGGTTGACGCCGAAATCCGGCAGCGCCCGATAGGAATGGCTTTTCAGCTTTTCCTCATTGCCGAGAACGAGATCGACCTCGTCCATGGCCACGAAATCCTGCGGTCCGGTCTGCGCCGCGCAGCCGGTAACGATGATGCGCGCCTCCGGGTTCTCACGCCGGGCCTTGCGTATCGACTGCTTGGCCTGCCGCACCGCTTCCGCCGTCACCGCGCAGGTGTTGAAGATGATCGCACCGCCGGACAGCTCGCCCAGCCCCGCTGCGGAAGCCTCGCGGCGCATGACTTCGGACTCATAGGTGTTCAACCGACAGCCGAAGGTGACGACCTCGATGCCCTTGTCCTGCCGCATGGGTTCGTTGTCGCTCATCAGGCCGCGCTCTCGGCATCCCGCTGCCATGCGCCGGTGGCCGGATCGAAGGTGCCGGAAAACTCCCATTCGGCAGCACCCGTCAGGACGACATGGTCATCCTCGCGCCACTCGACGTGAAGCTGACCTCCGGGAGCGGTCAGCGAAACGCTGCGCCCGGTGCGCCGGGTGCGCGCGGCGGCAACCGCAGCGGCACATGCGGCAGAGCCGCAGGCTCTGGTCAACCCCGCCCCGCGCTCCCATGTGCGGATCGTGAGATGATCCGGCCCGGTCACCTGCGCGATGGTGATGTTGGCGCGCTCGGGAAACAGCGGATGATTCTCAAGCAATGGCCCGAAGCGGTCGAGCGCATAGGACCACACGTCCTCATCGACCCAGAAGATGGCATGCGGATTGCCCATGGAGACGGCGGACGGAGAATGCAGAACCGGCGCGTCGATCGGACCGACCTGCAATTCGATCATGCGCGTGTCGCGGAATTCCTCGGCCAGCGGAATGTCCTGCCAGTCGAAGCGCGGCTTTCCCATGTCGACAGAGATCAGCCCATCCTCATGCTGGCGCGCGTTGAGAATGCCGGCAACCGTCTCGAACGTGAAAGCGTCCTTGCCGGTGTCGGCCGCCAGCGCCTGCACCACGCAGCGCGTGCCGTTGCCGCAGGCCTGCGCGAACGAGCCATCCTGATTGAGGATCTCGATGAAATGGTCCGTACCCGGCGTACGCGCATCGTGAATGGCCATGATCTGGTCGAAATGCGTGGCCGGATCGGCGGCAAGCGCAAGGGCCGCCTGCGGCGATACGCGGTCAGTGCGCCCGCGCATGTCCGCAACGATGATCTCGTTGCCGATACCGTTCATCCTGGCGAAGGGAGCCGGGCCTGACATGTCCATTTCGTTTCCAGCTTGTTCCAGCGCGCTATATGGCGGAAACAGCCGGGAATTACCAGTGCAGTCCGGACTGGCCATCCGCCACGACGAGGCGGCTGCGCCTTCATTATGCGTTGCAAAAACATCACACACGCCAACGCAAACCTTATTTTAACCATATCAAGTTGAAATTCTGCCACCTTCACCGAATTGGTAGGGGGCGAATAGTGAGACGGCGCCGGTCAGGCCCCGCGGAGGTTGCGATGACATTTCTGAGAACGGGCGCGATCGTGGCAATTGGCGCCGCCCTGTTGGCAAGCGGCTGTTCCAGCACGCGGTTTTCCTCCATGGACAACACACGCCCCGAGCCGCTGCAGCCCGCACCGTCGGGTACGATCTCATCCAACCAGCTCCCCCCGCCCACCGGACCCGGCGTTCCGGGCGATCCGTCGCAGTTCCCGGCAGCACCCCAGCAAAACACGCAAGTCGCTTCCCTACCGCCGGATGGCAGCGCGCCTGCAACGGCCGCCGACCTGACGCCCGCCAGCGTCGCCGGTGTGTGGACCGTCAATGTCAGCGGCCAGAGCTGCAAGGTCGCCACGCCGCAAACCAAGTTCGGGCAGGGTTACCGCGCCGGCCCGCTCCGCTGCCCGGCCCCGGTCGACGGCGTGAAGTCCTGGAATGTCGCCGGCAAGCAGCTTACGCTCTACGATCAGGACGGCGGCACGCTGGCCCGCCTCTACTCGTCGGGCGGCGGACGCTTCGATGGCCAGACGTCCAACGGCCAGCCCATAGCGCTGACCCGCTAGATATTCGCAGGACGACATCGACATGCATCTGCGTGACGGCCTCCAGACGCGCGCGACCGTCAGGCAGGACTATCTTCACCGCGTCGAAACCGGCGCAGTGCGCCGCGACGATGCACAGCTCATCATTGCCGACCAGCTCGACAGGCTGATCGGCGAGATCGCCGACAAGCGGCTTTCCAGAAAATCCAGCGCGCTTGGCTGGCTGTTCGGCCGCAAGCGCGAAAAACATGCCGACGTGCGCGGCCTCTACATCTATGGCGGTGTCGGGCGCGGCAAGACCATGCTGATGGACATGTTCTTCGAGCATGTCCCGGCCCGCGCCAAGCGCCGCGCCCATTTCAACGACTTCATGGCCGACGTGCACGACCGCATCCAGAAGCAGCGGCAGGCACGCAAGGACGGCAGGACGAAGGAAGACGATCCCATCCCGCCGGTGGCGCGCGCGCTGGCGGAAGAAGCGTGGGTGCTGTGCTTCGACGAATTCGCCGTCACCGACATCGCCGACGCCATGATCCTGTCACGGCTGTTCTCGGTTCTGTTCGATCACGGCGTCGTGCTGGTGGCGACCTCAAACGTCGCCCCCCGCGACCTCTATCACAACGGCCTCAACCGCCAGCTTTTCCTGCCCTTCATCACCATTCTCGAACGTCATGCCGCAGTGCTCAACCTCGACATCGACACCGACTACAGGCTGGAAAAGCTGAACAGCCTGCCGGTCTACATCACGCCCGCCGATGCGGCCGCCGATGAAGCGCTGGACGAAGCATGGCAGGCAATGACCGAAGGCCACGAAACGCTGCCGGCCAGCATTTCGGTGAAGGGTCGCACCATTCCCGTGCCGCGCGCCGCCGGCGACGCCGCCCGCTTCAGCTTTGCCGATCTCTGCGAGAAGCCGCTCGGTGCCCGCGACTATCTCGCCATCGCCGCCCGCTACTCCACCCTGTTCATCGATCATGTTCCCGTGCTCGATGAAAGCCGCCGCAACGAAGCCAAGCGCTTCATCCTGCTGGTCGATGTCATCTACGATCAGCAGCTTCGCCTGCTCATCAGCGCCGATGCGCCGCCGACCGGGCTCTATGTCGGGCGCACCGGCACCGAAGCCTTCGAATTCGACCGGACCGCCTCGCGCCTCATCGAGATGCAGAGCCGCGACTGGCGCGACACCTGGAACGCCCGCAACCGCGAGGGCAGGCAGAACCCCGCACAGGAAAATGCCGCAGCTCCGCAAGAGAGCTGAGTTCGTCACTTTTTGGAGACAATCTTCTGCTTAGAATTCACGCGCGGTGGAAAAGCGACATTAATTTTGACGCTTACGTAAATTAAACAAGTTCTAAACGATTGAAATTTCAGGGCTTGAAATAATCGATTGAGTTTTTTGGATACCGGGGCTATGGGGTGCGGCGAAAATTCGCGGGCTCTCCATGGCCTGCCTGCCTCACCTCGACGCCATCGCGGCGCCGTCATAGCAAAGGGAAACCATCCTGACATGGCACGCAAGAAGATAGCACTGATTGGCTCCGGCATGATTGGTGGCACGCTCGCTCACCTCATCGGCCTCAAGGAACTGGGCGACGTCGTCCTGTTCGACATCGCCGAAGGCATTCCGCAGGGCAAAGGCCTCGACATCGCTGAATCCTCGCCGGTCGACGGCTTCGATGCGCGCTATGTCGGCGTCAACGACTATGCCGGCATCGAGGGTGCGGATGTGTGCATCGTCACCGCCGGCGTGCCGCGCAAGCCGGGCATGAGCCGCGACGACCTTCTGGGCATCAACCTCAAGGTGATGGAACAGGTTGGCGCCGGCATCGCCAAATATGCGCCGAACGCCTTCGTCATCTGCATCACCAACCCGCTCGACGCCATGGTCTGGGCGCTGCAGAAGTTCTCCGGCCTGCCGAAGAGCCATGTCGTCGGCATGGCCGGCGTGCTGGATTCCGCCCGCTTCCGCTACTTCCTCGCCGAGGAGTTCAAGGTGTCCGTCGAGGACGTGTCGGCCATGACGCTCGGCGGCCACGGTGACGACATGGTGCCGATGGTGCGCTACTCCACCGTTGCCGGCATCCCGCTGCCCGATCTGGTCAAGATGGGCTGGACCTCGAAGGAGAAGCTGGACGCCATCGTCGAGCGCACCCGCAAGGGCGGCGGCGAGATCGTCGGTCTGCTCAAGACCGGCTCCGCCTACTACGCGCCGGCTTCCTCGGCTGTCGCCATGGCCGAGAGCTACCTGAAGGACAAGAAGCGCGTGCTGCCCTGCGCCACGCATCTCAACGGCCAGTATGGCGTCAAGGACACCTATGTCGGCGTTCCGGTGGTGATCGGCGCCGGCGGCGTCGAGCGCATCATCGAGATCGAGTTCAACAAGGAAGAGCAGGCGATGTTCGACAAGTCGCTTGCCGCCGTCCAGAGCCTGACCGAGGCCTGCACGGGCATCGCGCCGCAGCTTGCCCAGAAGTAATCAAGGAAAGGCGTTCACATGAACATCCATGAATATCAGGGCAAGCAGCTCCTGAAAGCCTACGGCGCGCCCGTCGCGGACGGCGTGGCGATCCTGTCGGCCAACGAGGCGGAAGCTGCGGCAAAGACGCTGCCCGGCCCGCTCTATGTGGTGAAGAGCCAGATCCATGCCGGCGGCCGCGGCAAGGGCAAGTTCAAGGAACTGCCCGCCGATGCCAAGGGCGGCGTGCGCCTCGCCAAGTCGATCGAGGAAGTGGTTGCCAACGTCAACGAGATGCTGGGCAACACGCTGGTGACCAAGCAGACCGGCCCCGCCGGCAAGCAGGTCAACCGCCTCTACATCGAGGACGGCGCCGACATCGACCGCGAGCTTTACCTGTCGCTGCTGGTCGACCGCACCGTCGGCCGCGTCGCTTTCGTAGTTTCCACCGAGGGCGGCATGGACATCGAAGCCGTCGCCGAGGCGACGCCGGAGAAGATCATCACCGTCGCCATCGACCCCGAAACCGGCGTCACCGACGCCGATGTCGCGAAGATCAACGACGCGCTGAAGCTCACCGGCGAAGCTGCCGAGGACGGCAAGAAGCTGTTCCCGCTGCTTTACACGGCCTTCTCCGAGAAGGACATGAGCCTGCTTGAGATCAACCCGCTGATCGTCATGACCAATGGCCGCCTGCGCGTTCTCGACGCCAAGGTCTCCTTCGACGGCAACGCGCTCTTCCGCCACGAGGACGTGAAGGAACTGCGCGACATCACCGAGGAAGATTCCAAGGAAATCGAGGCCTCGAAGTGGGACCTCGCCTATGTCGCGCTCGACGGCAACATCGGCTGCATGGTCAACGGCGCGGGCCTTGCCATGGCGACGATGGACATCATCAAGCTCTATGGCGCCGAGCCTGCCAACTTCTGCGACGTCGGCGGCGGCGCCGGCAAGGAGAAGGTCGCTGCGGCATTCAAGATCATCACCGCCGACCCGCGCGTCGAGGGCATCCTCGTCAACATCTTCGGCGGCATCATGAAGTGCGACGTGATCGCCGAGGGCGTTGTCGCAGCCGTCAAGGAAGTGGGTCTCAAGGTGCCGCTGGTGGTGCGCCTCGAAGGCACCAATGTGGAACTGGGCAAGAAGATCATCAACGAGAGCGGCCTCAACGTCATCTCGGCCGATGATCTCGACGACGCCGCCCAGAAGATCGTCAAGGCCGTGAAAGGGAACTGACCTCAGATGTCCATTCTCATCAACAAAGACACCAAGGTCCTCGTTCAGGGTCTGACCGGCAAGACCGGCACGTTCCACACCGAGCAGGCGCTGGCCTATCACGGCACGAAGATGGTCGGCGGTATCCACCCGAAGAAGGGTGGCGAGAACTGGACCGGCTCGAAGGGCGAGACCCTGCCGATCTTCGCATCCGTCGCTGAAGGCAGGGACAAGACCGGCGCCACCGCCTCGGTCGTCTACGTTCCGCCGGCGGGCGCCGCGGCCGCCATCATCGAGGCCATCGAGGCCGAGATGGAGCTGATCGTTTGCATCACCGAGGGCATCCCGGTCATGGACATGGTCAAGGTAAAGGCAAAGCTCGACAAGTCGAAGTCGCGCCTGATCGGCCCGAACTGCCCCGGCATCGTCACCCCCGACGAGTGCAAGATCGGCATCATGCCCGGCAACATCTTCCGCAAGGGCTCGGTCGGCGTTGTTTCGCGCTCGGGAACGCTTACCTATGAGGCAGTGTTCCAGACCACTAACGAAGGCCTCGGCCAGACCACCGCTGTCGGCATCGGCGGCGATCCGGTCAAGGGCACGGAGTTCATCGACGTGCTTGAGATGTTCCTTGCCGATGACGAGACCCAGTCGATCATCATGATCGGCGAGATCGGCGGTTCCGCCGAGGAAGACGCCGCGCAGTTCCTGCGTGACGAAGCAAAGCGTGGACGCTCCAAGCCCATGGCCGGCTTCATCGCAGGCCGCACGGCCCCTCCCGGCCGCACCATGGGCCACGCCGGCGCCGTGATTTCGGGCGGCAAGGGTGGAGCCGAAGACAAAATCGCCGCCATGGAAGCGGCAGGCATCCGGGTGTCTCCATCCCCGGCGCGACTGGGCAAGACGCTCGTCGAAGCCATCAAGGGCTGATCTGACACGCCGGGCAGTTCATCTGCCCGGCGTACTCGGTCAGGAGGGGACACTTTCAACGGATGGCCGCATGGCCATCCCCATCGGCAGAACCGCCGCTAACCGTCAGGAGTTGAAGCAGAAGCTTCAAAAGCGACATGTCGAGACAAGACCAGAAGAACGACCAATTCTCACTCTCCTCCTTCCTCTACGGCGGTAACGCCGATTATATCGAGGCGCTTCACGCCGCATGGCAGGACGACCCCTCGGCGGTCGACACCGAGTGGCAGGAATTCTTCGCCGCGCTGCAGGACGACGCCGCCACGGTGAAGAAGAACGCCGAAGGCGCATCGTGGAAAAAGCCCAACTGGCCGCTGCAGGCTAATGGCGAGCTGATCTCCGCGCTCGACGGCAACTGGGGCCTGATCGAGAAGGTTGTCGGCAAGAAGGTGCAGGAAAAGGCCGCCACGGCCGGAACCCCGCTGTCCAACGCCGACGTGCATCAGGCGACGCGCGATTCCATCCATGCCATCATGATGATCCGCGCCTTCCGCATGCGCGGCCATCTGCATGCCAATCTCGATCCGCTCGGCATCGCCAAGCCGCTTGAGGATTATAACGAGCTATCGCCGCAGAACTACGGCTTCACCGAGGCCGACTACGACCGCCCGATCTTCCTCGACAACGTTCTGGGCCTGGAATTCGGCACCATCCGGCAGATGCTCGATATTCTCACCCGCACCTATTGCTCGACGCTGGGTGTGGAGTTCATGCACATTTCCGATCCTGAGGAAAAGGCATGGATTCAGGAGCGCATTGAAGGCGCCGACAAGGAGATCTCCTTCACCGCCGAAGGCAAGAAGGCCATCCTGTCGAAGCTGATCGAGGCGGAAGGCTTTGAGCAGTTCATCGACGTCAAGTACAAGGGCACCAAGCGCTTCGGCCTCGACGGCGGCGAGTCGCTGATCCCGGCCCTTGAGCAAATCATCAAGCGCGGCGGCGCGCTCGGCATGAAGGAAATCGTGCTCGGCATGGCCCACCGCGGCCGCCTCAACGTTCTTTCGCAGGTGATGGCAAAGCCGCACCGCGCCATTTTCCACGAGTTCAAGGGCGGCTCCTACGCGCCTGACGATGTGGAAGGCTCGGGCGACGTGAAATATCACCTCGGCGCCTCGTCCGACCGCGAATTCGACAACAACAAGGTTCACCTGTCGCTGACGGCAAACCCTTCGCATCTGGAGATCGTCAATCCGGTGGTGATGGGCAAGGCCCGCGCCAAGCAGGACCAGATCTACGGCCGCAGCCGCGAGGAGATCGTGCCGCTTGAAGAGCGCGCCAAGGTTCTTCCACTGCTGATCCATGGCGATGCCGCCTTCGCCGGTCAGGGTGTCATTTCGGAAATCCTCGGGCTTTCCGGCCTGCGCGGCCACCGCGTCGCCGGCACGCTGCACGTGATCATCAACAACCAGATCGGTTTCACCACCAATCCGCGCTTCTCGCGTTCGTCGCCCTATCCGTCCGACGTCGCCAAGATGATCGAGGCGCCGATCTTCCACGTCAACGGCGACGATCCGGAAGCCGTTGTCTACGCCGCCAAGGTCGCGACCGAATTCCGCATGAAGTTCCACAAGCCGGTGGTCGTGGACATGTTCTGCTACCGCCGCTTCGGTCACAACGAAGGCGATGAGCCGGCATTCACCCAGCCGCTGATGTACCGCGCCATCCGCGCCCACAAGACCGTCGTTCAGCTCTATGGCGACCGCCTGATCGCCGAAGGCCTGATCACCCAGGACGAACTCGACCGCATGCGCGCCGAATGGCGCGCCCGTCTGGAAGAGGAATTCGAGGCCGGCCAGACCTACAAGCCCAACAAGGCCGACTGGCTGGACGGCGTGTGGTCGGGCCTGCGCGCCGCTGACCATCAGGACGAGCTGCGCCGTGGCAAGACCGCCGTTCCGGTCAAGACGCTGAAGGAAATCGGCAAGAAGCTGACCGAGGTTCCCGCTGAATTCGAGGCGCACCGCACCATCCAGCGCTTCCTCGACAATCGCCGTCAGGCGATCGAGAGCGGCACCGGGATCGACTGGGCGACGGCCGAGGCTCTGGCCTTCGGCTCGATCCTGCTCGACGGCAATCCGATCCGCCTTTCGGGCCAGGATTCGGAGCGCGGCACCTTCTCGCAGCGCCATTCAGTGCTCTACGACCAGCGCGACGAGAACCGCTACATTCCGCTGAACAACCTGTCGGCGGCACAGGCCGGCTATGAGGTCATCAACTCGATGCTCTCCGAAGAGGCAGTGCTCGGCTTCGAATATGGCTACTCGCTGTCGGCGCCCAAGGCGCTGACCATGTGGGAAGCCCAGTTCGGCGACTTCGCCAACGGCGCTCAGGTGGTGTTCGACCAGTTCATCTCGTCGGGCGAGCGCAAGTGGCTGCGCATGTCGGGTCTGGTGTGCCTGCTGCCGCATGGCTATGAAGGACAGGGGCCGGAACACTCCTCCGCCCGTCTGGAGCGCTTCCTCCAGCTCTGCGCCGAGGACAACATGCAGGTCGCCTACTGCACGACGCCGGCCAACTACTTCCACATCCTGCGCCGGCAGCTGAAGCGCGACTTCCGCAAGCCGCTGATCCTGATGACGCCGAAGTCGCTGCTCCGCCACAAGCGCGCGGTGTCGACGATCGCCGAACTGTCGGGTGAAAGCTCCTTCCATCGCCTGCTGTGGGACGATGCGCAGTATCTGGGCGACCAGCCGATCAAGCTGGTCAAGGACTCGAAGATCCGCCGCGTCGTGCTGTGCACGGGCAAGGTCTATTACGACCTTTACGAGGAGCGCGAGAAGCGCGGCATCAACGACATCTACCTGCTGCGCGTCGAACAGCTCTACCCGTTCCCGGCAAAGGCCCTGATCACCGAACTGTCGCGTTTCCGCAATGCGGAGATGGTGTGGTGTCAGGAGGAGCCCAAGAACATGGGCGCCTGGTCGTTTATCGACCCCTATCTGGAATGGGTCCTGGCCCATATCGACGCCAAACATCAGCGCGTTCGCTACACAGGCCGCCCGGCCGCCGCCTCCCCGGCGACGGGCCTCATGTCGAAGCATCTGGCGCAGCTTGCCGCCTTCCTCGAAGACGCGCTCGGCGAATAACAATTCAAGAAGAAAGAACGGACAGGCATCATGGCTACCGAAATCCGCGTTCCCACTCTGGGTGAATCCGTCAGTGAAGCCACCATCGGCAAGTGGTTCAAGAAGGTTGGCGACGCCATCGCCGTCGACGAGCCGCTGGTCGAACTCGAAACCGACAAGGTGACGGTGGAAGTGCCGGCGCCCTCCGCCGGAACGCTGGTCGAGATCACCGCCAAGGAAGGCGAGACCGTCGGCATCGACGCGCTGCTGGGCACCATCGGCGAAGGCCAAGGTGGCGAAGGAAAGGGCGCAGCACCCTCGCCGAAGCAGGACGTTGCCGTGGCACAGGCTTCCGCCCCGACCGCCGCCTCCACCACAAAGGAAGCCGCGGCCCAGCAGGCCAAGATCGCCGGCGAAAGCCCGATCGAGCCCCGCACCATGCCGCCGGCCCCTTCCGCCGCAAAGCTGCTGGCCGAGAAGAACCTGTCGGCAGATCAGGTTTCAGGCTCGGGCAAGCGCGGTCAGGTGCTGAAGGGCGATGTGCTCGACGCCATCGCCAAAGGCGCGCCTTCGCAGCCGGCCGAGGCTCCGGCCGTGGCCCGCGCACCTTCCGCCGCTGAGGACGAAGTGCGTGAAGAACGCGTGCGCATGACGCGCCTGCGCCAGACCATCGCCCGCCGCCTCAAGGACGCCCAGTCCACCGCCGCCATGCTCACCACCTTCAACGAGGTGGACATGAAGCCGGTGATGGATCTGCGCGCCAAGTACAAGGACCTGTTCGAGAAGAAGCATGGCGTGAAGCTCGGCTTCATGGGCTTCTTCACCAAGGCCGTGACCCACGCGCTGAAGGAAATCCCGGCCGTCAACGCCGAGATCGACGGCACCGACATCATCTACAAGAACTACGCCCATATCGGCGTGGCGGTCGGCACCGACAAGGGTCTCGTGGTTCCGGTGGTGCGCGACGCCGATTCGATGTCGATCTCCGAGATCGAGAAGGAAATCGGACGCCTCGGCATTGCCGCGCGCGATGGCAAGCTGTCGGTTGCAGACATGCAGGGCGGCACCTTCACCATCTCCAACGGCGGTGTTTATGGCTCGCTGATGTCGACGCCGATCCTCAACGCGCCGCAGTCCGGCATCCTCGGCATGCACAAGATCCAGGAGCGCCCGGTCGTGGTCGGCGGCCAGATCGTCGTGCGCCCGATGATGTATCTGGCGCTGTCCTACGATCACCGCATCGTCGACGGCAAGGAAGCGGTGACCTTCCTCGTCCGCGTCAAGGAAACGCTGGAGGACCCGGAGCGTCTGGTTCTGGATCTCTGAGCAGGGAGCGGTCGTCCGTGGTGACGAACCATCTTATCCGGCAGGGTGGCTGGGCGATTTGCCTTGCCGCCCTGCTCATCGCGCAGACGGCGGGTGCGCGTGCCGCCTGCCCGATGCCTCTGGCCGTCTATGAAGATGCGGCCAAAGGCACCGGCATCGACTTCCGCCCGACGGGAGACTCGATGGTGGTCACCAACAGCTTCAGGATGAACCTCGCCACCGGCATCCAGCTCGAAGGCATCGTCATGTGGAGCGAGGAAACCCCGCGCCCCTATGCGTCCCTGTTGCACGATTGTCCCGAAGGGGACGTGACCGGGGATGAGATCGCCGAATGCACCCTGTGGGAAGGGCCGCTCTACGCCGTGGATGACAAGGGCGCCGTCGGTCTTCTCCCCAAAGAAGATGCCTCCGCCCCGCAGGCGTTGATATTCCCCGACCTCGGTCCGACATTGCGGCAGGCGGCCGTTTTCGAATCCGCTGCCGAAGACAAGCTTCCCGGCGACATATTCGCGCTGAGTGGCTGTCAGGAATAGATTTCTCACCCGCGCGCCGCTGGACGGCCGACGCGACCCGATTGAAATGGCCGGATCGGCCAGCAGGAAAGGAATGGACAAATGGCATATGATGTCGTCGTCATCGGCTCTGGTCCGGGCGGCTATGTGTGCGCCATCAAGGCAGCCCAGCTCGGCCTCAAGGTCGCGGTCGTTGAAAAGCGCGAGACCTTCGGCGGTACCTGCCTGAACATCGGCTGCATCCCCTCCAAGGCGCTGCTGCATGCCTCGGAAATGTTTGCCGAAGCAAGCCACTCCTTCGATGCGCTCGGCGTGGAAATTTCCGCTCCGAAGCTGAACCTCGAAAAGATGATGGCCCACAAGGACACGACCGTGTCCGCCAACGTGGCTGGCGTCGCCTTCCTGTTCAAGAAGAACAAGATCGACTCCTTCCGCGGCACCGGCAAGGTCGTCGCCGCTGGCAAGGTGGCCGTCGTCGCCGAGGACGGCAGCACGCAGGAAATCGAGACGAAGAACATCGTCATCGCCACCGGCTCCGACGTGGCCGGCATCCCGGGCGTCGAGGTCGACATCGACGAGAAGGTCATCGTGTCCTCCACCGGCGCGCTGTCGCTGGCAAAGGTGCCTGAGCATCTGGTCGTCGTTGGCGGCGGTGTCATCGGCCTGGAGCTTGGCTCGGTCTGGGCTCGTCTTGGCGCGAAGGTCACGGTGGTCGAGTTCCTCGACACCATCCTCGGCGGCATGGACGGCGAAGTCGCAAAGCAGTTCCAGCGTCTGCTGGGCAAGCAGGGCTTCACCTTCAGGCTGGGATCCAAGGTCACCGGCGTGGCGAAGTCCGGCAAGGGCGCTTCGGTGACGTTCGAGCCGGTGAAGGGCGGCGACGCGGAAACCGTCGAGGCCGATGCCGTGCTGATCGCAACCGGCCGCAAGCCTTACACGGAAGGTCTCGGCCTCAGCGAAGCCGGCGTCGAGCTGGACGAGCGCGGCCGCGTGAAGACCGACGGCCATCTGCGCACCAATGTGCCGGGCATCTATGCCATCGGCGACGTGGTCGCCGGCCCGATGCTCGCCCACAAGGCCGAAGACGAGGGCGTGGCCGTTGCCGAGATCATCGCCGGTCAGGCCGGCCATGTGAACTACGACGTCATTCCGGGCGTCGTCTACACCAGCCCTGAGGTCGCTTCGGTCGGCAAGACCGAGGAAGAGCTGAAGAAGGCCGGCGTCGCCTACAAGTCCGGCAAGTTCCCCTTCACCGCCAATGGCCGTGCGCGCGCCATGCAGCACACCGACGGCTTCGTGAAGGTGCTGGCCGACAAGGAGACCGACCGCGTGCTCGGCGTCCACATCGTCGGCTTCGGTGCCGGCGAGATGATCCACGAGGCGGCGGTCCTGATGGAGTTCGGCGGTTCGTCGGAAGACCTCGCGCGCACCTGCCACGCCCACCCCACCATGTCGGAGGCGGTCAAGGAAGCCGCGCTCGCCACATTCTTCAAGCCGATCCACATCTGATCGGCCCCATAGCTTATCGGCCTGAGCATTGGACCACGGTTTCGCGTGTTCCGCTGCTCTCCCGATAATCCAGATCCCGGAACCAAAAACGGCCCGCCAACCGGCGGGCCGTTTCTTTTTCGGGTCTTGTCCGGTCAGTTCGCCGGCTGCTGTGGCGCAGGCTCGGCCGGAGCCGGCGTGCTGTCGGTGGGAGCCGGTGCAGGCTCTGCCGGTGCAGGAGCCGGTTCGGCCGGCGGCGCAGGCTCTGCCGGAGCAGGTGCAGGTTCCGCAGGTGCGGGTGCAGGAGCAGGTTCGACGGGAGCAGGCACAGGCGCCGGCTCGGTGGCAGCAGGCGGCGGTGCCGCTTCAGGCTCGGTCGCCGGTCGGTTGCCACCGGCAAAAAGGTAATAGGCGCCGAGCGCCAGCACCAGAACGATCAGCGCGATCAGCCAAGTGGTGCCACCACCTCGCGGCGGGGGCGTTGGATCAAGATGCGGATCGGGGTCCGCATGTGGTGGAATGGGATTCAGGGGATCCAGCGGACGGGGATCGTCTGGACCCGGCTTGTGCGGATTGGCCATTCTGTCCTCCAGGAAACGGATCAGGCAACAAGAGGTCAACGCATAAAGCGCCGACAGGTTGCATACGCCCCTGCAAAGCAGTTGCAGTGCTAGTGCACGGCACTCACAGTATAGCCCGCCTTGCGGAACCCTTCCACGAGCCCTTCCGGCCCCGGCAGGTGCAGCGCACCCACCGCGATGAAGGCGTTGCCCTGCGAAAGGAACGCGTCCGCACTGGCAATCATGCCCTTGTTGCGCTTGTTGATCAGCGCTTCCTCGAATGCCGCATAACCGGCCATGTCGCCGCCCTGCTGCGGCATCACCGCGGTGAACATCGGCATGATCATGCCAACCTCGCCCTGCTGGTAGAGCCGGATCATGGTCTCGGTAAGATCGTTGATGCCATCGCCCAGTTGCAGCGTTTCCACCAGCCCCTGAATGTGGAACTCCATCGGCAGGGACGCCATGGCGCGAAGCTGGTCCGCCGCCGTTTCAAGACCGCCCAGCGCCTTGCCGGCGGCGTCGGCATCCTGCGCCAGCTTCACGTCGAGAATGGCTTCTCCCGCCGAGCGGCGGGCAAGCTCGCATTGCGGAACCGCCACGACACCGAGCAGCATCCACGGTTTCATTTTCGCCACGCTGGCCAGCGGGATGCCGCGCGCTTTGAGGCCTTTCTTCAAAGCCTCCGCATCCTCGGCAGAAAGCTGCGAGGTAAGCGTCTGCGATCCCGTGAACATCATCAGTTCAGGCTCTTCTGACATGGCCGCCATCATATGGGACTGATCGAGCACATCCGTGGTTTCGATCACCACTGTCGCAGCCGCGTCATACGCAATCTGCGCCGCTGGCGGCAGCGTGACGACGCGCGGGTCGCTCAGATGAAAGGTTCCGAACAGATAGGAGGGTGCTGTGCCCTGCTTCTCCAGCTTCCACAGAACGCCCTTGCCGTTGAGCACGGCATCGGCCTGTTTGCGCACGTCCGAGTAGGCGTCCGGATCGTCCTTGCGGAGCTTTTCCATGAGGTCGGCGCCCGAGCAGGCAGTTGCATCCGCATGCGCCCTGCCGGTCGCCATCGCCAGAACGGTCAGGAAGGTGATGAAAAACAACAGGTTCAGCCCGGCAAGCAGCTTCATGCAGAACAGGGCGGCGCGATCAGCGAGAGCGAATGTGCGTGTCATGGTTTTCCACTAGCCTTAAATCCCGGCCAAACCGTTAAGGCGGTGCCGTTTCATGCGCGCGGATGCGCCGAATCGTAGATTTCGAGCAGCCGCGCCGTATCGACGCCCGTATAGACCTGCGTGGTCGACAGGCTGGCATGGCCGAGCAGTTCCTGAATGGTGCGCAGGTCACCGCCCCGCCCCAGCAGATGCGTGGCAAAGGAATGGCGCAGCGCATGCGGCGTCGCCGTTTCCGGCAGGTTGAGCGCCGAGCGCAGTTTCGCCATTTCCCGCTGGATGATCGCGGCATTGAGCGGCCCGCCCCGTGCACCCCGAAACAGCGGTTCACCGGCATCGAGGTGATAGGGACACAGGCGGCGATACTCCATCACCGCCTTCACCGTGACCGGCAGCAGCGGCGCAAGCCGTGTCTTGCCGCCCTTGCCCGTCACCCGCAGCACGGTTTCGTCTCCGCTGGCCAGATCGCCGCCGGTCAGGCCAAGCGCTTCGGAAATGCGCAGGCCGCAGCCATAGAGCAGGGTCAGCACCGCAGCATTGCGGGCCGCGATCCAGGGCTCCTCCGCCAGTTGCTCATCCGTTGCCACCACGCGCTTTGCATCGGCTGCCGTCAGCGGCTTGGGCAGCGATTTCGGCTGGCGGGGCGCACGCATGGCTGCGGCTCCGGCCGCATTGACCATGCCCTGCCTTTCAAGATGGCGCAGCAGCGAGCGGATTCCGGCCAGTCCCCGTCCCAGCGTGCGGGCCCCTGCCCCGGCGCTACGCCGTGAAGCAAGATAGGCGCGCAGGTCAGCCGGCCTGAGTGCTTTGATGTCGGCTATTCCGGGTGCGCCGCCGCAATGGCCGGTCAGGAATTGCAGGAACTGGCGCGTGTCACGCTCGTAGGCATCGACGGTCAGTTGAGACAAGCGGCGCTCGCCGCCAAGCGATTGCAGCCACGCCATGCGCGCGGCCTGCAGGTCCGGCTTTGCCGAAAGGAGAAATTGTTCCTGCGTCGTCATACCGGCATGATGCGCGCATACGGTTAGGAAGCGGTGAAGCTTGCTTGAAAAGCAGGCGTCCTGAAACTAGGACAGGCAGATCATTGCAAGGATCAGTTCGATGACCAGGCTCGAAAACCCCGTCCAGATGGCCGTGATCGGCGCCCCGCACGGCATCAAGGGGGAGCTGCGTGTCAAGACCTACACCGGCGATCCCGAGGCGCTGGGCGATTATGGCCCGCTCTACACGCAGGATGGACGCAGCTTCGAGATCCTCAGCATCAGGCCGGCCGGCAATATGGCCGTGGTGCGGTTCGCCGAAGTGAAGGACCGCAACGCGGCCGAAGCGCTGACCGGCACCGAGCTGTTCATCGAACGTTCCATGCTGCCCGAGCCGGAGGAAGATGACGAGTTCTACCATGCGGACCTGATGGGGCTGGCCGTGCGCGACGAGACCGGCGCAACGCTGGGCAAGGTGCTGGCGGTGCAGAATTTCGGCGGCGGCGACATACTCGACCTGATGATCGGCGGCCGCAAAGGCGTGTTGATCCCGTTCACGCAGGCAGCCGTGCCGGAAGTGTCGGTCGCCGGCGGCTTCATCCGCATCGACCCGGTCGCGGCCGGACTGGCCGGCGACGATGATGAGGATGCGCCCAATGGTGAACCCTCCAGCACGGACCGGCCGCCCGGGCCGAAAAGCGCCGGGGGCAACCGGTGAGCTTTTCTGCCTCCGTCCTCACACTTTATCCCGAGATGTTTCCGGGCGCGCTCGGCCTGTCGCTTGCCGGACGGGCGCTTGAAGCCGGCACATGGTCTCTGGAAGCGGTGCAGATCCGCGATTTCGCCACCGACCGCCACCGCACGGTGGACGACACACCGGCAGGCGGCGGCGCCGGCATGGTGATGCGCGCCGACGTGCTGGCCCGAGCCATCGACCACGCGGCCCCGCCATCCGACCCGCGCCCGCGCCTGCTGATGAGCCCACGGGGGCGCCCGCTGACGCAGGCGCGTGTACGCGAACTTTCCGCCGGCCCCGGCGCCGTCATCCTGTGCGGGCGGTTCGAAGGCGTCGACCAGCGGCTGATCGAGAGCCGGCAACTGGAGGAGGTCTCGATCGGCGACTACATCCTCTCAGGCGGCGAACCGGCGGCGCTGGTGCTGCTCGACGCCGTCGTGCGCCTGCTGCCGGGCGTCATGGGCAATGAGCTGTCCGGCGAAGAGGAAAGTTTTGAAGGCGGCCTGCTGGAGCATCCGCACTATACGCGCCCGCAGGAATTCGAGGGCCGCACGATCCCCGAGGTGCTGACCTCGGGCAACCACGCGAAGATCGCCGCATGGCGTCGTGCCGAGGCCGAAAAGCTGACGCGCGAAAGACGGCCTGACCTGCTTTCCGGCAACTGACCGGCCGCTTGCTTTTGAAGGACGCCGCCCTTTCAGGTAGCCCTGTTCAGGCAGCCATGAACTCCGGATTGCGCGCCACCAGCGCCACCTTCAGCTTCTCCATGGCGCGGGCTTCGAGCTGGCGCACGCGCTCCTTGGAGATGCCCAGCACATCGCCAAGTTCGGCAAGCGTTGCGCCGTCATCCTTCAGCCGCCGCTCCTCGATGATGCGCAGCTCCCGCGGATTCAGTGCACCGAGCGCATCCTTGAGCCAGCCGTTACGCCGCTCCACGTCGATAGCCTCGGACGCCACTTCATCCGGCAGCGGAGCGTCGCTGACCAGAAAGTCCATGCGTTCCATGGAATCCGACTCTCCCGAAAGCGGGGCGTTGAGCGAGCTGTCGGGTGCTGACAGGCGTGAATCCATGGTGGCGACGTCGGCGGTCTGCACGCCGAGGGCCGTGGCTATTTCCTCGTAGATCGAGGCGCTGGAAAGCGTGTCGGAGCCAGCCGCAAGCCGCGCACGCAGCCGCCGCAGGTTGAAGAACAAGGCCTTTTGCGCCGAACTGGTGCCACCGCGCACGATCGACCAGTTGCGCAGGATATAATCCTGCATCGAAGCCCTGATCCACCATGTTGCATAGGTGGAAAATCGTACCTCACGTTCCGGCTCGAACCTTGCCGCCGCCTCAAGCAGCCCTACATGGCCTTCCTGAATGAGGTCCCCGATGGGGAGGCCGTAATTGCGGAACTTGCCGGCCATGGAGATGACGAGACGCATATGCGCCATCGTCATGCGGTTCAGCGCTTCCTGATCTCCGTGATCGCGCCAGTTCTGCGCCAGTTCCTGCTCTTCATCGCGCTCCAGATAGGGCGCGGTCATGGCCAGGCGAATGAATTTACGTTCAAGGCTGTTTTGAATCATCACGATATTCCGGCATTCGAACGACCTTTGCCGCATGCCGCATGAAGCTGCGGACATGTACGGAACCGCAGCCTTAACGTGATGTGGGCGGAAATTGTTCCCGCCCTGAAATCAATTGGACTTGACTATCCTATGCTGCGCTCCAGGCCAGCCACCCAGTTCTTCCAGGCGATCTTCTCGACCAGCTCGCGCCCATAGCCCTTTTCGAGCAATGCAGTGATGAGATGCGGAAGTCCCGAAACGTCACCGATGGCGGCGGGGATCGTGGCCCCGTCGAAGTCGGACCCGAAGCCGACGCGGTCCTCTCCCAGTGCCTCTATCAGGGCATCGATGTGGCGAACCATCACCTCAAGGCCGGTGTTGGGGTCCATCCGGCCATCTTCACGCAGGAAGCCGGTGGCGAAATTCAGTCCGACCATGCCGTTGCTGTCGCGAATGGCGCCAAGCTGCCATTCGGTCAGGTTGCGCGCATGGGGACAGAGTGCATGCACGTTGGAATGGGTGGCGACCAGCGGCGCGGTGCTAAGGGAGGCGACGTCGCGAAACCCTTTTTCGTTGAGATGCGACAGATCGATCATGATCCCCAGCTCGTTGCAGGCACGCACCAGCGCCTTGCCGGCATCGGTGAGACCGGGACCGGTGTCCGGCGTCGAGTTCAGGCGGAACGGCACGCCATGGCCAAATGCGTTGGGCCGGCTCCAGACGATGCCGAGCGAGCGCAAGCCTGCCGCATGAAGCACGTCGAGTTCGGCAAGACCGGTATCGATCGCCTCCGCGCCTTCGATATGGAAGACGGTGGCCAGAGAGCCAGCAGCCATCGCGCGCCTGATGTCGGCGGCGCTGCGGCACACGCTCAGCGCACCTGACCGTTCGAGACGCAGCAAAATCGAGGCCATGCCCGTGGTCGACACAATCGCATCGGCGCGGCTAAGTTCGGGCGCCATCGGCTCGTTGGTTGCGGGTGCGGTGGTACGCATCGGCGCGTCCTCCAGCGGCGGCGGAAAGATGGCGAACATGCCGCCTGCAAGCCCGCCCTTGCGGGCACGTGGCAGATCGATATGCCAGCTGGAGGGACTGCCTTTGACGAAAAGCTTCTCCTTGTCCGGCTCGGCGGACTGGTAGAGTTTCATCAGCGTATCATTGTGGCCATCGAAAACCGGGATAAGGTCTGTCACGTCTGTCGCATCCTTGGGAAGGTGATTGTCTGAGAAAAAGCCTATCTGATTCGCCTTTGCGGCCGCTCCGGCAACTGGACCGCCAGCCCCGCCTTGATCCTGTCCATGACCACGAGGGTACGGAAGCGCCTGACATTGTGGTTCTCGAAGAACAGCCGCCGCGTCAGCGCCTCATAGTCAGCCATGGAGGCGACTGTGACAATCAGCACGAAATCCGCTTCGCCGGTCACATAGTAGCACTGTTGCACAGACCGATCGGCGGCGAAGCTGCGCCGGGCCGCATCAAGCAGATCGAGCCGCTCGCTTTCGATCTCGACCTCCACCACGATGGTGATCGGCTGGCCGACGCGTCCCGGATCGACGACGGCGAAATTGCCGGTGATGACCCCGTTCTCATGCATGCGGCGCACCCTGCGATGCACGGCCGCCGCCGACAGGCCGATCCGTTCACCGATGATGCGGTGAGCGGTCGTGTTGTCCCGCTGCAGAATATGGAGGATCGCAAGATCGAAACTGTCGAGGCCATCCCGCTCGGATTCAGGCATCAAAGCCACCAAAATCGAGAGTTTTTTGCATTCTGGCGGTCAAATCGAGGAAAATCCAGTCTTCATCCGCGATAAAATCTCATCACGCAAAGAGAGATGAGACCATGATCACCCTGAACACACTTCCCGGCTATAATGCGGCGCTGGACCCTGCGGATTCCACCACTCTTGGAATGGAAGCCGCCCGGGAGGTGCAGCGCTTCCTGTCCTGTCGCCCCGACTACAGGCAAACGCCGCTGCACCGGCTCGACGGCCTCGCCGGAGAACTCGGGATCGCAGCCATTTTCCTCAAGGATGAAGGCTTCCGGCTCGGCCTCGGCAGCTTCAAGGCACTTGGCGGCTCCTATGCCGTCATCCGGCTGGTGCTGGAGGAGGCGGGCCGCAGGCGAGGCCATCCCCAAGACATCGCGGATCTCAATTCATCGCAGGTGCGCGAGATCGCGCGGCAGATGACCTTCGGTTGCGCGACCGACGGCAACCACGGCAAGTCCGTCGCCATGGGCGCGCGCATGGTGGGCGCCCGCGCCGCGATCTTCGTGCATGCCGGCGTCAGCGACGAGCGGGTGGCAGCAATCGCTGCCTGTGGCGCCGAGATAATACGCGTTGAAGGCACCTATGACGATTCCGTTGCAGAGGCCGCCCGTGTCTGTGAGCAAAACGGCTGGAGCGTTGTCTCCGACACCTCATGGCCGGGCTATGAGCGCATCCCCTCGCTGGTCATGCAGGGTTATACCGCCATGCTCGGCGAAGTGCTGGAAGCATTGCCGCAAAGGCCGACGCATGTTTTCGTACAGGCCGGCGTCGGCGGGCTGGCGGCAGCCCTCGCCGGACATTTCGCCATCGTTTTCGGAGCGGATCGTCCCAGACTCATCGTTGTCGAGCCAGCCCGCGCGGCCTGCATTCATGAAAGTGCGCGCACCGGGCGACTGGTCAAAACCCCGCATGGGGAGCCGACCATCATGGCGATGCTGGAGTGCTACGAGCCGTCGCTGGTGGCGTGGCGGATACTGTCGCGCAAGGCCGACGCCTTCATGACCGTGGACGAGGACAATGCGGCAGCGACCATGCTCCGCCTTGCCCGGCCGACGGCCCCGGATCCCGCCATCGTCGCCGGTGAAAGCGGCTGTGCCGGGCTCGCCGGGCTGATCCGCGCGGCATCGGACCCTGAAGGGAGAAAAATGCTGGGTCTGGACGAGAACGCGCGCGTTCTGGCGATCAACACGGAAACCGCCACCGACAAGGGCCGTTACGAGGCCATTGTCGGCATGGCGCCGGAGGATGTGGCCGAAATCGCCTGAAGATTTCGGGCCGGCATCCGGCAGCGCGGTCTGTCGCTCAGGACAGCGTGTCGAGCTTGCGCTGCATCGCGGCAATCTGCTCCTTCAGATCCTGAAGGTCGCCATCGCGCTCGCCCGTTTCCTTCTGCGGCTCGCCGTCGCCCTGCTTCGGCGCCGCGCCGGCGGGAAACGGCGTGAACATGCGCATCGCGTTCTGGAACATCTCCATGTTGCGTCGCGTCTGCTCTTCCAGCGCCTTCATCGGCAGTGGCATCTTCATCATGTCCATGGGCGATTTCGGCAGCGCATCCTTCATCTGCTCGCGAAACCGTTCCTGCTCCTTGGAGAAGGCCATCATCGACTGTTCGAGAAATGACGGCACGATCATCTGCATCTGATCGCCATAGAAGGCGATGAGCTGGCGCAGAAATGGGATCGGCAGCATGTTCTGCCCGTCCTTGTTTTCCAGCTCGAAGATGATCTGGGTGAGCACGGAATGGGTGATGTCGTCGCCGCTCTTGGCGTCCTGAACTGTAAAATCCTCGCCGCGCTTCACCATGGCGGCGAGATCTTCCAGCGTCACATAGGTGCTGGTTCCCGTATTGTAGAGCCGACGGTTGGCGTATTTCTTGATGATCACACTATCGTCTTTCGCAGCCACCAGCGTCCTCCCCGAACAGCTTTGTCGAATTGGTAAGCATGAACTTACCATTTGCATTGCTTTGCAACAGGATAGGCCCAAAACGGCACCGACTCCAACAGATTTTGTGCAGTGCGGAACGGCAGGCATGTTCCTGTCACCTGCAAAATGCTGCGCAGCATTGCTGAGCCGACTTACCGCAGGTCACTTCGCCGCGACTTTTTCGGATTTGACTCGTCTTTCGGAAAGGGCAACAAAAGTCATGACACCGCCGAGTGCAGTTCTGCAAAGTCCGGAGAAAACAATGTCGTCTTCCAATTCCATCGTCATCGTCAGCGCCGCCCGCACACCGGTCGGCTCCTTCAGCGGATCCTTCGCAAACATGCCGGCGCATGAGCTTGGCGCCATCGTCATCAGGGAATTGCTGGCGCGCGCAGGCGTCGACGCGGCGGAGGTGGACGAGGTCATCCTCGGTCAGGTGCTCACCGCGGCGCAGGGCCAGAACCCCGCCCGTCAGGCATCCATGCTGGCCGGCATTCCCAAAGAAACCTCGGCCTGGGGCATGAACCAGGTTTGCGGCTCGGGCCTGCGCTCGGTTGCGCTCGGCATGCAGCAGATCGCCACGGGCGACGCCCGCGTCGTGATCGCAGGCGGACAGGAATCCATGTCGCTCTCGCCCCACGCCCAGCATCTGCGCAACGGCGTGAAGATGGGCGACTACAAGATGATCGACACTATGATCAAGGACGGCCTGTGGGATGCCTTCAACGGCTACCACATGGGCATCACAGCCGAGAACGTGGCGCGCGAGTTCCAGATTTCCCGTGACGAGCAGGACCAGTTCGCGCTCGCATCGCAGAACAAGGCCGAAGCCGCGCAGAAGGCCGGCAAGTTCAAGGACGAGATCGTTTCGGTAACGGTGAAGGGCCGCAAGGGCGACACCATCGTCGAAGATGACGAATATATCCGCCACGGCGCCACCATCGAGGCCATGCAGAAGCTGAAGCCCGCCTTCGACAAGGAAGGCACCGTGACCGCCGCCAACGCTTCCGGAATCAATGACGGCGCCGCCGGCGTGCTGCTGATGAGCGAAGAAGAGGCTCAGCGCCGCGGCCTCACCCCGATCGCGCGCATCGCTTCCTGGGCAACGGCCGGCGTCGACCCGGCGGTGATGGGCACCGGACCGATCCCGGCTTCCCGGAAAGCGCTGGAAAAGGCCGGCTGGTCCGTCGGCGATCTCGACCTCGTCGAGGCCAACGAAGCCTTCGCCGCGCAGGCCTGTGCCGTCAACAAGTCGCTTGGCTGGAATCCGGAAATCGTCAACGTCAATGGTGGCGCCATCGCCATCGGTCACCCGATCGGCGCTTCGGGTGCCCGCATCCTCAACACCCTTGTTTACGAGATGAAGCGCCGCAATGCGAAGAAGGGTCTGGCCACGCTGTGCATCGGCGGCGGCATGGGCGTTGCCATGTGTCTCGAGGGGCTGAACTAGGCAACAATGGGAGGACAGGGCAGAACGACCGCAAGGGCAAGCTGTTAAGGCACCATAACGCCTCAATCTCCTGCTCGGCTGCGGCGGACTGCCCTGATAATGGAGAATCACCAGCATGAGCAGAACAGCTATTGTCACCGGTGGGACACGGGGCATCGGTGCCGCCATCGCCAGGGCGTTGAAGGATGCGGGCTACAATGTTGCGGCCAACTATGCCGGCAATGATGACGCCGCCCGCATCTTCAACGAGGAAACCGGCATCCCGGTCTACAAATGGTCCGTGGCCGATTACGATGCCTGCGCTGCAGGAATCGCTCAGGTGGAAGCGGATCTCGGCCCCGTCTCGGTTCTGGTCAACAATGCCGGCATCACCCGCGATGCCATGTTCCACAAGATGACGCGCGAGCAGTGGAACGAAGTGATCGGCACCAATCTCAGCGGCGTCTTCAACATGACGCATCCGCTGTGGACGGGAATGCGTGACCGCAAGTTTGGCCGCATCATCACCATCTCCTCGATCAACGGGCAGAAGGGCCAGATGGGGCAGGCCAACTATTCGGCGGCCAAGGCCGGCGATATCGGCTTCACCAAGGCGCTTGCGCAGGAAGGCGCCCGCGCCGGCATCACGGTCAACGCCATCTGCCCCGGCTACATCGCCACCGACATGGTGATGGCCGTGCCGGAGAAGGTGCGCGAGTCCATCATTGCCCAGATCCCGGTCGGACGGCTGGGCGAAGCCGAGGAGATCGCGCGCTGCGTGCTCTTCCTCGCTTCCGACGATGCCGGTTTCATCACCGGCTCGACGCTGACGGCCAATGGCGGGCAGTACCTCGCCTGAGACTGCCTGTCCCGATACGGCACGAAACAGTTAACGGCGCGGCCTTCATGGCCGCGCCGTTTCCGCATCCGGCTGCGACCCCGCTGTGGAAGGCCTGTGGATAAGCTGTGCGGGACACAACATGTAGCGGTGAACGAAACGGGAAAATTCACAGGTCGGCGATTCGTCGCCGTTTCGTTCCGCCTTTGATCGAATCGTTAAGAAAACGGCCATGTGCACGGTTGGAAATTCTTAAGGGAAGTTAATAATTTCCTTATTTTTCAATGAATTGCCTTCTGATACCAGCTACCGCGATGCAAGTGGCCGGCAAACCTTAACGACAGTGAAGAACAGCCGCTGTCTTGTTCCGAAGGCGATTCAGCATGTAGCTCCGGACCGCACCTGAAGGCCTATATGTAGCCGTGAACGAACCATGAATCGGCAAGAGTCAGCGATTCGTCGCCGATTCGTTCCAGACTCGTTCCACCCGTTAACGCGGGCCGCCAGCCGCCTCTGATGCGACGACTGAGGGACGTGCTGAAACTTCCGCCTTTCACCGCGGTGCATAAATGCCTATGTGTCAGACGGGTCGGAGGCGATCCAGCGCTTTCGGGCGTCCCTTGCTGCACTGTGGCCGGAGAGACTTTCCCGCCGATGAACATCCAACCCAAGCCCCAACAACCGCTTATCCTGTCCGGCCGCGACGTGACGGCCGTGCTCGGTCCCACCAACACCGGCAAGACCCATCTGGCCATCGAGCGCATGGTGGCGCACGAAAGCGGCGTCATCGGCCTGCCGCTGCGCCTGCTCGCCCGCGAGGTCTATGCACGGCTGTGCGAGAAGGTGGGGGCGGCGAAAGTGGCGCTGATCACCGGCGAGGAGAAGATCCAGCCTGCAGGCGCCCGCTACTCGGTCTGCACCGTGGAAGCCATGCCCCGCGAGACCGATGCGGCTTTCGTCGCCATCGACGAGGTGCAGCTGGCCGGCGATCTGGAACGCGGCCACATCTTCACCGACCGCATCCTCAATCTGCGCGGGCGGCAGGAAACGCTGCTTCTGGGTGCGGCCACCATGCAGGGCATTCTCCAGAAGCTGTTGCGGGGCATTTCGGTGGTGACGCGCCCGCGCCTGTCGCATCTGGCCTATGCCGGTTCCAAAAAGCTCACCCGCCTGCCCCGGCGCACGGCGATCGTCGCCTTCTCGGCCGATGAGGTCTACGCCATCGCCGAGCTGATCCGCCGCCAGCAGGGCGGCGCGGCCGTGGTGCTTGGCGCACTCTCGCCGCGCACCCGCAACGCGCAGGTGGCGCTCTACCAGAACGGCGATGTCGATTATCTGGTCGCCACCGACGCCATCGGCATGGGGCTCAACCTCGATGTAGACCATGTCGCCTTCGCCCAGAACCGCAAGTTCGACGGCTACCAGTTCCGCCAGCTCACCGCCGCCGAGCTTGGCCAGATCGCCGGCCGCGCCGGCCGCCACATGCGCGACGGCACCTTCGGCGTCACCGGCCGCGTCGATCCTTTCGACGACGATCTGGTCAAAAAGATCGAGAGCCACGATTTCGAGCCGGTTAAGGTGCTGCAATGGCGCACCGCCGCCTTCGACTTCGCCAGCCTCGATGCGCTGCGCCGGTCGATCGAAACCAATGCGCCGGTTGAAGGGCTGACGCGCGCGCTGCCGGCCGTCGATGCGCAGGCGCTGGAATATCTCGCGCGCGACGGCGACATCCGCGCCCTTGCCTCACGCCCGGAGCGGGTGGCGCAGCTGTGGGACGCCTGCGCCCTGCCCGACTACCGGCGCATCTCGCCGGCCCAGCACGCCGACCTGATCGCGTCCATCTACATGGACATCGCCCGGCGTGGGCATGTCGATGAGAATTATATGGCCGAACAGGTGCGCCGCGCCGACACCACCGAGGGCGACATCGACACCCTCTCGGCCCGCATTGCCCAGATCCGCACCTGGACTTTCGTGTCGAACCGGCCCGGATGGCTTGCCGATCCGGCACATTGGCAGGAAAAGACGCGCGAAATCGAGGATAGATTGTCGGATGCGCTGCATGACAGGTTGACGAAACGCTTCGTAGACCGCAGGACTTCCGTGCTTATGCGCCGCCTCAGAGAAAATACCATGTCCGAAGCAGAAATCAGCCCTTCCGGAACAGTCCTCGTCGAAGGGCACCATGTCGGAGAATTGCAGGGGTTCCGCTTTACCGCGGACCAGAGCGCCGGCGGCGAAGCCGCCAAGGCGGTTCGCGCCGCTGCGCAAAAGGCGCTGGCCGCCGAGTTCGAAACCCGCGCAGAGCGTTTCGCCGCCTCCGGCAACAACGACATTGCGCTGGGCGATGACGGTGTGCTGCGCTGGATCGGCGCGCCCATCGCCACGCTCGTCGCCGGCGAGGACGTTCTGCGCCCGCGTCTGGTGCTGCTGGCCGACGAACAGCTGACCGGCCCGGCACGCGACAAGGTTGTCAACCGCGCCGAGCGCTTCGTCACCTTCCACATCGAAACCCTGCTGAAGCCGCTGGTCGACCTGAAGGCCAATGATCAGCTCACCGGCATCGCGCGCGGCATTGCTTTCCAGCTCGTGGAGAATCTTGGGCTTCTCAACCGCCGTGACATTGCCGAGGACATGCGTTCGCTGGAGCAGGATGGCCGCGCGGCCCTGCGTCGTCTCGGCGTGCGCTTCGGCGCATATCATGTCTTCGTCCCGGCCCTGCTGAAGCCGGCCCCTGCCAGACTGGTGACGCTGCTGTGGGCACTTCAGAACGACGGCAAGGACAAGCCGGGCTACGGCGATGTCGTCCTCGCACTGGCCACTGGCCGCACGTCGGTCGTGGTGGACCAGACTTTCGACCGTAATTTCTACCGCCTTGCCGGCTATCGCAGCCTTGGCCGCCGCGCCGTGCGCGTGGACATTCTGGAACGGCTGGCCGACCTGATCCGCCCCGCTATCAACTGGAAGCCAGGCCTCGGGCCCCGCCCCGATGGCGCTTTCGATGGCGGCACCTTCACGGTCACGCCGCCGATGATGTCGATCCTCGGCGCGACCGCCGAGGACATGGAGGAAATCCTCAAGGGCCTCGGCTACCGTGCCGACCCGAAGCCGGCCGAAGAGGTGAAGGCAAAGGTCGAGGCCTTCGATACCGCCGCCCGCGAAGCCGTCGAAGCAAAGGCGGCAGCGGACGCAGCACAGGCAGAAGCCACTGCTGAGACGCAGACCGCAGCTGCGGATACGGAAGCCGTCCCGCAGGACCAGATTGCGGCGACCGATGTGGATGCTTCAGCAGCCGATCAGCCGGCATCCGATGAACAAGCGCCCACCGAGGCCGGTCAGGACCAGCCGGCGCGGGCCGAAGCGCCAGATTCTTCCGCCGAGGCTTCGCAAGAAGCCACAGCCCCCGTTGCCGAAGAAACCGCCGTCACGACGGAAGAAGCCGCTCCGGCACCATCCGAACCTGCATCGCCAGCGGCTCCGGAGCCGGCCGAAGAGCCGAAGCCGGTGCTTATCTGGCGTCAGGGCCGCTTCGATCGCCAGAACCAGCGGCCCGGCGGCCGGCAGGGTCAGCGCGGCCAGCAGGGGCGCGGCCAGCAAGGGAGTGGTGAGCGTCGCGAAGGCGGCGAAGGCAACAAAGGCGACAACCGCCGCTTCGACCGCAACCGCAAGGGCGGCAAGCCGGGAGCGGATCGCCCCGAACGGCAAGGCGAGAGGCCGGACAGCAAATCCGGCGGCAAGCCGAAGTTCGAGCCGCGCAAGCGCGAGGAACGCCCGGTGCGCATCGATCCGGATTCGCCCTTTGCCAAGCTCGCCGCCCTGCGCGAGCAGCTCAAGAAGTAGCTCCGGGACCCGGCGTCGGACGATGGCAGCAGCCGGCCGCCAGCGCCTCGACAAATGGCTGTTCTTTTCGCGCGTCGTGAAATCGCGTTCGCTTGCCGCCAAACTGGCGGTCAGCGGACGCGTTCGCATCAATCGCGACAAAGCATCGCAGGCCTCCGATCTGGTGAAGCCGGGCGACGTTCTCACCATCACGCTGGAGCGTCGCATACTGGTCTGGAAAGTGCTCGACACCGGCACGCGCCGCGGCCCGGCACCTGAAGCCCGAACCCTTTACGAGGACTTGTCTCCGGCCCCGTCACAGGCGGAAATTCCGGATGCGCAGGCTCCCCTGCGGGAGGCCGGAAGCGGTCGTCCCACCAAGAAGGAACGCCGTATCACGAACCGGCTGCTGGGACGGGAATAACATGCTGGCGCGAGAACCGCCGGCGCAAAACCATTCCGCCAGGGGCGCTATGGCGCATGCGCTTCGGCTTGAAAGCGCGGTGCAAAGGCGTTACCTCACCCCTCGATGATGCGACCCGAAATTGGCATGTACGGGACGCCCGGAGCCTCGTATGACTTATGTAGTCACCGACAATTGCATCAAGTGCAAATACACCGACTGTGTCGAAGTGTGTCCGGTCGACTGCTTCTATGAAGGCGAGAACATGCTCGTCATTCATCCCGACGAGTGCATCGACTGCGGCGTGTGCGAACCGGAATGTCCGGCCGATGCCATCCGCCCCGACACGGAACCGGGCCTCGATCAGTGGCTGCAGCTCAATGCCGAATATGCGGAGAAGTGGCCGAACCTGACCACCAAGAAGGATCAGCTTCCCGAAGCCGAGGAATTCGACGGCCAGACCGGCAAGCTGGAGAAGTATTTTTCTCCTGAAGCCGGCAGCGGCGACTAGCACTTTATTTTCTCATCGTGCCTTTGAGAATGGCAGCTATGCTTGCCCTTCATGGCGCTTGCCGTTAGCGTGTGCAGCAAAATCTTGATTCTTGCGACTTTTTGTGTTACACATCGGCCAACATGCCCGTGACACAACGTCGATTTATGGCGCACACGCCCTAATCACTGAAAGGTGAATCTCCCAGTCCGGACCAGAGCGATCTGGGCCATGTGGTCGTTTAGCGTCCCGGCCCTCAGCTTTTCTTCCGGACAATTCACTGTTGCGCGGTATCTGCCGGCTGGTCCGGCCCCACTGTGTACGGTCGGCGTGGCGCCGGCCACAACAAGGAGTCTATGGCGTAATGGCAACCAGCACCCCGCAGAAGAAGTCTGCTCCCACGCGTCACGGTTTCAAAAGCGGCGAGTTCATCGTCTATCCAGCCCATGGCGTCGGCCAGATCGTAACCATCGAGGAGCAGGAAGTCGCAGGGCACAAGCTGGAATTGTTCGTCATCGATTTCCAGAAGGACAAGATGCGGCTGAAGGTTCCGGTGGCCAAGGCCACCTCCATCGGCATGCGCAAGCTTTCGGAAACCGATTATGTCGATCGCGCCCTGAAGGTCGTTCAGGGTCGCGCCCGCGTCAAGCGCACCATGTGGTCGCGCCGCGCGCAGGAATACGATGCCAAGATCAATTCCGGCGACCTGATCTCGATCTCGGAAGTCGTGCGCGACCTCTACCGCGCCGAGAACCAGCCCGAGCAGTCCTACTCCGAGCGTCAGCTCTATGAGGCGGCCCTCGACCGCATGGCCCGCGAGATCGCGGCCGTCAACCGCATGTCGGAAACCGAAGCGGTGCGCCTGATCGAGGTGAACCTCAACAAGGGTCCCAAGCGCGGCACCAAGGCCGACAATGAGGAAGGCGAGCAGGAAGAAGCCGCCTGATCCTGTCCGGCCCCGATCATTTCCGGGCATTGCCGGCTGAAATCTGAAAACCGCGGGTCGCAAGATCCGCGGTTTTTCTTTTGAGTCGCCTTACCGCACCGGTGCGTGGCCGAAGATCGTCTCCAGGAACTCGCCGAGCCAGCGCCTGAGATGCATGTCCCAGATCAGCCGCCCGCCGAGATGGTCGCGGCCAGGCTGAGCGCCCGGAAGCGAGAAACGCTGCGCCCCATGCACCACCCAGCGATGCATCATCGCCTGCGTCAGCTCGCCGTGAAACTGGATGCCATAAGCCTTCTCGCCATAGCGGAAGGCCTGATTGGGATATGTCTCGGCCGTGGCCAGCAGCGTCGCATCGGACGGCAGCGTGAAGCCCTCGCGGTGGAACTGATAGACCATGTCGGGCCAGTGCAGCAGCTGCCGTCCACAGCCGGTCGCCTCGATCGGATACCAGCCGATCTCCACCAGCCCCCGTCCATGTCCCTCGACCTTGCCGCCGAGATGCTTTGCCAGCATCTGCGCGCCGAGGCAGATGCCGAGGAAGGGCTTGTCCTCCTTCAGCGGAACACGCATCCAGTCGGTCTCGCGCCTGACGAACTCATCGGGATCGTTGGCGCTCATCGGCCCGCCGAACACCACCGCTCCGGCATGGCCGTCGAGAGTGTCCGGCAAGGGATCGCCAAGCGGCGGACGTCTGATGTCGAGATCGAAGCCGCGCTCCATGAGCATGTGCCCGACGCGGCCGGGGCTCGATGTCTCCTGATGCAGGACTGTCAGTATTCTCGGTCGGGTTCTGGCAAGCATAGCGGGCAGAATCAGCAGATGATTTGCCGGATTATAGCGACTTCATCAAAAGGGCGAAGCGGAATTGCGTGAAAACAAAGGGTTAGATCGTCAGTGCGGCGCGCAGAGAAAACCAGACGCTTTGTGGCCGGATTCTACTCCTCATCAGGAATTTTAGCCGGATCCGGCAGGCTCGCCGCCACCTTGCGGCGTTCGCTGATACGGTCCTGCCGCTCCACGTCCAGCAGCTCTGCAACGCGCCACACCGTATTGTCCTCCAGCTCGTGCAACTCGCCATCGGCGAAGACGATCTCCCACATCAGCCCGATGAAGGCCTTGCGTCCGTCAGGATCGAGATGGCGCTTGAGCACGCTGGTGAAGGCATAGAAATCAACCGCCTCGCGGTCCGCCTGCTCGCCGGCCTTTGCCAGTTCGTCCAGCTCGGTTCCGGACACGCCGTAATTCTCACCGAGAACGGCCTTGAACCGCTCCCACTCCGCATCCTGCCGCACACCGTCGACATTCATGACGTGGTAGAGCAGTGCTGCGGCGGCCACGCGCGGATCGTCGTCACCCGTGCTGCGACCGGAGCCGCCCGGAATCTCCTTGAGGAAGCTTAGAAAACGCTCGAACATCAAAACAGCTTGAACCTCGTTGCCTGGGGCTCTGGCTCGTCGTCGGGATCGACGCCGGGATCATCGGGAAGGCGGGGCATGAAATCCTGCCGGGACGCGCTTTCGACATCGGGCGGAGGCGGAATCTTGCTCGCACCGGCCCGCCTTGCCGAATCGGATTGCACCGGGGCCTGCGCGGGCTCTTCACTGACCGCCACGGAAGGCTTCGGGGAAGGCGCTTCGGCCGGTTGAGCGGGCGGAGACGCAGCCGGGATCTGACTTGCGGGCGGCACGACGGCCGGAGCCTGCCCGTTGCGGGCGGCGGGTTCGGCCGCAACCACGACAGCCGGCCCAGCCTCGATGATCTCGGCCTCCGCCACCTCGCCCAGCCGTTCCGCGGCGACGGGAGCAGCAATGGCGGGAGCCGGTTTTTCAGCCTTGCCGGGCTCATCGCTCTCGATCATGTGACCGATATGCTCGACCGGCGCACGCCATTCGAAGGCATCCAGCCTGCCGGTGACAGGGGAGACAGGCGCCCAGGTTTCCGCAACCACGCCATCCGCCACCCATGCAGGATCGCGGGGCGCGCGCACGGCCTTTGCCAGCAGCTGACGCACCTTGCCTTCGTCGCCGGTTTCGGCTTCCTCGATGTCGGCAAGCAGCAGGTAGGCGCCCTCGCGGGGGTCGATGCGAATGGCAGCCTCCGCCTCGGCGCGCGCCGAGCGGTAGTCCTTTGCGTCCAGCGCCGCGCGCGCCACCGCCAGCGCCGATTCGGCGTTGTTCTTCTTCATGTCCTGAAGCTTGCGCGCCCGCTTCAGCCGGTCGAGCACGGCATCCCCCGGCCGGGCATGGATATAGAGATCGGCGACCTCTGGATGCGGTGCGGCCCGCCACACATGCTCAAGCATCTTCGAGGCCTTGCGCACATCGTCATTGCGCAGAAGCGCTCTGGCCGCGACCAGCGCGGCCGGCACGAAGTCGGGTTCGAGCTTGTTGGCTTCCAGCGCCGCCGTCTTTGCTGCCGCCGGATCGGTGTCCATCAGCTCCGTCGCCTTGGCCGTCAGCAGCACCGCACGCTGGCGGTTGGCCACGGCCGGCTCGATCCGCTTCGTCGACTTCTGTGCTGCCACCAGTTCCAGCGCGCCGTCCCACTGGCTGCGCGCGGCCAGTTCCTCGATGGTCGCTTCCGTCGCCCAGTTGAGCTGCGGAGCCACGGCCGCCGCACGGCCGGCATAATGGCGCGCCGCATTGCGGTCGCCGAGACGCCCGGCCTCCAGATAGAGCCCGCGCAGGCCAAGCAGCCGCGTCTCGGGATCGTCGAGCATCGCCTCGAATTTCCGCCGCGCCGCATCATGATCGCCTTCCAGCAGGGCCGTCTGGGCTTCCAGCAGATGGATCAGCGGTTCCTGATCGGAGCTGATCAGCTTGGCGGCTTCCTTTCCCTTCTTGCGGGCCAGCACGCCATCGCCCGCTCCCGCTGCGATCATGCCTGTGGACAGCGCCTGATAGCCGCGATCACGCCGCCGCACGCGAAAATGCCGGGCGATGGCGTAGGGACTGTTCCAGATCGACCTGATCAGCCACCAGGAAATCATCGTCGCCGCAACGACGGCGACGACGCCCACCGCGGCCACCATCAGGCTCACCTGATAGCGGTAGCCGCCGAAGGTGACGACCATGTCGCCCGGACGATCCGCCAGCCACGCAAAGCCGAGACCAAGCGCCAGAACGATGAGGAGATAGAACAGGATGCGGATCATGCCTTACCCTTCGCCTCCCGCCATGGTCTCCGCCACCAGCGCATCGACCTGCGCTTCGGCCTCCATGCGAGCCCTGAGCGCGGCGGCGAAATCCGCCCCCGCCGCCTGCACCGGCGCCGGCAGGGCCTCATATTCGGTGAGTGCCTTGCCGTAGTCGCCCTGGCTCACAGCCGCTTCCAGCCGCGCCACCGTCTCCGGCACGCCGGCACCTTCCACGGCACCGATCGGCCGCACCTTGACCAGCTTTTCCGCGCTCGACATCAGGCGCTGGACGAAACCGGCATTGTCATCGACCGGATCGTCGGCCGCCACCATGGCGTCGGCCGCCGCATCCACCTGCCCGGCGATCTCCGAGCGCGTCGCGACGCCCTGTTCGGCATAGCTGCGCAAACCTGCAAGCTGCGGCGCTTCCGGTGCGATCGCGGCAAATGTCTCCAGTTCGGCCTTGAACGGGGCGCCACGCTCCAGCGCCGATTTCAGCGCGGACGCCGCGATCGCCAGCGCGATCTTCGGCTGTCCTGCCTGCTCCTCGACCTTGCCGGTGACGTCCGCCAGCGACTGGTCCAGCACCGCCAGTCGGCTGGCCTGCTGCCGGGCGCCATCGCCGGCGGCGCGGACCTGCTCCTCCAGCGCGGCCAGCCGCTCATTGACAGGGCCGAGATCGACAGCTTCCGGCCTTGCCGCCTCGCCAAGCGCGGCAACCGAGGTTTCCAGTTCGCCGACCTTCTGCGACAGCGCTGCCAGCGCCTCGCCATTGTCGCCGCTGCCTGCGCTCGCCTCCACTGCGCCTTTCAGGGAGGCAAGCTCGCCCTTCAGCTGGTCGAGACCGGTTGAAAGGCTTTCGATACGCTGTGCGGATCCATCATCGCTCCGCGATGCGGCAAGATCGGCAACCTGCGCCTGCAATTCTGCGATCTGCCCGCGGCTGTCGGTCGAAGCATAGCCGCCCGGAGCCCCAAGCACCCCGGCGAACTGCAGGGCGCCAGCACCGGCCAGCGCCACCACGCCGCCAACGAGGCCGGCAGCCAGCAGACCGATGCCACCGCGCCGGGCCGGTTCCGCCAGGGGTGCCGGCTGCGCAGGGGCTGCCTTTTCGGCATCTCCTGTGGTCTCTGCGGCCGGTTTTTCGTCTGCCTTGGACGCAGGCTTTTCCGCGAAGCTGTAGTCGCGCGCATGGTCGCGCGCCGGCGGTTCCGCCGGCCTTGCCTCTGCTGCGGCTCCGACGGTTTCTTCCGCTTTCACCGAAGGTTCGGGCGTGGAAGGCACGGGCTCTGGCGTGGGCGCGGCTGTATCGGCCTTTTCCACCCGCGACACCTGATCGGACTCCAGATCGATCGTCACCGGTTCACGGCTGCTCTTCGAATGGCGCGTTCTTGGCGTCTTGACCATGCCGGCTCCCCACTTCTTCGTGCCGCCCGCGGACACAGGATTTCAACAGAGGTCTAGCACACCTCAAAGCGGTGAAAAGGGGCGGTGTGATGACGCGCCCCCCAACTTACATACCCCGGCGGCGGGACAGAAGCGCCAGCAATGCAGGCTCCGAGGGCTGCGGAGCGCTGTTCACCATGACCGCAGATTCTTCACCCAGACCAGCGGCTATGCGTGGCGAGAGAGCGAAAAAATCCGCTTTCGCAAACAGCGGGCGCAGAGCTTCTCGCCGCAGAAGAGCGCGCATGGCCTGCGCCGCTGTCACCGAATAAAGCAGCACCGCATCGACGCCCTGTCCGCCGAGCCGTTCACGGATATCCGCCTCGTCATAGTCGATCGCCACCGTATCGTAGACCTCCAGCGCCTCGACACGAACGCCCGATGCGGCCAATCGTTCCTCGAAGCCCGAAAACCGCATCCGCCCGCACAGATAGGCGATCTTCCCTGAAAAACCGGCGGCGATCTGCCGGGCGAGCCCGGCGGCATCGCCCGGACCTTCCTCGATATGGGTAAAGCCGGCCTTGCGCGCGGCCTCCGCGGTGTGCGCGCCGACGACATGGCAGACAAGGTGCGACAGCCTGCCGATAAGCTCCGGGGAGGCGTGGCGCAGCGCATTGGCGCTGGTTACGGCCACCGCCCCGGCATCGCCACAAACAGTGGAACGATCGATGGCGATCACTTCGGTGCGCGACAGGGGCAGCACCAACGGCTCGAAGCCCAACCCGGCCAGCCGGGCCGCCGTGCGGGTGGCGCCCGGTTCAGGTCGGGTGACGAGAACCCGCGTCAGAACCAGCCCTCGAAGAATTGCGTTCCGGCCTTCTCGCGCACGTCCGCGCCGGCCTTCGCGCCGATTTCTGCAGCATCTTCCACGCGGCCTTCGGCGCCGATCTCATGCCAGAGCGTGCCGTCCGGCGTGATGATCAGGCCCCGGAAGCGCAAGCTGCCGTTCTCGACCACCGCATGGCCGCCGATCGGCGTGCGGCAGGAGCCGTCCAGTGCCGCGAGGAAGGCGCGCTCGCAGGCCAGCGCCTGTCCCGTCGCCTCGTCATGGATCGGTGCCAGCATGCGCGCGACCTCCGCGTCGTTCCCGCGATGCTCGATGCTGATCGCGCCCTGCCCCGGAGCGGGCGGAAAGCTGTCCACCGGCATGATGTCAGTGGCGATGTGCTCCATCTTCAGCCGCCTCAGACCGGCGAGCGCCAGCATGGTGCCGGAAACGATGCCCTCTTCCAGCTTGCGCAGCCGGCTCTGCACGTTGCCGCGGAACATCACCACATCGATATCCGGGCGCATGCGGCGGATCAGCGCCTGCCGCCGCAGCGACGACGACCCGAACTTTACGCCTTGCGGCAGGTCCATGATCGACGGCGCGGAGAGGCTGATGAAGCTGTCGCGCACATCCTCGCGCGGCAGGAAGGTGGACAGCACCAGACCGGGCGGCAGCAGGGTCGGCATGTCCTTGGAGGAATGCACGGCGATGTCGATGCGCCCGTCGTAAAGCGCGTCTTCCAGTTCCTTGGTGAACAGGCCCTTGCCGCCGGCTTCCGAAAGGGGCCGGTCCTGAATCGCATCGCCGGTGGTGGTGATCGGCACGATCTCGAAGCTTTCCGCACCGAGCCCATGCGCCGCCATCAGCCGGTCGCGCGCCTCATGCGCCTGTGCCATGGCCAGCGGGCTGGCGCGTGTTCCGATCTTCAGCACGGATTGCCCCTTCCTGATAACGGTTTGCATCACACGCGGTCCATGATAACCCGGCGACGATTGTGATCGGCCCTTCTCCTATCGGGGAAAGCGATGAGGGGCAACTTTGAGGTTCGCGGCGACGTGATACGCGTGCTTGGCATCGAAACCAGTTGCGACGAGACGGCGGCAAGCGTCGTCGCGCTCGACGATGCGTCGGCCCCGCCCCGGATCCTGTCCAACGTGATCCTCAGCCAGGTCGAGGAACATGCGGCCTTCGGCGGCGTGGTGCCGGAAATCGCCGCCCGCGCCCATGTCGAGGCGCTGGACGGCATCATCGAGGCAGCGCTGGCGGATGCGGGCGTCACGCTTGCCGAAGTCGATGCGGTTGCCGCCACAGCCGGTCCCGGCCTTGTCGGCGGGCTGATCGTCGGCCTGATGACGGCCAAGGCCATTGCCGCCGCCGCGAACAAGCCCCTTATCGCCGTCAACCATCTGGAAGGTCATGCGCTCACCGCCCGCCTCACCGACGGGCTGGCGTTTCCCTATCTGCTGCTGCTGGTCTCGGGCGGGCACACCCAGATCGTGCGCGTGGCCGGCGTCGGCGACTATCGCCGCTGGGCGACGACCATCGACGATGCGCTGGGCGAAGCCTTCGACAAGGTCGCCAAGATGCTGGCCCTGCCCTATCCCGGCGGCCCCAATGTCGAGAAGGCGGCGGCGAACGGCAATCCGACCCGCTTCGCCTTCCCGCGCCCGATGAAAGGTTCGGCCCAGCCCGATTTTTCCTTCTCCGGCCTCAAGACCGCCGTGCGGCAGGCCGCGACGGCGATTGCGCCCCTGTCCGATCAGGACGTGGCCGACATCTGCGCCTCGTTTCAGACGGCGGTGGCCGATGCGCTGGCCGACCGCGTCGCGCGCGCCCTGCACCGTTTCCGGGCGGACTATCCCGGCAAGGCCGAGCCTGCGCTGGTGGTGGCCGGCGGCGTCGCCGCCAACCGCGCCATTCGCGAAACGCTTGAGCGCCTGTGCGCCGAGAACGGCTTTCGTTTCGTCGCCCCGCCGCACAGTCTGTGCACGGACAATGCCGCGATGATCGCATGGGCGGGCATCGAGCGGCTGAACGCCGGCAAGGCCGACATCGACGCCTTCGATTTCGCCCCGCGTTCGCGCTGGCCGCTGGATGAGGTCTCGGCGCCCGTGGTCGGGTCCGGCAGACGCGGAGCAAAAGCATGAGCCGAAATCCAGCCACGTCGCGAACCACCGTTCTGGGCGGCGGCGCCTGGGGCACGGCGCTGGCGCTTGCCGCCCTTCATGCCGGCCATGAAGTGCGCCTGTGGGCCCGCGATGCGGATATGGCGGCTGCGATCGCGAAAGGCGAAAACCCGCGCTACCTGCCAGGCATCTCCTTCGACACGGGCATCGAAACGACCACGGATCTGCAGGCCGCCCTTGCCGATGCCGATTGCGTGCTTTCGGTCACGCCCGCGCAATCGCTGCGCAGCGTGCTGGAACAGGTGAAACCGCATATGCCGGCCGGCATTCCGTTCGTCCTGTGCGCCAAGGGCATCGAGCGTGAGACCGGTGCGCTTCTGTCCTCGATCGTTGCCGAAATCCTGCCCGACAATCCGGTGGCGATCCTTTCCGGTCCGAGCTTCGCGGCGGATGTGGCGCGCGGCCTGCCGACGGCCGTGGTGGTCGCCGCGCGCGACAATGACCTCGCCATGCAGCTTGCCGCCCGTTTTTCCGCGCAGAACCTGCGCTGCTACGCCAGCGACGACATCACCGGCGTGGAACTGGGTGGCGCGCTGAAGAACGTGTTCGCCATCGCTGCCGGCGCGGTCGTCGGCGCCGAGCTTGGCGCCAGCGCGCAGGCGGCCATGGTCACGCGCGGTTTCGTGGAGCTGCGCCGGCTGGGTGCGGCCTTCGGCGCGCAGCCCGAAACGCTGATGGGCCTTTCCGGCCTCGGCGACCTGATGCTCACCTGCTCCTCCACCCAGTCCCGCAACTTCACCTACGGGCTGGCGCTGGGGCGGGGCGAATCGCTCGAAGGTCGGCCGCTGGCCGAGGGCGTGCCGACAGCCGCCATTGCCGCCCGCCTTGCCGCCGAACATGCCGTGGAGGCGCCGATCATCTCCGCCGTCGCCGCCATCCTGCAAGGCGCCATCACCGTCACCGAAGCCGTGGAAGCGCTGATGACCCGGCCGCTGAAACACGAAAACAAAATCTAGGAGCCAGAGACATGCTTTTCGCACTGATCTGCAAGGACAAGCCCGGCTCGCTGCAACTGCGGCTCGACACAAGGCCCACCCATGCCGCCTATCTGGAAGGGCTCAATGCAGCCGGAAAGCTCGCCTTCGCCGGCCCCTTCCTCGATGCCGACGGCAAGCCGGAGGGCAGCCTCGTCGTGGTCGAGGCCGCGGACAAGGCCGAGGCCGAAGCCATCGCTGCGGCCGACCCTTACGCACTCGCCAGCCTGTTCGACAGCGTCGAGGTGCGGGCCTGGAACTGGGTCTTCAACAAGCCGTCCGCCTGAGGGGAGCGCTTCCGCAATGAATTACTGGCTGTTCAAATCCGAGCCGTTCAAGTTTTCCTTCGACGACCTGAAGAAGAAAGGCGAGAAGGGCGAGGAATGGGATGGCGTGCGCAACTACGCCGCGCGCAACAACATGCGCGCCATGCAGATCGGCGATCTCGGCTTCTTCTACCACTCCAATGAGGGGCTGAATGTCGTCGGCATCGTGGAAGTCTGCGCGCTGGCCCATCCCGACAGCACCACGGACGATCCGCGCTGGGAATGCGTCGACATCCGCTATGTGCGCGACATGCCGCAGCCCGTCAGCCTTGCCGACGTGAAAGCCAATCCGCATCTGTCGGAAATGGCGCTGGTGCGCCTTGGCCGCCTTTCGGTGCAGCCGGTGACGTGCGCGGAATGGGAAGAGGTTTGCCGCATGGGCGGCCTCGTGCCCGCTCCCATGAGGCCCGCTCCATGAAACTGACGGCGCGGACGGCTGAAACCTTCATCCGCGCCAATACGAGCCTCATCAGGCCGCCGCATGTGCCGGAAATTGAGCTCCATCTGGCCGATGAGGCGCATGATCTGTGGCAGCGCACTGAGGAAGAACTGGCGGAGATCGGCCTCCCTCCGCCCTTCTGGGCCTTCGCATGGGCGGGCGGACAGGGCCTTGCCCGCCACATCCTCGATCATCCCGAAATCGTGCGCGGCAAAATCGTGCTGGATTTCGCCTCCGGCTCCGGCCTTGTCGCCATCGCAGCCGCAAAGGCCGGAGCGACCAGCGTGATGGCGTCTGACATCGATCCGTTCTGCGAAACCGCCATTACCCTCAATGCCGCAGCCAACAACGTTTCCATCGCCTTCGACGGTTCCGACCTCGTCGGCACCGATGGCGGCTGGGACGTGATTCTGGCCGGTGACGTGTTCTACGAAAAACCCTTTGCCGAGCGGCTGGTGCCATGGTTTTCAGCCCTGACGGCACGGGGAGCCGACATGCTGGTCGGCGATCCCGGTCGCTCCTACCTGCCGAAATCCGGGCTCGAAAAGCTGGCCGTCTACGAAGTGCCGGTCACACGCGCGCTGGAGGATGCCGAGGTCAAGCGCACCACCGTATGGCGGTTTGACGGCACCGCTATCTGACCACCTTCAGCACCGTGCGCCGGGACAGACGCGGCAGCAGCCGCTCCATGTCGCGGCGGCTGATGGCCACGCAGCCTTCGGTCGGCGCGTAGCCCGGTCTTGCCAGATGAAAGAAGATGGCGCTGCCACGCCCGCGCTTGCGCGGCGCGATGTTCCAGTCGAGCACGAGACAGGCGTCATAGAGATGATCCGCACGCTGCATGGTTTCGTGGCTCGCCTTGGCAGGCAGCCGCACCGGACGGTTGTAATTGCGGTCGCCCGGCGCGTCGCACCAGCCGAGCCCCGCATCCGTCGCCGCCATGGGCAAAAGCGTGCGGCGGGCGCCGGCAAAGCGCTCATTGCGGAAGTAACCGGAGAGGATGCGCATCGCGGCCAGCGGCGTTGCCCCATCGCCTTCACGCTTGTTGGCGGTTATCCCCCCCTTTCCCAGCGCACATGGAATGACCAGCGGTCCGGCCTGCAAAAGCCCCTGCGTGGGCTTGCCCGGACGCGCCCGGACCACCAGAACAGCAAGGCTGCCGGGGAAAGTTTCAGTCGCGGCATTGCGTCCGCGCATTTTCCTGTATGATCTGGCCACGGAACAAATCAGCGTGATCGGAAGTTTGCCGGTCACCTTCCGCAAAAAATCGCCCCGGTCAACCGGAAGCCGGAAGACCAGGCAGAAGAACGGACTGATCCACGATGACCTCACGGACCCTGTTGATTGTCGATGATGACGAGGACTTGCGCGAAACACTGGTGGAGCAATTGTCGCTCTACGAGGAATTCGACGTTTTGCAGGAAGCCAGCGCCGCGCGCGGTATGGCCACTGTGCGCAACGGACTGATCGATTTGCTCGTCATGGACATCGGCCTGCCCGACATGGACGGCCGCGAGGCGGTGAAGATGCTGCGCAAGGGCGGCTTCAAGGCCCCCATCATCATGCTGACCGGCCATGACACCGATTCCGACACCATTCTGGGGCTGGAAGCCGGCGCCAACGACTATGTGACCAAGCCGTTCCGCTTCGCGGTGCTGCTGGCCCGCATCCGTGCCCAGCTTCGCCAGCACGAGCAGAGCGAGGATGCCACCTTCACCGTCGGTCCCTACACCTTCAAGCCCAGCCAGAAGCTGCTGATCGACCAGCGCGGCGGCAAGATCAGGCTCACCGAAAAGGAAGCCGCGATCATCAAATATCTCTACCGGGCAGAGCAGAAAGTCGTCACCCGCGACGTGCTTCTGGAGGAGGTGTGGGGCTACAATTCAGGCGTCACCACCCATACGCTGGAGACCCATGTTTATCGCTTGCGCCAGAAAATCGAACGCGATCCCTCCAATGCGGAGATTCTCGTTACGGAAAGTGGAGGCTACAAGCTGGTTCCTTAAGCAATTTCAGGTGTATTAACCGATAATGATTCGGGGCGCGGGTCGTGGATGGAGGGAACGGCCTGTCGATACGGGGACATAGCTGATGGCGCTGGATGATGACATCCGCATCCTGTCTGGCGTGGAGCTTTTTGCCGACTTCACGAGCGAACAGTTGCGCCTGCTCGCCTTCGGCGCGGAAACGACAAGCCTGCAGGCAGAGCGCAAGCTGTTTCGGGAAGCCGATGAGGCCGACTGCGCCTACATCATCATCAGCGGCCGCATCGCGCTCTATTACGAGGATGACGCGGAAAGAACGCCGATCGCCGTGGCCGGCGCCGGCGAGATTCTGGGCGAGATGGCCCTTATCTCCGACACGCGGCGCATGACCAGCGCCTACGCCCAGACCGACACGCAGGTGCTGCGCCTCAACCGTTCAATGTTCCGGCGCATTCTGGAAGAATATCCGGAGGTCGCCGTGCACCTGCACGGCCGCATCCTGCAACGCTTTCAGGCGCTGGTGGAGCGCATCGAAGGCATGGCGCCCCGCTTCGAGGAATAAGCCGGGGTACGCTTCACAGATCGAAGCTGGCGATCACCGGCACATGGTCCGACGGACGTTCCCATCCGCGTGCCTCGCGCAGGATCTCATACCCGGCAAAATGCGGCACCAGATTGGGCGAGGACCACACATGGTCCAGACGCCGTCCGCGATTCGAAATGTCCCAGTCGCGCGCCCGGTAGCTCCACCACGTATAGATCTTCTGCTCATGGGGAATGTTATGGCGCATCAGGTCCACCCATTCGCCAGCCTCGCGCATCGCCTCGAAATTCGTCGTCTCGACCGGCGTGTGGCTGACCACCTTCAGCAGCTGCTTGTGTGACCACACATCATGTTCCAGCGGCGCGATGTTGAGATCGCCGACCAGAATCGAACCGGACACCTCGTCATGCTCGGCGCGGATCGCGCGCATTTCCTCGATGAAACTCAGCTTGTGGCGGAATTTCGGGTTGATCTCGGGATCCGGCTCGTCGCCGCCGGCCGGCACATAGAAATTATGCAGAAGGATTTTCCGCGATCCCGCATCCAGCGTCACCGACAGATGGCGACTGTCGTCGATCTCGCAGAAACGCCGTTTCTCGACGATCTCCAGCGGCCGGCGCGAGATGGTTGCGACGCCGTGGTAGCCCTTCTGGCCGTGGATGGCGATGTGCTCGTAACCCAGTTTGCGCAAGGGCTTGAACGGAAACAGGTCGTCCGGACACTTGGTCTCCTGCAAACACAGGACATCCGGCTGGTATTGCTGGAGGAAGTGCTCCACCAGCGGCATACGCAGACGAACGGAGTTGATGTTCCAGGTGGCGAGCTTGAAAGACATGGCGCGGAACATGTCAGCGACGGATGCGAAAAACAAGCCGGGGCACGCCTTCCGACGCGCCCCGGCGGGATTTCCACAGATGCCGTGAAGACCTTACGGCCCCTTGCTGTTGAGCACGCGATTGGCGCGATAATCGATGGTGAAGGTGTCGGCAGCGAAACGCACGCCTTCCTGCACGTTGAAGATCATCACCGTCGTGTCCTTGCCCTGTGCGTCGGTGATCGTCCACTGGCGCAGCTCGAAGGTTTTCGGGTCGAACATCATGGTGATCATGGCGTTGCCGAACACCGACTTGTCGGCGAGCTGGATGGTGGTGAGATCGTCTTCCTGCTTCACGCTGCGAACCTTGTCGCCCGACAGGTCGATGCGCTCATCGAGCAGCAGCTTCAAAGGCGTCTTCGACAGAGGATAAAGATCGGAGGTCTGGAGCTTCTGGTTGAGAATGACCACCGATTTTCCATCGGCAATCACGCGGAATTTGGAGGAGCCGTCATAGTTGAAACGAATTTTCCCGGGGCGTTCCAGAAAGAACTTGCCCCCGGTCTGCTCACCCTTGGGGCCGAACTGGACGAACTCGCCGGTCATCGATCTGACTGAGGAAAAATGATCGGCAATGCGCTGCGCGGCGGCAGGAACCGTCTGCGCTGCAGCCGCCGGCGTGAAGCCGGGAGTGATATTCAGCACCGCCGCGCCAACGCAGGCCAGTCCGAGGCCCAATCCGAGGCGAATCAGGCGGCGGCGGGAGAAACCGGTTTCGGCGGCCGTGGCAAAAGTCTGGTTCGTCATTCGTGTCGCTCTCGTCTCGTCTGCCCTTCAAAATGCTTTTGAGCTTTCAGTTGGGCTTAAGTTTGACCGCCCCAGGAAGTTCCATGAGGCCAGAGCAATTCCAGCAAAAGTGCGTAGCCGTTTTGCGTCCGGAATTGCTCTGGTCAGAACTTGTCCTCTTCCGTCGGCACGAGGATTTCGCGCTTGCCGGCGTGGTTGGCAGGCCCAACGATGCCTTCCTGCTCCATGCGCTCGATGATCGAGGCAGCACGGTTGTAGCCGATGCCAAGACGGCGCTGGATGTAGGAGGTCGAGGCCTTGCCGTCGCGCAGCACCACGGCAACCGCCTGATCGTAGGGATCGTCCGAATCCTCGAAATTGCCACCGGAACCGCCCTTTCCGGCAGGCTCATCGCCATCCTCATCATCATCCTCGGTGATGGCATCGAGATATTGCGGCACGCCCTGCAATTTGAGGTGCGCGACCACCTTCTCGACCTCGTCGTCGGAAACGAAGGGGCCGTGAACGCGCTGGATGCGACCGCCGCCGGCCATGTAGAGCATGTCGCCCATGCCCAGAAGCTGCTCGGCGCCCTGCTCGCCCAGAATGGTGCGGCTGTCGATCTTCGAGGTAACCTGGAAGGAGATGCGGGTCGGGAAGTTGGCCTTGATCGTGCCGGTGATGACGTCCACCGACGGCCGCTGCGTCGCCATGATGACATGGATGCCGGCCGCACGCGCCATCTGCGCCAGCCGCTGCACCGCACCTTCGATGTCCTTGCCGGCCACCATCATCAGATCGGCCATTTCGTCGATGATGACGACGATATAGGGCATCGGCTCAAGATCGAGATGTTCGGTTTCGTAGATCGCCTCGCCGGTCTGGCGGTCGAAGCCGGTCTGCACGGTGCGGGTGATCTGCTCACCCTTCTTGTCGGCCGCCGCCACTCGCGCATTGAAGCCGTCGATGTTGCGCACGCCCACCTTGGACATCTTGCGGTAGCGGTCTTCCATTTCCCGCACCGTCCACTTCAACGCCACAACAGCCTTCTTCGGATCGGTAACCACCGGCGTCAGCAGATGCGGAATGCCATCATAAACCGACAGTTCCAGCATCTTCGGATCGATCATGATCAGGCGGCACTGCTCCGGCGTCATCCGATAAAGCAGCGACAGGATCATGGTGTTGATGGCCACCGACTTGCCCGAGCCGGTGGTGCCGGCCACCAGAACGTGCGGCATCTTGGCGATATCGACGATCACCGCCTCGCCATTGATGGTCTTGCCGAGCGCCAGAGCGAGCTTGGCCTTGCTGGTCTCGAAATCCCGGCTGGCGAGAATCTCGCGCAGATAAACGGTTTCGCGCCTTGCATTGGGAAGCTCGATGCCGATGGCGTTGCGGCCGGGAACCACGGCGACGCGCGCGGCGATCGCGCTCATGGAGCGGGCGATGTCGTCGGCAAGGCCGATGACACGGCTCGACTTGATGCCGGGCGCGGGCTCCAGCTCATAGAGGGTGACCACCGGACCGGGGCGCACCTGAATGATCTCGCCCTTGACGCCGAAATCCTCCAGAACCCCTTCCAGCAGGCGGGCGTTCTGCTCCAGCGCATCCGCCGAGAGGCTGGAATCGCGCACCACATTGGGCGGGTTGGACAGGAAGTGCAGCGACGGCATCTCAAAGCTGTGCGCGCCGCTCATGCCCGGATGAATCAGCGAAGTCTGCGCCTCGCGCTGCACCCGGGCACCGGGCGCCGGGCGCGGCGCGGGCGATGCCACGCGCGCTCCGCCTTCGGGAGACCGGAACTTCTGGACATGACCTTGCGGCGCATGGCCGTGCTGATCGTCGAACCAGAGATCGCCTTCGTCCCCATCGTCGAAGACGTCGCGGTCATGCGGATCGAGCGGCGGTGAGGGCTGCCTGACCATTTCCGCAAATAGCTCGGGTTCGACGCGGGCGCTTCCGCCGCGATACATGCGGGCTTCTTCCATTTCCGCCGATTCGACGCGCTCAGCCGCCTGCCGCCAGGCGCTGCGGCGCGACTGGGCCTGCATTTCGGGATAACCATCATCAGCCGCCCGACGGGACGGCACATGCCGGTGCATCCAGCCCCGTGCCGACATCCACCAGTGGCCCAGCATACCCAGCAGCAGGCTGCCACGCCCCTCATCGTCGTCCTCGTCATCTTCATAGAGGACGGAATCCGCATCATCTGCGTCGTCATATTCATCTGCGTCTGTGATGGCGACGCTATTGCCGCGCCGGATCAGGCCCGAACCATAGGCAAACAGCCACAGGCACGGCGCCGCCAGCACGCCGGCAATGACCGCAGCCACCAGTCCGGTCGGATAATCGCCGATGAACATGCCGGGGATTCGCAGCACCATGTCGCCCGACACCCCCCCGAGCCCTGTCGGCAGCGGCCATGTAGGCGGCGGCGTGATGCAGGCGGCCATCGCGGCGGCCAGCAGCGAAAAGCCCAGCCAGCCAAGCGCGCGCCGCGGCAATCGCCCGATCCCGCGCGCTGAAAACAGAAGAAAGCCCCAGATCACCGCCGGCACGAGGCTGGCGACGGCAGCCAGACCGAAGAACTGCATGGCGAGATCCGAGAACACCGCGCCGGCGTAGCCCATGGCGTTGGTGACGATGTTATCGGTGGCATGGCTGAAACTTGGATCGGAGACGTTCCAGGTGGCCAGACTTGCCACGCCGAAGCCCACGAAAGCGAACAGCGCGAAGCCGGTTATCCGCCCGACCTGCCGTCGCGCGAATGCCTGCAGGCCTCCATAGGCCGGTTCTTCCAGCGCAAGCCGTGCTGTCGCCCCTGAACGCATGAATCTGGTCCTCGTCGGTCTTGGTGAGCCGGCGCGAACGCCGGACGGACTCTGAGGCTCAAACTAGCGAAGGGATGGTTAAAACCGCATTAACCATGCGGGAGATGAGCGCTTTTCAACCGCCGCCTGTCCGGAAGCTAAATTCCACGGAATCAGTGAAATGCTTTGAGCCGGACAGAACTTCAAAAGAAAAAAACCCGGCAGTTGCCTGCCGGGTTCTTCTGTTCAGACGGTAAAACCGATCTTAGAACGAACGCTGGAAGCGGAGGTAGCCGCCCCAGCCGTCCTTCTTGCCGCCAACCTTGGCGCCAGTGATGTCACGCTCGTAACCCGAGGCGTACACAACTTCCGGACGGATGTTGAAGCCGGGAACCAGCGCGTAGTCCACGCCAACGGCAGCACCGAAGTTCTCATGGTCGTCATAGGCCAGCTGAACGTCGAGAGAGGCCTTCTGGTTGAACTGGTACTTGCCGCCGCCCCAGACAGCCCAGTCGCCGCCCCAGACGCCGTAGTAGCTGGGCTTGCCGAGCGTGTTGGTAGCAATGTTGCGCAAATCATAGGCACGATCGAAATCGTAGTCCTGATAACCGGCCATCACCCACAGGCTCAGGGCTTCGTTGACGTTGAAGTCAACGCGCAGCTTACCAGCAACTTCACCATAGTTCGAATCGTAGGCGACGACACCGGCGATCTTGCCCCAGCCCTGCGTGAACGAGGCGCCAGCCACGACATGCGGAACGTAGGAGTCGATGGTGTAATCTGCACCCTTACCTTCTTCCACGCCAACCGTGGCGGAGAAGCCGTTGCCGGCATCGAAGGTGTACGCGATCAGGTGGGTCTTGCCCGGGGTGTAGTTGACGCCGATGTCGTCGTTGATGACCGAACCGGCCGAGTCGGTCAGCGTCTCGAACAGCGAGTCGGTGTAAGCGACGGTCAGGCCACCGAGCTGGATGATGGCGTGCTCAAGTTCCCAGTCCTGATTGACGTCGGAATAACCGGCGCCGTTCTCAAAGGAATCGCGCTGGAAATACACCGAGGTGAAAGAACGGAGCGTGCCGTACTCGGTCTCACCACGAGCGTCGAAGGTGAGCTGGGCGCGCATGCGCTTGAAGTACGTGTCGTTCTTGTCGAAGACGCCGTTAAGCGCCTTTTTCTTGTCCCAGCTTTCAATGCCCGTCACATCACCCACGCCGATGTCGTAACGCAGGTAGCCGCCGACCTTCAGGCAGGTCTCGGTGCCCGGGATATAGAAGTAGCCAGCGCCGTAGACGTCGCAGATGCGGACGTATTCAGCGGGTTCCGGCTCGGCCACGACGATAGCGTCGGCAGCACGGGCGCCGGAGACTGCGACGAGGGCCGCAGCGGAGCCGAGAAGAAGGCTCTTGATGTTCATGGTTATCTCCAGTCGAAATTGAAACAACTTGATATCGTGCATGCCGATATCGCTCACGGACGTTTTCAGGAACTGAGTGATTCCCGTTCGCCTCTGTGCACCGATTAGTCGCCAAAGGAGCATGCACTTACAAGCTTGTTTGCCATTTCGGAGCCGGCAAAAAGTGCTGCGGGAGTGTGGGTGTTGCAGTTCTGATACATTTTGGGCTCAACGGTAACGCATTGTTAACCCTGAGAATATTGCGTGCAATTCATACGCAGCCTGATCGCATCAGAAATGCAGACGAAGACACGAGGCTCGTCACCTTCTCCAAGGCAAAAGAAAAAACCCGGCAGTTGCCTGCCGGGTTCTTTTGTTCAGACGGTAAAACCGATCTTAGAACGAACGCTGGAAGCGGAGGTAGCCACCCCAGCCGTCCTGCTTGCCGCCGATCTTGGCGCCAGTGATGTCACGCTTGTAACCCGAGGCGTACACAACTTCCGGACGGATGTTGAAGCCGGGAACCAGCGCGTAGTTCACGCCAACGGCAGCACCGAAGTTCTCATGATCGTCATAGGCCAGCTGAACGTCCAGCGCAGCCTTCTGGTTGAACTTGTACTTGCCGCCACCCCAGACAGCCCAGTCGCCGCCCCAGACGCCGTAGTAGCTGGGCTTACCGAGCGTGTTGGTAGCAACGGTGCGCAAATCATAGGCACGATCGAAATCGTAGTCCTGATAACCGGCCATCACCCACAGGCTCAGGGCTTCGTTGACGTTGAAGTCAACGCGCAGCTTACCAGCAACTTCACCATAGTTCGAATCGTAAGCAACGACACCGGAGATCTTGCCCCAGCCCTGCGTGAACGAGGCGCCAGCCACGACATGCGGAACGTAGGAGTCGATGGTGTAATCTGCACCCTTACCTTCTTCCACGCCAACCGTGGCGGAGAAGCCGTTGCCGGCATCGAAGGTGTACGCGATCAGGTGGGTCTTGCCCGGCGTGTAGTTGACGCCGATGCTGTCGTTGATGACCGAACCGGCCGAGCCAGTCAGCGTCTCGAACAGCGAGTCGGTGTAGGCGACAGTCAGGCCACCGAGCTGGATGATAGCGTGCTCAAGTTCCCAAGCCTGATTGATGTCGGAATAACCGGCGCTGTTCTCAAAGGAATCGCGCTGGAAATACACCGAGGTGAAAGAACGGAGCGTGCCGTACTCGGTCTCACCACGAGCGTCGAAGGTGAGCTGGGCGCGCATGCGCTTGAAGTACGTGTCGTTCTTGTCGAAGACGCCGTTAAGCGCCTTTTTCTTATCCCAGCTTTCACGGCCCGTCACATCACCCACGCCGATGTCGTAACGCAGATAGCCGCCGACCTTGAGGCAGGTCTCGGTGCCCGGGATATAGAAGTAGCCAGCGCCGTAGACGTCGCAGATGCGGACGTATTCAGCGGGTTCCGGCTCGGCCACGACGATAGCGTCGGCAGCACGGGCGCCGGAGACTGCGACGAGTGCCGCAGCGGAGCCGAGAAGAAGGCTCTTGATGTTCATTTTCTGACCTCCAGTCAAAAGTTCAAAAACGGGTTTGGGCTTTGTCTTTACTGAAGGACATTGTTCCCTGCCCCCATCCCCACGATCGAAAAAGAGGCGCACCGCGCTTCTTCTTCGAAATCGACATTACCTATCGCGCTTTCGGGTTCAACAGGGAACACAACTCACTGCAACCCTCGCCGCCGCTATCCGAAAGGTGTGTTGCACAAACGCAACGGTTTTTGCGGCGATGGAAACCTCTTGTTAACCAACGGGTCCCGTAAGGGAAGATTATCCTTCACCAACAAGCACGAATCGCGCCGCAACCAAAAAAAGAAGGCCGGCAAAACCGGCCCCGAGTTGCGTTGAGAATCAGACCTCAACATGTCCACTCTGTTTGCTCCCTTTGCGGGGCGTTCCCCTTTGGTGGTTATTAAGTGATGGGGTGGTTATGAGTGATAGGCGACCTCGCCATGGGAGGTTATGTCCAGCCCCTGCGCTTCCTCTTCAGCCTTGGGCCGCAACCCGACAAGCGCATCGACAAGCTTGTAGAGAATGGCTGAAACGACGCCGCACCAGACGATGGTGATGACGACGGCGAGGAACTGCGTCCACAGCTGCGCGCCCATGGTCACGCCTTCGCCGTAGCCGACACCGCCCAGCGAGGTCGAAGCGAAGATGCCCGTGCCGATGGCGCCGACAATGCCGGCGACACCGTGGATGCCGAACACGTCGAGGGAGTCATCATAACCAAGCCGGATCTTGACGACCGCAACGAAGTAATAGGCCACCACGCTGGCGATGGCGCCGAGAACGATGGCGCCGACCGGGCCAACGAAGCCGGCCGCAGGCGTCACCGCGACGAGGCCAGCGATCACACCGGACGCGCCACCCAGCATCGAGGCCTTGCCCCGCGCCGCCTTTTCCACCAGCGACCACGCGATGACGGCGCCGGCGGTGGCCGTGAAGGTGTTGATCATGGCAAGAGCTGCGGATCCACCGGCCGAAAGCGCCGAACCCGCATTGAAGCCGAACCAGCCCACCCACAGGATGGCAGCGCCCACCAGCGTCAGCGGCAGATTGTGCGGCGCCATGTTTTCCTTGCCATAGCCCGCACGCTTGCCAATCACGATCGCACCGACCAGCGCCGCGATGCCGGCATTGATGTGAACCACCGTGCCGCCGGCGAAGTCCATGGTGCCCCAGCCGAAGAACAGGCCGTTCTCATCCCACGCCATGTGGGCGACGGGGAAGTAGACGAGGCTGACCCACAGAACGATGAACAGGATGACGGCGCCAAACTTCACGCGCTCGGCGAAACCACCCACGATCAGCGCCGGCGTGATGCAGGCGAAGGTCATCTGGAAACAGATGAAGACGAGTTCGGGAATGGTGCCCGAGACGGAGTCCGGCGTCACCCCGGCGAGGAAAAGCTTGCCGAAGCCGCCGAAGAAGGGGCTGTCGCTGCCACCGAAAGCGAAGGAATAGCCCCACAGCACCCACACCACGATGACGGCTGCGGTGATCATGGTACACTGCATCAGCACCGACAGCACATTCCGGGACCGCACGAGGCCGCCATAAAACAGGGCCAGACCCGGCAGGATCATGAACAGCACGAGAATGGTCGAAACCAGCATCCAGGCTGTATCGCCGGAATTGATCGCGGCTACCGCAACCGCTTCCGTCGCGGCTTCCGCCGCTTCCGGGGCAGCTTCCTGCGCCGAGGCGGCGAGCGGGCCGAACAGCGCCAGAGCCGCCGGGCCAAGCAGCCCCGCTCTTGTCAGGGTGGAAGAAAAATTCATTGATCTCTCCATGATAAATCGGGCGCGCCTGATCACAGGGCGTCGGTGTCGGTTTCGCCGGTACGGATGCGCACGGCCTGATCGATGCCGAAGACGAAGATCTTGCCGTCTCCGATCTGGCCTGTGCGGGCGGCGGTGCGGATGGCCTCGACGGCCTTGTCGGCAAGATCGCCGGCGACCGCGACGTCGATCCTTATTTTCGGCAGGAAGCTCACGGCGTATTCGGCGCCGCGGTAGATTTCAGTGTGCCCCTTCTGACGCCCGTAGCCCTTGACCTCGGTAACGGTCAGACCTTCGATGCCGAGCGCCATCAACGCCTCGCGCACCTCGTCGAGCTTGAACGGCTTGATGACAGCCATCACGATTTTCATCAGCTTTCACCCTCTGCTGGTGCGGCATCCCGCACGCTGTCTCACCGACCCGACGCGGACCGGCAGCACAAAGTGACAATCAAGCGCCGTGCCAGTTGCCGTGGCACGCGCTCAACACGCTGATTTCAAAGCGATAAAACTTTCCTGCCGAGACTGGCCATGCGCGCGCCGGCAATCGATGCGATTAATTTTTAGGCAGAAATATCAAGATGCGCAAAATTAAGGCTTCTTGCGCAGGCGGATAAGCCCCTCCTGTGCGACGGAGGCAATCAGCGTTCCGTCACGTGCAAACAGCGCGCCGCGGGTGAAACCCCGCGCCCCTTGGGTCGAAGGGCTGTCCTGCGTGTAGAGGATCCAGTCGTCCAGCGGGTTCTGGCGATGGAACCACATGGCATGATCGAGGCTTGCAGCCTGGATGTCGCGATCGAACACGGCCCGCCCATGCGCGAAGGTGGAGGTGTCGAGCAGGGTCATGTCGGAAAGATAGGCAAGCACCGCGCATTGCAGCGCACGATCGGCCGGAACCGGGCCGGTGGTGCGAATCCAGATGTTCTGCTTCGGCTCCAGCTTTTCGCGGCTCGTATAGTGCTTGAGCATGACCGGCTTCATGTCCACCGGACGCGGCCGCTCCCAGTAGCGGCTTATCCCCTCCGGCACGCTGTCGCCGAAATGGCCGATCAGCTCCTGTTGCGTCATCAGCGAATCGGGTTCGGGAACGTCGAGCGGCATCGCCACCTGATGCTCAAGCCCCTCCTCGTCCCGCTGGAAGGAGGCTTCCAGAGAAAAAATGGCATGACCATGCTGGATCGCCACCACACGGCGCGTGGTGAAGGAACTGCCATCGCGGATGCGGTCGACCTCATAGACGATGGGCAGCTTGGTATCGCCGGGGCGCATGAAATAGCCATGCAGGGAATGCACATGTCGATCCGCGCCCACGGTGCGTTGCGCCGCCACCAGCGCCTGCGCGACGGTCTGGCCGCCGAACACGCGCTGCCAGTCGGTTTCAGGGCTGCGACCACGGAACAGATTGTGCTCCAGCCTTTCGAGGTCGAGAATGGAAAGAAGCTCGTCCATCGCGGTGATCATGAGTGGTCCCCTGCCTTATCGTGTTCTGTGATGTCCGACAGGATGGGCATGGCGTCAAGGCTGCTATATATCCTCAGGCAGCCGGTGAAGAAGGTTGGACGATGACGGTCAAGAGCAAAGCGACGAAAACAGCGGAAAAGCCGGCCGGTGCCGACAAGCTCGACATTCTGATCGCAGGCGCCGGATATGTGGGGCTGGCCAGCGCCGTCGCCATGAAGCATGCCCGCCCGAATCTCAGGGTTGCCGTGGTCGATGCCGCCCCTGCCGACGCCTGGCAGAAGGACAACCGCGCCTCCGCGATCGCCGCCGCCGCTTGCCGGATGCTGGAGCAACTCGATGTCTGGCACCGCGTCGCGCCACAAGCGCAGGCGATCACCGAAATGATCATCACCGATTCGCGCACGGCCGATCCGGTGCGACCGGTGTTCCTCACCTTCGATGGCGAGGTGGGTGAGGGCGAACCCTTTGCCCACATGATCGCCAACCGCGACCTCAACGGCGCATTGCGCGCGCGGGCGGCCGAACTCGGCATCGACATCATTCAGGGCGTGGGCGTGCAGGGGTTCGAAACCGATGGCGGCGGCATCACCGTTCAACTGGCGGATGGCGCTTCGCTGCGCTCCCGGCTGCTGGTCGCCGCCGACGGCGTGCGCTCGAGGCTGCGCGACCTGGCCGGCATCAAGACGGTGCACTGGGATTACGGCCAGTCCGGCATCGTCTGCACGGTGGCCCATGAACGCCCGCATAATGGCCGCGCCGTGGAGCATTTCCTTCCTTCCGGCCCCTTCGCCATTCTGCCCCTGAAAGGCAACCGTTCCTCGCTGGTCTGGGCGGAGCGTACGGAAGAAGCCGAGCGGCTCGTCAATGGCGACGAAATGATCTTCGAGGCGGAACTGGAGCGCCGCTTCGGACTGGAACTCGGTGAAATCCGCGTCGAGAACAAGCCCCGCGCATGGCCGCTCGGGCTCACCCTCTCGCGCAGTTTCGTCGCCCCGCGCGTGGCGCTGGCCGGCGATGCCGCGCACGGCATCCACCCGATTGCCGGACAGGGCCTCAATCTCGGCTTCAGGGATGTGGCAGCACTTGCGGAAGTGATCGTCGAGGCTGACCGCCTGGGTCAGGACATCGGCGCACTCGACGTGCTGGAGCGCTATCAGCAGTGGCGCCGGTTCGACACGGTGCAGATGGGCGTGACCACGGACGTACTGACGCGGCTGTTCTCCAATGACAGCACCCCTCTGCGTTTCGCCCGCGACTTCGGTCTCGGGCTGGTCGAGCGCCTGCCCCGGCTGAAGGACTTCTTCATCCGTCAGGCGGCCGGCCTCTCTCCCAACACGCCAAAACTGCTCCGGGGCGAGTCTATCTGAAGTTTTTTCCTTCATCGCAGTCATTTGAGGAGGTGGCCCATGAGCCTCGAGTCCGTCCGTGCCTGGTTCAGCGAACATGCCCCCGACGTTGAAATCATCGTCACCGGGGAAAGCTCGGCAACGGTTGCGCTTGCCGCGGCGGCGCATGGCGTCGAACCTTCGCAGATTGCCAAGACCATCTGCCTCAGAGCCGCAGACCAGCCGCCCATGCTGATCGTCACCGGCGGCCTCGCCCGTATCGACAACCGAAAGTTCAAGGACAGGTTCAGCGGCAAGGCACGCATGGCAGGCGCCGAGGAAGTGGTTGAACTCACCAGCCACCCGGTCGGTGGCGTATGCCCGTTCGGCCTGCCGGCCCCGCTGCCGATCTACTGCGACGTCTCGCTGCGCGCATTCGCCGAGGTGGTGCCGGCCGCCGGCGCCACCAACGCCGCCGTGCGCATGGAAACCGAACGGCTGGCCGAACTGACCGGCGCCGAATGGGTGGATGTCTGCCAGTAAAAGCATCCCCCAAAGGCGGTTCGGATCCGGAAAACGAGGTAAGGCGAAGGCCTGAAGCAACGGCATCCGGCTGCATCCGGACGGACATGCTTCAGGCAGCCTTGCCTTACAAAGCCGGCCGCGCGCACTATCTCTCCTTCATCAGGCAGGCGCCGCCTGCCGATCTGGCAGAAGGAGAAGATCATGAACCGTCACGCCACCGCCGTCTGGAAAGGCACGCTCACCGACGGAGCCGGCACGCTCGACACCCAGAGCGGAGCTTTCTCAGGACAGCCCTATTCCTTCAAGGGCCGGTTTCAGGATGAAGAAGGCAAGTCAGGCACCAATCCCGAAGAACTGATCGCGGCCGCCCATGCCGGCTGCTTCGCCATGCAGCTTTCGCATTTTCTGGCCGAGAACGGCACCCCGGCCGAAGAACTGAAAGCGGAGGCCGTCGTCACTTACGGCCCGGCAGCAGGTGGCGGATTCGAGATCACCGAAAGCGCGCTCAAGCTGACCGGCAAGGTGCCCGGCATAGACGAAGCGAAGTTCCGGGAACTGGCCGAAAAGGCAAAGAGCGGCTGTCCCGTTTCAAAAGCACTCGGTGCGATCAAGGTATCGCTCGACGCGAAACTCGCCTGAACCACCGTTCCGGCAACACCCGGCACGAACAAAAAAGCCCCGGAAATCCGGGGCTTTTTTCATGAAACAGTCTCAGGCGCCCAACGCGTCCAGACGCTCGGTGAGCTGGCGCACCTGCTCCTCAAGCGCTGAAATGCGCGCTTCAAGCTCTGCATCCCCGGCTACCACCACCGGGCCCGATGCCGCGGAAAGGGCTGCGACATCGACCGGCCCGCAAAGAAGATGCACATAGCGATCCTCACGCTGACCGGGACCACGGCCGATTTCCTGCACCAGCGGCGGACGCTTGCCGATCAGCATGTCGAGTTCGGTGCGCAGATCGTCGGCGGTGGCGAAGCGTGCAAGGCGCTCGGCACGGGCCAGAAGCTCGTGCACCGTTTGCGGGCCGCGCAGCATGAGCAGGCCGAGCAGCGCCGTCTGCGGCACGGTCAGCGAGAATTTCTGCGCCATCAGATGTTCGTAGCGCTCCACCCGCGACGCGAAGATCTGGCGCACGAAACCCTTCTGCTCCAGCATCTTGAGGCCGCGCAGCACGTCCGGCTGGCTCAGCGCCATGACCGGATCGCGCGCAGTCTTCTGGTTCGCCGCCGCCAGAAGCGCATTCGATGTGAGCGGATAGACGTCCGGCGTCAGTTCCTTCTTCTCGATGAGACAGCCCAGAATGCGGGCCTCAAGGGCGCTCAGCTGCGGCAATCCTTCGCTATCCATCGCTTTGAACTCTCCGATCCAGACAAAAAGGCCGCCACCGGGGTTCCGGCAGCGGCCTTGCTATAACCCATCGAAACCGGGGCGCAAACTTTTCGCGCCGGCTTTGAGGAATGCTGCCGTCAGACGCGGCGCTCCACCATCATCTTCTTGATCTCGGCGATCGCCTTGGCCGGGTTGAGGCCCTTCGGGCAGGTCTGCGCGCAGTTCATGATGGTGTGGCAGCGATAAAGCCGGAACGGATCTTCCAGATTGTCGAGGCGCTCGCCCTTGGCTTCGTCTCGGGAATCGATCAGCCAGCGATAGGCCTGCAACAGCACGGCCGGGCCGAGATAGCGGTCGCCGTTCCACCAGTAGCTCGGGCAGGAGGTGGAGCAGCAGGCGCACAGGATGCACTCGTAGAGGCCGTCCAGCTTCTCGCGGTCCTCGTGGCTCTGCAGCCATTCCTTGGCCGGTTCGGGCGAAACGGTCTGCAGCCACGGCTCGATCGAGGCGTGCTGGGCATAGAAGTTGTTGAGGTCGGGAACCAGATCCTTCACCACCTGCATGTGCGGCAGCGGATAGACCTTGATTGGCCCCTTGATCTCCTCAGAGCCCTTGGTGCAGGCCAGCGTGTTGGCGCCGTCGATGTTCATGGCGCAGGAACCGCAGATGCCTTCGCGGCAGGAGCGGCGCAGCGTCAGCGTCGGATCGATCTTGTTCTTGATCCACAACAGGCCGTCGAGAACCATCGGCCCGCAATCGTCCATGTCGACGAAATAGGTGTCGATGCGCGGATTCTCGTCGTCGTCGGGCGACCAGCGATAGATCCGGTACTCGCGCAGATTGGTGGCGCCTTCCGGCTTCGGCCAGGTCTTGCCCTGCCGGATCTGCGAGTTCTTGGGGAGCGTGAGTTCGACCATTTTTCAGATCCTCAATACACGCGCGCCTTGGGCGCGATCTTGGCCGGGTCGATACCGCCATCCTCTGGCTTGATCTGCGGCTCGGTTTTCACCGGGCGGTAGGAGAGCGTGACCTTGCCATCGGGGCTGAGGTGCGAAAGCGTGTGCTTGCGCCAGTTCACGTCATCGCGTGCCGAGAAATCCTCACGCGCATGCGCGCCGCGGCTTTCCTTGCGCGCTTCTGCGCTGACGACCGTGGTGATGGCGTTGGCCATCAGGTTTTCCAGCTCCAGCGTTTCCACCAGATCGGAATTCCAGATCATCGAGTGATCGAAAACCTTGATGTCCTTCAACTCGCCCCAGATCTGGGCGATGCGCCTGCAGCCATTCTCAAGCGATTCCTGGGTGCGGAACACGGCAGCGTCTTCCTGCATGGCGCGCTGCATGCGCTCGCGGATGACGGCAGTCGGCGTCGAGCCGTTGGCGTGGCGCAGGCGGTCGAAGCGCTCCATGATCTTGTCGCAGGCGGCAATGTTCAGGTCCGGCACCGGCGCCTTGGCGTCGACGACCTCGGCGGCGCGGATAGCAGCCGCACGACCGAACACCACAAGATCGATCAGCGAGTTGGAGCCGAGACGGTTGGCGCCGTGCACCGAGGCGCAGCCGGCCTCGCCGACAGCCATCAGACCGGGCGTCACGCGATTGGGATCATCGGCGGTCGGATTGAGCGCCTCGCCCCAGTAGTTGGTCGGCACGCCGCCCATATTGTAGTGCACCGTCGGCAGCACCGGGATCGGCTCCTTGGTGAGGTCGACGCCGGCGAAGATTTTGGCCGACTCGGAGATGCCCGGCAGCCGCTCATGCAGCACGGCCGGATCCAGATGGTCGAGATGCAGGAAGATGTGGTCCTTGTTCTTGCCAACGCCGCGGCCTTCGCGGATTTCCAGCGTCATGCAGCGCGAAACGACGTCACGCGAGGCAAGGTCCTTGGCCGATGGCGCATAGCGCTCCATGAAGCGCTCGCCCTCGGAATTGACCAGATAGCCGCCCTCGCCGCGCGCGCCCTCGGTGATCAGGCAGCCCGCGCCATAGATGCCGGTCGGGTGGAACTGCACGAATTCCATGTCCTGAAGCGGCAGGCCGGCGCGCGCCACCATGCCGCCGCCGTCGCCGGTGCAGGTATGGGCCGAAGTGGCCGAGAAATAGGCGCGGCCATAGCCGCCGGTCGCCAGCACGACCATCTTGGCCGAGAAGCGGTGGATGGTGCCGTCATCGAGGTTCCAGGCCACCACGCCGGTGCAGGTGCCGTCCTGATCCATGATCAGGTCGAGCGCGAAATACTCGATGAAGAACTGCGCATGGTGCTTCAGCGACTGGCCGTAGAGGGTGTGCAGGATGGCGTGGCCGGTACGGTCCGCGGCAGCGCAGGTGCGCTGCACGGGCGGGCCGTCGCCGAAATTCTGCATATGGCCGCCGAACGGGCGCTGATAGATCTTGCCTTCCTCGGTACGCGAGAACGGCACGCCGTAATGCTCAAGCTCGTAGACGGCAGCCGGCGCCTCGCGCGCCAGATATTCCATGGCGTCGGTGTCGCCCAGCCAGTCGGAGCCCTTCACGGTGTCGTAGAGATGCCAGTGCCAGTGATCCGGCCCCATGTTGCGCAGCGAGGCGGCGATGCCGCCCTGTGCCGCGACCGTGTGCGAACGGGTCGGGAAAACCTTGGTGATGCAGGCCGTCTTCAGCCCCTGCTCGGCCATGCCGAGCGTAGCGCGCAGGCCGGCACCGCCGGCACCGACGACGACGACATCGAATTTATGATCGACATAAGTATAGGCGGCCACGGGTCAGCCTCCGAATGCAAGCTTGAGCAGGGCAAAGATCGAAGCAATGCCGACTGCTGCGGTAAAGAAGGTGTTGAGGAGGAGGCACACCAGCTTGATGCCTTCGGCGTGAACGTAGTCCTCGATGATGACCTGCATGCCGAGACGCATGTGATAGAGGCCGGAAACCAGCATGGCGACCATGACCAGCGCCACGGCAGGATGAGCGAGCGCTGCGCGCACCTCATCATAGCCGGCCCCGTTCATTACGATCAGGAAGCCGACGAAAAACAGGAACAGCGGAACGTTGGCCACGGCGGTCAGACGCTGGCGCCAGAAATGCATGGTGCCCTCGCGGGCGGAACCCAGGCCGCGCACCTTGGCCAGCGGCGTGCGCATGTCCTTTTTGGAAGCGCTCATGCCCAGCCTCCCCGAACCATCAGGCCGACAACCCAGACGGCGATCGTCAGCACCACCGAGCCCACCACGGTCGCCCATGCAAGCTTCGAGGCCGTGTGCTTCTCAAGCGCAGCACCCGTATCCCAGATGAAGTGACGGATGCCACCCAGCATATGCAGCATCAGCGCCCATGTGTAGCCGAACAGGATCAGCCTGCCGATGATGGTGCCGAAAAGCCAGTTGACGTAATCGAAGCTTTCTTTCGACCCGGCGGCGGCGATCAGCCAGAACGCGACCAGAACGGTGCCGACATAAAGCGCGCCGCCGGTAATGCGGTGCAGGATCGACGTGGTCATCGTGATCTTCGGCCGGTAGACCGTCAGATGCGGCGATAGCGGCCTTGGTCTCGGCTGCGCGTGGGTGGCTGGTGAACGGCTCATGGCTCCCCCAATTGAGCTCCACCGATACAGGCCGTCGGACGCATATGCGTCATGGCCGGCTCGGAAAGCGACTTTAAGGACAGCGGCGTTCTAGAACTCTTTTTGCACCGCGTCAAAGCCAGAAAACCGTTTCCTATTCATAATTTAGTCTGAACAATTCGATTCGGTGACATTCAACCGGTTAAGAAATTCAAGATCAGCAGCGCGAATACTTAAGTTGACAAAAATAGTCATCTTGTACAGGTGAGTGGAGGATGGCGTCCTTTGACCACCAGTGCCTCGCGCCCGTCCAGCACAACTGCATCTACGCCCTTGCCGTAGCGGCTGCGCTGATTTGCCGGTGCGGCCGGCAGTTCTTCCTCTTCATCCGGTCCCATGACCCGGATGGAGCTGCCGAGATTGCGGATCGTCATCATTGACCCGTCGGCACAATTATATGTGGAGGTAGAGGGTTGCGAGACCTCCTTCTCAGCCGTGATGGTCATCGATGTTTTCTCGCCGTCGAGACCGATCAGCGCCTTGTCTTCAGGCACTTTCGCGCCCTGACCGGACACGCAGGCCGCGCAGGCAACAGGAAGAAGAACGAAAGCCACCCTCGCCATCCGGCACAGTTTCATGCGGTGATACCTCCAAGGGGAACCGAACCGGACTGCCAGAGCAAACATGCCCCGAGGCGGCATCCGGACGCGGATCAATTCGATCGTCTGCATCTGCAAACCGAACCATGCGCCCACGAGCGGTGGCGCCACACGATGTAACCGCGCTCCCCTTTCAGGATCAAGGGCAACGCACGGCTTTCACGAGAAAGCGGTGGAGCACCTTGAAAACAGCCTTTGATATCAGCCACATAGGAAGTGTCTTCAGAAAAGCTGCCGCGCTCTTCTTCTGCCTCTTAACAAAGATTAAGAAATAGTTAATTCTGCATCCTGAATTCTTGCGGGGAAGCCCTCTCCGCAGTCCCGAAGGAGGCAGAAATGCCGCATATTCACCATCTGCTGCGTGCTGCGGGTTTCGGCCTTGCAGCACTGTGCGCCGGGGCTGCCGTTCCCGCCAGCGCCTTTCAGAACAACGACCATGTCTACGCTGATTCGTTCGGCAATCTCGTCGTAGACAGTGCAGCCGGCTACAAGCGCATCGTCGTCGGGCAGGGCCATATGGCACGGCACATGGCTGCGAACACGACGACGGGTGAACCGCGTGTCGTCTATCTGGACGGAGCGGAACAGGATGCGGCATGGTCCGACTGCTACCGGCCACCCGTCTTCGTCAAGGGCCGCAGCTACATGTACGGGCTCGCCGAGGGCGAGATGCCGGAACTGAGCCCCTGCCGCTAGAGCAGCCGGAGCAACCAGAAAGAAAAAGGCCCCGCGCGGATCGCAGGGGCCTTTTTACATATGTGGATGGAACGGCTTACTGCCAGTCGCGAATGTCGACGAAATGGCCGGCAATCGCCGCTGCTGCCGCCATCGCCGGCGACACCAGATGGGTGCGGCCCTTGAAGCCCTGACGGCCCTCGAAATTGCGGTTCGAGGTCGACGCGCAGCGTTCATGCGGCTTCAGCCGGTCGTCATTCATGGCAAGGCACATGGAGCAGCCCGGCTCACGCCAGTCGAACCCGGCCTCGATGAAGATCTTGTCCAGACCCTCGGCCTCGGCCTGCGCCTTCACAAGGCCCGAACCCGGCACGATCATGGCATTGACGCGCGGATTGACCTTTTTGCCCCTGGCGACTGCCGCAACGGCGCGCAGATCCTCAATGCGGCCATTGGTGCAGGAGCCGATGAAGACGCGGTCGATCTCGATGTCGGTGATCTTCGTGCCGGCCGTCAGCCCCATATATTCCAGCGCGCGCTTCTTGGAATTGCGCTTGTTCTCGTCCTCGATCAGCTCCGGATCGGGAACCGTGCCGGTGACGGACACCACGTCTTCCGGGGATGAGCCCCAGGTGACGATCGGCGGCAGCGAGGCAGCGTCCAGCACCACGACCTTGTCGTAATGCGCACCCTCGTCGGTCTTCAGCGTCTTCCAGTAATCGACCGCCATGTCCCACGCCTTGCCTGTCGGCGCGCGGGGCTTATCCTTCACATAGTCGAAGGTGATCTCGTCGGGCGCGATGAGGCCGGCGCGGGCCCCACCTTCGATCGACATGTTGCAGACCGTCATTCGGCCTTCCATGGACAGCGAGCGGATCGCCTCGCCGGCATATTCTATGACATAGCCGGTGCCGCCGGCCGTGCCGATCTCGCCGATGATGGCAAGGATGATGTCCTTGGCGGTGACGCCATCGGGCAATTGCCCGTCAACGCGCACCAGCATGTTCTTCGCCTTCTTCTGGATCAGCGTCTGGGTGGCGAGCACATGCTCAACTTCCGAGGTACCGATGCCATGCGCCAGCGCCCCGAAAGCGCCGTGCGTCGAGGTGTGGCTGTCGCCGCACACGATGGTCATGCCGGGAAGGGTAAAACCCTGCTCGGGACCGATGATGTGGACGATGCCCTGCCGGCGGTCCTTCTCGGAGTAATATTCCACGCCGAAGTCAGCGGCATTGCGGGCCAGAGCCTCGACCTGAATGCGGCTTTCCTCGTTCTTGATGCCGTTGACGCGGTCGGGCGAGGTCGGAACGTTATGATCGACCACGGCCAGCGTGCGCTCGGGATGGCGGACTTTGCGGCCGGCCATGCGCAGCCCTTCGAAGGCCTGCGGGCTGGTCACTTCATGCACGAGATGGCGGTCGATGTAGAGCAGGCAGGTGCCGTCGTCCTGGCGATCGACCACGTGATCGTCGAAAATCTTGTCATAGAGGGTGCGCGGTGCGCTCATTTGCGTAAATCCGTCGATAATGGAAAGGGAGGCCCTCAAGCCGGGCCGATGGCGATCAGGCGCGCTTTAGCGAAGTCGGCTTGTCGCCGAGCCTGAGACCCACGCAAAGAACCGTGCCGGCAGACGCTTCTTGTCCTGCAGCACGAACCCTTTGTAGCACGGGTCTCCAAACAGTTCTTCCATCACCCCTAGATACCAATCTTTTGTCGACACGGCAATTGCCCAAGCACGCGCACCCTGCGGCCAGTGCGCGCGTCGGTTGATGGGGTCCGCAATGACGGCGCTTGCCGCAGATGATCGGGGCGGGCCGCAGACTACACGCCGCGCCCCTTGCGCATGCGCCGCTCCAGCGCCCTCAGCGCCAGCGAAAGGCTCAGCGTCAGCACGAGATAGATATAGGCCACGATCGCATAGGTCTCGAAGAAGCGGAACGAGCCGGTGGCATAGACCTTGCCCATCTGGGTTATATCGGCCACGCCAAGCACCGAGACCAGCGAGGAGTCCTTCACCATGGCGACGAAATCATTGCCGAGCGGCGGCAGGATGGTGCGGATCGCCTGCGGCAGGACGATCAGGCGGAAACGCTGGAAACGGCTCAGCCCGAGCGCCTTTGCCGCCTCGATCTGCCCCGCCTCGACCGACTGGATGCCGGCGCGGAAGACTTCGGCGATGAAAGCCGAATAACCGATGGTCAGCGCCATGATGGCGCGCCACAGCAGCGAAACGTCGCGCACATGCAATGGCTTCAGCAGTCCGGCTTCCTGAAGGGAAGCCGTCAGCGCATTCCACCCTGCGACAAAGGCAGGTGCCCCGACAAACGCGATCCAGAACAAAAGGACGAGGATCGGCACCCCACGGATCACCTCGACATAGAAGCGCGAAATCTGGCGAAGCCAGATCGACCCCGAAAGCCCCATCAGGGCGATCACCAGCCCAAGGGACGAAGCAAGGCTGAAGCCGACCAGCGTCACGAAGACGGTGATGCCAAGGCCCTGTATGACGGTCGAAAAGACCTGCGCATAAAGGTCGTTGGTGGCAACGAAAACCGCAACAGCGACTGCAATCGCAGCAGCGACCGCCAGCCACCAGGGGAAGTCAGCTTTCGTGCGCGAAGCGGTCGGGGGAACCTGCATCTCGAAAATGCGGGAACCGGGCGTCCGGCATCAACCGGACAGCCGGCCCTGCCTGATCCGTTACTGGCCCATCCTGTAGTCGAGGAACCACTTCTTGTTCAGGGCATCGAGAGTGCCATCGGCCTTCATCGCGGCAATCACCGCATTGATGGGTGCAACGAGATCGGACCCTTTCTGGAAAATAAAACCGAATTCTTCATTGCCAAGCGGGCCGCCGATGATCTTCAGCTTGCCCTCCGAAGTATCGACATATCCCTGGGCGGCAACGCCATCGGTCAGCACCAGATCGACGTCGCCGGCCTTGAGGGCCTGCACGGTCGCGCCGAACGTTTCCAGCAGCTTGATGCGCGGATTCTGTTCGTTGCCGTCGAGAATATCATAGACCGATACGAAGAACGGCGTGGTGCCGGGTTGTGCTGCGATCAGCCCGTCCTCGAAGGCGGCGAAGGACTTCTCGTCGGTAAAGCGATCTTCATCGGCCCGCACCAGCATCCGCATTTCCGAATGCATGTAAGGATCGGAGAAGTCCACCTTCTGCTTGCGCTCTTCCTTGATGGTGATGCCGGTCATGCCGATATTGTATTCGCCATCGGACACCGCCTGCATCATCGCGTCCCACGACGTGTTCTGATATTCGACCTTGAAATTCAGGCGCTTCGCCATTTCCGCCATGGCGTCATATTCCCAGCCGATCTTCCCGCCCGTCTTGGGATCCACGAACTGCAGCGGCGGATAGGCATTTTCCGTCACCACCGTGATCGTTCTGCCGCCAAGATCGGGAAGCGACTGCGCCACGGCCGTCAGGGACGAGACAACACAGGCCAGCAAACCCGCCAGTGCGATGGTAAACCTGTTCATGGGGCGCTCCGGTGTGGGAAAATTTTCAGATGAAATGACTGGTATCAGCCAAGATTAGCCAACTGCCGGCCGCTTGCAAGACAAGTCGTTCGCCGAAACGGTCAGCGGGGGAAAAAGCTCCGAAAGCTTCTGCATGGCGGGTACGAAAAAGGCGGCCGAAGCCGCCTTTCCGATATTCTTTGCTGAAAACAGCTTACTCGGCCGAAGCAGCCTCGGCGGCAGCGGCTTCCGCAGCGGCCTTCTCAGCGGCTTCCTGAGCGGCCTTCTCGGCAGCCAGAGCCTGCGCGGCGGCGACCTTCTCGGCCTCGATGCGGGCCTTCTCGGCGTTCAGCGCCTCGCGCTCGGCATCGTTGAGCTTGCGGGCGCGAACGCCCGTGTTCTCCGAGATGCGCGCGGACTTGCCGCGACGGTCACGCAGGTAATAGAGCTTGGCGCGGCGAACCTTGCCGCGACGCACGACGTCGACGCTTTCGACCATCGGCGAGTAGATCGGGAACACACGCTCCACGCCTTCGCCGTAGGAAATCTTGCGGACGGTGAAATTCTCATGCAGGCCCGAGCCCGAACGCGCGATGACGACGCCTTCATAGGCCTGAACGCGGGTACGGCTGCCTTCCGTGATGCGCACATTGACGCGCACGGTATCGCCGGGCTGGAATTCGGGAAGCTTGCGCTTTTCTTCGATCTTTGCGGCCTGCTCGGCCTCAAGCTGACGGATGATATCCATCTTTCAATCCACTTCTTGTTCTTCCGACAGCCAGAGCGCCCTGCACTCGCCGCAGCAGTACCATGACCGCTGGGCTATGCCGCCGACCGTGAAGGCCTTTGGCAGGGGCGGCTACACCGTCCTGTATTGACGGGTGACCCGGACCAGAAGACGCATTTCTCCGATCCGGTCGGGGCGATACACCATTCCGGCCGCTTTGTCACGGGGCAAGGCCCCTAATCTGCACTCAGCGGCCGTGACTGGCTGCCGCAGCCAGAGCCATCAGCCCCAGCGCCAGCACCGCCAGCTTCCAGAAATCCGCGCGTCGCCTCAGGCCGGGCAGGCCGAGCGGCTTGATCAGGTGAAACACCATCATCGCAAGGATCAGGAAGGCGAGGATCTTGGTCATGCCGCTTTTGAGCAGCCCCGGCCCGTTCTGTCAAAGCACTTGCACCTGCGGCAGTCCGTCTCCCCAAACCGGCCATTGGCCCTTAGTCAGATGGACGCCCATCTTCGCAGGGGTTACAAACCTGTCGAGGAGAATTGGGAGGTTCTTGAAACATGGTATCGCGTTATCATCAGGTCTATGCCGACTGGAAGCGGGACCCTGAAGCATTCTGGTCGCAAGCCGCGCGCGCCATCGACTGGTTCACGCCCTTCGATAAAGTGTTCGACGCCGACGCCGGCGTCTATGGAAGCTGGTTTCCCGGCGCCACCTGCAACACCTGCTACAACGCGCTCGACCGGCACGTCGCCAACGGCCGCGCCGACCAGGCAGCGGTGATCCACGACAGTGCCATCACCGGCACGAAGCAGAGTATGACCTATGGCGAACTGCTGCGCGAAGTGGTGGCGCTTTCCGCCGTTCTCGCCAATCATGGCGTGAGCAAGGGCGACCGGGTGATCATCTACATGCCGATGATCACCGAGGCTGTGGTGTCGATGCTGGCCTGCGCCCGTCTCGGCGCCATCCATTCCGTGGTCTTCGGCGGTTTCGCAGCGCGCGAACTGGCCACCCGCATCAACGACGCCCGGCCGAACCTGGTCATCGCCGCCTCCTGCGGACTGGAGCCCAACCGCATCGTCGCCTACAAGCCGCTGCTCGATGAGGCGATCGCGCTTTCGGAACACCGTCCGCAGCACTGCGTCGTGTTCCAGCGCGAGCAGCTTGCCTGCGACCTGATCGAAGGCCGCGACATCGACTACGCTGAAGCCGTGGCGCGGGAAAAGGAAGCCGGCACGCAAGTGCCCTGCGTGCCCGTCGCATCCACCGATCCGCTCTATGTGCTCTACACCTCCGGCACCACCGGCCAGCCCAAGGGCGTGGTGCGTGACAATGGCGGCCACATGGTCATGCTGAAATGGTCCATGGAAAACGAGTTCGGCATCAGGCCGGGCGAAGTGTTCTGGGCCGCTTCCGACGTCGGCTGGGTGGTCGGCCATTCCTATATCGTCTACGCACCGCTGCTGCATGGCTGCACCACCGTCGTCTTCGAAGGCAAGCCGGTCGGCACGCCCGATGCCGGCACCTACTGGCGCGTCATTTCCGATCATGGCGTGGTCGCCCTGTTCACCGCGCCGACCGCCTTCCGGGCCATCAAGGGACAGGATCCGCAGGGCGAATTCATCGGCAAATACGACCTGTCGACCTTCCGCACGCTGTTCCTTGCCGGGGAGCGCGCCGACCCCGAGACCATCAAATGGGCCGAGCAGCGCCTCGGCATTCCCGTCATCGACCACTGGTGGCAGACGGAGACCGGCGCGCCGATCACCCAGAATCCGGTCGGCCTCGGCATGCTGCCGGTCAAATATGGCTCGCCCGGCGTTCCCATGCCCGGCTACGACATCAGGGTGCTGGACGAGGCCGGCCACGAGGTGCCACCCGGAACGCTCGGCAATGTCGTTCTGAAGCTGCCGCTGCCGCCCGGCTGCCTGCCGACGCTGTGGGAGGCGGAAGATCGCTTCCGCAAATCCTATCTCGATGCCTTCCCCGGCTTCTACAACACGGCCGACGCCGGCATCCTCGACGAGGACGACTATCTATTCGTCATGGCGCGCACAGACGACATCATCAACGTCGCCGGCCACCGCCTCTCCACCGGGGCGATGGAGGAAGTTCTGGCCGCCCATCCCGATGTGGCCGAATGCGCGGTGATCGGCATTTCCGACACGCTCAAGGGCCAGTCGCCGCTGGGCTTCGTGGTGCTCAATGCCGGTGTCGCCCGCGACACGGTCGCCATCGAGCAGGAAGTGGTGACACTGGTGCGCGAGCGCATCGGGCCGGTCGCAGCCTTCAAGACGGTGCTGACCATCAAGCGCCTGCCCAAGACGCGCTCGGGCAAGGTGCTGCGCGCCACCATGCAGAAGATCGCCGACCGGCAGGAATGGAAGATGCCCGCCACCATCGACGATCCGGCAGTTCTCGACGAGATCGACGCGGTGCTGAAGTCGCGCGGAATAGGCCATTGAAAGCTGATGCCGCTTGACATGGGCATCGCGGCATAATCTTTCCCTGTTCAGACGGAAAAGCGCCGCCATGCGGCGTTTTTCTTCGCCGATCAGGAAAAATCATGCTGACACTGCCGCAGACCCTGTCATTTGCCGTCATCATCCTGATGATGGCGGCCTTCATATGGGGCCGCCTGCGTTACGATCTGGTCGCGGCCCTGTCGCTGCTGTCCGCCGTGGCGGTCGGCGTTGTGCCGTTCGAAGAGGCGTTTTCCGGCTTCAGCGACGACATCGTCATCATCGTCGGCAGCGCGCTGCTGGTGAGCGCCGGCGTCGCCCGCAGCGGCATCATGGAATTTGCACTGCAGCGCTATGCGCCCGGCGTCACCTCGGTGCGCGCGCAGCTTGCCCTGCTGGTCGTCACCGTCGCCATACTGTCCGCCTTCGTGAAGAACATCGGCGCGCTGGCGATCATGATCCCCATCGCCTTCCAGTTCGCTCGTCGCTCCGGTGTGTCGCCGTCCACCTTCCTGATGCCTATGGCCTTTGCCTCGCTGCTCGGCGGGCTGATGACACAGATCGGAACCTCGCCCAACGTGGTGGTGTCGCGCCTGCGAGAGGAACTGACCGGCACGTCCTTCACCATGTTCGACTTCACCCCGGTCGGGCTGGCGCTGACGGCGGCCGGCTGCGTGTTCCTCACCCTGTTCTATTTCCTCGTGCCGGCGCGCGAGCGCAACGACAATGGCCTGAACGCGGCACTTGCCATCGAGAACTATTCGGCCGAAGCGCGCATCACCGCCACCTCAACGGTGGCCGGCAAACCCCTGTCGGCCCTGCTCAGGATTTCCGCCGGCGAAGCTGCCATAACGGCGATATTGCGGGCTGGCGGATTGCGGATCGCGCCGCTGCCGGACGCCATATTGCACGAAGACGACATCGTGCTGATCGAGGGCGGGCAGGAAGCGCTCGACCGGCTGGTGGCGCAGGCAAAGCTCGAAGTGGGCGCAGGACGCGGCAAGGGCGCCGGGCCCGAAACGATGGCCGTGGAAGCCGTGGTCACCCAGAATTCCAGCCTCATCGGCTGGTCGGCCCAGCATCTGATGCTCTACGACCGCTTCAATGTGAACCTGCTCGCCGTCTCCCGCAAGGGCACGAGGCTCAACCAGCGGCTCGGCAGCATCACCCTCAATTTCGGCGACATCGTCATGCTGCGCGGCGACAGCCAGACCCTGCCGCAGTTCCTCAAGGATTTCGAGCTCCTGCCGCTTGCCGAAAGGCAGGTGCTGCTGGGCTCCGTGCGGCGCGGGCTGGTCCCGGTGTCGATCCTCATCGCCGCCATGGGCGCGACCGCGCTCGGCCTGCTGCCGGTGGCGCTGGCCTTCTTCGCCGCCGCTGTGGCCATGGTGCTGTTTCGCGCCATTCCGCTGCGCGAGGCCTATGATGCGCTGGATGGCCCGATCCTGGTCATGCTCGCCGCCCTCATTCCGGTCAGCGAGTCGCTGCGCACCACCGGCGCAACCGATGTGATCGCCGCCATTCTCGCCGATCTCGGCCACATGCTGCCCGGCTACGGCGCGCTGGCGCTCATGCTGATCGCGGCTATGATGGTGACGCCCTTCCTCAACAATGCCGCCACGGTTCTGGTCATGGCGCCGATCGCCGCCAGCTTCGCCGCCAATCTGGGCTACCGGCCGGAAGCCTTCCTGATGGCTGTGGCGATCGGCGCCGGCTGCGATTTCCTGACTCCCATCGGCCACCAGTGCAACACGCTGGTGATGGGCCCCGGCGGCTACCGCTTCTCGGATTATCCGCGCCTCGGCCTGCCGCTCTCCTTCATGGTCATCATCGTGGCCGTACCAATGCTGATGCTGGTCTGGCCGCTATAGGCGGTTGCCTGCGCTGCTGCTGACAGAGAGCTGTCAGCAGCCCTGTGCGATGATGCTCCCTTCAGATTGCAAGGAGAGCCCCATGACCCGAACCGGCATTTTTTCCGCGCTCGCGCGCTACGTCGCATGGTCGCGCCTCCGTCGCAGACAGGTGCGAACCATACGTCTGCTGGCATCCCTGCCACCAGAGATCCAGGCCGACATTGGCTGGCCCGATCTCTACGTTTCAGAGGCCGGCGTGCTTCACAGCGCCTCCCCCGCCGGACGGCAAGGCGGCTCAGTGGCGCGTTTGCAACCGCGCTCGGCAGGTCACAGGCCGGTGACGCCCCCGTCAAGGCGCGCCGCCTGATCGCGCCGTGTGCAGGGAGCCGGTAGCTGCTGACACCATGCTGTCAGCAGGGTTGTGGCAAAAGCGACAGGGCCAGATAATGCTTGGCACGAGCCGCCCAAAGGGAGATTGTCAGGAACTGGCAGCAAGGGCTCGGGGGACAGACGCCGAGGGAGCGAACAATGCGCAGGGCCGACAGGCTTTTCCAGATCGTGCAGCATCTGCGCGGTGGCCGGCTGGTCACCGCCCGCAAGCTGGCGACCTGGCTGGAAGTGTCCGAACGCACCATCTATCGCGATATAGCCGACCTGCAATCGACCGGCGTGCCGATCGACGGCGAGGCGGGCGTCGGCTATCTGATGCGGGAAGGCTTCGACCTTCCGCCGCTGATGTTCACGCGTGACGAGATCGTGGCGCTGGTCGCCGGAGCGCGCATGGTGCGTGCCTTCGGAGGGGCCGCCATGGCACGGGCCGCCGACGAGGCGCTGGTGAAGATCGGCGCAGTTCTGCCGCAGACCGAGCGCGAGCGCATTGCCCGCACAGAAATCCACACCCCCTTATGGGTGCTCTCCAACAGCGCCCGCGAAGCCATCGACCTCATCGAGCGCGCCGTCGAAAAGCGGCAGGTGCTGACCCTCGACTACAGCGACGAGGCAGGGCGCGCCACGATGCGCGACATCCGCCCGCTCGGCCTCTGGTTCTGGGGCAAGGTGTGGACCCTGATCGCCTGGTGCGAGATGCGCAACGACTTCCGCGCCTTCCGCATCGACCGCATCACCTCACTGGTCAGGGCCGGGCGGGGTTTCCGGCCCGAGCCCGGCAAACAGCTCACCGATTTCTACCGCGCCGTCGAAGACAGCGAGACCTACGGCACCGGGCCGACGGCCCGGGGCATGTAAGCGCCACTAAAGCGGGTCGCGATCTTTCAGATTCGCTCCTTACGCTTTAAGTTCCTGTTCTTACGCATGTCGTTATCCAGAAACCGATTCCTGCTGTCGCGCGACATGCTTCAGGCTTCCGCCGGCTGCTTCAGCCGCTCGGTACGCCGCCTGACCAGCACCGCCACCGCCGCAATCAGCAGGGTGCCGATGATGAACAGGAAGGCGGCAGCGGCAATCGCCGGGCTGATGTTCTCGCGGATCGAGGAAAACATCTGCCGCGCCAGCGTGCGCTGGTTGGGACCGGCGACGAACAGCGTCAGCACCACCTCGTCGAGCGATGTGGCGAAGGCGAACACCGCGCCCGACAATATGCCGGGCAGCGCCAGCGGCAGGGTCACGCGCCGGAACACGGTCAGCGGCCCCGCACCCAGACTGGCAGCGGCCCGCTCGACCCGCCTGTCGATGCCGGCGAGCGAAGCCGTTACCGAAACCACGACAAAGGGCACCGCCACCACCGAATGCGCCGCGATCACTCCGGCATAAGAGTTGGCGAGGCCCAGATGCACGAAGAACACCTGCATGCCGACGCCCAGCACCACCGCCGGCACCACCATCGGCAACAGAAAGGCGGTGCGGAACAGGCCCGGAAGCACCAGCCCCGCATTGCGCAGCCCCAGTGCCGCCAGCGTGCCCAGCGTTCCCGCCAGCAGCGTCGTTCCCGTTCCGATGATGAGGCTGTTGACGATCGACATGCGCCACACATCGGCGCTGGCCAGTTCATCGAACCAGCGCATCGAATAGCCGGGAATGGGATAAGTCAGGAACACGCTTGAGGTGAAGGCAAGCGGCAGGATGGCGAAGAGCGGCGCGATGAGGAAGACCACCGCAGCGATCGCGCACACCAGCCTGACGAGGTTCGACGCACGCATCAGCGGCCTCCCGTACGGTCAGCGGAAAGGCGGCCATACACCGTGTAGAGCGCCAGCGTGGCCACCAGCAGGATGGCGCCCAGCGCGCCCGCCATGCCCCAGTTGGCGGAGCCGATGGCGTAGAAGGCGATGACCGAGGAGATCATCTGGTCCTGCGCCCCGCCGATCAGTGCGGGCGTGATATAGTAGCCGATAGCGGTCATGAAGACGAGCAGCGAGCCCGACACCACGCCGCGCAGCGACAGCGGCAACAGTACCCGCAGAAAGGCCCGCCACGGCGGCGCACCAAGAGAGGCAGCTGCCGGCATCAGGTTGCGCGGGATCGACAAGAGCACCGAATAGATCGGCAGCACCATGAAGGGTAAGAGCACATGGGTCATGGCGATGATCACGCCCAGCCGGTTGAAGATCAGCGGCAAGGGTCCGCTGATGAGGCCAAGCGACATCAGCGTGTCGTTGATCAGCCCCTTCTCCTGCAACAGGATGAACCATGCGGCAGTGCGTACCAGAAGCGAAGTCCACAGCGGCAGAAGCACAGCGCCGAGCAGGAGCTGGCGTTTCCACCCATCGACGGACGCCACCAGCATCGCATAGGGCAGACCGATCAGCGCACAAGCCAGCGTCACGAGCGCACCGATGCCAAGCGTGCGCAAAAGGATTGCGCTGTTGGCGGAAGCTTCCGCCGGCAGGGCCGTGATCTTGCCACTGGCATCGCGCTCATAATCCAGCGCCGCCAGCAGATAGCGGTCGGTATAAGGATTGGTTGAATCGGCCACAGCGCGCCAGAAGCGTATATCGGACCAGCGCTTGTCGATGGCGACCAGATCGACCGGCCCCTGCGGCTGATCTTCCAGCGCCCGCGTGGTGCGGCTCATCAGCGTGCGGAAGCCGTTCTGGGCGCTGTTGAGGCGGCGCACCGCATCGCCCAGCAATTGCTGGTCGTCGATGGCCCGCAGATCATCGACGAAAGCCTGCTTCAGCTCTTCAGGCGGATCGGACTGCCTGTCCCAGTCGCCCGCCACATCGGCGGTGAGCGGAAAGGCGCGCGAACCCACCGGATCGGAAACCGATTCCTTGAGCATCGTGGCCAGCGGCCAGGCGAAGAAGATCGCCAGGAACAGCACCAGAGGCGCGACCAGCGCGAGTGCCGTCAGGCGTCCCTTGAACGAGGTCTCGCTCATGCCGGCAGCATCCAGCAATCGGACGGGGCGAAGGACACGACGACCTTGTCGCCGGGATTGAATTCGGCCGTCTTGCGGTCTGCCTTGGCGATGAAGCCAAAAGCGCCGTCATCAAGCTGGATGCGCAGATGATCGCCATGATAGACGGCGTCGGCAACGGTCGCCGGATAGGCGTTCTGCGAGCCGGCATCCGTGCCGAGCCGGATGCGCTCCGGCCGCACCGACACGAGGATCCGGCCAGCGTCGGCACGAATATCGGAGGGCTGCACGCGGATGGTGCCGCCGCCGTCCAGCTTGACCGTCGCACCGGCATCGCCGGCTTCGGCGAGCGTTCCCTCGACGAGGTTGGTCTCGCCGATGAACTGCGCCACGAAGCGCGACCGCGGCTGATCATAGATTTCGCGCGGGGTCCCGATCTGCTCGATCTTGCCCCGGTTGAACACCGCGATGCGGTCGGACATCGTCAGCGCCTCGGATTGGTCGTGGGTCACGAACACGATGGTGAGGCCGAGCCGCTTGTGCAGGGCGCGGATGTCGAGCTGCATCTGTTCGCGCAACTGCTTGTCGAGCGCGCCGAGCGGCTCGTCCATCAGCACGACGGAAGGCTCGAACACCAGTGCCCGGGCCAGCGCCACGCGCTGCTGCTGGCCGCCGGAGAGCTGCACCGGGCGGCGGTCCTTCATGGCGCCGAGTTGCACCATGTCGAGCGCGCGCGTGACCTTCTCCTCGATCTCGGATCGCGCAACACCGCGCATTTCCAGCGGAAAGGCCACGTTGGCCGCAACACTCATATGCGGAAAGAGCGCATAGTTCTGGAAAACCACGCCCATATTGCGCTTGTGCGGCGGCAGATGGTCGACACGCCGGCCGCCCACCGAGATGGTGCCGCCGCTCGGCGCCTCGAAGCCCGCCAGCATCATCAGGATGGTGGTCTTTCCCGACCCCGAGGGACCGAGCAGGCTGAGGAACTCACCCTGAGCGATGTTCAGGTCGAGATCGTCAACGACGCGCAGCGTGCCATAGGCCTTGCTGACTTTTTCAAAGCGGATGTCCGACTGGCTCAAGGATGATCACCGCCCAGGAAAGCGGCCCTCTGCAAAAAGGGAATGGGACACGGGACCATGGCAGTCCCGTGCCGTCTTTCATCGAAGTGGCCGTTACTGTGCCAGCCAGGCGTTGAAGCGCTGGGTCAGGGCCTCGGCATTGTCGATCCAGAAATCGACATCGATCGCCAGAGCGTCCTTCATGTTTTCAGGCTCGGTCGGCAGGTCGGCCTTGTATTCGTCCGGCACGATCGCCGCCGCATCCTTTGCCGGCAGACCATAGGCCACATATTGCGGCAGCTTGGCCTGGTTTTCCGGCTGGCTGGCGAAGGCGATGAAATCCATGCCGGCTTCCTTGTTCTCGGCATCCTTGAGGATCGCCCAGCTGTCCACGGCATAGATCGAGCCCGGCCACACCACCTTGAACTTGCGGTTTTCCGAACGGTTGATGCCGGTGATGCGGCCATTATAGGCGGAAGCCATCGCCACCTCGCCGGATGCCAGGAACTGCAGCGGCTGGGCGCCGGCTTCCCACCACACGATGTTGGGCTTCAGCTCCTCAAGCTTTTTGAAGGCGCGCTCCACACCCTCGTCGGTGGCGAGCGTGTCGTAGACGTCGGCGGGGGCAACCCCATCGGCCATCAGTGCGAATTCGAGCGTGTATTTGGGTCCCTTGCGCAGCGAGCGCTTGCCCGGGAACTTCTCCACGTTCCAGAAATCCGCCCAGGACTGGGGCCCGTCGGCGATCTTCTCGGAATCATAAGCGATCGCCGTCGACCAGACGATCGCGCCGACGCCGCATTCGTTCACCGCCGAAGGAATGAACTTGTCCTCCCCACCCAGCTTTGCCCAGTCGATCTTTTCGTAAAGGCCGTCGGCGCAACCCAGCGCCAGTTCCTCGACCTCGACCTGCACGACATCCCAGTTCGGGTTGCCCGCCTTGACCTTCGCCTGCAGCACGCCGATACCGCCATCCCACGCCTCGTCCAGAAGCGGCTTGCCGGTCTTTTCCGCATAGGGCTTGAAATAGATTTCGCGCTGCGCGTCCTGATAGGTGCCGCCCCATGACACCACGGTGAGGTCGCGGGCCTGAACCGGCGACATCATGCCCATCGTTGCGGCCATCAGGCCGCTGATTGCCAGAATTCCCGTCAATTTACGCATGCTATCTCCCATTTTGGCCAGGTTGTTGTTTTCGTATGCCTGAAGCCGTCAGCGACAATCCAAAGACCGTCGCGGAAAACTGTCAAGCATTTCGGATCAGATAAGGACGGCCGGATAGGACCCGACCGCTTTTCGCGGTTGCGGAAGAAGGCGCAGCGCCCCCTGGCGCATCACCAGATGAACGGATGCGGCCGGCCCGGACCAAAGCACCGCTCTTCACGAGGCAGACCGTTTGCGACGGCATTTCACCATGCTTTGCAATCAACGCAGTCGTCTCCTCAGCCTGCCTTGCGGGGCCCGGCTCCGGATATGCCGCGATGCAGGCCTCCATTCCTGCCGCGCCCCAGATGCCGCCATATCTGCGACCTTGCCCCTGCGGAATTCCTAACACCGTTCAAAATCTTGCGCAACATACCGCTCAATATATTGAGCGCCATTAGTCAAAGGTAGGGGGGTGTGCAGGCAGAGATGACGATGGTGACGCCCTCCGAGGCATTGCGAAACCGGTGCGGCAGACGGCTGTCGAAGAGATAGGATTCGCCCGCCTTCAGAACCCGCACATCATCGCCGACGGTAAGCTCCAGTTCTCCCTCCACCACATAACCACCCTCGGTGGAGAAATGCGCCAGCATGGCTTCGCCGGTATCGGCGCCGGGCTCATAGATCTCGTGCAGAATCTGGAGGTTGTAGGCGCGCGCATCGCCGATCTGGCGCAGCGTCAGGCGGCCCTCCCCTTTGTCGATAGCCCGCGCCGTGACACGCGAGGTAAGATCCTTGAGATCGTCGGCGCCGAAGAAGGGGCCATGCCGCTGGCGCTGATCGTCCTCGAAAAAGTCCGACATCGACACGTCGAGACCGCCCAGTATCTTGCGCAGCGTAGCGATGGACGGGCTCGACTTGTTTTTCTCGATGATCGAAATCTGGGCATGCGGCACACCCGCGCGCCCCGCCAGTTCGCGCTGCGACAGGCCAGCGGCTGCGCGCAGCGCCTTGAGCCGCGCGCCGATATCGAATTCCTCTGTCATGCCTGTCCCGATCCCGGCAGATTGTTCCACTCCGGTCAAAATATAGAACAGTTCGGGACAGGGAAAAAGAGCAGGCAAGCCATTTTGACAGCACAGGCAGAAGAATGGCCCGGCCCGGTCAGCCCGGCCATCGGGCGGGCGGCAGGCGAGCCGCTCAGTCCGGGATAACAGCCGTCGCCTGTATCTCGACCAGCGCCTCGTCCTCGATCAGGCCCGACACCTCGACCACGGCCATGGCCGGGAAATTGCGTCCCATCGTGGCCTTCCACGCAGCGCCGATTTCCTTCAGCGAAGCCGAATATACCTTCTTGTCGGTGACGTACCACGTCATGGTGGTGATGTGCTCGGGACCCGCGCCGCCTTCGCGCAGGATGGCGAGCACGTTTTCCAGCGTCTGCCTGATCTGGCCCGGCAGATCATGCGCCTCGAACTTCATCTGGCCGTTCCAGCCGATCTGACCGCCGACATAGATGGTGCGTCCGCGCGCCTCGATGCCGTTGGAATAGCCGACCGGCTTGTCCCAGCCTTCCGGGTGCAGAATGCGGTGCGGGGTACGGGGCAAGGTTGCGGGCGGGGCCTGCTCTGCGGGCTTGGTCTCGCTCATGACGACTCCTGTCTCGATAGTTTCACCAGCTCGCGGCCGATGATCAGCTTTTGCACCTCGGTGGCGCCTTCGTAGATTCTGAGCGCCCGGATCTCGCGATAGAGCCGCTCCGTGATGTTGCCGACCTGCACGCCGCGCCCGCCGAACATCTGCACGGCCTGGTCGATCACCCATTGCGCGTTCTCGGTGGCGGTGAGCTTGGCCATGGCGGCTTCCTTCGTCGCAGGCAGTTTCTGCACGTCGCGCCGCCATGCGGTGCGCGCCACCAGAAGTGCTGCCGCGTCGATGGCCGTCGCCATTTCACCCAGCGTGCTCTGTGCCGTCGGCAGATCGGCCAGCGTGGCCCCGAACATGTTTCGCGATCCTGCATGGGTGACGGCTTCCGCAAGCGCCCGGCGCGCGAAACCGAGGGCAGCAGCGGCGACCGACGGCCGGAAGATGTCGAGCGTGCGCATGGCGATCTTAAAACCTTCCCCCGGCGCGCCCAAAAGCCGGCTTGCCGGAACACGGCAGTTCTCGAAGCGAATCAGCGCCAGCGGATGCGGGGCGATGGTCTCGATGCGCTCGGCGATGATGAAACCGGGTGTATCGGCATCGACGACGAAAGCCGAAATGCCGCGCGTGCCGGGTGCCTCGCCGGTCCGGGCAAAGACCGTGTAGACATCGGCGATACCGCCATTGGAGATGAAAATCTTCTCGCCATCGAGCACATAATGGTCACCGTCGCGGCGGGCAGTGCAGCTCATCGCTGCCACGTCCGAGCCGGCGTCTGGCTCTGTCAGCGCGAAAGCCGAAATCAGTTCGCCCTTCGCGATCTTCGGCAGGATCTTCTGTTTCAGTTCCTCGCTACCCGAAAGGCTGATGGCCCCCGTGCCAAGTCCCTGCATGGCGAAGGCGAAATCGGCCAGCCCATCCTCATGGCCAAGCGTCTCACGCAGGATGCACAGGGAGCGGCTGTCGATCTCCGGCGAAATGCCGCCATAAGCCTCAGGCACGCAATGGCGCAGGAAGCCGGCTGCACCAAGCTTCTTCACCAGCGCCTTGCAGGCCGCGTCGGCATCACCATGGTCGATTTCGCCAAGCCCGCCGGCAGCGATGAAGGCGTCTGCCTCCACCGCCAGCGCCCGATGCCCGTCGCCGTAGAAGGGCCAGTCGAGATGGTCGCGCGGAGGCGGCTTGGCCGGGGCTGGGGCCGGAGTTGGTGCCGGGGTCGAGGAATGCGCCATGGCTCAGTTCCCCTTGAAATCGGGCTTCGCCTTGGCCGCGAATGCCTCGAAGGCACGGCGGAAGTCGCCGGTCGCCATGCAGATCGCCTGCGCCTGCGCTTCCGATTCCAGCATTTCCTCGATGCCCATCGACCATTCCTGATCGAGCATCTTCTTGGTCATGGAATGGGCGAACCACGGACCGTCCGCCAGCCTGCGGGCAAAGGCCTGCGCCTGCCCCAGAAGCGCATCGCGTTCGGCAATCTCGTTGTAGAAGCCCCAGTTGTAGCCTTCCGCCGCCGTCATCACGCGGCCGGTGAACAGAAGCTCCGCCGCCCTGCCCTGCCCGATGATGCGCGGAAGAATGCCGCAGGCGCCCATATCGGCCCCGGCCAGCCCGACGCGCGTGAACAGGAACGCGGTTTTCGTCTCCGGCGTGGCAAGGCGATAATCGGACGCCATGGCGAGGATCGCACCCGCACCCGCACAGATGCCGTCCACGGCGGCGATCACCGGCTGCGGGCAGGCGCGGATCTGGCGCACCAGATCGCCGGTCATGCGGGTGAAGGCCAGAAGGTCGGGCATCTTCATGGCCGTCAGCGGCTCGATGATCTCGAACACGTCGCCGCCGGAGCAGAAATTGTTGCCCTCGCCGGTCAGCACCACGCAGCGCACATCGCCGGCGCGCGTCAGCGCCCGGAACAGATCGCCCAGTTCCTCGTAGCTCTCGAAGGTGAGCGGGTTCTTCTTGTCCGGCCGGTTGAGCGTGATCGTTGCCACGCCCCCGTCCTCATCCGTCTCAAAGCGGAAATGCTTCGGCTGGAAATCCCGGAACGGCCTGAGCTTGGCCTGCATGGCATTGGTCATGACAAACTCTCTTCCTCTTGTCCGGCCCGCTCACTCGTTGGCGGAAGGCGGCAGAAAATCCACATCGTGTTCGGCCGAGACCTTCACCACCTCGTCGGTGTCGGTCATGTTGTGCAGCTTCTCGAAAAGCTCCTTCAGCCGACCGGCCGGCGACACCCAGAACAGGGCGCGGGCAGGCTTGTCGGTTTTGTTGAAATAGCCATGCGGGACACCGCGCGGCATGCGCACGAGATCGCCGGCGGAAGCGGTGAACCACTTGCCGTCCAGCTTCACCTGCAACTCGCCCTCCTGAACGAGGATAAACTCATCCTGCGTCCGGTGAATGTGGACCGGAACGAACTGACCGGCCGCGCTGTTGGTCTCGAACGCGAAGCTCGAAGCGCCGACGGATTTGGGGAAATAACGCTGGCCGAGAATGTTCCACTCCACATTCCCGTAGCCGGTGCCGTTCGCGGTGATCCCGCCTTCGACTGCATCTTTTTCTGCCATCATGTCCTCCCGGTTTCAGTTCATCACTTCGCCGCCGGCAACCGCGATCGCCTGCCCGGTGATAGCGCCGGCCCCCTCGCCGGCCAGCCACAGCACGGCATCGGCGACCTCCTGCGGCGTGACCAGCCTGCCCTGCGGGTTTGCCCGCGCCAGTGCTTCGCGCGCCTCATCGGCGCTGCGCCCGGTCTTGCCGGTGATGTTGTCCACCGCCGCATCGAGCAGCGGCGTGTCGGTGAAGCCGGGGCAGACGGCATTGACGGTGATGCCGGTGCGCGCCAGTTCCACCGCCAGCGATCGCGTCAGCCCGACCACGCCATGCTTGGCCGCGCAATAGGCGGACACGTAAGCGTAGCCGGTCATGCCGGCGGTGCTGGCGATGTTGATGATGCGCGCCGAGCCGGCCTTGCGCAGCGACGGCAGCAGCGCCCGCGTGACCAGATAGGTGCCGGTGAGATTGACCGCGACGACGTGGTTCCACAGCGCCAGATCGGTTTTTTCGAAGGGCGCGGACGGCGCTTCGCCGGCACAATTGACCAGCACGGAAACCTCACCCAGAGCTGCAATCGCCTGCGCAGCACCTGTGGTCACGACCTGCTCGTCGGTCACGTCGAAGCCGTCGACTACCAGCGCCTTGCCGCCCAAAGCCACGATTTCGGCGGCCACCGCCTGAAGCGGTCCGGCCCGCCGCCCCGCCAATGAGACGGCAAAGCCCTTGTCCCCCAGCGCCAGCGCGATGGCCCGGCCAATGCCGGTGCCCGCCCCGGTGACGAAGGCGTGTTGAGCGCTCATTTCCGGCCTGCCGCTTCGGCGGCCGCGCGTGCCAGATTGTTTTCATATTGCGAGCGCGCCGACAGATATTGCTTCGGCCATTCCACGCCGAAAAACCCGATCTTCGCCGCCTCATGCAGAACGAAGGATGGATCGGCCAGATGCGGGCGGGCGACCGCGCAAAGGTCGGCACGGCCGGCGGCAATGACGGAATTGGCATGATCGGCCTCGGAAATCGCGCCGACCGCGATGGTCGCAACGCCCACCTCGTTGCGGATCTTGTCCGACATCGGCGTCTGCCACAGCCGCCCGTAAACGGGGCTGTCGTCCGTCACCACCTGCCCGGTCGAGCAGTCGATGAGATCGGCGCCGGCCTGCCTGAACATGCGGGCAAAGATGGCGGCATCCTCCGGCGTGTTGCCGCCCTCGTGCCAGTCAGTCGTCGAGAGGCGCACCGAGATCGGGCGATCCTGCGGCCATGCCGCGCGCACGGCGCGAAACACTTCCAGCGGGAAGCGGGCGCGGTTCTCATGACTGCCACCATATTCGTCGTCGCGCCGGTTGGTCAGCGGCGACAGGAAGGACGACAGCAGATAGCCATGCGCGGCATGGATTTCGAGAATGTCGAAGCCGGCAGCTGCGGCACGTTTCGTGGCCGCGACGAAATCGGCGACGACGCAGTCCATATCGCCCCGTGTCATGGCGCGCGGCACCTGCGACTGCGGCAGATAGGGAATGGCGGAGGCCGAAAGAAGCGGCCAGTTCTCTTCATCAAGCGGCTGGTCCATGCCCTCCCAGCCGCGCTTTGTGGAACCCTTGCGGCCGGCATGGCCAAGCTGGATGCCGATTTTCGCCGGCGTCTGGCCATGCACGAAATCGACGATGCGTTTCAGCGCCGCAGCCTGCTCCTCGTTCCACAGGCCAAGACAGCCCGGCGTGATGCGGGCATCCGGCGAAGTGCAGGTCATCTCGGGAAAGATGAGGGCGGCCCCACCCATGGCGCGCGCGCCGAGATGCACCATGTGAAAGTCGTCGGCCAGCCCGTCCGTGGCGGAATACATGGCCATGGGCGACACGATGATGCGGTTGCGCAGGGTCAGGCCACGCACGGTGTAGGGCGTGAACATGGGCGGCGGCACACTGCCATCCGCCGCCGGCTCCACGCCAGCCCGCTTCGCGAACCAGCGCTCGTAGCCTTCCAGCCATTCAGGATCGCGCAGGCGCAGGTTCTCATGGCTGATGCGCTGCGAGCGGGTCAGCATCGAATACATAAACTGTTCGGGTTCAAGCCGGTCGGCATAGCGATGCCCCACGACCTCGAACCATTCCATGGCGTTGCGGGCCGCGTTCTGGATGCGCGCGACATCAACGCGGCGCACCTCTTCATAGGCGTCCAGCACGGCCGGGATATTTTTCGCATCATGGCCGAAGGCGTTGAACTGGCGGGTCAGCTCGATGGCGTCGTCGATGGCAAGCTTGGTGCCGGAACCGATGGCGAAATGGGCGGTGTGGGCGCTGTCGCCCATCAGCACGACATGGCTTTTGCCGTTGAAATGGCTCCACTTCTCGCAGATCAGCCGCCCGAAATTCAGCCATGCGGAGCCGCGCAGATGGCGCGCATTGCTCATCAGCCGCGAGCCGTCCAGCGTGTCCGTGAACAGCTTTTCGCAGAAAGCGATCGACTGGTCCTGATCCATCTCGCCGATGCCGTGGGCGTTGAACACGTCCTCGGTGGTCTCGACGATGAAAGTCGAGGTGCTGTCGTCGAATTTGTAGATATGCGCCTGGAACCAGCCATGCTCGGTGCGCTGGAAATCGAAGGTGAAGGCATCGAAGGCCTTGTCGGTCCCGAGCCAGATATAGCGGTTGGGCCGCATCAGCATGTCGGGCCGGAACACGTTTTCATAGCGGGCTCGGATGCGCGAATTGACGCCGTCCGAAGCGATGATCAGGTCGGCATCGGCGAATTCCTCGTCGCTCTGCACATCCTGCTCGAACACCAGCTCGACGCCGAGTTCGAGGCAGCGCTCCTGCAAGATGTTGAGCATCTTCTTGCGGCCGATGCCGACGAAGCCGTGACCGGTGGTGCGGATCTTGCGCCCCTTGAACACCAGCTCGATATCGTCCCAGTGATTGAAGGCGTCCTCGATGGTGGCGGCCGTCTGCGGATCCCATTCGCGCATCGACTGCATGGTGGCATCGGAAAACACAACGCCCCAGCCGAACGTGTCGAAGGCCCGGTTGCGCTCGACCACGGTCACCTGATGCGCCGGATTCTGCTTTTTCATCAGCAGGGCGAAATAGAGACCGGCCGGCCCGCCTCCGATGCAGACAATGCGCATGATCGTTCCTCCCGTCATCGGCATGGCGGAGCCTGAACACCACCTTTGCCGCTCCCAAGAAAGAGCATTCCGAAAAAAACTTCAAGCTTAAAGTTTCTTCAGGCGGAGCAAAAATCGCAATGCTCCCGCCGGGCGAACTGGCGGGAACCATGTACCAGCCGGCGAAAAGGGGGTTACGTGCCCGACAGTGCCTGACGGATCGAACCCTTGAGCCGGCCCAGCGCATCCATCAGCAGGGCTTCGTCATTGCGCGACAGATGGCCGAACAATTCGCCGATCCATTCGCCATGGCGGTCCGCCATGGTGCGGAATGCGGCGCGTCCCTCATCGGTCAGGGCGATGATCTGCACGCGACGATCCTTCGGCGAAACGGTGCGGCTGACATAGCCCATCTCCACCAGCCGCTCGACCAGCGCGGTGAGGTTGCCGGCCGAAACCATCATGCGCCGCGAAACCTCGCCCAGCACCATGCCGTTTTCGGCGCGTTCGAGCTGCGCCATCAGGTCGAAGCGCGGCAGGGTGAAGTCGAATTCCTCGCGCAACCGCCGCCGGATCTCGGTCTCAGCCAGCGTCGCGCAGGTCAGGAGCCTGAGCCACAGGCGAATTTCCGCGCCATGGTCGCCCGGCGCCTCCAGCACCTTGGTCTCCCCGTCCAGCCATTCGGCTTGACGCTCGTCGTCCCTGATCTCGTTCATCTCCGGCCCGGTCGTCCTCCAGCAATCCGGCTCTTGTAGAGCCGTTTAGCCGGTCTGGACAAGCCGCAGCTTGCACCGGCCGGGCGTCAGGGCCGGGGAATGCCCCCTGCAAGCACCGTCGCATAGGCGTCCGCATCGATGTTGCCGCCCGAGATCACGCACACCACATTGCCCTTCGCATGGGGGCTGGAAAGTGCCGCCGCCAGCGAAGCAGCACCTGCACCCTCCGCCACCACCTTGGCCCGCGAGAACAGAAGCCGCATGGCAGCCGTCACCTGTTCGAGGCTGACGGTCTCGGCGCCGTCGATCAGTTCGCGCGCCACCGGCCACAGCTGCGGCACCAGCGAAGGGCCGCCGATGCTCTTGATGAAGGACGGTCTCGTTTCGATATCCACGATACGCCCGGCGGCGAGAGCCGCCGTGACCGGCGCGGCGTTCTCGTCCTCGACGGCCAGAATTTTTGTGTCCGGCTTCAGCGCCCGCACAGCGCTGGCGACACCCGTGGTCATCGAGCCGCCGCCATAGGGCGTGAGGACCACATCGACGTCGGGAAGCGCCTCGACGATTTCCCGCCCGATGGTGCCGTTGCCGTCCAGAACGGCCTGATCGGTGACCGGGTTGATCAGCAACTCGTCAAGCTGCGGGCGGTCGGCATCGGTGATGTAGCGCCACCAGTCGTCCATGCCGATGAAACGCACATCGCCGCCAAGCCCCCTCACACCGTCGATCTTGGTCTGCGGCGCGCCTTCATACATGTAAGCGGCCATCTTCACGCCGAGCGCATGGGCCGCCCACGCCATGCCATAGGCCATGTTGCCGGAACTGACCGTGGCGACGCCGCTGGACAGCTCCGCCTGCTTTCGCGACAGCAGCGCATTGAGCGCCGGCCGCAGCTTGAAGGCGCCGATGGGCGAGAGCGTTTCCAGCTTAAGGAAAATACGCCGGTCCGGAAGCCCGAGATCGAGCGGCACCAGCGGAGTCGGCTGCATATAAGCGACGAGGCGTGCTTGCGCAGCCTGCATCGCTGCAAGGGTCGGTCTTTGCGGGGCGTTCATTCCCCAGCGGCCTTTCTGCCCCCGGCCTTGTCCGACCTTTTGCGGCGGCCCGCTTCTTCCCCGGCCTGAATATAGGCATGCAACGTGTAGCCGATATGCTCTTCCATCAGCCGGCGCGCCCGCTCCATGTCGCGGTCGAGCGCCGCCTCCATCAGCGCCGTGTGATGCTCGATCCCCATTGCTTCGCGCAACGCCGTCACCGCTGCCTCATATCCTTCCTGCCGCCCTTCAGCGGCGCGCAGGGTAGGTGCCAGACCAAGAAAGCGGTGATGCCGGCGCAACTGATCGGAGATCGTGGCATGGAAGCGCAGCAGCCAGCTTGAGCGCGCAGCACTCAGCAGCGCATCATGGAAAGCACTGTGCTTTTCATCCCATTCGTCAACCGCAGCTTCTGACGGATCGTCGGGCGCGATCTTGCAGCGCGACAGGCGGAAATGGCTGGTGACGACGGTCGCCTCCCACGCCTCATCACCGTTGGCGATCGATTCCAGCAACAGCGGCAACTCCACCACCATGCGCGCCCGCGCCAGATCCTCCAGCTCGCCCTTCGACACCGGCGCCACGGCGAAACCGCGATTGGAGATGGCGGTGACCAGCTTCTCGGCCTCCAGCCGCGACAGCGCCTCGCGCAGCGGCGTCCAGCCGACGCCATAGGCATCGCGCAACGCGCCCAGTTTCAGCGCCGCCCCCGGTTTCAGCCGGGTGGCCAGGATATCGCGCCGCAGCAGGCTGTAGGCTGCTTCCGTCTTGCTCTGTCGGGTTTCTTCCTGCATCGTGCCATCCGCTTGCATCAGGCCGTCTCCGGCCATGATCGCGTCTCCTCCCCGGCTCCGCGCGAATTATATATGAAATGGCTCCGGAGCCAAATTATATATCATCCGCTGCATTCCTCCGATCTATATATATACGTTTGACAAGACTTCCGAAGCCGGTATGATCACGCCCCAAGGCGAAAATGAAAACGCCGATGGTCGATGTCTCGGGAGGTTACAATGAACATGTCGAAATCCGGCTGGCTGTCCGGAATTGTTGTCGCCGGCGCCATGCTGGCAAGCGCCATGACGGCGGCGGCGGATCCTGTCCGCATCGGCATCGCCAATTTCGGTGAGCACTCGCAGCTCAACATTGCCATTGCAGGCTTCAAGCGCGCCATTTCCGACGCCGGCTACGAAGACGGCAAGGATGTCGTCTACACCGAAAGCCACACCAATTTCGACGCTTCGCTGGTGCCGCAGATGATCGCCAAGCTGCAGGCCGAGCAGCCGAAGCTGATCTACACCGTCACCACCCCGGTTTCGCAGATCGCCCAGAAGGCGCTCGCGGGCTCCGGCATTCCGATCGTCTTCACCGCCGTTACCGATCCGGTCGCCGCCAAGCTGGTGCCGTCCTGGGATGAAGGCGGCGAAGGCATCACCGGCTCTTCCGACCTTCAGGATCTGGCCGCCGTGATGAAGTTCACCAGGGAGCTGATGCCCAACGCCACGCGCTTCGGCATTCCCTACAATCCCGGCGAGGCCAATGACGTGGCGCTGGTCGACAGCGCCCGCGAACTGGCCAAGGATGCCGGTCTGGAGATCGTTGCCGTCGGCGTCGACAACGTCAACGACATCCAGCAGCGCGTTGCCTCCTTCGCCGGCAAGGCCGATGTGATCTACGTGCCGACCTCGAACCTGTTGCAGCCGGCTGTCGCCGCCGTGGCCGCCGCCGCCCGCCAGGCCGGCATCCCGATCGTCAACTCCGACGACGGCGCCGTGCGCGAGGGTGTGGTTCCGGCAAGCTTTGCCGTCAACTACGACAAGGTCGGCGAGAACGCTGGCAAGATCGCCGTGCGCATCCTCAAGGGCGAGGATCCGAAGTCCATCGCCCCCTCCAAGCCTGCTTACGAGGACCACGTCATGGTGATCTCGAAGAAGTCCGCCAAGGAGTTCGGCCTCGAAATCCCGGCCGCCCTCGATGATTGCGGATGCTTCGTCGACTGACGAATATCTCCATCGCCGGAAATGGCGGCGCTCTGAAAGCGCCGCCTTTTTCTTAAGTTCTTTTGGAAACGCGCAGGAGGTGCGGATGCTGGAAGTCCGGTCCGCGCGCAAGGTCTTCTATCGGGGTCAACCCGACGAGAAGGTCGCGCTCGACAATCTCAATCTGACGCTCGCCACCGGCGAATTCGGCGTCGTCATCGGCTCCAACGGCGCCGGCAAGAGCTCCATGCTCAATGCCATCTCGGGCTCGCTGGTGCTCGATTCCGGCAAGATCCTCATCAACGGCGCCGACGTCACCTCGATGCCGGTTCACAAGCGCGCCGCACGGCTGGCGCGCGTGTTTCAGGACCCGATGCGCGGCACCGCCGCCTCGATGACGGTGGCCGAAAACATGCTGCTGGCCGAACTGCGCGCCAAGAGCCGCACGTTCCGGCCCGGCCTGAATGCCGGCCGTCTGGCTGAGTATCGCGAGCGCCTTTCGGTGCTCGGCCTCGGCCTTGAAAACCGCCTCGACACCAAGGTCGAGCTGCTTTCCGGCGGCCAGCGCCAGTCGCTGTCGCTGATCATGGCAGTGAGCGACCGGCCGGATGTGCTGCTGCTCGACGAGCACACCGCGGCGCTCGACCCGCGCACCGCCGACATCGTCATGCAAGCCACCATCCGCACCGTTTCCTCGCTGAAGCTGACGACGCTGATGGTGACCCACAACATGCAGCACGCCGTCGACTTCGGCGACCGCGTCATCATGCTGGATGCCGGCAAGGTGAAGCTGGAAATCGCCGGCGAGGAAAAGAAGAACGTCACGGTGGTGGACCTGATCGGCCACTTCTCCGTCAAGACCGACCGCATGCTGCTGGCGAGCTGACATCATGGGCTTCATCGAAACCACCCTGTCGAGCTTCGTCTCGCTCATTCCCGTCACGCTGGCGCAGAGCCTGATCCTGAGCTTCGTCGTGCTCGGCATCATGATCCCGTTCCGCATGCTGAGCTTTCCCGACCTGACTAGCGAAGGCGCCTTCCCGCTGGGCGGCAGCGTCTGCGGCGTGCTGATGATCGCCGGCGCTTCGCCGGTCGTCGCCATTGCCGGCGCTCTGCTCGCCGGCTTCGTGGCCGGCTGCTGCACGGCCTTCATCCATCTGCGCTTCCGCATCCATACGCTGCTTGCCGGCATTCTGGTCATGACGATGCTCTACAGCGTCAATCTGCGCATCATGGGCCGCTCGAACCTGTCCGTGTTCGGCAACACCACCGTCTTCGACTGGGTGCCGGGCCTGCATGGCGGGTTCCCGGCCTCCAAGATCGTGGTCGCCGGCATCGTGGTTCTGGCGGTGTTTTGCCTGCTCTACTTTTACTTCAAGACCGAGAAGGGCACCGCCATGCGCGCGGTCGGCTCCAATCCGGATATGGCCGAAGCGCAGGGCATCAATGTCTGGGCGGCCACCATCGGCGGCATTGGCCTCGCCGGCGCCTTCTCCGCCACCGGCGGCGCGCTGATGGTGCAGAGCCAGGGCTTTGCCGACGTCAACATGGGCATCGGCGTGCTGATCAACGGTCTGGCCGCGCTGATGATCGGCGAGGCGATCACCGGCAAGCAGACCGTGCTGCGCCAGCTTCTGGCCCCGTTCGTCGGCGCCATCGTCTACTACCAGCTCGTGTCGCTGTGCCTTGCCGCCGGTATGCCGCCGCCCGACCTGAAGCTGGCCACCGGCCTCTTCGTGCTGATCATGCTGGCGCTGCCCAGCATCAAGCGCGGACGCGGCCCTGCCGCCGCCAAGGAAACGTTCCGCGAATAGGGAGTACGCTCCGCAAAAAGCTCCGGCGAAGCCTCAGCGCTTCGCCGGCAGCCCGTAACCCACAAGTAACCGGGCAATGCCTCTGCTCCCACGGCGTGGCCCACCTTAGCAATTCCGGCAAAAGTGCGAAGCGGCTTTGCGTTCGGAATTGCGCCAGAACAAGGGGCTGGAACTTTTCTCCGATGCGGAGAAAAGCAGAAAAAGCCCCCGGAGGTTTGCATGTCCGCTCTTCCCGATCTTTCCGCTATCGAGGCGTTTGATGCGGCCGATCCGCTGCGCGCATTCCGCGAGCGGTTCGTGCTGCCCGAAGGCGTGATCTATCTGGACGGCAATTCGCTGGGCGCCGCCTCGCATGCCGCACTTGCGGAGCTCGAAACGGCTGCCCGGCAGGAATGGAGCCAGGACCTGATCCGCTCATGGAACACGGCCGGCTGGTTCGACATGCCGGTGAAGCTCGGCGACCGCATCGGCCGGCTGGTGGGTGCCGCCGAGGGCCAGATCGTGGTCGGCGACACCACCTCGGTCAACATCTTCAAGGCCCTCCATGCCGCACTCGCCCTGCGTCCCGGCCGCAACACCATCGTCGCCGAAAGCGGCTCCTTCCCGACCGATCTCTATGTCGCCGAAGGCGTCGTCTCGACCCGTCCGGGCACGTCGCTGAAACTGGAAGGTGTCGATGCGCCGGCGATCGAGGATCTCATCGACGAGACCGTGGCCGTGGTGCTGATCAACCACGTCAACTTCAAGAGCGGCACCCTGCGCGACATGGCGGCGCTGACCAAGCGTATCCACGATGCCGGCGCGCTCGCCGTCTGGGACCTGTGCCACAGCGCCGGCGCCCTGCCGGTGGAGCTCGACGCCGCCGGGGCCGACTTCGCCGTTGGCTGCACCTACAAATATCTCAATGGCGGCCCCGGCGCCCCGGCCTTCGTCTACGCGGCCCGCCGGCATCACGACAACATCGTTCAGCCGCTTTCCGGCTGGTGGGGCCATGCCCGCCCCTTCGCCATGGAAACCGGATTTGCGGCGGCTGAAGGCATCCGCCGCTTCCAGTGTGGCACCCAGCCGATCCTGTCGATGCGGGCGCTGAAGGGCGCGCTCGACATCTGGGACGAGGTCGACATGCAGGCGCTGCGGGAGAAGAGCCTCGCCCTGACCGACCTGTTTATCCAACTGGTCGAGTCCCGCTGCGGCCGATATGGCGTTTCGCTGGAAACCACCTGCGCCCGCACCAGCCGCGGCAGTCAGGTGTCCTTCGCGCATGACCATGCCTATGAGGTGATGCAGGCGCTGATCGAGCGCGGCGTGATCGGCGATTTCCGCGCCCCGTCCACACTCCGCTTCGGCTTCACGCCGCTCTACACCAGCTATCGCGATGTCTGGGATGCGGTGGCCGTTCTGGAGGACATTCTGGCGAGCAGCGTGTGGAAAGAGCCACGCTTCGCCGTGCGCGCCGCGGTGACCTGACCTTTCTCAGTCATCCGGCCCATGAACCGGGAAGCCATCGCATGGCGACGGTTTCCCGGATGAGAACGAGGCTCAGGGCTCAAACGCCCAGATAGCGGTCCTGCAGGTCGGACGTCAGTGCCTGTGGCGTGCCGGCAAAGACGGTGACGCCCTTTTCCAGGACGAAGCAGCGGTCGGCGACCGGCAGCAGTTCCGACAGAGTCTTGTCGACCACGAGGATCGACTGACCGGTGGCCTTCAGCTTGCGGATCGCCGCCCAGATGTCCTGCCTGATCACCGGGGCCAGCCCCTCCGTCGCCTCATCGAGGATCAGCAGGCGCGGATTGGTCATCAGCGCCCGGCCGATGGCCAGCATCTGCTGCTCGCCGCCGGACAGGGTGTTGGCATACTGGCTGCGCCGTTCGCCAAGGCGCGGGAACAGATCCGTCACCCGCTCCAGCGTCCATTCGCTGCCGCGCGCCGCGACCAGCAGGTTTTCCTCGACAGTGAGGTTCGGGAAGCAGCGCCGCCCTTCCGGCACGAGGCCGAGCCCCAGCCGCGCGATGCGATGCGGACGCAGGCCCGCCAGTTCGCTGCCGGCGAAGCGGATCGAGCCCGCGCGCGGCCGTACAAGGCCGAGGATGGAATTGATGGTCGTGGTCTTGCCCATGCCGTTGCGGCCCATCAGCGCCACCACCTCGCCATCCTCGATGGCAAGATCGACGCCGAACAGCGCCTGCGAGGCACCATAGAAGCTTTCAACGCCATTGAGGACAAGCAGGCTCATGCCGCATCTCCGAGATAGGCGCGCCGCACCTCCGGGTCGGAGCGGATTTCGGCCACGGTGCCGGTGGCGATGATGCGGCCGTAGACCAGCACCGAGATGCGGTCGGCCAGCGCGAAGACGGCATCCATGTCGTGCTCGACCAGCAGGATCGGCGCTTCATGGCGCAGACCATCGAGGAAGCCGGTCAGCCGTTTCGAGCCTTCCGGCCCAAGCCCCGCCATCGGTTCATCGAACAGGAAGGCTTTCGGCCCCAGCGCCAGTGCAATGGCGATCTCGAGCTGGCGGCGCTCGCCATGCGACAGTTCCGCCGCCGGCACTTTTGCACGCGCCTCAAGCCCGACACGCTCCAGCATAGCCATGGCGGGCCCGGTCAGGCTGCCATCACTCGCCACAGGACGCAGGAAGCGGAAGCTGGACCCCTGCCTTGCCTGCACGGCCAGCATTACGTTGCGCAGAGCGGAAAATTCCGGCGCCAACGAGGAGATCTGGAAACTGCGCCCCAGCCCCTTGCGCACCCGCGCCGCCATATCAAGCCCGGCCATATCCTCGCCGAGGAAGCGGATGGTGCCGCTGTCGGGCCGGATCGACCCACAGATCTGGTGGATCAGCGTGCTCTTGCCGGCCCCGTTGGGACCGATCAGCGCATGGATTTCACCTTGCCGCAGGTCGAGGCTCACGCCGTCGGTGGCCTTGAGCGCGCCGAAGTTCTTCCGCAGATCGGAAAGCTGGAGGACGGGCTCAGCCATGGCGCGCCTTTCCGGCCAGAAGTCCCAGAAGTCCGCCGCGTGCGAACAGCACCACGCCAAGCAGGATCAGCCCGAGGAAGAACTGCCAGCGCTCAGTAATGCCGCCCAGCGCATATTCAAACAGGACATAGACCATGGCCCCGGCCAGCGGACCGAACAGCCGGCCCTTGCCGCCAAGAATGATGAGCACGATCAGTTCGCCCGACATGTGCCAGGACAGCATGGACGGGCTGACGAAGCGGTTGAGATCGGCAAACAGCGCACCGGCCAGACCCGTCACCATGGCCGAGACGGCGAAGGCGGCCAGCCGGATGCCAAAGGGCGCGATGCCGACGGCCGCAAGCCGCGTCGGGTTCTGCCGCGAGGCTTCCAGCGCCGTGCCGAAGCGCGAGCCCTTGATGAGCTGGAACAGCACGAGCCCCGCCATCAGAACGCCGAGGCAAAGCAGGAAGTAAGGCAGCGGCTGCGCCGTATTCAGACCCGGAAAGCTGTTGCGCACATAGATCGACAGCCCGTCCTCGCCGCCATAGCTCGGCCAGGAAACCGCGAAATAATAGATCATCTGCGCGAAGGCCAGCGTGATCATGATGAAATAGACGCCCGAGGTGCGCAGGCTGATCACCCCGATCGGCAGCGCCACAAGTCCGCACAGCGCCATGGCGCTCAGCCAGATCACCGGCATAGAAGTGGTCGCCGCAAAGCCGAACGGCAGCGGCTCGCCATTGAAGGCATGGGTTGCGAAAATGCCGGCGACATAGCCGCCAAGGCCGAAAAAGGCGGCGTGTCCGAACGACACCAGCCCGCCGAGGCCGAGCGCGATGTTCAGCCCCACCGCCGCCAGCGCCAGAATGGCGATGCGGGTGGCAAGCGTGACGTAGAATGGCTCGCCCGCCATCGTCGCCGCCACAGGAATGGCGACCAGCAGCACGAGCAGCAGCCCGCTGACCAGCGTTTCGCGCGACGCGGCCATCATGCCTGCCCCGCAAACAGGCCGCGGGGGCGCAATGCAAGGATCAGCGCCATGACGATGTAAATGAGCATCGAGGCAAGGGCCGCCCCCACCAGATTGGCCTGCGAGGCGGGCATGGTCAGCGCCAGCAGCTTGGGTAGAAGGAAACGGCCCATCGTGTCGACCACGCCGACCAGAATGGCCCCGACCAGCGCGCCCTTGATGGAGCCGATGCCGCCGATGACGATGACCACGAAGGCAAGGATCAGCGCCGGCTCGCCCATGCCCACCTGCACCGACTGCAGCGCGCCAACCAGCGCACCGGCAAGGCCGGCAAGGGCCGCACCCAGCGCGAACACCACCGTGTAGAGGGTGCGGATATCGACGCCGAGTGCGGCGATCATCTCGCGGTCGCTTTCGCCGGCGCGGATGCGCATGCCGAGCCTTGTGCGCGAAATCAGCAGGTAGAGACCCACCGCCACGACGATGCCGACGCCGATGATCGCCAGCCGGTAGAGCTGGTACTGCCCGCCGCCCGGCAGCGGCACGGCGCCCTGCAGCAGCGGCGGAATGTCGAGATAGAGCGGGAAGGAGCCGAACAGCCAGCGCGTGCCTTCCGACAGGATGAGGATCAGCGCGAAGGTCGCCAGAACCTGATCGAGATGGTCACGCTCATAAAGCCGGCGGATGATGGCCACTTCCATCAGTGCCCCGGCGGCGGCGGCGGCGGCAAGGCTCGCCGCCAGCCCCAGCCAGAACGAGCCGGTCGCCGCGGCGACGGACGCACAGGCAAAAGCCCCGATCATGTAGAGCGAGCCATGGGCGAGATTGATCAGCCCCATGACGCCGAAGATCAGCGTCAGCCCGGCCGCGATCAGGAACAGCATGACGCCGAGCTGCAATCCGTTCAGCAGTTGTTCGATGATGAGGGCGATGGACAAAAGCGAAAGCTTCCGGCTGGATTTTCAGATGGATCCACCTGTTGAGGGGTTCAGATCCCCTTTCAGTTTCCCGCCTCACAGGAAGGCGGAAAACCGGCAGCGGAATAAACCCGTTCAGGCAGCGGAAACAAGAAGAGGCTTCATTCTCCCGCAGGAGAGAAAAGGCTACATCTTGCACTGCTCGACATAGGCGTCGCCATGCTTCTCGAAGGCGGTGGCGATGATCTTGTTGGTCAGCACGTCCCCTTCCTTCACCACCTCGCGCACATAGATGTTCTGGATCGGGTGCTGGTTGGTGTTGAAGGTGAACTCGCCGCGCACAGACTTGAAGTCCGCGGCCTTCAGCGCCGCGCGGAAGGCGTCCTTGTCCTTGACGTCGGCCTTGGCGAGCGCCGACAGGATGAGGTTCGCCGTATCCCAGCTCTGCGCCGCATAGATGGACGGCAGCCGGCCATATTCGGCCTGGAAGGCTTCGACGAATTCCTTGTTGGCCTCGTTGTCGAGGTCCTTCGACCAGCTCGCCGAGTTCTTCACGCCGAGTGCTGCATCACCCACGGCCGGCAGCACGTCCTGAGAGAAGGAGAAGCTCGGGCCCAGAACCGGCAGGCCAACGCCCGACTGCGCATATTGCTTCATGAAGGCGATGCCCATGCCGCCGGGCAGGAAGAAGAACACCGAATCCGCGCCCGCAGCGCGGATCTGCGCGATCTCGGCCGCATAGTCGGTCTGACCCACCTGCGTGTAAAGCTCGCCGGCCAGTTCGCCCTTGTAGTAGCGCTTGAAGCCGGTCAGCGAATCCTTGCCGGCCGGATAGTTGGGCGCGAGGATGAAGGTCTTCTTGTAGTCCTGATTGGCGTACTGGCCCATCGCCTCGTGGAAATTGTCGTTCTGATAGGCGACGTTGAAATAATTCTTGTTGCAGTTGGCGCCGGCGAGCGCCGAGGGACCGGCGTTGGGCGAGAGATAGATCACGTCCTGCGCCACCGTGTTCGGCACCACCGCCATGGCGAGGTTCGACCAGATGATGCCGGTCATCAGATCGACCTTGTCGCTCTGGATCATCTTTTCAGCGATCTGCACGGCCAGTTCCGGCTTCTGCGCATCGTCCTCGATGACCAGCTCGACATCCGTGTTGCCGGACTTCTTGAACGCCAGAACGAGCGCATCGCGCGTGTCGACGCCAAGTCCGGCGCCGCCACCCGAAAGCGTGGTGATGACGCCGATCTTGACCGGATCAGCCAGTGCTGCGCCGGCCGCCGTCATTGAAAGTGCGAGCAGGCTCGCCGTCAGAATTCTTTTCATCTCATTCTCCTCCCAGAGTTCCCCGTCCGCAGACGTTTTCTACAGCCGTGTCCGAACTTTCCAGAGTTCCGGAAACAGTTCAACCTCCAGCATCCGTTTCAGGTAGGAAACGCCGCCGGTGCCGCCCGTGCCGCGCTTCAGACCGATCACCCGCTCCACCGTGGTGACGTGGTTGAAGCGCCAGCGGCGGAAATAATCCTCGAAATCGACCAGCTTCTCGGCCAGCTCGTAAAGCTCCCAGTAGCGGTTCGGCTCGTGATAGACCGCCCGCCACGCCTCCAGAACGGCTTCGCTTTCGGTGCGCGTTTCGCGCCAGTCCGTGCGCCGGCCGTCCGCGCCGATGTCGAAGCCGCTGCGCCCAAGCAGCAGGATCGCCTCGTCATAGAGCGAGGGCTGGCCAAGAATTTCCTCAAGCTTCGCCACCACATCGGGGCGATGGTTGTGCGGCCCCAGCATGGCGAGGTTGCGGTTGCCAGCGAGGAACTCGATCGCCCGATACTGCCACGACTGGAAGCCAGAAGACTGGCCGAGCGAATCGCGGAACTCGGTATATTCGCTGGGCGTCATGGTGCGCAGCACGTCCCAGGCGCTGTTGAGCTGCTCGAAGATACGCGCCACGCGCGTCAGCATCTTGAAGCAGGGCCGCACCTCGCCGCGCCGCACGCAGGCGATGGCCGAACGCAGCTCGTGCAGCGCCAGCTTCATCCACAATTCGGAGGTCTGATGCTGGATGATGAACAGCATCTCGTCATGCGCGGCCGAAAGCGGCTCCTGCGCGTCGAGCACCTTGTCCAGCCGCAGATAGTCGCCATAGGACATGCGCCCCCGAAAGGACATCTGCGCACCCTCGGCGGACGGATCGTAGGGCTTGTCGCTCATTGGCGCTCCACTCTGAGCCTGAAGCGCTGAATCTTCCCCGTCTGCGTCTTGGGCAGGGCATCGAGAAAGCGGATCGAGCGCGGATATTTGTAGGGAGCGATAGTCGCCTTGACGTGATCCTGCAAGCGCCTGACCATCTCCGCATCGCCCGCCATGCCGCGCGCCAGCACCACATAGGCCTCCACGATCTGTCCCCGGTCCGTGTCGGGCGCGCCGATCACCGCGCATTCGGCCACATCGTCATGGGCCAGCAGCGCGGCTTCCACTTCCGGCCCGGCAATGTTGTAACCGGCCGAGACGATCATGTCGTCGGACCGGGCGGCGAAATGAAAGAAGCCGTCCTCGTCCTGCACGAAAGTGTCGCCGGTGAGGTTCCAGCCATTGCGGACATAGGCGCGCTGGCGCTCGTCCGCCATGTAGCGGCAGCCGGTCGGGCCGCGCACGGCGAGCCGGCCCACCGTGCCGCGCGGCACTTCGTTCATGTCGTCGTCGACGATCCTCGCCTCATAGCCGCCGACGGGCCTACCGGTTGAAGCGGCGCGCATGTCGCTGAAGCGGTTGGTTATAAAGATGTGCAGCATCTCGGTCGCGCCGATGCCGTCGAGAATGGGCTTGCCGGTCTTGTGCACCCATTCCTCGAAGACGGGCCCCGGCAGCGTCTCGCCGGCCGACACCGCGACGCGCAGCGACGACAGGTCGGCGCCCTCGTCCATCGCCTTCATCATCGCCCGGTAGGCGGTGGGCGCGGTGAAGGAAATGGTCGCCTTGTAGCTTTCGATGATCTCGATCATGTTTGGCGGCGAGGCGTTTTCAAGCAGGGTGGCCGTCGCCCCAAAGCGCAGCGGAAACACCGCCAGCCCGCCAAGCCCGAAGGTGAAGGCCAATGGCGGGGAGCCGACGAACACATCGTCCGGCGTCACGCCCAGAACCTCCTTCGCATAGCCGTCGGCGATGATCAGAAGGTCGCGGTGGAAATGCATGGTCGCCTTGGGCACGCCCGTGGTGCCCGAGGTGAAGCCGAGCAGGGCGACGTCGTCGCGGCCGGTCGTCACCGCCTCGAACCGCACGGATTTGCCGAGCGCGATGCGGTCCAGCTCCGCGTCATGGTTGGCGGTGCCGTCGAAGCCGACCACCTTCTTCAGGAAATGGCTGTCCTTGGCGCAGGCCACCATCTCGTCCATCAGCCGCGTGTCGCACAGCGCCAGCGAGATTTCCGCCTTGTCGACGATCTGCGCCAGTTCCCCTGCCCGCAGCATCGGCATGGTGTTGACCACCACCGCGCCCGCCTTGGTCGCAGCCAGCCAGCAGGCCACCATGGCCGGATTGTTGGCGGAGCGGATCAGCACCCGGTTGCCGGGCTGCAGGCCGTAGTCCTCCACCAGCGCATGGGCGAGGCGGTTGGTCCAGTCCGACAGTTCCTTGTAGGTGCGTCGCCGCCCGTTGCCGATCAGCGCCGTATGGTCGCCAAGACCCTGCTCGACCAGCCGGTCGGTGAGTTCGTGGCCCGCATTGATGAATTCGGGATAGTCGAACCCGTCGAGCAGGAAATCCGGCCACTCTTCCTGCGGGGGAAGATTGTCACGGGTGAAGGTGTCGATATGTGCCGTAGGCCCAAGCATGCGCGTGATGTCCTCCCTGCGACGACTGCCGGGGCCCGCTCAGCATGGAGCGCCGGATCGTTGCCGGCCGGTTCCTCCCCCGGCCCGGCATCCGCGCTTCCCGGAAGGGGCACGCCGGCATCGTCGACAGAAGAAAAAATGACACCGGCCGAAAATTATTTCAAGCCTAAAGTTTCTTCGCTACGATGATTGCGACGGGAATTGACTTCACCGCCCCGCGCAGGGCTTTCTGCACCGATACCGAAAGACCGGAGAACCGACCATGCTGAGCCGCCATATCGAGGACTGGAGCGACGCCTACACCAATGGCGCGCATATACCCGGCGGCGACCGCTGGCCGGCGGCGTGGGTGGAGCCGGCACAGAGCTTCCGCGAGCGACTGGCGGCGCAGGGACGCGCAAAATTGGACCTCGCTTATGGCGATGCCGGCCGCAACCGGCTCGACCTGTTCCTGCCCGAAGTCAGCCCGCGCGGACTGGTGGTCTTCGTGCATGGCGGCTACTGGATGGGGCTCGACAAGAGTTACTGGTCGCATCTGGCGGCCGGGCCGCTTGCTCATGGCTACGCGGTCGCCATGCCCTCCTACACGCTGTGCCCGGACATCCGCATTGCCGGCATCACCCGCGAGATCGCATCCGCTATCGCCTTCGCCGCCGGCGAGATCGAAGGCCCGCTGATGCTCACCGGCCATTCCGCCGGCGGCCATCTCGTTTCGCGCATGGCAAGCACCAGTGCGCCGCTGCCCGACGCGGTACAGGCCCGCATCCGCCATGTCGTGTCGATCTCCGGCGTACACGACCTGCGACCGCTGATGCGCACCGGCATGAACGCAACCCTGCACATCGACGAGGCCGAGGCGCTGGTCGAGAGCCCGGCCCTGCTGCAGCCGCGCGAAGGCATCCGCCTCACCTGCTGGGTCGGCGGCGCGGAGCGGGCGGAATTCCTGCGCCAGAACGCGCTGCTGGCGAACATCTGGACCGGGCTTGGTGCGCGCACCGCCGCTGTCGCCGAACCCGACCGGCATCACTTCAACGTCATCGACGGCCTCGCCGACCCCGATCATCCCCTGACCAGAACCCTGCTCGGCAACTGAAACGCCGCCATATTTTTACGGCCGCCGCCTCTGGCCTTTATTTCTTCAAAATAACGATTGCGTTTTTTTGCAATCATATTTATGCAAATATCAAGATGTGATCGGATGAACCATCCGGCAAGCCAGAGGAAACATCGCATGAGCCAGAAACCGGATGTCACCGCATTCTTCGATCCGCGCACATGGTCGGTGCAATATGTCGTGGCCGACCTGGCCACCGGCAAATGCGCCATCATCGACCCGGTCTATGACTACGATGAAAAGTCCGGGCAGACCGCCTCCACCAATGCCGACCGCATTCTCGATTTCGTGCAGGAAAAGGGCCTCACGGTCGAATGGATTCTCGACACACACCCTCACGCCGACCATTTCTCCGCCGCGCACTATCTGAAGCAGAAGACCGGCGCCCCGACGGCTATCGGCGAAAAGGTGGTCGACGTCCAGAAGCTCTGGAAGGGTTTCTACAACTGGTCCGATTTTCCGGCCGACGGCTCGCAGTGGGACCGGCTGTTTGCCGAACGCGACACCTTCATGGTCGGCTCGATCCCCGCACGCGTGATGTTCTCGCCCGGCCATACGCTCGCCTCCATCACCTATGTCATCGGTGATGCGGCCTTCGTGCATGACACGCTGTTCATGCCCGACAGCGGCACGGCCCGCGCCGATTTCCCCGGAGGCAGCGCTGCGGCCCTGTGGGCGTCGATCCAGGCGATCCTCGCTTTGCCAGACGACACCCGCATCTTCACCGGCCACGATTACCAGCCGGGCGGGCGTGAACCGCTGTGGGAATCGACGGTGGCCGAGCAGAAGGCGAAAAACAGCCACATGTCGAAATATCTGACAGAGGCCGATTATGTCGCTGCCCGCGAGGCGCGCGACGCCACCCTGCCGATGCCGAAGCTGATCCTGCATGCCCTGCAGGTGAACACCAATGGCGGCCGGCTTCCCGAGCCGGAGGCCAACGGCACCCGCTACCTGAAGATCCCGCTCGACCTGCTCAAGGGCGCACCATGGGGGTGAACCGGACATGACCACATCGGAAAAGCTGTCCTGCGAGGCCGCCAATCTTCGCGCCAATGTCGACGAGGCGTCCGCCTTCCTGAAGAAGGTGTCCAACCCGGATCGCCTGATGGTGTGCTGCGCGCTGGTCGATGGCGAGCATTCGGTTCGCGAGCTGGAAGATTTGCTCGGCATCCGTCAGCCGGGCCTGTCGCAGCAGCTCGCCGAATTGCGCGAAGCCGGTCTCGTGGCCAGCCGCAAGGAGGGCAAGCAGGTTTTCTACCGGCTTGCAGACCCCCGCATTGCGACCTTCATCCACACCATGCATGCCCTGTTCTGCAAATAGGGCAGTGACCGCTTCACAGGAGAAAACTCCATGACCGCCAATATCGGAACCCCGGAGCGCATCGTCAGGATCGTCGCCGGTGTGCTGCTCGTTGCCCTGCCCTTCATGTCCGGCTGGGCCTTCTTTGAAAGCACACTGTGGACGTGGCTGTCGGTCATCGTCGGCCTTGTCCTCGTCGTCACCGGCCTCCTGCGCTTCTGTCCCGCCTACTGCATGCTGGGCTGCTCCACCAACGGAAAGGCCTGCAAGCGATGACCGAGTTTACGCCCATCACATCCCTTGCCGGAGGCGCGCTGATCGGTCTGGCCGCCGTGCTGCTCATGGCGCTGCATGGCCGGATCGCCGGAATATCGGGCATCGTCGGCGGCATTCTGCCGCCAGTGGCCACCGACTGGGGCTGGCGCGCTGCCTTCCTTGCCGGTGCGATTGCAGCACCTGCACTCATCATCGCGCTGACCGGATATGACATTGCCTTTGCCAGCACCACGCCGACACTTTGGCTGATCGTCAGCGGCCTGATCGTCGGTGTCGGCGTCACCCTCGGTTCCGGCTGCACCTCGGGTCACGGTGTATGCGGCATGGCGCGCCTGTCCGTGCGCTCCATCGCCGCCACGCTGACCTTCATGGCGACGACAGGCATCACCGTCTATATCGTGCGTCACATCGTGGGAGGGCTGTGATGTCGCGCATGATCACCGCCCTGCTGATCGGCCTCGTCTTCGGAACCGGCATCGCGCTTTCCGGCATGATCAATCCGGCCAAGGTGCTGAATTTCTTCGATGTCGCGGGAACGTGGGACCCCTCGCTCGCCTTCGTCATGGGCGGCGCGCTGATCGTCACGGCAATCGGCTACCGGCTGGTGCTGAAAAACCCGGCGCCGCTTTGCGACACCAGCTTCCACCTGCCGGCCCGCAAAGACATTGACCTGCCGCTTCTGGCAGGCGCCGGCCTGTTCGGCGTCGGCTGGGGCATCGCCGGTTTCTGCCCCGGCGGCTCGATCCCTGCGCTCGGACTGGGCGAACCCACCGCACTGATCTTCGTCGCCTCGATGGTCTGCGGCATTGCCGTCACCCGGCTGATCCGCCGCTGAAACCGCAATAAAAAAGCGCGGGGCGGGCCCGCGCTTTTTGAATATATATGGAGGCGAGGCTTATTCCTCGTCGTCCTCTTCCGGCTCCGCGCCCTTCAGCGCCGAGAGCTTGGCGAACACGGCATCCGCGTCCAGCTCCGCATCTTCGTCGCGCGGTGCATCGGCCTGCGGGTCGAGGCGTTCGGTGAGCGAAGCCGGCAGCAGCGTATCACCGGTGGGCTGAACCTCGCGGTTACGGGAAGCGCGCTGCACCTCGATGTCGAGGTCGATCTGCGAGGTCAGCCCCAGCGTCACCGGATCCATCGGCACCAGATTGGCCGCATTCCAGTGGCTGCGGTTGCGGATCTGCTCGATGGTCGACTTGGTGGTGCCGACCAGACGCGAAATCTGCGCGTCCTTCAGCTCGGGATGGTTGCGCACCAGCCACAGGATCGCATTGGGACGATCCTGACGCTTGGACAGCGGCGTATAGCGCGGGCCCTTGCGCTTGGTCTCGGGCACCCGCACCTTCGGCTCGGAAAGCTTCAGGCGATGGTTCTGGTCCTGCTCGCCGCGCGCGATCTCCTCGCGGCTGAGCTGGCCGGTGATCACCGGATCCATGCCCTTGATGCCCTGCGCCGATTCGCCATCGGCGATCGCCTTCACTTCGAGCGGATGCAGGCCGCAGAACTGGGCGATCTGGTCGAAGGAAAGCGCGGTGTTGTCGACCAGCCAGACGGCGGTCGCCTTCGGCATGAGAAGCGTATTTGCCATCGAATAAAATCCTCTCGTTCGCCCGCGTCCCGTTACGCGGGCGGTGGTTTTACAAGCCACCGAAAAAGGGAAAATCCGCTTTCCTATAACCGCGTTCGAGCCCGAGAGCAAGAAAATCCGGGCCTAAAGAAGCACGCTCCGGAACGTCATGCTTGTGTCGCGAAACCGTCATCGGGCTGAAATACCGATGGCACAAAGGGAATGCGCATTCTTCTCATGAGGGAAAGAGATCCCATGCGCACCCGTTCGTCACTTGTCGCGGCCATGGCCGCACTTGCCGCATCCGTTTCCCTGCCGGCTCACGCCGATCAGGTCTTCAACCGCATCGCCACGTTCCCGGTCGCCTCCAACCTGCCCGAAGGCACCGATCCGGCAACCGCGACATCCTCCGAGATCATCACCGCCACCGAAGACGGCAACACGCTCGTCTATTCCGACAGCCCGCTGGGCGCCGTCGGCTTCATCGACATCACTAACCCGAAAGCGCCGAAGGCCGGCGGCATCGTCAGGATCGACGGTGAGCCCACCTCCGTCGCCGTCATCGGCAACAGGGTTCTGGCCGGCGTCAACACATCGAAGAGCTACACCGAGCCCTCCGGAAACCTGACGGTCATCGACATCGCCTCGAAGAAGATCGAAGCATCCTGCGATCTCGGCGGCCAGCCGGATTCGGTGGCGGTGAGCAAGGACGGCCGCTTCCTCGCCGTCGCCATCGAGAACGAGCGCGACGAGGACCTCAATGAGGGCGAACTTCCGCAGCTTCCCGCCGGCAACCTCAAGATCGTCTCGCTGAAGGACGGCGCGCCCGACTGCGCCACCATCCGCACCGTCGACCTGAACGGGCTTGCCGAAATCGCGCCGGAAGATGCCGAACCTGAATTCGTCGACTTCAACGAGGCCGGCGAGATCGCCGTGACCCTGCAGGAGAACAACCACATCGCCATCGTGAAAGCCGAAACCGGCGAGATCGTCTCGCATTTCTCGGCCGGATCGGTGTCGCTGGAAAACGTCGACACCAAAAAGGACGGCAAGCTCTCCTTCACCGGCAAGATCGAGAACGCCCCGCGCGAGCCGGATGCCGTGCAGTGGCTCGACAACGACCGCCTCGTCATCGCCAATGAAGGCGACTACAAGGGCGGCTCGCGCGGCTTCACCATCTTCTCCAAGACGGGCGAACTGCTCTACGAATCCGGGGCCAGCTTCGAGTACATCGCAGCGCAGCTCGGCCATTATCCAGAGCACCGCAACAAGAAGGGCATCGAGCCCGAAGGCATGGAAGCCGGCGCCTATGGCGATCAGAAGCTGATCTTCGTCGGCGCCGAGCGCGCCTCGCTGGTCGGCGTCTATGAGGACACCGGCGCGGAGCCGAAATTCCTTCAGGCGCTGCCCTCCGGCATCGGCCCGGAAGGCCTGCTGGCCATTCCCGCCCGCAACCTCTTCGTCACCGCCAACGAAACCGATCTGGTCGAAGATGGCGGCGCCCGCTCGCATGTCATGATCTTCGAGCGCGCCGAAGGCCAGCCGGTCTACCCGATGATCCAGTCAGACACCGACGCCAACGGCCTGCCGATCGGCTGGGGTGCGCTGTCGGGCCTCGCCGCCGATCCCGAGGCGCCCGGCAAGCTCTATGCCGTCTCGGATTCGGTCTATGGCGCGGAGCCGGCGATCTTCACCATCGATGCCTCCCAGTCCCCGGCCCGCATCACAAGCAAGACCGTGATCACGCGCGGCGGCAACCCCGCCCAGAAGCTCGACCTCGAAGGCATTGCTTCGGACGGCGAAGGCGGCTTCTGGCTGGCCAATGAAGGCGCCGTCGCCAAGCTCGTTCCGCATGCCATCTTCCGCGTCGACGCCAAGGGCGAAATCAAACAGGAAATCGCCCTGCCAGCCGAGCTGGTCGCGCACCAGACCCGCTACGGTCTCGAAGGCATCACCACCATTGGCGAAGGCGATGAGCTGACGCTGATCGCCGCCGTGCAGCGCGAATGGGGTGACGATCCGAAAGGTGAAGCGAAACTGCTCGCCTACAAGCCGAAGGCAAAGGAATGGTCGGCCGTGCGCTATCCGCTGGAGAAGGCCGAAAGCGGCTGGATCGGCCTGTCGGAAATCACCGCCCATGACGGCAAGCTCTACATCGTCGAGCGCGACAATCTGATCGGCGATGCAGCCAGGGTGAAGCGCATCTACAGCGTGGCGCTCGACGGCTTTAAGCCAGCGGAACTGGGTGGCGACCTGCCGCTGGTGGAAAAGACGCTGGTGCGCGACCTGGTGCCTGACCTCAAGGCCGCCACCAACGGCTATGTGCTCGACAAGGTGGAAGGCTTCACCGTCGACAAGAGCGGCGAAGCCTTCGTCGTCACCGACAATGACGGCGTCGCCGATTCGTCCGGCGAAACTCTGTTCCTGCGGCTCGGCAACGTCGCCGCACTGAACTGACTTCCAGAAAGGCGGGCCGTCAGCAGGGCGGCCCGCCAACCTTCACGCCGGCATAGGCATCGCCAACGATGTCCGTGCACAATTCCGCCCATTCGCACCCCGCACAGGCGGTGCGCGTCAGCCCGGCGGCAAAACCCGACCGCAGCTTTTCCAGCAAGATCGCGTCAAGTGCGATCCGTTCGCCGGCACTGATGCGCCGGCCAAGCAGATCACCGACATCGCGGGCCGCCTGCGCATCCCGTTCCAGAACGCTTGCGTTGAAGCAATGCGCTTCCGGCTCCGACAGCAGAGGGGCACAGACATCGTCCGGCCCCTCCACGATCACGATGTCTTCGCCACGGCTCAGCCGCCCGGCGATCAGGTCATAATTGGCTGTGAAGGCAGGCGTGTACCCCTTGCCGACATAGGTGAGCATGCACAGAAGGTGATGCGCCCTCAGCCTGATGGTCACGAAGCCTGCTGCTCCCTCTTTGCGCGGGGGAACAGCCGCAGCGTGGCGGCAGCGAGCGCCGACTTCAGCACGCCGCCGACGATGAAGGGCGTGACGCCAAGCGCCACCGCCTTTTCAAACCCAACGAGGCCGGCCAGCCACAGCGCGCCGATGACAAGGCACAGACCGTTGCCGATCAGCATGGCCGCGAAAGCCATGAACACGCGATCCCCGTTCCAGCCGCGCTCGACCAGCCAGCCGACAAGGGCGGCGATGATCGGGAACGACACCAGATAGCCGGCTGTCGGACCGACGAAAGGCGCCAGGCCGCCCGAGCCTCCGGCCAGCACCGGCATGCCGATGGCCGCTTCGCCAAGCCATGCCAGAATGGTGAGCGCGCCAAGCCGCCAGCCATAGAGTGCGCCGACCAGCGTGACCGCGAAGGTCTGCATGGTGATCGGCACCGGAATCATCGGCACTTCGATTCGCGACGACAGCGCAAGCAACAGCGTACCGATGGCAATAGCGGCCACCTGCCACAGCAGGGGTCGCTCCTGCAGGCGAAGCGGGCTGAGGGAGGGCGTTACGGCGGGGATTTCTGACTGCGACACTGGCATCCTCCAAATTATAGATAATTTTTGATTCTGATCTATTATCGAATCCATATTTTCAGGCAGGAGGCAAGCGCCTTTTGATCTGGCCAGACAAAAACCGGCTATCCGGCGCTGGAAAAACCCACGCAGAATCTGAAATTTCATTTTGATTTCAATGACCGGTTCAGGGACATCGCCCGCCATGCGCGCACAATGCATCAAAGCGCGGGATCGAAACGGCACCCGCGACACGGGCCGCCGATTCGCCCATTCCCTCGGCTGCAACGTCAGCCGACGATTGTGAAAGCCTCGCGGGTGGCACCGGACTGCATGCGCACCGGGCGCTGGCCGATCCACTGGACATGCCGGGCAAGAATGGAGGCCGCCGTATCCACCTGCCCCTGCCGCAGGGCGCTGAGGATTGCCCGATGATCGTGATCGGTGCGGGTTTCCCACTCCGAACGCCATGCAGCAAACAGGAAGCGGGCGCTGGCGGCATGAAGATCGTCTATGGCAGCCAGCAGGCGGGGCATGCCGCAGGGCGTCAGGATCAGGCGGTGGAAGGTGCGGTTGGCCTCTTCCCATGAGCGCACATCGCGCGAGCGGTCGCCGGCGTGCGTCGCCTCCTCGGCCTTGTCGAGGATCGCGGCCGTCAGATGCGGTGCCGCATGCCTCAGCGCAAGAACCTCAAGGGCGGCACGCATCTCCGCCACCTCTTTCACCTCATCGAGGTCGAAAGCAGCGACCCGCACGCCCCGGCGCGCCTCGCTCACGGCAAGGCCCTGCGCCTCCAGCCGCCGGAACGCCTCGCGCACCGGCACATGGCTGGCACCGAATTCCTCGGCCACATGATCCTGACGCAAACGCGCACCCGGCTCGATCGCACCCGAAATGATGCGCTCGGCCAGAGCCTTTGCGATTCGCACCGCGATTGTGTCGTCCTTGCCCGGTTCCATGGAGGACAGATAAGGGGGAGATACTGCCAATGTCGAGAAGGCCACAGGCCGACAGGCTCGAAATGATCTTATTATGTGCAGTGCAACATAATGCACATCCGGCAGGCACAAAAACAAAACCCGCCGGACAAGGTCCAGCGGGCTCGGAGCCGGAGGCACTTTCTCAAGTGCCAGACATCAGCTCTGCTTGGGCGCTCTCAGACTTAGAGAGCTGCGCGGGCAACCGAAGGAATGTCGGCGCGGTTGATGCCGAGATCCTTGAGCTCGCGGGTGTTCAGGCGGTTCAGCGCACGAACGGTTTCGTTGTAACGGCGCCAGTTCTTGTAAGATTGGATCAGGTTCATGTTTGCCTCCTAAGGGTGTATGAATTCGATGCCCTCTAGATAGGCTGTCCTGCCCAATTATTGAACAGACGCTTTTGCATAGCGGCAATGCGTTTGTGCATTGCAGCATAAATGAAAGGTTAAGCGAACCTTTCACTCATGCGACGTCGAGAACGATCTTGCCGATCGCCTCGCCGCTTTCCAGCCGCTCATGCGCGCGCCAGGCCTCCCGAAGCGGGAAGATCATGTCCATCACCGGCGCGACACGGCGACTGGCAAGAAGCGGCCAGACCTCCGCCTCCAGCGCCTGCGCGATCCTGCCCTTGAACGCGTCGCTGCGCGGCCTGAGCGTGGAGCCGGTATGAACCAGCCGCTTGGCCATCAGCCGGGCGAAATTGGCCGTCGCAGTCATGCCGCCCTGCACGGCGATCTGCACGATGCGGCCATCCTCGGCTGCTGCCATGTAGTTGCGGTCGACATAGTCGCCTCCCACCATGTCCAGAATGACGTTGACGCCCTTGCCGTCCGTTACTTCCCTGACGGCCTTGACGAAATCCTCTTCGCGATAGTTTACCGCGCGCACGGCGCCAAGCTTCACACAGCTCTCGCATTTTTCTGCCGAACCGGCGGTGACGATCACCTGCGATCCCCGTGCGGTGGCAAGCTGGATAGCCGTCGTGCCGATGCCGGAGGTGCCGCCATGCACCAGCAGTGTCTCGCCGGACTGAAGGCCGCCACGCTCGAACACATTATGCCAGACCGTGAAATAGGTCTCCGGCACGGCGGCAGCCTCGGTGAAGGTAAAGCCGTAGGGCACCGGCAAGGCATGGCTGGCGTGGACTTTCACATATTCGGCATAACCGCCGCCCGGCGTCAGCGCGCACACCTGATCACCAACACGCCAGCGCGCGGCACCTTCTCCAAGTGCCGCCACCTCGCCGGCCACCTCCAGCCCCGGCAGGTCGGAAGCGCCCGGAGGCGGCGGATAGGAACCGCTGCGCTGGGCGATGTCGGGCCGGTTGACGCCAGCGGCACGCACGCGGATCAGGATTTCACCCGGCCCCGGCTGCGGCAAAGCACGCCGCTCCGGCTTGAGCACGGCCGGCCCGCCCGGTTCCGAAATGGCGACTGCCGTCATGGTTTCCGGCAAATTTTCGGTCCTCGTCATGCGACGTCTTCCTTTCCCGTCTCTGACAGCCCTGTTTGCACAGGACACCTGCCCTATCTATGCTTCTATCTATTCGGATTGACGGCGCAGGCAAACTGTCGATGCCGTACACAAAAGGATTTCCGGGGAACGACCATGGCGATCTTCGACGACGAACCGGCGAGAAAAAACGCCCCTCATGAAATCGGCCAGGATCTGAGCCGGCTCTCGATTGACGATCTGCGGGCGCGCATCGACATGCTGCGCGGCGAGATCACACGCGTCGAGACAGAGTTGCACAGCAGAGGATCGACACGCTCGGCAGCCGAGGCGCTCTTTCGCCGCAGCTGACAGGCGGCGAAAAGCAGCACATCGCGACGCGGGATGGTCGCCAACCGGGGAGACGGCCACCGAAAAGCCTGAAACAATCTGCCGAGATACCCAGCAGACCTGATTCGACGCCGGACCCGCCAGATGCTTGCAGCCTACAGACCGATCCTGTCCCTCCTGCGTGGCACGGCCTTTCTCCTGGCCGCATCCGGTCTGCATGGTCTTCTTCTGCCCCTGCGCGGTCAGATGGAAGGTTTTTCGACCACCTCGCTCGGCCTGATCGGCACGGCATGGGCGGCCGGCTTCGTGCTTGGCTGCTATTTTGCCCCGCGCATCGTGCGCCGCGCCGGCCATGTGCGCGCCTTCGGGACCTTCGCCGCCTGCGGCGCCATCATCGCCCTGCTCACCGGCCTCGTCATCAACGAGGCAGCTTGGATCACGCTGCGCGCCTTCACCGGCTTCGTCATGGCCGGCGCGTTCATGGTCATCGAGAGCTGGCTGAACGAAAAATCCACCAACGAGAACCGTGGCACCGTCTTCGGCCTCTATATGATGGTCACCTATGCCTCGATCATGGGCGGGCAGATGATCGTCGCCGCGGGCGATGTCGGCTCGGCCTCGCTGTTCATGATCACCGGCATCTTCTTCTGCCTGTCGCTCATTCCCACGGCAGTCTCCACCGCCTCGCACCCGCAGCCTTTGCATGATGTGTCGCTCGACCTGAAGGGGCTTTACGCCAACTCGCCCGTATCGGCGCTGGCCTGTCTTCTGGTCGGCGTGGCCAATGGCGCATGGGGAACGCTCGGCGCCGTCTACGGCGCACGCATCGGCGTTTCCACCGCCGAAATCGCGCTAATGATGAGCCTCGTCGTCATCGCCGGCGCCTTCATGCAGCTTCCAGCCGGCCGCCTCTCCGACCGCACCGACCGCCGTTATGTTCTGGCTGCCGCCTCCCTTGGCGGCACGATCGTGGCCGTGCTGATCTTTCTGGTCCAGCCACGGTCCGGCATTTTCGTGCTGATCATGACCGCCGCCTACGGCGCCTTCGCCTACACGCTCTATTCGATTGCGGTCGCCCACGCCAACGACCACGCAAAGGCCGAGGAATTCGTCAAGGTATCCGGCGGGCTGCTGATTCTCTACGGCTTCGGCACCATGATCGGCCCCATGCTAGCGGCGGGCATGATGGAATGGTGGCGACCGGAGGGTCTGTTCCTCACCACCGCGCTCGCCCACCTACTGATCGCGGGCTACACCATGCTGCGGATCAGGCGCCGGGCTCCGGTCCCGATCGAGGATCGTGAGGCTTTCAACACCCTTCCGGTGGAGCGGTCGATTACGCCGCAGTCCCTGACCCTCGATCCCCGCACAAAAAATGAAACCGACGGTTGAGAATTAAGCAAGTTTGACGCACTACTAGTATCATGATGCTTGCAGATGCATTCATGGCAATTGCCGATCCGAACCGGCGCTATATTCTGGAGGAACTCCGGCGTGGCCCGAAAACCGTTACTGAACTTGCATCGGGGCTTCCCGTCTCGCGGCCAGCCGTTTCCCAGCATCTGAAGGTGCTTCTGGACGCCGGGCTGGTCAGCGCGCAGGCGGAAGGAACCCGTCGCGTCTACAGTGTCAGCAACAATGGCTTCGTCAGCCTGAACCTGTGGCTTGACCAGTTCTGGGCCGTTTGAGGCCTGGACCCGTTTCCCCGCGCGGTAGTGGCGGGTTGCGCACGCGGTGGTGACAGGTTGCAGAAACGAAAAGACCGCCCGGAGGCGGTCTCTTCAAAGCTCCTGCCGATCCTGAAGGATCAGCCTTCCTTCGGCGTCAGAACCTGACGACCGCGATACATGCCGGTCTTCAGGTCGACGTGATGCGGACGACGCATCTCGCCGGAGTTCTTGTCCTCGACATAGGTCGGCGCCTTGATCGCGTCGGCCGAACGGCGCATGCCGCGCTTGGACGGGGAGGTTTTTCGCTTCGGTACGGCCATGGATATGCTCCGCTCATGTTCGACAGCCCGCTTCGCCCTTGATGAAGGGCCGCCTGCAGGGCCAAATTCCAGATGAAAGTGGCGTGCCTATACACGTCCTGCAGCCTTTTGGCCAGCGGGGGGAGCTAAGTTTTTTAGCTGCGCGCCGATTTGAGGCAGCCGACATAGCTGCCCGAGCGGGCCGCGCGCCGCTCTATCAGGTTGGCGAGCCGGCGCAATCCGGGACCAGGCTTTGCCGGATTGCGGGCCTCGGGATTGGGCAGCGTCACGGCCAGAAGCGCCGCCTGCCGGCGCGTCAGCTTGGAGGCGGACACGCCGAAATGGTGCTGCGCAGCCGCCTCGATGCCATAGATGCCCGGCCCCCATTCGGCGATATTGAGATAGATTTCCATGATGCGCCGTTTCGACATCACCAGATCGACATAGACCGCAAGCGGCAGTTCGACGCCCTTGCGCAGCGTGGTGAGCGGCCTGTGCCACAGATAGAGGTTCTTCACCGTCTGCATGGTGATCGTCGAAGCGCCCCGCGCGCCGCCGCCGGACATCGCATCGGTGACAACCGCACGCAATTCGCCCAGATCCACCCCATGATGCGAGCAGAACTGCCCGTCTTCGGACATGATCACAGAATGGGCGAGCACAGGCGCGATGTCGTCCAGCGGCACCCAGCGGCGGTCGTAGCCGGAAAACGTGGCGAGGTCCTTCAGCATCAGCGTGGAAACCGGATGTACGAAGGACGGCAGGTAAAGCAGGGTCAGCACCACCGGAACCAGTGCGGTGATCACCGCAAGCCGCACGAACGAGCGAATCCATCCCCGACGATCGCCTCTCGCCCGGGATCGGGAAGCCGTGCTCCGTTGCCGATGGACCAGCCCCTCGGTCTCCTGCTCTATGATCGGTTCCGACACCCGGCCGCTCCCGCCTTCTCCCTTCCCGCATAAAGGTGGTTGGCTTCTTGCGCAATGTCTGCGCGTCGGCTACCGCTCCCGGCATGGAAAACGATGCCCGAATTCGCTTCGAAACCCTGCTCGATGAACGCGCTCAGGCCGTCGGGACGCTGCTGCGCAGCATTCTCGATCAGAACCCGCTTCCCGGCGAGATCGTGCGCCCGGAACGCCTGATCAATGCCATGCGCCATGGCGCGCTCAACGGCGGCAAGCGCCTGCGGCCATTCCTTGTCATCGAAAGTGCCGCCCTGTTCGGCGCGAAGGCGCGTCAGCCTGAAGCGCTGCGCGTGGCGGCCGCACTCGAATGCGTGCATTGCTATTCGCTGGTTCATGACGATCTGCCGGCGATGGATGACGACGACATGCGCCGGGGGCAGCCGACGGTCCACAAGGCCTTTGACGAGGCGACCGCCATTCTGGCCGGTGACGCGCTGCTGACGCTGGCCTTCGATATCCTCTCCGACGATGCCCATGACCGTGGCCCGGCAGCCGTGCCGCCGGCGGCACGCCTTGCATTGGTGCGCGGCCTTGCCCGCGCCTCGGGCTCCGGCGGCATGGTCGGCGGCCAGATGCTTGATCTTTCCGCCGGGCAGGAAAAACCCGACGAAACCGGTATCATCCGCCTGCAGGCGATGAAGACCGGCGCACTGTTCCGCTATGCCTGCGAGGCAGGCGCCATCGTGGCCGGCGCTGGCGAAGGCGACCGCGAGCGGCTGGCCGAATTCGGCTCCGCCATCGGGCTTGCCTTCCAGCTTGCCGACGATCTGCTCGACCTGACCGCCGACGCCAGCCAGCTTGGCAAGGCGACAGGCAAGGATGCCGCCGCCGGCAAGGCGACGCTTGCCGCGCTGCATGGGCCGGACTGGGCCCGCAGTCAGCTTCACGGCCTTGTCGAACAGGCATCCAGCCTGCTCGAACCCTTTGGCGACAACGCCGCGATCCTCAGGCAGGCAGCCCGTTTCGTGGCCTATCGCGACAGGTGATCCCGCCGGCCCGGCCCGCAACGGAATGTTAATGGTATATGGAGCGTAATCCCGGCCACACGCATGTCGCCCGAAAGTGTGAACCGCTTTCGGGGCAACGACATGCGCAGAACAAGACCTGAAGCGTAAGGCGCGAATTCGAAAGATCGCGACACGCTCTGGAATTGCGTAGATGGGTTGGGGACTGCGCATGCCGGAATATTCGTCGTTCATCCGGTCGGTCCGGATCAGATATCTTTCCGGCCTCACCGTGCTGGCGCTGTCGGTGATCGGCCTCATCGCGGCCCTCAACCATATCAACACCTACCGCAACCGCGTCGACATGCTGAGCACGCTCATTGCCAGCTTCGGCACCAGCCTCGACAATGCGGCGAACTTCGCTGAAAATGCCGCATCCGCATGGCACGTCACGGCGAAGGAAGAATTCACCGGGTCGGCCGGCCTGCATGCCCGCAAGCTGATGCAGGGCATCGAGGAAATCACCGACGATCTGGCTGAACTCACGCCCCGGATGACGCAAAAAACGACCGACGCCCTTGCGGCGGCCTCGGTCAACCGCGATCTCATGTGGTCGGCGCGCGACATGGCCCGCAACCTCGCGCTGATGACGCAGGCAAAAACCCTCGACGACTGGAACCATCGCGACATCCTCAACCAGAACACCTTGTTTGCGCAGCCCCTGCTGATGCGGGCGCGCGTCGCGCTGGACGGCGAGCGCCGGCTGGCCGATGCCCGCTCATCAAACCTGCTCATGTGGGGAACGATCGTCTTCGCGCTGACGCTGGCGGGCGTCACCTTCTGGATCTTCCGGCCGATGGAAAAGGCCATCCGGCGCGCCTTCGCCCGCACGGCGGAATCGCTCAAGCGCGCCGAGGAAGCCGATCGCGCCAAATCCGAGTTCCTGGCCAATATGAGCCATGAGATTCGCACGCCGATGAATGGCGTGCTCGGCATGGCGGAACTGCTGGCCAACACCGACCTGACCCCGCGCCAGAAGACATTTACCGACGTGATCGTGAAATCCGGCCATGCGTTGCTGACCATCATCAACGACATTCTGGACTTCTCCAAGATCAATGCCGGCCAGCTGACGCTGAGCCCCGCGCCCTTCCGGCTGAGCGAAGCCGTGGAGGATGTGGCCACGCTGGTTTCGGCGCGCGTCGCCGAGAAGAACCTCGAACTGATCGTGCGTGTCGATCCCCGCCTGCCGCATTTCATGGTGGGTGATGCCGGTCGCCTGCGCCAGATCATCACCAACCTGCTCGGCAATGCCGTGAAATTCACCGAGAAGGGCCATGTCCTGGTCGATGTCAGCGGCGAGGTTGTGGACGGCATCGCAATGCTGAAGGTCAGCGTCGAGGACACCGGCATCGGCATTCTCGCGGAAAAGCTGGAAAGCGTGTTCGAGAAATTCGCGCAGGTGGACGCCTCCTCGACCCGCCGCCATGAGGGCACCGGCCTCGGCCTCGCCATCGGCGCACGGCTGGTGGAGCTGATGGGCGGCGAGATGGGCGTGAGCAGCGAGCCGGGCCGCGGTTCCATCTTCTGGTTCAGGGTGCCGATGCCTGTCCACGACACCCATGTCGAGGACGAGAACGTCCCCGGAGACGTGACCGGCGCGCGGGTGCTGATCATCGACGACAATCCGGTCAACCGCGACATCTTGCTGGAACAGCTGCGGAGCTGGGGCTTCGATTGCGCGGCTGCCGAAAGTGGTGCCGTCGGCCTCGCCTTCCTCGAACGGGCAAGCCAGCTCGGCGCCTGCGTCGACTGCATCATCCTCGACTACCAGATGCCGGGCATGAACGGTGCAGACGTGGCGCGCGCGCTTGCCGCCGACAGCCGCTTCTCCTCCATACCCGTGGTGCTCCTGACCTCCGTGGATCAGGTGGATTTCGGCCGTCTGGTCATCGATTACGGCATCGCCGCGCACATGACCAAGCCGGCCCGCTCGGTCGTGCTCCTGGGAACCATCATCTCAACCATCCAGAAGGCGCGCATGCAGCCGGGTGCGACACAGTTCGTGCGCGAACCGCCACGGCCTGTACGTTCCGTGCAGAAGATCGAGAAGCCGGTCCTCGTTTCGGTTTCAGGCACTGATGTGGCGGACGGATCGATCGACATCCTGATTGCTGAGGACAATGAGGTGAACCAGCTGGTGTTCAGCCAGATCCTCAATGGGCTCGGCCTCAGCTATCGCATCGCCGGCAACGGCCGCACCGCGATCGACATGCACCGGGCGCTGAACCCGAGGCTGATCCTCATGGATGTCTCGATGCCGGACATGAACGGATATGAGGCAACCCGCGCCATCCGCGCCTCGGAAGCCGCCAGTGGCCGCCGCATCCCGATCATCGGCGTTACGGCACACGCGCTCAAGGGCGACCGCGAGAAATGCCTCGATTGCGGCATGGACGATTACCTGCCCAAGCCCGTATCGCCCGACCGGCTGGCCGCCAAGATCGGTAACTGGCTGGGCGAGACGCTGACTGCCAGAACGGGCTGATCTTCAATCTTCAGTCCTCAGCGGTTGCGCAGCACCACGCAGGAGCCGCCGGAACCGCGCAGCTTCTGGCAGATCGTGTCGGCTTGCGAACGGCTTTCCGCACCGATGCGCACCGCATAGATGCCGCGCCGTCCGCGCGGCGAGCGCACCCGGCTCACCACCGGATCATGCCCTTCGAGCACGCTGGAATGGCGCGCCTGCAAGCGCTGCCACTGCCGGATCACCGCCGCCCGGTTGAAGCCGCCGGCCACCTGCACGCCCCATGGCTGGACCGGCACCGTCGCCATGGCGATGGTCGACGGCGCGGAAACCGGCAGGCGCCGGCAGGCCGGGCCGAAGCCGAGCGTGGCATGCAGCGGCTGCACCTTGCCGGCATAGGTCCTGTCCGAAAACACATCGGCCGGCTCGCCCATGATGTCGAGCACGTAGTTTTCCGTCTCCAGCGGCAGGAAACCGCCGGAGGAGAGCCATCGCGCCACCCGGTTCTCGCCGGCATTGTAGGCAGCGGCGGCCAGTCCCAGATTGCCGAAATTCCGCTTCAGTTCGCCCAGATAGGCGGCCGAGGCCGGAATTGCCTGCTCGATGTCGAAGGGTGCGGCCAGCCCTCGCATTTTCGCGGTGCCCGGCATGAACTGGGCGATGCCTTCCGCGCCCACCGGGCTCACCGCATTGGGATCGAAGCGGCTTTCCTTCCAGATCAGCCGCGCGAAGAAATCACGCGGCAGCCCGGCGCGATCCGAATGAAATTCGATGAGGTCACATACCCGGTCGATCAGCCGCTCCCGCGCCGGCTTCGGCGGATCGGCACAGGCGGCAGTTGCGGCACAGGCGCCGATCAGGACAGCGATCAGCGGCGCGGCCAGACGCATGGCGTCACTCGGCGGCTCTGGCCGTGATCCCCATGCCGAAACGGTTTTCGATATATTCGGAAACCATCTTCTCGAAATCGGCGGCGATGTTGGGTCCGCGCAGCGTCGCTGCCTTCTGGCCGTCGATGAACACCGGTGCGGAGGGCGTCTCCCCGGTGCCGGGCAGGGATATGCCGATATCGGCATGCTTGGATTCGCCCGGTCCGTTGACGATGCAGCCCATGACGGCCACCTTGAGCTGTTCCACGCCCGGATATTTCGTGCGCCACACGGGCATGTTGCGGCGAATGTCCGCCTGGATGTTCTGCGCCAGTTCCTGAAACACGGTCGAGGTCGTGCGTCCGCAGCCCGGACAGGCGGCGACGATCGGCACGAACTGGCGAAAGCCCATGGTCTGGAGCAGTTCCTGCGACACCTGCACCTCGCGCGTGCGGTCGCCGCCGGGCTCAGGCGTCAGCGAGATGCGGATGGTGTCGCCGATGCCCTGCTGGAGCAGGATGCCCATCGACGCCGAGGAGGCGACAATGCCTTTCGACCCCATGCCGGCTTCGGTGAGGCCAAGATGCAGCGCATGGTCGCAGCGCCGCGCCAGCTCGGCATAGACGGCGATCAGGTCCTGCACGCCGCTGACCTTGGCCGAAAGGATGATGCGGTTGCGGCCAAGGCCGATTTCTTCCGCCATATGCGCCGACAGGATCGCCGACTGCACGATCGCCTCGCGCGTCACCTGCTGCGCGGTCATCGGGAAGCCGTTGGCCTGGTTCTCGTCCATCAGCCGCGTCAGCAGTTCCTGATCGAGCGATCCCCAGTTGACGCCGATGCGCACCGGCTTGTCGTAGCGGATCGCCATTTCCACGATATCGGCGAACTGCTTGTCCTTCTTGTCCTTGAAGCCGACATTGCCGGGATTGATGCGGTACTTGGCCAGCGCTTCGGCGCAGGCGGGATGGTCGGCCAGAAGCTTATGGCCGATGTAGTGGAAGTCACCGACCAGCGGCACGTTGATGCCGAGCCGCGCCAGCCTGTCGCGAATCTTCGGCACCGCCGCAGCGCTCTCGTCGCGGTCGACCGTGATGCGCACCAGTTCGGAACCGGCCCGATGCAGGGCGGCCACCTGCGCGACCGTGCCGTCGATGTCGGCCGTGTCGGTATTGGTCATCGACTGCACCACGACAGGCGCATCGCCGCCGACCATGACGCCGCCGACATCGACGCCGACCGAGGCGCGGCGCGGGAACGGAGAGGAAAAATACCCGGTCATACCGGCTGCCTCTGACATTATTCCATGGATTTGTCCGCATCCCGCGGGACGCGTCGCAAACCCTGCTGCAACACATTCTGCATACCGGTCCGGGATAGAGCGACCGGCAGAACAGGCACCGGCACGCGCAGACCAGGCACGCGAAACTCTGCCATGAGGTGGAGGACGCAACCGATCTTGTCAATGCCGCCAATGCACACGGCTGCCATGTGATGGAAAATCACATCAGGCGCGGGCGCCCGCAGACATCGTCGGGATGCGGCTGGCTGTCGATCCGGCAAAACAGCTGCCCAGCCAGCGGCCTGACGCCGCCGACCGGGCCTGCCTTGTTTCCGGCTGTCAGGCCGGCGGAAATTCAGTGAGAGGTTGGTTGGGACTTGAGTTTCTCAATCTCGTCCTTGAGGGCCAGCTTGCGTCGCTTCAGGTTGGCGATTTCGAGAGCATCGATGGATGGATGCAGCATCGCCGCATTGATCTGCCGCTCGATATCGCTGTGCTTCCTGCTGAGTTCGTCAAGATGGGATGCAAGAGACATGATTGGTTCTCCCTTTCATGGTTTCCTCGATTGCGGCCGCCACCGATGTTGCCAGTCCACATTTGTGACGGCTGCATGACACTGTGCCATCAACGGCGGCGGTTGTCGAACGCATAAGGGTTGCATTCCACCCTTGGCCAAAATGTGGTAGTGATTTGCCAGCGAGCGGTTTTTTCGAGCCTCTCCCCCTCCTAATCGGATACCCGTTGCAGCATGCGGCGGGCGTCGAATTTTATATATGGTAGGTAATGTCCGAGCAGGAACAGGCCGAGATTCGACTCGAATTTGCGCGTTTGAAGCAGGACCATGCCGATTTCGACGCCGCGATAAACGCCATGATCGCCACGGGCTGTGATCCGTTGCAGATTCAGCGCATGAAGAAGAAAAAGCTGGCGCTGAAAGACAGGCTGCGCACGCTCGAAGATCGCATCATTCCCGATATCATCGCCTGAGGCAGACGGCATCGCTGACGCGCCTGGAGCATTTTGCAGCCGGATGGAAACATCTGGCCTCGCATAAATGCGGCCAAAACAAAGAGACAGAGCATTTCTGCCATTCAGAGAAAAGCAGAAATGCTTCAGGCAGAAGAATGCCGTGTCGGCATTTACCTGTCGGTAACGATCTTGACCTTGTCTCCGGCTGAAAGCGTCGCGCCCGGAGCCAGCGCATTCAGCACCCGAAACAGGTCGAGCTTACGATCGACGCCCACCATCTGCGCCGCCAGCATACCCATGGTCTGGCCGGGCCTGACGGTCACAACCCGGATGCGAAGCGGCTTGAGGGCATCCTTCTCCGCCTGCGTAAGAACACGGAAGGAACCGCCGACCACCCTGGCCACGCTGTCGAGCGACGTGCTGGCTGCGGGTGCCGCCGTCAAAAGCCGGTAGACCTGACTGCCGGCCCGGATCACGGTGACGTCGAACTGCCAGCCTTCGGCCCGCGCCCGCGCGGTTGCCGCCGGGCTACCGTTGATGGTCGTTTCACGCACACTGTCCGTTTCGAGGCCCGCCACCCAGCCGCTGCGGATATAGTCGGCCAGCGACCGGTTCGGATCGAGCGAGACGCCGTCGAAGCGCACCGCCATGTCGCCCGGACCCGTAGCTGTCACGGCGGCGGCCGAATTGTCGATCATGAAGCCATCCGGCACCGAGAAGGAGATGCCGAGCTTCGGATGCAGGAAATTGTTGCCGCGCACATAGCCTTCATCGGGCGTGTCGCCATAGAGCAGGCCGTCTATGCCGGCCAGATAGCTGTCGCGATCGCGCGTGCCGGTGCCCGGCTGGCCGAACTGGCGCGCGTGGCGCAGGGCCAGTTCGATGCGCTGCGGCGTGTTCGGATGTGTCGCGAGGAAATCAAGGCTGGCGTCCGTCGCCCCGCTGACGGAACGGAAATCCGTATAGGCCGACATGGATTGCAGGAAGCGGCTCGCCGCATAAGGGTCGTAACCCGCCTCGCCCACCGACCGGATGCCGATGACGTCGGCTTCCAGTTCCTGATTGCGCGAGAACTGGGCGAGCCTCAGCTTGCCGCGGATGAGGGCCGCCTTGGCGGTCGGGCTGTCGCCGAGAACATCGGAGACGACCTTGGTGGCCAGTCCTTCTTCCGCTTCCAGCCGCTGCCGCTGCAACCCGTGATTGGCGGTGACGTGGCCCATCTCATGCGCCACCACAGCCGCCAGTTCCGACGAATCATTGGCGAGCGCCAAAAGGCCGCGCGTGATGTAGAGATAGCCGCCCGGCAGCGCGAAGGCGTTGACGTTGGGCGAATTGAGAATGGTGATGCGGTAGTTCTGGGTCGGATTCGCCGAAACCGTGGTCAGGCTGCCGATGACCTTGGCCACCATGCGCTCCAGCTTGGGATCGGAATATTCGCCGCCATAGGTTGCCAGAATTCTGGGATGCTGGGCGCGCGCCAATTCCGCCAGCTTGTTGTTGGCGGTGACGTTGTCCACCGTCACGGGCTTCGCGGATGGCCGGAACGCCGATTCCTGCATGTCCGGTGGCACGATGGCCTGACATGAAGCCAGCGCCAGAGCGACGCCCGCGAGCAGGAAAGCTCGGGCCGGGAACTGCTTGCGTTCGGGCTTGACGACGGACGACAGTTGAACTTCCTTTCCACGGCTGTGGCGCCGGCCGCACCCGCCCGGACCTGATCAGGCACCAAACGGCCACGATTCGGCCAGTCCTGCCATATTCCCTAATGTCGCATTGATGGCAAATTATGTCCGCATGCGGGCAAACCTGCGCGCCAACCCTCAGGAAAGCCCGATATAGCGCCGGAACGCCTCCGGTCCAGCCTCGCCGAAGAAGTCGCCAATCGGGCCGCTCGCCACGGGGTTGCCGGCTTCGATGAAGGTCATGTCGTGCGAAATGCGTCGCGCATCCTCGGGCTGATGGGTCACGAACAGAACCGTCATGTTGCGCTCGGCCTGCAAACCGGCCACCAGATCCAGCATGTCCTCGCGCAGGGCCGGCCCCAGCGAAGCGAAGGGTTCGTCGAGCAGCAGCACCGGTCGCTCGCGCACCAGAACCCGCGCCAGCGCCACCCTCTGCCGCTCGCCGCCAGACAGTTCGCGCGGCAGCCGTCGCCCCTTGCCGGAAAGCCCGGTGCGCTCCAGCGCCTGCGCCACAGCCGCGCGGTCGGCATCGGTGAGGCGCAGCGACGGCGAGCGACCGAGCCCGACATTCTGCTCCACCGAAAGATGCGCGAACAGATTGTTTTCCTGAAACACCATGGAGACGGGTCGGGCCGACGGCGGATCCCCGGTCACGTCGCGTGCGCCGATCAGCACCCGGCCGCTCTGCGGCATCTCGAAACCGGCCACCAGGTTGAGAAGGGTGGATTTGCCCGATCCGCTCGGCCCCATGACCGCGGTGATGGAGCCCCGCCGGAACGTCACATCGAAGGCGAACGCGGTGTCGCCATAGCTGAACGCCACCTTGTCCAGACGGACCTCCACGCCGGATGCAGCCGGTTGGATCATGGCTTCGTCTCCCTTGCCAGCCGGGCGGACAGGAACATCAGGGCAAGGCAGGCGAGCCCGAGAAGCAGCGCCAGCCCCGCCGCGTCCGCCGTGCGGTAGCTGCCCATGCGCGCCAGAAGAAGATAGGGCAGCGTCTGCACCGCATCGGAGCCGAACAGCGCGATGACGCCGAGATCTCCCAGCGACAACGCCATGGCGAAGGCGGCGGCGGTGGCCAGCGGCCGGCGCAGCGAAGGCCAGTCGATCAGCCGGAACCGCGTCCAGCCGCCGATGCCGAGCTGTGCGCACAGCCGCTCGTGACGGGCGCTGGCCGCATCATAGGCCGGGCGCAAAGCCCTCAGCGCAAAGGGCATCGCCATCACCGCATTGACGGTGACGACCAGCACGGGCGCGAAAGCGAACACATCGGCCACATGGCGCAGCAAGATGAACCAGCCCGCCCCGACGACGATGGGCGGCACCACCAGAACGAAACCCGCTCCAGTATCGGTGAGATATTCGAGCAAGGGCCGGCGCGCGCCGGCGCGGCGCAGGGCAAGCGCCTGCCTCGCCATCACCAGCGCCATGGAAAGGGCTGCCGCCAGCAACGCCGATAACAGCGCCAGGACGAGACTGGTCAGCGCGGCACGCTGCACCGCCGCTTCCATGACAAGACGGCCAAGCTCGGCCTGCAGCCCCGCCGCCACGGTGGCCGCCATCGGTCCGGCGACGAACAGAAGGGCGAGCACGATCAACGCACCGTTCAGCGCCGTCTCTCCGCCGCTCACCGAAACGAAACGCCGTGGCGCCACCGAGAGGCTCGCCTCGGCCACGGTGCCGGCCCCGAAACGGCTGAGAACGAAGACGATGGCAAGCGTCAGCCCGATCTGCAAAGCGGTCAGCGCAACGGCGCGCGCGGGATCGAAGTCGAAGCGCAGCGCCTGATAGATCGCCACTTCCAGCGTCGTGGCGCGCGGCCCGCCGCCGAGCGTCAGCACGATGGTGAAGGAGGTCACGCACAGCATGAACACCAGCCCGGCGACACCCGGCAGCGCCTGCCGCAACACCGGCCATTCGATCAGCCGGAATGCGGGGCGCGCGCCCATTCCAAGCTGGCTGGCCAGCCGCCACTGGTCCGCTGGCACGGTCTGCAAGGCCTCGACGAACAGGCGCGTGGCCAGCGGCAGATTGAAGAACACATGCGCCACGAGAATACCGGAAAGCCCGTAGATGCCCGGCCATGTTTCGCCACCCAGCATCGAAAGAAAGCCGGCGAAATAACCGGCCCGGCCATAGAGCGCCAGCACGCCGAGGGCGGCCACCAGAGCCGGCAGCGCCAGCGGCACGGCGAAAAGCTGAAGGATCAGCCCGCGCCCCGGAAAATCCGGATGGCGCACCAGAGCCCGCGCCACGAACAGCGCCGGCACAACCGACAAAAGCGTCGACAGCAGCGCCTGCCACAGCGTGAATCGGGCCACCCTGAACAGGTAGGGATCGAAAGCGGCAATCGCGCCGGAAAGATCGCGCGCGCCCTCGACGATCAGCCCGGCGAAGGCGCCGCCGATTAGCAGCGAGATCGCCGCCAGCGCCATGATGCCGGCGGCGACGCGCGGATCCCTGTATGCAGAGGCGACGCGATCGGCCAAGTTTTCTTACCTGCCCATCACGGACAGCCACTCGTCCACCCATACCTTGCGGTTGTCGGCGACCTCCTGCGGGCTGAATTGCAGGGCCTTTGCCGGGTTCACGAGCTTGTCGAAGGCAGGATCGAGCGGCTTGTCGGTCTTCGCCGCCGGATACATCCACTGCGTTTCCGGCACCGCGTCCTGAAAACCCGGACCGGTCATGAAGGCGAGGAACTTTTCGGCCAGCGGGTTCTTCGCTCCGGTAACGGTGATGCCGGCCACCTCGACCTGGAGATAATGCCCTTCGGCGAAGGCGGCGGCCTGATAACGGTCGCTCTTGTCGGCGATCATGTGATAGGCGGGCGACGTCGTGTAAGAGAGCACCATCGGCGCCTCGCCTTTGGTGAACAGCCCGTAGGCCTCGCTCCAGCCCGGCGTGACCGTCAGCACGCGGCCCTTCAGCTTCTCCCATGCTGCACCAGCCTCGTCACCATAGACCGAGCGCACCCACAGAAGCAGGCCAAGGCCCGGCGTCGAAGTGCGCGGATCCTGAATGACAATTTTCTGCGACGCATCTCCCTCTACCAGTTCCTTGAGGCTGGCCGGCGGGTTGGGCAGCTTTTCCGTATCATAGACCACGGCGAAATAGCCGTAGTCATAGGGCACGAACATGTCATCGTCCCAGCCGCCCGGAACGTTGACCTGCGGCGTCGCGCCATTGGCGACAAACAGGCCTGTGCCCCGCGCCTCTGCGGTGAGATTTGTGTCGAGGCCGAGCACGATGTCGGCCTTGGTCGACGCGCCTTCGAGCTTCACCCGGTTGAGCAGGGCGACCCCATCGGCCACCGAGACGAAATCGACCTCGCAGCCGCATTCGGCCTCGAAATTGGTCTTCACCTGCGGGCCGGGGCCCCATTCGGCAGTGAAGCTGTCATAGGTGTAGATGGTGAGCCTGCCTTCCGCCGAAGCGGGCGCGGCGGCCAGCAGGGCTGCGGCTGACAGAAAGGATAAGAGCATCGTGCGCATCGGCGCCTCCTTGGTTGCGTTTCAGGGGGTCGAGGCGCCGGATCTCCGACAGCTTCTAATCCCTCCGCCGGTACAAACCGGATCAGGTTCAGCGGGTTGGCGTGGTCTCGCCTCTCAGCCGGGCCGCAATGACGCGTCCGGCACCCCGTTAGAGCATCTTCAGAAATAGGCCCGCATGCGGCGGGAAGCAAGAGCGATGCCCCGCTCTTCCGTTCCTCCGGCGGGACTGCTAATGCCCTGATCCCATGAGCCGATACACCATCCTTCTCGGCGGCGAGCTTGTCCGCACACCCGCCCTCGACCGCCAGATCGCCGGCACGCGCGTCATCGCCGCAGATTCCGGCATCCGCCACGCCGAGGCGCTCGGCATCGTTCCCGAACTGTGGGTGGGCGATTTCGATTCCGCGCCGCCGGACCTGCCGGAGCATCTGGCATCAGTGCCGACGCGGAAATTCCCTGCCGACAAGGACAGAACCGACGGCGAACTGGCAGTGGACATCGCCCTTGAACAGGGCGCCACCGCGCTGGTACTGGCCGGTGCTTTCGGCGGCGCGCGCGCCGACCACGCGTTCCTGCACCTTGCGCTGGCGCTGCGGCTGGCAGAGGCGGGAACCGAGGTGTTGCTGACCAGCGGCACGCAGGAAGGCCGCCCGCTTCCCCATGGCAGCACCACAATCTTCGATTATGCGGACGGAACGCTGTTCTCGATCCTCGGCTTTTCGGATCTGACAGGCCTGACGGTTGAGGGCGCGAAATGGCCGCTTGAAGCCGTGCGCGTCCCCTTCGGTTCGTCGCTGACGATGTCGAACGAGGTGCGCGGCCGGCTCGGCGTCGGACTTGAACAGGGCCGCGCCCTGCTCGTCGCCCACCCACCGCTGCAACAGGCATTTTGACTGATGCCGTTTCGTTTCTCCGGCTACCTGTTTAGCCGCATTCCTGCGACGCCAGACGATGCAGTCTGGCTGCAAAATGCTCCAACCCCAAAAGAGGGCTGACATGGCTCCCCCGCTTCTCAATCTCGCCGGCATCCGCCTGACCTTCGGCGGCACGCCGCTGCTCGACGGCGCCGACCTCACCGTCGGCCCCGGCGACCGCATCGCGCTGGTCGGGCGCAACGGTTCGGGCAAGTCGACGCTGCTGAAGATCGCGGCCGGTCTGGCCGAGGCGCAGGACGGCGAGGTGTTCCGCCAGCCCACAGCCACCATCCGCTATCTGGCGCAGGCGCCAGACATGGACGGCTTCGCCACCGTGCGCGCCTATGTCGAGGCGGGTCTCGGCCCCGCCGACGATCCCTACCGCGCCACTTATCTGCTTGAACATCTGGGCCTCACCGGCGATGAAAAACCGGGCGAGCTTTCCGGCGGCGAGGCGCGCCGCGCCGCCCTGGCCCGCGTCATGGCCCCCGAGCCCGACATTCTGCTGCTCGACGAGCCGACCAACCATCTCGACCTCAATGTCATCGAATGGCTGGAGGAAGAACTGATCCGCTCCTCCTCGGCGCTGGTCATCATCTCGCACGACCGCCGCTTTCTCGAGCGCGTGTCGCGCGCCACCGTCTGGCTGGATCGCGGCCAGACAAGGCGACTCGACCGGGGCTTTGCCCATTTCGAGGAATGGCGCGACCAGATCCTCGAAGAGGAAGAGCGCGACCAGCACAAGCTTGGCCGCCAGATCGCGCGCGAGGAACACTGGCTGCGCTATGGCGTCACCGCCCGGCGCAAGCGCAATGTGCGCCGCCTCGGCGAATTGCAGACCCTGCGCCAGCGCCACCGCACCTATCGCGGCGCGGAAGGCGCTGCCACCATGGTGGCAAGCGACGCGGCGGAATCCGGCAAGCTGGTGATTGAGGCGAAGTCGATCTCCAAGAGCTTTGGCGAGCTCACCGTCGTCAGCGATTTCTCCACCCGCATCCAGCGCGGCGACCGCATCGGCCTCGTCGGCCCCAATGGTGCCGGCAAGACCACGCTCTTGAAGATGCTGACCGGCGAGCTGAAGCCGGATTCAGGCAGCGTGCGCCTCGGCGTCAATCTGGAGATCGCAACCCTCGACCAGAAGCGCGAGGCCGCCGACCCGAACGAGACGCTGGCCCACTATCTCACCGACGGGCGCGGAGAGAGCCTGATTGTCAATGGCGAGCAGCGCCATGTCGTCTCCTACATGAAGGATTTCCTGTTCAAGCCCGAACAGGCGCGCACGCCGGTGCGCGAGCTTTCGGGCGGCGAACGCGCCCGCCTGCTTCTGGCGCGCGTGCTGTCGCGTCCGGCCAATCTTCTGGTGCTGGACGAGCCGACCAACGACCTCGACATGGAGACGCTGGAATTGTTGCAGGAGCTCGTCGCCGGCTTTGCCGGCACGGTCATCCTCGTCAGCCATGACCGCGATTTCCTCGACCGCACCGTCACCAGCGTGATCGTCCCCGAAGGGAACGGACGCTGGATCGAATATGCCGGCGGCTATTCCGACATGCTCTCGCAGCGCGGAACCTCGAAGCTCGACGACCGCAAGCTGCGCGCGCGCACCTCAGGCGATGACGACAAGCCCGCCGCCAGATCGCAGGAGACTGCGAAGGCTGCCTCAAAAAAACTGTCCTTCAAGCAGAAGTTCGCGCTCGAAAACCTGCCGAAGAAAATCGAGGCGGCGACCGACACGATCAACCGGCTTGAAGACCAGATCGCCGATCCGGGCTTCTACGACCGCGACCCGACAGGTTTCCAGAAAACCATCGCCGCCCTCGACAAGGAGCGCGCGGCACTCGCCGCCTTCGAGGAGGAGTGGCTGGAACTGGAAATGCTGCGCGAAGAGCTGGAAGGGTAAAGCGCTCAGGCCCCGTCCGCGGGCGGCGGCATTCGCCATCCGGTCAGCGCGCGCCAAAGCCTTCCGTCGATCGCGGCAAGGCCGAGGCCGATCAGCGCCATGCCGGCCAGATGGCGCGGCAGCAGCACTTCATTGAGGAACAGGAAACCCAGCAGAATGGCGCTGACCGGCACGAGGAAAGTGACCAGCGCCAGATTGCTGGCTCCGGCTGATGCCAGCAATCTGAAGAACAGCACATAGGCAAGCGCCGTCGAAAGCACCGCAAGCCCCGCCACGGCGCCGATTGCTGCAATTGACGGCATCGGCAGCGCCCACGGCCTGTCCACCACCAGCATGACCGGCACCAAAAGGATGCTGGCGGTGACCACCTGCCCGGTTGCCGTCACCAGCGGCGCCACGCCCATGGTGCGGAAGCGCCGCCCGTAAATGCTGGCCAGCGCATAGGACACCGTGGCCGACAGACACATCAGCTGCGCCGTGACATGGCTGCCCAGATCCTGCACCGCATCGATGCCGACCATGACGGCAACGCCCAGAAAACCGATGACCACGCCGATGAAACGGTTGCCCGTCATCTTTTCGTCTGCAGTCAGGAAATGTGCGAAGAGCACGGTGAACAGCGGCGTCGCCGCGTTGAGGATGGAGGCGACGCCGGCCGCGATATGCTGCTGGCCGCCGACGATCAGCGAAAAGGGAATGGCGTTGTTGGCAAGGCCGATGACGAAAAAGGCCGGCCATATGCCCCGGCCGGTCGGCAGCTTCTGCCCCGTCGCCCTCAACAGGACAAGCATCAGCACCGCCGCCACCACCACGCGCCCCACCACGACGGTGAACACCGGCAGTTCCCGCACCGCGATGGCATTGAAGAAGAACGACCCGCCCCACAACAGCGACAGGCACAACAAGGTTGCCCATTCCGCCGGGGTCATCGGCCGGTTTGCCGCAACTGGTTTCGTCATGTCTCACCCCGGGCATTTCGCAGCCAGCTGAAAACAGCGGGCGTCGCATGAATGCGGCTAAAACAAACAGACATAGCAGAAATGCCGCGCGCTGGTCCCTGCCACGCGGTCAGGCTGCTGGCGACCCGATTCCTGACGGCCGATCTATTTGCGGTTGTTCCCGGCGAAGGCGGCGCTGACGCCAAGGCCGATGAACAGCACGCCGCTCACATAGCGCTCGAAACGGGCATAGGAGCGGCTTTGACGCAGCCTCTCACCCAGAGCGCCAGCCGCGAAAGCGTAGCATCCGTCGCTGACCACGCCGAGAGCCGTGAACACCAGCCCCAGAAAGGCGATTTGCATGGCCACATGCCCGCGCTCCACCTCGACGAACTGCGGCAGGAAGGCCAGGAAGAACAGAGCCGTCTTGGGATTGAGCAGATTGACGACGAAGCCGTCGCGGAACAGGCGCGGATAGCTGTGCGGCTTCATCTGCATGTCCGCGCCGCCCTCGTCGTCGCGTCCGAAAATCTTGCGCAGGCCGATCCAGATCAGATAGGCGGCACCGGCATATTTGACGATGGAGAAGGCAACGGCCGAGGAGGCGAGCAGCGCCGAAAGGCCAAGCGCGGCGGCAGCGACGTGAACCAGCGTGGCGACATGGATGCCCATGTCGGAAACCAGCCCGGCCTTGCGCCCCTGCGCCACCGAACGCGCCACGATGTAAAGCACGGCCGGCCCCGGAATGATGAGCAGCGCGATGGCGGAGACCACGAACAGGCCGAGACTGGCGGCACTGGGAACAACGATTTCCATGGACGCCCCTCCCGGCAACCCTCGGCGGCTTTAAGCCGTCAGCCCCGCCCGGACATCATTGTCCGGACGCTTTCGCCTGCCATGCCTTGATCGCCTCGTCGAAGACCTTGTCGCCGGGAATGCCCTTTTCCATGGTGAGCAGGGCACGCCGGCCGGACTTGTAGATCACCGGCACGTCGATCCATTCCTGATTGCGCAGCAGCGACAGGTTGGCTTCCTGATCCGCCTTCGTGTCGTTGAGCGCGACGAGGAAATAACCGTCCGCGATCTTGGCCGGGATGCCGATCAGCGGATTGCCCGCTTCCTGCTCGGCCGCCTTCAGCGCGATGCGCAGAACATTGTCGATGCCGCCGCCCTCGAAACCGTCGGGCGTCAGGAAGATCATCTCGATGATGTGGCTGGCGGGAAGGGTGTCGTCGGCATTGCGGCGGATGGTGAAGCGAAGCTGCACCTCCTTACCCGGAACCTGAACCTCGCCACGGATGGCAGGCTCCGGCGGCTCGTCGCCACCCGGCGATTCCTGAACCAGCGACCACACCACATTGCCGGGCTCGGCGGAGCCCTGCGCGACATTGGTGCGCTCTTCGTAATAGATCGCCTTCTGGCCGACCGCCACGCCTGCCTGCCCGGTCTGGCCTTGCTGGGCCTGCGAAGGTGCGGCCGGCTGGCTGGAATCGGGAGCTGCCGAAGGCGGAGGCGTCGTCAGCGCCACGACCGAGGAACCCTCGCCGATGGAACTGCCGCCACCGGCCGGGCCGGGATCGGTTTCCTTGCCGTCGGGCAGCAGGCGCTGGGTGAATTTTTCCGAACCTTCGCCATTGCCGGTCGCTGGAGGGGAAGCAGGAGCCGGCGCGGGCGTTGCCGGCTGCGCATCGGCCGTATTCTCGGCAGGCGGGGGCACCTTAACCGGCTTGACGACAATCGGCTTCGGATCGCCATCGCTGCTTGCGAACATGGTGCCGAAGGCATCCCCAAGGGCGTCCTTGTTGAGCCAGGCCGCATAGCCGCCACCGCCCAGAACCACCAGTGCCAGCAGGCCGATGATCAGCCCCCGGTAGCTTCTGCGCCCGCGTTCTTCCTCGAAGTCGAACGCAAGTTCGGGCTGGCGGTCCACAGGCGGCTCAGGCGGGATGTCGAACAGCTCATCGTCATCATCCTGCGGATATGCGTTGCCGGCAGGGGAATGATCTGGCCTGATATCGGCTTTGCCGTCATCGACTTCAGGCTCGGACCGGAACGGTTCCGCGCGGGAAACCGGCTCTGCACGGTCCGAAAAGGGTTTTGCGCCCATGCCCTCGGCAGGCGCGGGAGCGGGTGGAGGCGGCACCGGCTTTTCCGACGCGAGAGGAGAAGCAGGCGTCTTGGCAGGGAAAGCAGCAGGTGTCGGCGCCGTCGGTTCCGATCGTGCCGGAGCCGGGGCTGGAGCCGACGTCGGTGCGGGCGCAGCCGCGGGGGGCGTGTGGCCAATGACCGGAGCAGACACGGCAGGAGCCGTATGCGTCTGCTGGTTCTTGTTGCGGTCGATGGAGGAGAAGATGTTCTCCAGCTCGGCCAGCGGGTCGATCTCAGGTTCCGGTGGAGGTAGCGGCGGCGCGTAATCGCGCTCGACCGTGGCGATGGCGTCCTCCAGCATCTTCTTCTGGCGTTCGGCCACCGCTTCCGGCGGCTGCGGGTCCAGAGCGGCCAGCTTGGAAGCGATCGTCGCACGGGCCTTGTCATAGACCCTGGCCCGGATCTCGGGCGTGGTTTCGCCCAGACCGCCGAGCGTCTTCTTCAGAACCGCAACGAAATCTGCCATGCTACAGTCGACCTGTCCTTGTCATCGGCGGCGCAGAGCCCACGGCCTGCCCCGCCGAACGGGCATAGTTAATCCTGAAACGGGTCCGTCACAAGTATCGTGTCGTCCCGCTCCGGGCTGGTGGAAAGCAGCGCCACCGGGGCGCCGATCAGTTCCTCGATGTGGCGCACATACTTAACTGCCTGCGCCGGCAGATCGTTCCAGCTGCGCGCGCCGGCGGTCGTTTCCTTCCAGCCTTCCAGCGTCTCGTAGATGGGCTGCACACGCGCCTGCGCGCCCTGGCTGGCCGGCAGATAGTCGATCTTCTCGCCGTCGAGCATATAGCCGGTGCACACCTTGATCTCGTCGAGACCGTCGAGAACGTCGAGCTTGGTCAGCGCGATGCCCTTGATGCCGTTGACGGCCACGGCCTGGCGCACCAGCACGGCATCGAACCAGCCGCAGCGGCGCTTGCGGCCGGTGACGACGCCGAATTCATGGCCGCGCGTGCCGAGGAACTCGCCGATCTCGTTGACCTGCTCGGTCGGGAACGGGCCTTCGCCGACGCGCGTGGTGTAGGCCTTGGTGATGCCGAGCACGTAGCTGAGCGCGCCGGGCCCGATGCCGGAGCCGGCGGCGGCCTGCCCGGCCACCGTGTTGGACGAGGTCACGAAAGGATAGGTGCCGTGATCGATGTCGAGCAGCGTGCCCTGCGCGCCCTCGAACAGGATGCGCTCGCCCGCCTTGCGGCAGTCGTCCAGCACCTTCCACACCCTGTCCATGTAGGGCAGGATCTCGCCGGCCACCGACGTCAGCTCCTGCATGATCGCCTCATGCGCCACCTCGGCGTGGCCCAGCCCCTTGCGCAACGCATTGTGATGCGTCAGCAGGCGGTCCACCTTTGCCGGCAGTGTTTCCAGATCCGCCAGATCCATCACCCTGATGCCACGGCGGCCGACCTTGTCCTCATAGGCAGGACCGATGCCGCGCCGCGTCGTTCCGATCTTCGTTCCGGAATTGGAGGCCGCGTCCTCGCGGAAACCGTCCAGTTCCCTGTGCAGGGAAAGAATAAGCGCGGTGTTTTCGGCGATTTTCAGGTTGTCGGGATTAATTTCCACGCCCTGCCCGCGCAGCTTGGCCACTTCGGCCACGAAGGCGTGCGGATCGAAGACCACGCCATTGCCGATGATGGAGAGCTTGTTGCGCACCACGCCCGAAGGCAGCAGCGACAGCTTGTAGACATTGCCATCGACGACGAGCGTATGCCCGGCATTGTGCCCGCCCTGAAAGCGCACCACCACATCGGCGCGCTCCGACAGCCAGTCCACGATCTTGCCCTTGCCTTCGTCGCCCCATTGCGAGCCGACGACCACCACATTGGCCATGTCTTCTTCCCTTCAATCGGGCCGCAATCCAGCGCGCCCGTAAAAACGACAGGCCTCTATAGCGTCCACAAACGCTGCGCGCGACCTTTGTTTGCCGTTTGGAGGCGCTGGCAGCACAACAATTTTGGCTTAGGCGTGGTTTATCTGGCAAGAAGAGCCATTACAACGTCCCGAACACACTTGCCTTTCGTCCCGGTGGTTTCCATCCCATGAAACAGAACCCTTATCTCCTGCTGGCGGCAGCCACATTGTTCTGGGCGGGAAATTCCGTTGCAGGCAAGATGGCGGTCGGCCATGTGTCGCCGATGTTCCTCAACGCCATCCGCTGGGGCATCGTGCTGGTTGTTCTGGCTGTTGCCGGGCGCCGCGAGATCATGGCGGACTGGCCCGTCATCCGCCAGCACAAATGGTATCTGCTGGCCATGGGCGCCATCGGGTTCACCATTTTCAGCGCGGCGCTCTACAGCGCGCTCCTCTACACCTCCGCCACCAATGCCAGCATCGAGCAGGGCGGCATCCCCCTGCTGGTCTTCATCTTCAGCTACCTCCTCTATGGCACCCGCACCACGCTTGCCCAGTTCGGCGGCTTCGTGCTGTCGTTCGCGGGCATCATCCTCACCGCCACGCATGGCGAACCGGAGCGGATATTGCAGCTCGACGTCAATTTCGGCGACGCCCTCATGATCATCGCCATCCTGACCTACGGCTTCTACACCGCCGCCCTGCGGCGTAAGCCGCAGCTTCACTGGATGAGCCTGATGGCGGCGCTGTGCGCGGGCGCGTTCATCAGCGCCCTGCCCCTGCTCTGGGCGGAAGCGGCCGCCGGAGCGCTGATCCTGCCCGATGCCATGGGCTGGGCGATCATCGCCTATGTGTTGCTGTTTCCATCGCTGCTGTCGCAGATCTTCTACATACGCGGCGTCGAGATCATCGGCGGCAACCGCGCCGGCCTGTTCATCAACCTTTTGCCGGTCTGGGGCGCGCTGCTGGCGGTCGTCATCCTCGGCGAGGAATTTCAGGCCTATCACGCCATTGCGCTGGTCCTGGTGCTGTCGGGGGTGCTCGTTGCCGAATGGGACGGGCGGCGCCGCGCATCCGGCGCCCAAACGTAAACAAGGCCGGGGAACCCGTCCCCGGCCTCGTTCTGAATATGTGAAGCTGTGGTCTACAGACCGTTGACGTCGAACTGCAGGCGCTTGGCCGAATCGATCTTTTCGTGCGCGCGCACCTCGGCCAGAGCATCTTCCGGGAACGGCGCATCGAGATAGAGCAGCGCGATGGCATCGCCGCCGGGGCGGTTGCGGCCCAGCGCGAAGTTGGCGATGTTGACCTCATGTTTGCCGCACAGCGTGCCCAGCAGGCCGATAATGCCGGGCGCATCGGCATTGGTCGTGTAGAGCATGTGCTGGCCGACCTCGGCATCGAGATTGATGCCCTTGATCTGGATGAAGCGCGGCTTGCCGTCGGAGAAGCAGGTTCCGGCGATCGAACGCTCCTGATGCTCGGTCTTGACCGTCAGCCTTATATAGCCGTCGAAGACGCCGGACTTGTCGCGCTTGACCTCGGCGACGATGATGCCGCGCTCCTTCACCATGATCGGTGCCGACACCATGTTCACATCGGCCACCTGCGGGCGGATCAGGCCGGCAAGAGCAGCGCTGATCAGCGCTCTTGTGTTCATGGTCGCGGTCGAACCGTCGAACAGGATCTCGACTTCCTTGATCGGATCTTCCGTGACCTGACCGACGAACGCGCCCAGCACTTCGGCAAGCTTCACGAACGGCTTGAGGCGCGGCGCTTCCTCGGCGGTGATCGAGGGCATGTTGATTGCGTTGGAAACCGCGCCCTTGACCAGATAGTCCGACATCTGCTCGGCCACCTGCAGGGCGACATTCTCCTGCGCTTCCGAGGTCGAAGCACCCAGATGCGGCGTGCAGACCACGTTTTCCATATTGAACAGCTCGTTGTCCGTCGCCGGCTCGACCTCGAACACGTCGATGCCGGCGCCCGCCACCTTGCCGCTCTTCAGCGCGGCGATAAGGTCCGCCTCGACGATCAGGCCGCCGCGGGCGCAATTGATGATGCGCACGCCGTCCTTCATCTTCGCAATGGATTCGGCATTGATGATATTGCGGGTCTTGTCGGTCAGCGGCGTGTGCAGGGTGATGAAGTCGGCGCGGGCCAGCAGCTCGTCGAGCTCCACCTTCTCCACGCCCAGCTCCTCGGCGCGGCTTTCGGAGAGGAACGGGTCGAAGGCCACCACATGCATCTTCAGGCCGACGGCGCGGGTCGCCACGATCGAGCCGATATTGCCGGCGCCGATGATGCCCAGTGTCTTGCCGGTGATCTCGACGCCCATGAAGCGGTTCTTTTCCCACTTGCCGGCATGGGTGGAAGCATTGGCTTCCGGCAACTGGCGGGCTACGGCGAACATCAGCGCAACGGCGTGCTCGGCGGTGGTGATGGAGTTGCCGAACGGCGTGTTCATCACGATGATACCGCGACGCGAGGCGGCAGGAATGTCGACATTGTCGACGCCAATGCCGGCACGACCCACCACCTTCAGATTGGTCGCGGCGGCGATCAGTTTTTCCGTCACCTTGGTGGCCGAGCGGATGGCAAGACCATCATACTGGCCAATGACTTCAAGGAGCTTTTCCTTGTCCTTGCCGAGATCGGGCAGGTAATCGACCTCGACGCCGCGATCCTTGAAAATCTGGACGGCGGTAGGAGAAAGCTTGTCGGAAACGAGTACGCGGGGCGCCATGATGGCCTCCTTCGTCTGAAAATCTGGAAATTCGGGAGAGGAATGGGCCGCCTAACGGCAGGCAGCCCGAAATCGCGATCAGGCAGCGGCCTTCAGCGTCGCCTTCTGCTGGGCGAAGGCCCAGTCGAGCCAGGGCACCAGCGCTTCGAGATCGGAGGCCTCGACGGTTGCGCCGCACCAGATGCGAAGGCCGGGAGGCGCATCGCGGTAGTGGCCGATGTCATAGGCGACGCCCTGCTTGTCGAGCAGTGCAACCAGCCCCTTGGCGAAAGCTGCCTGACCATCCGCGTCGAGCGCTGCAATGTCGGGATCGACGATCGACAGGCATACGGACGTGTTCGAGCGCGTCGCCGGATCAGTGGCGAGATTGGCGAGCCAGCCCGACTTTTCCACGAAGCGGTCGACAACGGCGAAATTGGCGTCGGCGCGGGCGACCAGCGCATCCAGCCCACCGATCTCCTTTGCCCAGCGCAGCGCGTCGAGATAGTCCTCAAGGGCCAGCATGGACGGGGTGTTGATGGTCTCGCCCTTGAAGATGCCCTCGATCAGCTTGCCGCTCTTGGTCATGCGGAAGAGCTTCGGCATCGGCCAGGCAGGAACGTAATTTTCCAGCCGCTCGACAGCGCGGGGCGACAGGATCAGCATGCCGTGCGCGCCTTCGCCGCCCAGCACCTTCTGCCAGGAGAAGGTCACGACATCGAGCTTCGCGAAATCGAGACGCTGTGCGAAAGCCGCCGAAGTGGCGTCGCAGATCGTCAGGCCCTGACGGTCGGCGGGAATGAAATCGCCATTGGCCACGCTCACGCCGGATGTGGTGCCGTTCCATGTGAAGACCACATCGCGGTCGAAATCGATCTGCGTAAGGTCCGGCAGCTCGCCATAGGGCGCCTCGATCCTGCGGATGTCGGGAAGCTTCAGTTGCTTGACCACATCGGTCACCCAGCCGGCGCCGAAAGATTCCCAGGCGACCATGTCGACACCGCGCGGGCCAAGCAGCGACCACAGCGCCATCTCGACGGCGCCGGTATCGGAAGCAGGAACGATGCCGATGCGGTAATCGGCCGGAACCTGCAGAATTTCACGGGTAAGATCGATGGCCTCGGCCAGCTTGTTCTTGCCAAGCTTTGCACGATGCGAGCGCCCGAGCGCGGCATCGGCAAGCGCTTCGAGCGACCAACCGGGACGCTTCGCGCAGGGACCAGAGGAAAAACGGGGATTGGCCGGACGCTTGTCCGGCAGAGGCAGTGCTGTCATCGTGGTCTATCCTTCCAGATAGGTAGCCCCTCGTTGGGGAGGGGTGGCCCACGGACGGCGATATGCCTTCATGCCTCAGGCGTCAAGAGGAAAGTTGATGTCGCGGGCGGAACACATCCGCACGCGCAAAAAGGCCGCACATGCGAAAAGGGCGGACCGGAGCCCGCCCTCGTAAGAATCCGTTCGAGGCCCCGTTCACCACAGGTCGTAGCGCAGGCCGACCTTGATCTGATGGTTGTCGATGCCCTTGTGCTGGGAAAGGCCGGTGGTGCCATCCAGCGAGAAATATTCCGCATCGGGCGAAGACAGATACTGGTAGCCGACATCCAGAACCAGATTGTCCGTCAGCTTGTAGGCTGCGCCGGCAGCAAGCGAATAGGCGAAAGAATATTCGCTCTTCTTCCCCGAAGCGGCAAGTATTCCGGTGGGGTCGGTGTAGCTGTACGACGCGCTGCTGCGCGACTGCATCACCCCGATGCCGGCCCCGACATAGGGGGTGATGCCGACATAGGTGCCGAGATCGACATAGCCGTTGACCATCGCCGTCCAGGCGTTGTTCTTGACCCGCGCCGTCAGGTCGGCGGTGCCGTCGGTGCCCCATGCATCGGTCTTGTTGCCGGGAAGCCAGCCGATGTTCACGTCGCCGCGCAGATAGTCGTTGAAATGGTAACCGAAGCCGAGGCTGGCGAAGACGGGCTTTTCCTTTTCGGAAAAGCTGAAAACCGTGGAATCGAAATTGACGTGCTTGTAGCTTTCTTCGGGAAGATAGGCCACGTCGCCGCGCAGATACCAGCCGGAACCGATTTCGACGGGAACATATTCCGGCGCTTCTTCCACAAAGATCGGCGGATCGTAATCGGCCGCCGATGCGGCAGCCGTCAGAAGAGCAAGCGGGGCCGTTGCCAGCGCCAGCGCGATGCAAGTGTTCAGCTTCATGTCACCAACTCCCGAGGTTGGCGCTGGTCGAAAAAAGGGAAACCCAGCCGCCTGTCATGAAGCATTGTTAACCATACCGGTTAAATCAGCGTTAAGGCTAACCAATCCTTTCAGCACCCACGGCAAAAGAGTTTGCGTTGCCGGGCGAAAAAGCAAAACCGCCCGGCGCATGGCCGGGCGGTGGAAAACAGGCTGTTCTGGAAGCTGACGCTACTTGGTGTAGATCGGCTCCGGCTCGTAGACGACCGTTTGCGGCTCTTCGCAACGACCCGATCCCTCGCCGAAGGTGTAGCGCAGACCGCCACGAACCTCATGGTTGTTCAGGCCCTTGTCGTGCCCGGGACCCGCGCCGATGCCGCCGGCCGGCCCGGCATAGCCGAACATCTTGCCGCCTTCGATGCGGGTGAAGCGATAACCGACATCAAGGTCGAGATTCTTCGTCAGGCAGTAGGATGCGCCGGCGGCAAGCGAATAGGCGAAGCGCCAGCCTTTCTTTCCGCCATGCGTCGTGGTGGAGCAACCCGGATTGTTCGGGTCGTCGCAGATGGTGTTGTCGAGCTTGTCCCATTTCACATGGGCACCGCCGATGCCGCCGCCCACATAGGGCGTGATCCTGTGCCAGGTGCCGAGGTCGACATAGGCATTGGCCAGCAGAAGCAGCGCTGAATAGGAGGTGGTGTCGACAGAGGTGCACTGGCTGGCGCCGCACCAGCCACTTGTGCCGCCGCGGAACTTCGACTTGGCCAGCCAGTCGAGTGTCAGATCGGTGCGGAAACGGTTGTCGAACTGATAACCGGCGCCGATGCCCGCCGACATGGCGCCTTTGAGCTTATGGTGATCGAAGCTGCCTGTGCCCGGATTGGCGCCATAGGTGATGTAATCGGCGCCGCGGAATTTCGACCAGTGGTAGTCCACATCGCCGCGGATGTACCAGCCGCTGTAGCTGCCCTGCTCTTCATAAATCACCGGCGCGGGATCGCGGATCACCAGCGGCTCGTCCGTAATGTCCGCTGCCAGTGAAGGACCGGCGAAACCAGCCACCAGACCCGCTCCGACGCCGGCCAAAACAGCTTTCCTTGCGAAGCTGAACATCCTTGTCTTCCCCTGAATGCCCTGACCCGAAGAGGGTCTGAAAATCATTGCGTTCAGTAAGGACAATGAATGGTAACGGTTAAGGGTGATTTAACCCTGCCTATTAACCACGTGTCTGACGTAAAAAAATCGCACACAGGTTGCGGTCGGCCCATCACCTGAAGGGCCGGACAAAACTTGCCCGGCCGCAAACCCCAGAGAAATCGGGAAAGCTTCAGGCTGCGCTGCGCACCTGAGAGAGAACCTGCACGATGTCGTCGACCACGGATTCCACCAGCTTCGCGTCATCGCCTTCGGCCATGACGCGGATGAGGGGCTCGGTTCCGGATGGCCGGATGACCACGCGACCACCCTCTCCAAGCCGGTTGCGTCCTTCTTCGATGGCTTCCTGAACCTGCTTCTCCTCCAGCGGCGCGCCGCCGGAGATACGCACATTCTTGAGCAACTGCGGCACCGGATCGAACTTCTTCGCCACTTCGCTGACCGGCTTGTTCAGCCGCTTGATGCAGGCCAGAACCTGCAGGGCGGAAACCAGCCCGTCGCCGGTGGTGGAGAAATCGGACAGAACAATATGGCCGGACTGCTCGCCGCCCACATTCAGGCCGTTGGCGCGCATATGCTCGACCACATAGCGGTCGCCGACCTTGGTGCGATGGAGGTCGAGCTTCAGCCCAGTCAGAAAACGCTCCAGACCAAGATTGGACATGATGGTGGAAACCACGCCGTTGCCGGTGAGGCGGCCGCTCTGATGCCAGGATTCAGCGATAAGCGCCATGATCTGGTCGCCATCGACGATCTCGCCCTTTTCATCGACGATTACCACCCGGTCGGCGTCGCCATCGAGCGCGATGCCGATATCGGCGCGCACTTCGTGGACCTTGTTTTGCAGGCCCGCCGGATGCGTCGAGCCACATTCCTTGTTGATGTTGAAACCGTTCGGGTCGTCATTGATCGAGATGACGTCGGCGCCCAGTTCCCACAGCGCGGCCGGGGCGACCTTGTAGGCAGCGCCATTGGCGCAGTCAATGACGATGCGCAGGCCCGACAGGGACATGGAGCGCGGCAGGGTGCGCTTGGCAAATTCGATGTAGCGGTCATGGACACCGTCGACACGCTTGGCCCGGCCAAGGGCCTCCGGGTCGGCGAGCGCCATGTCGACACCATTGTCGAGCAGCGATTCGATGCGCCCCTCGATCTTGTCGGAAAGCTTGTAGCCGTCAGGCCCGAACAGCTTGATGCCGTTGTCCTGAAAGGGATTGTGCGATGCCGAGATCATGACGCCCATGTCGGCGCGCAGGGATCGCACCAGCATGGCGACGGCCGGTGTCGGAATGGGGCCGAGCAGGAAGACATCCATGCCGGCCGCACACAGACCGGCCACCATGGCGTTTTCGATCATGTAGCCGGAAAGGCGCGTGTCCTTGCCGAGCACGACGCGATGGCGATGGCTGCCGCGCTGGAACGACAGGCCCGCCGCCATGCCCACACGCATGGCAATCTCCGCCGTCATCGGAAATTTGTTGGCCTGCCCGCGAATACCGTCGGTGCCGAAGTAACGTGCCATGAAAAGCTTCCCCTTACCGATCGCACAGTGGCGTCTATTGCCACACCCAGACCCGCACCCGATATCAAATTATATGATTGAAAGTCATCATTCCAAGGTAAACGGTGAACGGAATCTGGAAAGTATCTCGCCCAAATCATAAGATTTCCTGACGAAAGGCTCTTTTCCTCCCCGAAAAAGCCGTCTCGCACACCCCTTCAAAAGACAACGCCGCGCTGAGCGCGGCGTTTTCCTTGTGTCGGCGCGGTCACCGGAGAACTCAGTTCTGAGGCTGGGGCTCCATGCCGCCTTCCGGCTCCGGACCCTTCTTCTTGCCTTTCGCGGTGCCGCCGGCCTTGGGCACGGCCGAGCCTCGGCTGGTCGGCGTATCGTCGCCCAGATCACGCGAAGGCTTGTTTCCGGCCAGCAGGTCTCTGATCTCGTCGCCGGAAAGCGTCTCGTATTCGAGCAGCCCTTCCGCCAGCGCGATCCAGTCCTTCTTCTTCTTGGTCAGGACGTTCATCGCGGTGGTGTAGGCTTCCTCGATCAGGCGGCGAACTTCGGCGTCGATGATCTGCGCCGTCTCTTCCGAGATGTTCTGGGTGCGCGCGACCGAATGGCCGAGGAACACCTCTTCCTGATTGTCGCCATAGGCAACATGGCCGAGCTTGTCGGAGAAGCCCCAGCGGGTGACCATGGCGCGGGCGAGCTTGGTCGCCTGCTCGATGTCCGAAGATGCGCCGGAGGTAATGTTCTCCTTGCCGAACTTGAGTTCTTCCGCCACGCGGCCACCCATCATGATCGCCAGTCGCGAGATCATGTATTTGTAGCTCATCGAATAGCGGTCGCCCTCGGGCAGCTGCATGACCATGCCGAGCGCACGGCCGCGCGGAATGATGGTCGCCTTGTGCAGCGGGTCGGCGGACGGAACGTTGAGCGCCAGAATGGCGTGGCCGGCCTCGTGATAGGCGGTCAGCTCCTTCTCGGCCTGCGTCATGGCCGAGGAGCGGCGCTCCGCGCCCATCATGATCTTGTCCTTGGCGTCCTCGAACTCGGCCATGGTGACGAGGCGCTTGTTGCGCCGCGCCGCCATCAGCGCCGCTTCGTTGACGAGGTTCATCAGGTCCGCGCCGGAGAAGCCGGGCGTGCCGCGTGCCAGCACCTTGAGATCGACATTCGGCGCCAGCGGCACGTTGCGCACATGCACCTTGAGGATCTTCTCGCGGCCGACGATGTCCGGGTTCGGCACCACGACCTGCCGGTCGAAACGGCCGGGACGCAGCAGGGCCGGATCGAGCACGTCGGGACGGTTGGTGGCGGCGATCAGGATGATCGATTCGTTGGACTCAAAACCGTCCATCTCGACCAGAAGCTGGTTCAGCGTCTGCTCGCGCTCGTCATTGCCGCCGCCGAGGCCGGCGCCGCGATGACGACCCACCGCATCGATTTCGTCGATGAAGATGATGCAGGGCGAGTTCTTCTTGGCCTGGTCGAACATGTCACGCACGCGGCTGGCGCCGACACCCACGAACATTTCAACGAAATCCGAGCCGGAAATGGTGAAGAACGGCACATTGGCTTCACCCGCGACCGAGCGCGCCAGCAGCGTCTTGCCGGTGCCGGGAGGGCCGACGAGCAGTACGCCGCGCGGAATCTTGCCGCCAAGGCGCTGGAACTTCTGCGGATCGCGCAGGAACTCGACGATCTCTTCCAGATCCTGCTTGGCTTCGTCCACGCCCGCAACATCGGCGAAGGTAATACGGCCATGCGCCTCGGTCAGAAGCTTGGCCTTGGATTTGCCGAAGCCCATGGCGCGGCCGGAACCGGACTGCATCTGGCGCATGAAGAAAATCCACACGCCGAGGATCAGGATCATCGGCAGCCACGACAGCAGATAGCCGAACAGCGTATTGGAACCGTCGGTCTCCGGGCGCGCATTGATGGTGACGCCCTTGGCCTCAAGCTTCGAAACCAGCGACGGATCGCCTGGCGAATAGGTCTGGAAACCGGAAGCGCTGTCGCCGTAGGAACCGCTGATGCGGTCGCCGGCGATGGTCACGGTCTTGACGCGGCCCGACTGAACATCCTGCAGGAACTGCGAATAGGGAATGTCGGTCGCGGCTCCGCGCGTCTGCGGCGTCTGGAACAGATTGAAGAGAGCGATAAGCAGAACCGCTATGATCGCCCAGAGCGCAAGGTTGCGGTAGTTCGGATTCATCGATTGTCCCGTTGGCGGCCGTCAGGCACGCGTCGTTGAAAGGAGCCTTCGCCTAACATAGGCAGCCCATACTCCATTGCCAAGCAAAAGCACGACAATCGGTTAAGGCGGCGCATCGTCCCTGCCCGGCTTTCTAAACCGATGCGTTCGGCAAAGGCAGCGGAGGAAGCGGCGATGCCATTGCAAGTTCTGTCAGAATCCCAGCCGACTGAACATCGAAACCCGGCAAAAAACGGGCGAAAGGCGCAATCACCGGGATGAGTGCGACATTTTCTCCGGTGCAATCCACCTCAGGCTCAGCGGCGAGGGCCGCACGCACGAGGCTCTCCGGCACATCGGGGAGCGGACATGGGTCGGGCAGAGTTCCGGCGACGGGTTCCCCCCTGCGAAAGACCGCACCCGTGCGAATGACCGGAGCAGCGGCCGTTTTCCGCATGCTAACCCTGAAGCGTCCATCCCAGAGCATTCCGTCCACTGCGCGCATGGGCGCCGGCAGGCCGCGCGCCTCGCGCAGGAGGAAAATGCCGGTCCGTCTCGCATCGACCAGAACCCGCGCCAGCGTCGCACGATGCTTGCCGTCCTTCCCCAGCGTCTCCAGCAAAGAGGTCACAGCCGCCTCGTCCGGCAGCATGGGAAGACCGCCGATGGTCGACAGCAACAGACGCAACGCATGGATAGCGGCACCGCGATCTTCTTCTTCGGCGAAAACCGGATTTAGCCGGAACAGCCCCGGCGCGAGGCGGGAGGCATGGCGGCGGATCAGACTGGCCGCGCGCGCGTCGAGATCGCCTCGGTTCCTGCCCGCCGCCTCTGCCACCTTCAGGGCTGCAGCGATGCCGGGCTCGTCGAGGGCAGCACGCACGCGGGGCCGCTCATAGCTGTGGTCCTCATTGGTGGGATCGTCCATCCAGCCGGCACCTCTTGTCCGCAACATGGCGCGCAGAGCCTCGCGGCGCATGCCAAGCAAAGGCCGCACGATCCAGACATCCCCGTCAAACAGGGTGAAAGAGGCCATACCGGCAAGGCCGCGCTCCGTTGCGTCAACGACGTCGCGGCGCTCCTGTCGCATGGTCACGGTCTCGGCCTGATCGTTGGCCGTGTGGCCTGTCAGCACCATCGGGATGCCTTCGTCACGGGCAACCCCGGCCAGCAGGCGGTAGCGGGCGTCACGCGCGGCGGCGAGAAGGCCCGCCTTGGGCTTCTGGCCCTCCCACACGCGAATTCGATGTTCGATGCCGAGCGAAGCACACAGAGCGCCGACCTTCAGCGCCTCGTCATGTGAGGCGGGGCGCAGGGCATGGTCGACCGTTACCGCGACGAGCTTTGCGTGCGGCCGGTGCCTGCGGCAGAAATCGTTGAGAAGAAAGAGAAGTGCGGTGGAATCGCTGCCGCCCGAAATTGCCACGACCGCACCGCGTGACAGATCGAGATCAAAAAAAAGGCGGGCTTCGTGGTCCGGTTCTGCTTCCAGCGTCAGCACGACGCGAGCGCCCGTTCCTGTTTTACGCGTTCCTTCAGAGCACCCGATGCGTTGGGGTAGCGCTTGCCGATCTCGCCGAACGTGGCGCAGGCCACATCGCGCTGCTTGAGACCCACCAGCGAAACGCCGAGCTTGAGCAGCATGTCGGGGGCTTTTTTTGCCTTGGGATAGCTCTTGCTGGCGGCAAGGAAGACTTCGGCGGCATCACGGTATTTCTGCTGTCCAAGCAGGGATTCGCCCAGCCAGTAATGCGCGTCGGCAGCGTTCGCATCCTTGGGAAAACGATCGATATGCTCGCGGAAGCCAGCCTCGGCAGTGCTGTAATCACCTGAAAGCACGAACTGATAGGAGTTCCGGTAGAGCTCCTGCGGGTTATCGGTGCGCGGCAGGGCTGCAACCACCGTATTCCCGCTATCGGCCGGCGGTGTCGCCGAAGCACCGGGATCGGTGACTGTTACCGAGCGCGTGCCGGCGCCGGCGTCGATGACATTGCCGTCCTTGTCGACGGTGATGGTGCCGAAATTGCCGGGAGGCGTGCCGGGAATGACCTTGCCGGGCTCACCATCGCCGGAATCGACGATGATGTCTTCCACAGTGGACCCTCCGGCGACATCGCCGGAGGTTGTTGGGCCGGAGGTTGCGGGGTCGGAATTTGTCGCGCCAGGGGCAGCGGCAATGGAACTGCCTGAACCGCCCGCATCCGATTTTTTCTGCCCGCCCTGTGACCCTTCTTCCAGCTGCTGGAGGCGAAACTCATTGTCCTCCTGCTGCTTGCGGATCTGCTCCTGCATTTGCAGGATCTGGAAGTTGAGTTCCTCGACCTTGCCGTTGAGAGAGCGGATCTGCTCTTCCAGCGCCGTCATGCCGCCGCTCTGGGCCAGCTGCACGGTGCCTTCATCCTTTTTGGCGCCGAACAGGTCGGGCAGTTCCACGCCCGGCAGCTTGAAGGAAAAGCCGCCGCGCTCGGCAGCCGCAGGTCCGGCTTCGCTCGCCATGGCGGCCGCGCCGGTCAGAAGCAGCACAGCCAGCGTGCCGCTCAGGATTGATCTTAGATGCATGAGCCTCTCGCCATTACAGTGAAACCCGGTTTCGCGTCCTGCTCTCCCTTCGAGGGCAGGAACAGCACCGTTTCTAGCAGGGCGCGAGACTTCGGCCAAATTTTGTTTGAAGCTTATTTCAATGAAAAAGGCGGCTCCGGGAGCCGCCTTTTTGGCACTTTGAAAGCCCGTGCTTCCCTATCAGGAGCCGGCGCCACCCAGCGTGGTGACGGCGCGGCGGTTCTGCGACCAGCAGGAGATGTCGTCGCAGACGGCGACCGGACGTTCCTTGCCGTAGGAAATGGTCTTGATGCGGTTGGCGGCAACGCCCTGCGACGAGAGATAGTCGCGGGTCGCGGCAGCGCGGCGGGCGCCGAGCGCAAGGTTGTACTCGCGGGTGCCGCGTTCGTCGGCATGGCCTTCGACAACGATCGAATACTGGCGATAACGGTTGAGCCACTGAGCCTGACGGGCCAGCGTCTGCTGGGCATCAGCACGGATGGACGAGGAGTCCAGATCGAAGAAGATGCGGTCGCCGACGTTCACGGTGAAGTCCTGCGCCGAGCCGGGCGTCGCCGCGCTGCCGCCGAGGCCGAGATCAGCTGCGTTGTTGGGGGTCTTCTTGGATGCGCAGCCGGCAAGCGCCAACGAGGCTACGAGCGCGACCATCACGGGGTTTGCTGCTAGTTTTGCGATACGGCGCATACCGCCTCTCCTTCGCATTCGAGTGACTTCGTTGATCTGCCAGTAACCACATCTCGGTTAACCGGCACTCAAAAAACACGGTTAAAATTCGGTTCACGCATCCGGCGAGCCCCCTGAATGCGCATCCCTCTCACTGGCATGCAGCCAGATGACGACAAAGAGGCGAAATCTTGTCCGCCTCCCTGCCGCAGGCTATTTTAAGCCCGTATCCGGCCGAAAAAGCCGCGAATGGAGCGCAATTGCCACGCTCCATCCTTCATCAGCTTCAGTCGAGCAACGGCGACCAGGCCGGATCGGACCCGAAATTCGGGGTTGGTATCTGCTGCTCGTTACGCCCGGTCAGATCGACCGAATAGAGCTTCGGTCCGCCGGCACCCGGCGTTTCCTTCAGATACATGATCACCCGCCCGTTGGGGGCCCATGTCGGGCCTTCCTGGAGGAAGCCGGAGGTCAGGATGCGTTCACCCGAACCGTCCGTGCGCATCACGCCGATCTGGAACTGGCCGCCCGACTGCTTGGTGAAGGCCACCAGATCTCCGCGCGGCGACCACACCGGCGTGGAATAGGTACCCTCACCGAAAGAGATGCGCGTCTGGCCCGAACCGTCGGCTCCCATCACATAGATGTGAGGGCGACCACCCCGGTCGGAGGTGAAGACGATCTTCGAGCCGTCCGGCGAATAGGAGGGCGAGGTATCGATGGCGTTGGAATTGGTGAGGCGCGTGGTGTTCCTGCTCCTCAGATCCATGGAATAGATGTTGGAGTTACCATCGTCGCGCATCAGGCTCATGATCACCCGCTGACCGTCCGGCGAGAAGCGCGGCGCGAAGGTCATGCCGGGGAAATTGCCGACGAGTTCGCGCTGCCCGGTCTCAAGCTGCAGCAGATAGACGCGCGGCTGTCCGCTCTCATAGGACATGTAGGTGATTTCCTGCCGGTTCGGCGAGAAACGCGGCGTCATCACGATGGAGCGTCCATCGGAGAGGAAGCGGGCATTGGCGCCGTCCTGATCCATGATCGCCAGCCGCTTCTTGCGCGCATTCTTGGCGCCCGATTCATCGATGAACACGACACGGGTGTCGAAATAGCCCTTCTCGCCTGTCAGCCGCTCATAGATCGCGTCGGCGATGATATGGGCGACGCGGCGGGTATTGGCGCCGTTGGCGAAGAACTGTTCGCCTGAAAGCTGCTGTCCGGCAAAGGTGTCCCACAGCCGGTATTCGGCGCGGATGCGGCCATCGCCTTCCTTGCTGACGCGGCCCGTGACCAGCGCCTGCGCATTGATCACCTTCCAGTCGTCGAAGCGCGGCGTCTGGTCGGGATTGGCGATCTTCTCGATGAAGGCGGCCTTGTCGATCGGCGCGAACAGGCCCGAGCGCTTCAGGTCGGCCTGAACGATGGAGGAAATCTCCGCGCCGAGTGCGCCACCCGCGAAATCGGTGATGGCGACGGGCAGCGGTTCGATCGTTCCCTTGTTGACGTCAATCTCCACCAGCGCGCTGGCGGGGCCGATGGCAAGCCCTGTGGCCGCACCGGCAAGGGCAGCGACCATCATGAGCGTCTTGAGCAGTGTCTTCATGCTTTCAGCCTCATTTGTTCCAGTCCGGCGATCAGAACATGTCGCTCGGGTCGAAATTGACCACCACTTCCGACCAGCTGTCATATTTGTCGGCAGGCAGGTTGAAGGGCGCGCATTTCTGGACCGCGCGCACCGCGGATTCGGCCGCCGTGCGGCCGGGCCCGGAGGCAGCGCCCCCGGCAATTATTTCCGGACGGCCTTCCAGAACGCCGGAGCGGTCGAGCCGGAATCGCACCGAAACCTTCAGCATGCCCGCATCATCGACACCGGCCGGAATGCTCCAGCAGCCGCCGAGCTTCTGGCGCAGGGCATCCATCTCGTTCTGTGACAGGCGATTGCCGCTGGTTGTCTTCCTGCCGCCCAGCGAAGCCTGCTCCGTCGAGCGCTTGGCGCCCCCGCCCGAAGGCTTGCGCTTGTCGAGCAGCGCGGCGATCTCATCGGCGTTGAAGTCCTTTTCGTCGGACTTCTGTGCTGCCGAGCTGTCCTTCGTCGGCTTCTCGGACGGCTTGCTCTCCGAAGCTTTCGCCGTCTGCGTCTCGGCTGGCTTCGGCCGCGCCTGCGGAGCGGGTGCCCTGTCGGGCAGCGCGGACTGTTCCGTCGGCTTGTCTTCCGCCGCGATCGCTTCGGCAACGGCATCGGGCGTAACCGGCTCCGGCTTGGCCTCGGCGGGCTTCGGCTCCGCCGGCTTTGGCGCGGGCTCCGGCTCCTTCACCGGCTCGGGCTTGGGATCCGGCTTAGGCTGCTCGACAGGTTTGGGCGGCTTGACGGGCTCGGGCTTCGGCTGCTCCACAGGCTTGGGCGGCTCGGCCGGAACCGGCTTCTCGTTCGGCGTCGGAGCAGGTGGGGGTGCGGAGGCATTGTCGACCGGGGTCGGCTTGGGGTCGGGCGTGACAGGCTTGTCGGTATCGACCATGTTCTCGCCGACCTCGCGGGCATCGGCGACGATATCCGGCCGCTTGGTGGGCATCGGCGCCGGCTTCTCGTTCATCGGCGCCTTTTTGTCGCCCTGCTGGATCTGCGTCAGCTCCTCCAGCGGCACGATGTCGACGGGCAGCGATTCCACTTCGCTCACTTCGAAGGCGGCAGGCGCCGACAACGACACCAGCCCGAAAGCCAGCATCGCCGCATGCAGAGCCAACGATGTGGTGAGGCTCGCCTTCAAGATTACCGATCCTGTTCCTGAAGCGTGACGAGGCCGAGATTCTTGTATCCGGCGGCCGAAATGCGCGCCATGACCTGCATCACCGTGCCATAGTCGGCGGTCTTGTCGCCGCGCACATAGATGCGTTCCTCATAGCCCGTCTTGGCGATGGCTTCGAGCCGCGGCACCACCTCGTCGACCGCGATCTCGGTTTCCTGCAGATAGACCTGCCCCTTGTCGTTCACCGAAACGGTGATCGGCTGGGTGTCGGAATTCATCGGCCTGGCCTGCGTTTCCGGCAGGTCGATCGGCACGCCCACGGTGAGCAGGGGGGCTGCGACCATGAAGATGATCAGCAGCACCAGCATCACGTCCACGAAGGGCGTGACGTTGATTTCCGACATCAGCGTGTTGCGGCGCCCGCGCCTTCCGCGTCCACCTCTGGCCCCGCCGCCCGTACCTACTGACATTCCCATTTAAAAAAACCTCAGACTGCCCTGTTGCGCGATCAGATCTCACCGGTCAGGACCGGGCGACCTTCTCATCGATTTGGCGCGAGAGTATGGCGGAGAACTCGTCGGCGAAGCCTTCCATGCGCCCGGCAAGCTTGCCCGCGTCCGATGAAAGCTTGTTGTAGGCAATGACGGCGGGAATGGCCGCCATCAGGCCGATGGCGGTTGCCAGCAGCGCTTCCGCGATACCCGGCGCGACAACGGCAAGGCTGGTCGATTTGGAGCCGGCGATTGCCTGGAACGAGGTCATGATGCCGATGACCGTCCCGAACAGGCCGATGAAGGGCGCGGCGGAACCGATGGTGGCGAGGAAGCCGAGATTGCCCTCAAGCCGTTCCATCTCACGGGTCAGGGCAAGGTCCATGGCCTTGTCGATGCGCATCTGCAGGCCGTGCGGCGACTTGGCGCCCTTCTCGAAGCTCTTCTTCCATTCGCGCATGGCGGCGACGAAGATCGAGCCCATGCCGCTGGTCTTGCGGTCCGACAGAGTGCGATAGAGTTCTTCCAGCGACTGGCCGGACCAGAATATCTGCTCGAAACGATTGAGCGCCGAGCGCATGCGGCCATAGGAGACGATCTTTTCGAAGATGATCGCCCATGTCCACACCGATGCGCCGAGCAGGCCGATCATGACCAGCTTGACCACCCAGTTGGCCTGCATGAACAGGGCCCAGATCGACAGATTCGCCGCCGGTTCGGCAAGAGCGATATTTTCCATCCAAACGTTCCTTAAAACTTCACGGGCGCTGGGCGTCCGCCGGCCCACGACGCTTTAACCCTTCATGGTCCAGCGCGCCGAACCCCGCCGCAAATGCCTGCGATCAGCGCCGTTTGCGGCCTTGTCGCGGCAAATGTTGGTAAAAGGAAGGCGCGCCGATTCCTTCGATTTTCATCGAAACCTTCATGAACCGTTATGGTTAAGGATGCGTTAGAACAACGCCGTTTCCGGCACGACAGGATCTCTTTTTCTCATGCCGGGTTTCCGGCACGATCTTGCCTGAAATGGCGGCCGGTTTTCGGAATGTTGTTCTCAGCCGCAAGATGCGCCGCGCAGATCAGCCGATATTTTCTGTGGTGCCGGCGGAACACTCCTGCCCTCCGGCCGCGGAATTTTCAGGATTTCGGCATGAAAGCAGCGATCCAGTCCTTTGGAAACCTCCGCGGACGGCCGTTCTCGCCGATGATGGCCGCCTCCACCCGCGCCTCCACCAGCAGTTCCTCGCCCCGCCGGAGCTGCTGGGCCATGGTGATGCGCGCGCCCGACACGTCCACCGTGCGGGTCTCCACCGTCAGCATGTCGTCGATGCGGGCGGGCGCGCGGAAATCGATCTCCATGCGGCGCACGATCCAGACTATCTTTTCCCCGCTTTCACCGGCGGCAAGCCCGGCAGCAAGCGCCGTATGATGAACGCCGACCAGACGCAGGAAGTCCGAACGCCCACGCTCGAAAAACTCCAGATAACGCGCATGATAGACCACGCCGGAGAAATCGGTATCGGCATAGTAGACGCGCGCCAGCAGCCGGTGGCCGAATTCCGTGAGTTCTCCGGACAGGGCTGCTTCCTGTGCCGCAAGTGACGGTCTTTGGCTGGTCATTGCCCTACCTTTCTGTCGGTTCATCCGTACCACACCAGATGCTGCGTCGCAGAAAATGGCTCGCAGAGCCTTTCCTGCAGGAAGACAGGCAGCAGCGGCAGGCCTGCCAGAACAGTCCGGCTCAGTTCCACCCAGCGAAATTCCAGCATTGTGCCGCCATCTTCGACACGGTGCACGATCTCCGCGCAGGAGAAGGGAAACGCCTCCGGCAGATCCATGGCGTAATAAAAGGCAAGTTCATGACATTCCTTGCCTGACAGCCCGAAGAAATTCTCCACTGTCCACAACACCGCGCCGATGGCCGGCTCGACCCCAAGCTCCTCGCGCATTTCGCGCGCCAGCGCGGCCGCCGTCGTCTCGCCGATCTCCACCCGGCCGCCCGGCAGGACCCAGAAATCGTCCGCCTCGGCGCGGTGGACAAGCAGATGCCCGTCGCGGAGCGCAACGCCCGCAACCCTGAAGTTGAACCGCCGGGCGCCGTGGTCCAGCGTCACCATCCTGCGCGGGGCGGTTGTCATTCGTCTTCGAACAGGCCGATCTGCTGCTGGGCAATGTCGCGCGGCGCTTCCAGCCCCAGATGCCGCCAGGCATTGGCCGTCAGCACGCGCCCGCGCGGCGTGCGCTGGATGAAGCCCTGCTGGATCAGATAGGGCTCGATAATGTCCTCGATGGCGTCGCGCGGCTCCGAAAGGGCTGCCGCGATGGTTTCGATGCCGACCGGGCCGCCGCCGAAATTGCCGGCGATCATGGTGAGGTAGCGGCGGTCGAGCGCATCGAGACCGAGGCTGTCGACCTCCAGCCGCAGCAGGGCCTCGTCGGCAATCTTGCGGTTGACCGTTTCCGCGCCGGCCACGGTCGCGAAATCGCGCACCCGTCGCAGAAGCCGCCCGGCGATACGCGGGGTGCCCCGCGCCCGGCGCGCGATCTCGACAGCGCCATCGTCGCTCATCGGCAGGTTGAGCAGGCGCGCGCCACGCCGCACGATCAGCTCAAGTTCGTCGACCGTGTAGAAATTGAGCCGCACCGGAATGCCGAAACGGTCGCGCAGCGGATTGGTGAGCAGGCCGAGCCGCGTCGTCGCCGCCACCAGCGTGAACCGGGCGAGGTCGATCTTGACCGAGCGCGCCGCCGGTCCCTCGCCGATGATCAGGTCGAGCTGGAAATCCTCCATCGCCGGATAGAGGATTTCCTCCACCGCCGGGCTGAGGCGATGGATCTCGTCGATGAACAGCACGTCTCGGTCTTCGAGATTGGTGAGCAGCGCCGCCAGATCGCCGGCCTTGGCGATCACCGGGCCGGAGGTGGAGCGGAAATTGACGCCCATCTCGCGCGCCATGATCTGGGCGAGCGTGGTCTTGCCCAGCCCCGGCGGGCCGACGAACAGCACATGGTCGAGCGCGTCGCCACGCCCCCGCGCCGCCTCGATGAACACTTTCAGGTTGGCGCGCGCCGCCGCCTGCCCGACGAAATCGTCGAGCGTTTGCGGCCGCAGCGTCTGCTCGGCATCCTCGCCCCGCTTTTCGGAGGAGATCAGGCGATCATCGGAACTCATGGTGCCGTCCTGCCATGACGCGATGTCGGGAACAAGTCAGCGATCACCGCGCCAGTTCCTTCAGGCCAAGACGGATGAGCTTTGCCGAATCGGCGTCTTCGCCGGCGGATTTCAGCGCGGCGGCCACCGCATTGGCGGCAATGTCGCGCCCGTAGCCGAGATTGACCAGCGCCGAAACGGCGTCGGCAATCGGCGCAGGCGCCACGCCCTCGCCCAGTTCCTGCTTGAGTCCGATGGTGCCGGTGGCCTCTCCGGCAAAGGCCGGCGCCTTGTTCTTCAGTTCGGTGACGATACGTTCCGCCACCTTCTTGCCGACGCCGGGGGCGCGGCTGACCATGGCGATGTCGCGCAGTGCGATGGCATTGGCCAGATCCGAAGGGCTGAGCGTCGACAGGACCGACATCGCCACCTTGGCGCCGACGCCGGGCACATGCGTGGAGAGAAGCCGGAACCAGTCGCGCTCCAGCGCCGAGCTGAACCCGAACAGGCGGATCATGTCCTCGCGCACCACCGTTTCGATGAACAGCACGACCGCCTCGCCCGGTCCGGACATAGAGGCCAGCGTGCGCGCCGAGCAGAAGGCGACATAGCCGACGCCATGCACATCGACGACGCAATGATCCTCGCCGATCTCGTCCAGCGTGCCCTTCAGCTTGCCGATCATGATCCCCGCCCGTCCCTGCTATGCAATCTGCTTCAGCCTGTATGCCACGCTTTGCCGGTGATGGGCATGGCAGATGGCAATGGCGAGCGCATCGGCCGCATCATGAGTGTCGAACACCGCCTTGGGCATCAGCACCTTGACCATCATGTGGATCTGCTTCTTGTCGCCATGGCCGACGCCGATCACCGCCTTCTTGACCGCATTGGGCGCATATTCGGCCACCGGCAGGCCGGCCAGCGCCGGCACCAGCATGGCAATGCCGCGCGCCTGTCCGAGCTTCAGCGTCGCCGTCGCGTCCTTGTTGACGAAGGTCTGCTCCACCGCCGCCTCATGCGGCATGGCCTCATGCAGCACCTTCGACAGTCCGTCATGAAGCTGGCACAGACGCGACGCGAGCGTCGCCTTGTCGTCCGAGCACACGGAACCGGAGGCGACGAAGCGCAACGAATTGCCGAGGCTTTCGACAATGCCCCAGCCGGTGCGCCGCAGCCCCGGGTCGATGCCGATGATCCGAATCGTTTCCGCCATGATTGTCCACTCTATTCACCGGCGGCAGACTTGCCAGCGAAATGTGAACAAACCAGAAACGAAAAGCGCGTCAGCCGCGCGCGAAGGCCGTGTTGAGCAGCGAGATCTGGTCGAACACCGGGCTGCCGCGTTCCAGCCCCTGCGGCAGCGCATCGCCATAGACTTCCTCGTCCATGCGCCGCACCAGCGATTGCAGGCGCAGCGAACGGCGCACCAGATCGACGAATTCGACCGGCAGCTCGCTCCAGCCTTCCGCATCCTCATGCGCCGAGACGGTATCGAGACGCACCTTGGCCTTTTCGGCGGCCACCTGATCGCGCGTCATCTCACCCGAATTGGCGGCGCGCTGAAGCAGCAGCCAGGAGGCGATCTGCATGAGGCGCGTCGTCAGCCGCATCGATTCGGCCGCATAAAGGGTCGCGGCCAGCCGAGTCAGCTTCTTCGCCTCGGTGCGCCCGCGCGAATCCAGATATTCGGCGGCCTGTTCAACCAGCCCCATGCCTTCATTGTAGAGCGGCTGGAAGGATTGCGAGAAAATGCGGCGCTCGGCCAGCCTGATCGTGTTCCCGCTTTCCTGTGAAGATCGATTCATGATGCACCCTGGTCACCTGCAGAAGCGATTCGCCCCTGCAGCATGACTGCCACCCTATAAGACTTCCGAGCCGGAAAATGCGCTTCAGAGCTTCGCAAGGCAAGCTTATACTTAATAAAGGGTTAATATGAACAGGCTGCGTGCCAAAATCGGCACACCGGCCATTCCCTGGCCTGAGAAGAAAAAAAGAGCCGCGGGTAAGGCGGCTCTCAGAAGTTAACAGGGAGGCGTCAAACAAAGTGGCTCCAACCACTCGGTAAGAATCCAGATCACTGGATGCACATAGTAAACAGCTGTAAAGCTTAATGCCCGGTTAACGAGGCCCGATTTCTGCTCGAAAAACCCTTCCGCAGCGGCATAGCAGGCTTGTATTTCAGCGTCTTCGCTATGCATTGCCTCAGGCTGCGACCTGTTCAAGACAGCTGCTTTGCTCTATGCCCCATTGCCACCAATTTCGCCCTGCATAGGGCAGATCGAAACCGGAAACGCCATGAACACCCAATCGCCTCCCGAACGCTGCCGTCTTGTCCTGATCGCCATGCCCGGCACCGATACCGGACGGCTTCAGGCCGCACTTGAAGGCGGCGATGTGGCGTCGGTGATCTTCGTGCAGGGAACGCTCGACGATTCCGCATTTCAGCGCGTCGCCGCAGACCTCGTGCCAGTCGCCCAGAATGCAGGTGCGGCCGCCGTCATCGCCGGCGACAGCCGCGTGGCCGACCGGGTCAGAGCGGATGGCGTCCATGTCGAAGCAGCTCCTGCGGAACTCGCCGACACGATCGAACGCCTGCAGGAGCGCATGATGGTCGGCACCGGCGGGGTCAAGACGCGCGATGCCGCGCTGGAGCTTGGCGAGGCTGGCCCCGATTACATGTTCTTCGGCCGTTTCGGCTATGACAATGACCCGGTGCCTCATCCGCGCAATCTGGGCCTTGGCGCATGGTGGGCGGAGATGGTGGAAATTCCCTGCATCGTGATGGGCGGTTCCGAAATCGCCTCGGTGACGGAAGTGGCCGCGACCGGCGCCGAATTCGTGGCGCTGTCCGCCGCCATCTTCGCCGAAGGCGCTGATCCGCGTGCGGCTGTCGCAGAAATCAACGCATTGCTCGACGCCAACGCGCCGCGCTTTGGGGAATGAACCATGGCAAGGCGTGTGGCACTGGCTGTGATGATCTTCTGCGCAGGCCACGTCGCCGCGCATGCGGCCGAGACGCCGGCCGACGCCGCTTCCACCCGTGAAACCACCAGCAAGGTGGATGAAACAGCCAAAGGCGACCGCCAGCTGCCGCAACCTGCCGACGACAAGGCCGTCTTGCCGGCTCTCGATCCGGCCCGCTTCGGCAAGCTGACCGATGATGCCTATGGCGCCTATCAGCGCGGCCTCTACCAGACCGCCTACAACCTCGCCCTGCCCCGGGCGCAGAATGGCGACCCGGCCGCCCAGACGCTGGTGGCGGAACTGCTGGCACGCGGAATGGGCGTTCCCCTCAACGCGAAGGAAGCCGCTAAATGGTATGCGGCCGCAGCCGAGCGCGGCATCCCGGAGGCGCAGTTCCAGTATGCGCTGATGCTGCTCGACGGCGATTTCGTTCCGAAGGATGAAAAGCAGGCCCATGCGCTGATGCAGGCGGCGGCCGAGGCCGGCAATGCGCTCGCCCAGTTCAATTTCGCCCAGCTTCTGGTCAAGGAAAATCCGGGCGATCTCTCCCGCGCGGTGACCTATTACGAGCGTGCCGCGGAAGCCGGCCTTGCCGATGCCCAATATGCGCTGGCGCAGGCCTATGCGAACGGTGTGGGCGGCAAGGCGCATGACGATGCGAAAGCCCGCAGCTTCCTCGAAAAGGCCGCGCGTCAGAATTTCGACACCGCCCAGCTCGACCTTGCGCAATGGCTGATCGACGGTCGCGGCGGCGAGCGCGACTACAAGGAAGGTTTTGGCTGGATGCAGGTGGCCGCGCGTGGCGGCAATGTCGCCGCCCAGAACCGGCTGGCCAAGCTCTATGTCGCCGCCCTCGGCACCGATCCCGACCCGATCCTCGCCACTGGCTGGTACATCGTTGCACGCCGCGCCGGGCTCATCGACCGCGAGATGGAAGACTATCTCGAAGGCCTGACCGACGAGCAGATGAAGGAAGCGGTGCAAAAGGCCAACCGCCTGCCCTGATGCCCGCCATTCGGCCCTGATGCGGGCGACGCACCCGCTGCGACGGCCTTTCTCTTGCTTCGGAACGCGATTTGTGGTCTTGGAAACGCCAACCGCACGCCCCTTTGCCGGCGCCCATTCCACAGATCCGGAGACCTCACAGACATGGCCCGCTCCGCCATATTAAACGTCATGGTTCAGGCTGCCATGAAGGCCGGCCGCTCGCTTTCGCGCGATTTCGGCGAGGTGCAGAACCTGCAGGTCTCGCTCAAGGGACCCGGTGACTATGTCAGCCAGGCCGACCGCAAGGCCGAAGACATCATCTACACCGAGCTTGCCAAGGCCCGCCCCGGCTACGGCTTCCTGATGGAAGAACGCGGCGCGGTGGCCGGTGACGACGACCAGCACCGCTGGATCGTCGATCCGCTCGATGGCACCACCAACTTCCTCCACGGCATCCCGATCTTCTCCATCTCGATCGCGCTGGAGCGTCAGGGCCAGCTGGTCGCCGCCGTCATCTACAACCCGGCCATGGATGAGCTCTACACCGCCGAGCGCGGCGGCGGGGCCTTCATGAACGACCGCCGGCTGCGCGTCGCCGCCCGCACGAAGCTCTCGGATGCCGTGGTCGGCTGCGGCATTCCGCATCTCGGCCGCGGCCATCACGGCAACTTCCTTGTCGAGCTGCGAAACGTCATGAACGAAGTGGCGGGCGTGCGCCGTATGGGCTCCGCTGCCCTCGACCTTGCCTATGTGGCGGCGGGACGCATGGACGGCTACTGGGAAACCGGCCTTTCGGCATGGGACATCGCTGCCGGCCTTTTGCTGGTGCGCGAGGCGGGCGGCTTCGCCTCCGAACCGGATGGCGGTCAGGACATGCTCGACAGCGGCAATGTCGTCGCCGGCAACGAGACCATCCACCGCGCGCTGGTCAAAACGCTTTCAAGGCCCGTCTCGTCACGCTGACACCATCCGGCTCCATGCGGCCTGCGGCGGACTGAACAGCCGCCGCATCGGCCCGTCTGCCGGCGCGGTCGCCAGCGCCACCAGCACCGACAGCGTTGCCAGCACCGGCAGGAGCAGAACCTGCGGGATGAATGCCGGCGCGCCGGAAGCCACGAACGCCATCACCACCAGCCCGTGGAGCAGATAGATGGCCAGCGAGCGCTCGCCAAGCCAGCCGAGCATCGCTGCCCGCGCCGGCACGAGCGCCGCGAAACCCACAGCCGCAGCACCGCCCAGCGCCATCAGGCCAAGACGCGCGATCGCCGGATAATCGGCATCGGCCGCACCGCTGGCATAGGCGCGGCTGCCGGTGAGCGCACCGGCATTGAGACCCAGCTTCCACCAGAAAAGCACGGCTCCCACGCAGCCGATAAACATCAGCGCGAAGGCAGCCGGATGCCGCCGCGCGGCAGCGACGAGCTGGGCGCCATAAAGATGGCCGAGCACGAAGAAGGGCAGGAAATAGAGCGTGCGGGAGAGGCTCAGCGTATAGCCGATGCCATCGTCATATCCGGCCGCCACCGCCACCACCACGGTAGCCATCAGCCCCGCAGGCGAGGCGAACAGGGGCAGCACAAGACGCCAGATGACCATGCTGGCGATGAACCACAGCAGCCAGTAAGGCGTGAGCAGCGAATATTCATACCAGCCCGTCAGCCGGCTGGCACCGATATAGACAAGCTGGAAGACGGCCAGCGGCAGGATCAGTGTCCACACGATCTTGCGATAGTCGCGCCCTTCAAGCCTGTCACGGGCAAACATGCCGGACAGAAAAACGAAAAGCGGCATATGAAAACTGTAGATGCCGACATAGATCGCCTGCAGCAATTCAGAGCCTGAAGAAGGCCGCTCGATCATATGTCCGAAGACGACAAGAAGTATTCCGGCACCCCTGAGGGCATCGATATGGCTGTTTCTGTATGTATTTACTGGCTTCATGAGTGGCGGCACGCATCCGTGTCTTTTCTCTCGAAAGCCCCTCCCGCCATCACCGATTCGACTGCTTCAGCATAATTTGGAGATGGGCGAGAGTGTGGCACGGTCGCATAATCCTCTCTTCTCGACGGTGCGGCTTCCAATTTCGCCGCAAATCCGATTAGATCGCCGTGCGTCCATCCGGACGCACAAAGGACGATCTAAATTATTGATGGAGCATCGGAATAACCGAAAACCGGATTCCACTTTTCGGTCCGATGCTCTAGAGTTGCCGCCAGCGCGCAGAAACGAAATGGAAGACGGATGGCCCTGCTCAGATCGTTCGGCATAGGCGGCGGCTCGGATGTGCTGAGCTATGATCCCCACAAGCTTTCCAGCCCGCAGGTGTTCCTGCTCACCATGGTCATCTTTCTGGGGCTGGTCGGCTTCATCGCCATCATTCTGTCCCGCCAGATCCACTCGGCCTTTTCCACCAATCCCGGTCTGAACGGCCTGATCCTCGGCGTGCTCATCGTCGGCATATTGCTCGCTTTCGCGCAGGTCGGCCGCCTGTTTCGCGAGGTTCGGTGGGTGAACTCCTTCCGCGCCGGCGTGGAAGCCACCGACCCCGTCCTGCTGGCGCCGATGAAGGCGATGCTTGGCCGCTCATCGGCGATCGCCGTTTCCACCAGCTCCATGCGCACCATGCTGGATTCGATCGCCACCCGCCTCGACGAAACCCGCGACACCTCGCGCTACCTCGTGGGCCTGCTGGTGTTTCTCGGCCTGCTCGGCACCTTCTGGGGCCTTCTGGAAACCATCGGCTCGATCAGCGACACCATCCAGTCGCTCGATCCCGGCACCGGCGACTCGGCCTCGGTTCTGGAAGCACTGAAGCAGGGGCTTTCCGCGCCGCTGTCCGGCATGGGCACAGCCTTTTCCTCTTCGCTGTTCGGTCTTTCCGGCTCGCTGGTTCTGGGCTTCCTTGACCTTCAGGCTGGCCGCGCGCAGAACCGCTTCTACACCGAGCTGGAAAACTGGCTGTCCTCGGTCACGGACCTCTCCTCCGACCTCGCCGGCCCCGAAAACGGACGCAGCGCCGGCACCACCGACGAGCTTCGCTCCCTGTCGGAGCGGCTTCGCTCCCTGCAGGAAAGCAACGGCTCCAATCCGCGCACGGCAGCCGCCATGGCCAATCTGGCCGACGGCATTGCCGGGCTGGTCAAGAACATGCGCTCCGAACAGCAGATCATGCGCGACTGGGTGGAAGCCCAGTCCGACGAGCAGCGCGCCATGCGCGAAACGCTGGAGAAGATCGCCTCCGCCCTCGACAGCCAGAAGGGAGTGAAGTGAGGTGGCTCTGGGGCGCGGACGCCGCAGCTATCGCCATATCGACTACTGGCCGGGCTTCGTCGATGCGCTGTCGACGCTGCTGCTCGCCATCATGTTCCTGCTTTCGGTGTTCGTGCTGGCGCAGTTCCTGCTGAGCCGCGAGATTTCCGGCAAGGACGAAGCGCTCAACCGCCTCAATGCTCAGATCAACGAGCTGACCCAGTTGCTCGCGCTGGAAAAGGGCAACACGCAGGACGCGCAGGATGCGCTGGCCAACCTGCAGGCTTCCCTGTCCGCGGCGGAGGCCGAAAAGAGCCGGCTTGAGCAATTGCTGGCCGCCGGTACAGGAGCCGGAAGCGCCGCCACCGCCCGCGCTGACAAGCTGGAGGGCGAACTCGACAGCGAGCGCCAGATCAGCCAGCGCGCGCTGTCGCAGGTGGAATTGCTCAACCAGCAGATTTCGGCCCTGCGCCGCCAGATCGCCGCCCTTGAACAGGCGCTCGACGCATCGGAAGCGCGCGACCGCGAATCCAACACCAAGATCGCCGATCTCGGCCGGCGGCTGAACGTGGCGCTCGCCCAGCGCGTGCAGGAGCTGAACCGCTACCGTTCCGATTTCTTCGGCCGCCTGCGCGAGATCCTCGCCGACCGCGAGAATATCCGCATCGTCGGCGACCGCTTCGTGTTCCAGTCGGAAGTGCTGTTCCCGCTGGGCTCCGACCAGATCAACGAGGCCGGTCAGGGCGAGATGAAGAAGCTCGCCGATGCCATCATCGAGTTGCAGAAGGAGATCCCGCCCGAGATCAACTGGGTGCTGCGCGTCGACGGCCACACCGACGACCGGCCGCTCTCCGGCACCGGCCGCTTCCGCGACAACTGGGAGCTTTCCGCCTCGCGCGCCATCTCCGTGGTCAAGTTCCTGATCGCCAACGGCGTGCCCGCCAACCGGTTGGTCGCCGCAGGCTTCGGAGAATACCAGCCGCTCGACGAAGGCGCCACGCAGGAAGCGCGCGACCGCAACCGTCGCATAGAACTGAAGCTGACCGAGCGATGAGATCGACGCCGGTCAGTCAGCGCTGCCGGGCGGTCTGATCGCCAGCGTTGCGGCAAGACGCTCCCATGTCGCGGCCTCGAACTCTGCCGGCCATTCCACGCCCCACAATCGTGCGAGCCTGCGAGCGCGTGGCAGATAGGCTGCTGCATAAAGAAGATGCGCGTCTATCAGCGCCTGCCTTTCGGGCGCCGGCAGCGGCAACGAGATCAGCACCTGCTTCTGTTCCCCGGTGATCAGCCGGTTGAGATGCAGAACCCCGCCCTTGTGTGGCGCGCCGGTCTCCGCGATCATCAGGTCGACGAGCAGGTTGCGCAGCAGGAACACGCCCAGCACGCCGTTGAGATATTCCTCCCGCCCGAGCGCAAGCGGCAGCAGGCCGAGAATGCGGATGAACTCCTCGAACTGGTAGCGTGCGCGTTTCGGATCAGGGCCTGTTGGTGGCGACGATTCGGGCAATGTCGCGAATATCCCGTCATGATCGAACAGAACTTTGAGGCTGTCCTTCGCATGGCCGGCCATCTGGTCCGGTTTCAGAATCACCACATCGGTTCGCAGCCAGTCCCGCGTGATCGCGTTGATCAGCGATGGCCTGACCTGCCGGTCCCACCACAGCACGATCTTTCCAGTGCGACCCACCGCCTTCTTCCCCAAGGCGGCGATATCGTCCGAAGAGCCGTCCGACGACACCATGACGAAATCGATATCGCTGTAGGCGTCTTCGAGGCCGGCACCGTAGCTGCCGCCAAGGAACAAGGCCCTTATCGACGGCTCGCTCCGCAACTCCCGGACGATCGCATCGATTGCAGCGGCGGGTTCCATGTCAGCGATTGTATGCCGGAAAGAGCGGTGAGGAAACTGTCCCTCTCGTTGGTTGCTCTGTCGGATATCACACCCGGATCAGCCACCATCTCCCTGATCCGCGCGCCCATCGCGGGCATGCAGGACATGGTCGATCAGGCCCCATTCCAGTCCTTCCTCCGCCGTCATGAAATGATCGCGGTCGAGCGCCTGCTCCACTTCCGCGTAGCGGCGTCCGCAATGTTCGGCGTAAAGCTGCGTCATGCGCCGCTTGGTCCGCTGGATTTCCTCGGCATGGATGAAGATGTCGGAGGCCTGGCCCTGAAAGCCGCCGGACGGCTGGTGGACGAGCAGGCTGGCATTGGGCAGCGCCGCGCGATGGCCGGGCGCCCCCGCCATCAGCAGGAACGAACCCATAGAGCGGGCCGTGCCCATGCACAGCGTGTGCACCGGGGCGCGGATGTAGCGCATGGTGTCGTACATGGCGAGGCCACTGGTCACCACGCCGCCCGGCGAATTGATGTAGAGATGGATCGGCTTCTTCGGGTTCTCCGATTCCAGGAACAGCATCTGCGCGCAGACCAGAGCCGAAACCGTATCGTTGACCTCGCCATTGAGGAAGATGATCCGTTCCCGTAGCAGGCGCGAGAAAATGTCGAACGACCGTTCTCCGCGGCTCGACTGCTCTATGACCATAGGGACGAGTTGCATCGTTTCGCGCATCGGCGAACTCCGTCTTTCAGTGGTTGGGAGACGATCTGGAAAACGTCAGGCGGCGCGCATGACGGGCATTCCGTTGCTGTTGGCCGCCTGCGTCCGACTGGCCGGCTGCGCTTCGGCAAGCCGGTGGATGACGCGCAGGCTGGTGCCGCCGTCTGCATTGGCGGCAATGCGGAACGTCACCGTGCTTTCAAGGAAGGGCGGCGCGGAGTCGCGCATGCGGTAGCGCACTTCCGCGCCCGGCGTGACGGTTTCGGCCTGCGGATCGGCCAGATCCGTGCCCGGCATCCATTGCTCGCGGAACTGCGGCAGGCTGATCGCCCGCCAGACCTTTTGCGGCGGGGCATCCAGCTCGTAAGTCTGGTCGATGCCGGCGTCCTGCTCGTCGATCGGTGCGTCGCTCATTGATCCATATCCTTCAGGAGGTCGCGCAGACTGTCGATGCGCGCCGGCCAGTAATTGCGGTACTTCGCCATCCAGCGCGCGATCGCCATCAGCCCTTCGGGATCGACCTCATAATTGACGTAGCGCCCCTGCCTCTCTTCGCGCACCAGCCGGGCGCCACGCAGCACGCCGAGATGTTGCGACATCGCCGGCTGGCTGATCGCCATGCCTTCGCGCAGCGCGCTGGCGTTCATGCTGCCGCCCGCCAGCTTCTCGAAGATCGCGCGGCGGGTGGGATCGGCCAGCGCGCGGAATATCTCGTTCTCGTTCATGCCATCACATAAGCACACACTTATTTGATTCGCAAGCACCCATAACGGCCCGCATGCCGGCTCCTCTTGCCAGACGCGCCGCATTCCTGTCCCCTGCCCTTCGTTACAGAATCAGGACTGCAGAATGTCGTTTCAGAAGCTCGATGATCTTTGCCGCCGGCTCGAAGCGCTCGAACATGCGCTGGCCATACTGGGCGCCGACGAGGCCACGCACATGGCGGTGGGCGGCGGCGAAAAGCGCGCCGAGGCCATGGCCACCCTTTCAGGCCTGTATCACCGACAGGCGACCGCACCCGAAATCGGCGACTGGATCGCCGCTGCCGAGACCGAGGCGCTGAACGAGGACCAGACGGCGGCGCTGCGCGAATTCAGGCGCCACCACACCAACCTCACCTGTCTGCCGGCCGAATTCGTCGAACGCCAGACGGCGGCGCGCCTGCGCTGCGAGCAATTGTGGCGCGACCTGCGCGCAAAAGCCGACTGGGCGAGCTTCCAGCCGGCACTTGAGGGAGTGGTCGCGCTGGCGCGCGAGGAAGCCGCCATGCGCGCCGAGGTGCTGGGCCTTTCCCCCTATGATGCGCTGATGGAGCAATATGATCCCGGCAACCGCGCCGCCGACATCACCCCCGTGTTCACCGACCTCAAGGCGTTCCTGAAGGACTTCGTGCCGCAGGCGCTCGATGTGCAGGCGCAGCGACGTGCAAAGCGCCCATTGAAACCGCTCTCCAGCACCTATGCGATCGAGAAGCAGCGCGCGCTCGGCCTCGCCATGATGGAGGCTGTCGGCTTCGACCTGACGCGCGGCAGCCTGTCGGTCTCGCATCACCCGTTCTGCGGCGGCGTGCCTAGCGACGTGCGCATCACCACGCGCTACCGCACCACCGAGTTCCTGTCGGCGCTGATGGGCATATTGCACGAGACCGGCCATGCGCTCTACGAGCAGAACCTGCCGCGGGACTGGTCGCACTGGCCGCTCGGCAAGGCGCGCGGCATGGCCATCCATGAAAGCCAGAGCCTGTTCGTGGAAAAGCAGATCGGCCGCAACCCCGCCTTCTGGCGCTGGGCGCTGCCGGTGGTGGACAGCCACCTCGGCGAAAGCTGGTCGCTGGACGACATCCTGCCTCACGTCCATCAGGTCGGGTGCGGGCTGATCCGCGTCGATGCCGACGAGGTGACCTATCCGCTGCATGTCATCCTGCGCTACGAGCTGGAGCAGGAGCTGATTTCCGGCAAACTCGACGTCGCCGACATTCCGCAGGCATGGGATGCGCGCATGCGCGATTATCTCGGTCTTTCGACCATCGACAATCCGGGTGACGGACCGATGCAGGACGTTCACTGGCCGGGCGGCGCCTTCGGCTATTTCCCTTCCTATACGCTGGGCGCGATGATGGCGGCGCAGCAATGGGCGGCACTTGTGCGCGAACATCCCGACACGGATGAGGCCATCGCCAAAGGTGATTTCTCGGCCGTCAACGAATGGCGCCGCACCCGCATCTGGTCACAGGGGTCGCGCTGGTCGACGCCGGACCTGATGCAGCGCGCCACCGGCGAGAAGCTCGACGCGCGCCACTTCATCGCCCATCTGCAAAAGCGCTATGGCGGCCAGGGAGAGCCTTAATGGACCTTACCAATCAGGACATCGAAGACCTCGTCGGCTTCCGCCGCGAGCTGCACCGTTTTCCTGAAATTTCCAACGAGGAGAAGGAGACCGCGCGGCGCGTGATTGCCTTTCTCGCCGACACTGGCGCCGACGAGATGCTGACCGGACTGGGCGGCCATGGCGTCGCCCTCGTCTATGACAGCGGCAACCCCGGCCTCACACTTCTCTTCCGCGCCGAACTGGACGCCCTGCCCATCGCCGAGATTTCGGACATTGCGCATCGCTCGACCATCGAGGGCAAGGGCCATATGTGCGGTCATGACGGCCATATGGCGATCCTCGCAGCTCTTGGCCGCCTGTTCGGACGGCAGCGGCCGGCCAGCGGCCGCGTGGTGCTGATGTTCCAGCCCGCCGAGGAAACCGGCGACGGCGCGGCCGGCGTGACCGCCGATCCGCGCTATGCGCTGATCCGGCCCGATTTCGCCTTCTCACTGCACAATCTGCCCGGCACTCCGCTTGGGCACGTCCGCCTGCGCGAGGGCGTCGTCAACTGCGCCTCGCGCGGCTTGCGCATCACGCTGGAAGGCAGGACCGCCCATTCCTCGATGCCGGAAAGCGGCGTTTCGCCGATGCTTGCTGTAAGCCGGCTGATGCCACGGCTCGCAGCACTCGGCGGCGGCTCCTTCGACAGCGACGACTTCTCGATGGCCACCGTCACCCATCTGCGCATGGGCGAGCCCGTCTTCGGCGTCGCCCCCGGCCATGCGGAGATCCGCGTGACCCTGCGCACGAGGCAGGATGCACGCATGGAAGGCCTGTGCGCTGCGGCCGAGACGATGGTGCGCGAGGAGGCAAAGGCCGAAGGGCTGCAATGCAGCTTCGACTATCACGAGATCTTCGTCGCCAGCCTGAACGAGCCTGAAGCGGCAGCACTTCTGGCGGCCGCGCTCGATGCCGAAAACGTGCCCCATGACGAGGCTGAGCTGCCGATGCGCGCATCCGAGGATTTCGGCATTTTCGGCCACACATCGAAATCGGCGATGCTCTATCTCGGCTCCGGCGTCGACCGGCCGAACCTGCACAATCCCGACTACGATTTTCCCGACGAGCTGATCGCCATCGGCGCGCGGATTTTCATGCGCACCGCGCGCACGCTTCTGGGATAAGCGGCCGCGCTACTCCGCCGCCCCTTCCAGAATGCCCGCCCCGGCGTCGAACTGGAGACGGGCAAGCTCGGCATAGAGGCCGCCTTTGATGACAAGGCTGCGGTGCGTACCCTCTTCCACGATGCGGCCCTCATCCATGACGAGGATGCGGTCGGCTTCCAGCACTGTCGCCAGACGATGGGCGATGACCAGCGTGGTGCGCGCGCGCATCAGCATCGACAGCGCCTCCTGCACCAGCGTCTCGCTGGCGGCGTCGAGCGCCGAGGTCGCCTCGTCGAGGAGCAGGATCGGCGCATCGCGCAATATGGCCCGCGCGATGGCGATGCGCTGGCGCTGGCCGCCGGACAGCGTCACGCCGCGTTCGCCCACCTGCGTATCATAGCCCTGCTCCAGCCTGAGGATGAATTCCTCCGCCTGCGCCGCCCGTGCCGCAGCCTCGATCTCGGCGTCGCTGGCATCGGGCCGCCCGAAGGCGATGTTGTCGCGCACGCTGGCGGCGAAGATCGTCACCTCCTGCGGCACGATGGCCATGCGCGCGCGCAGCGCCTGCGGGTCCGCGTCGCGCACATCGATCCCGTCGACCGCGATCGCGCCGCCGGCGACATCATAAAAACGCTGGATCAGCGAGAACACCGTGCTCTTGCCGGCACCCGAAGGGCCGACGATCGCCACCGTCTCGCCCGGACGCACGGCGAAGCTGAGATCGTGCAGCGCAGAGCGATTGGGGCTGGCCGGATAGGCGAAGGAAACATGTTCGAAGGCGATTTCACCGCGTGCTGGAACCGGCAACGGCTTTGGATGGGCCGGGGCCTTGATCCCCGGCTCTTCCTCCAGAAGCTCGGTCAGCCGCTCGGCAGCGCCCGCGGCTTGAGAAAGCTCGCCCCAGACCTCCGACAGCGCGCCAAGCGCGCCGGCGGCAAACACCGAATAGAGCAGGAACTGGCCGAGCGTGCCGGGCGTCATCGCACCGGTCAGCACATCGCGCGAGCCGAACCAAAGCACTGCCACCACGGACGCGAAGATGATGAAGATCGCCACGAAGGTGAGCATGGCGCGCGCCAGTATGGAGGCGCGGGCGGCGTTGAAGGCGGCCTCCACCGCCGCGCGGAAGCGGGACGTGACCAGCCCTTCATTGGTGAAGGATTGCAGCGTGCGCACCGCGCCGATCTGCTCGCCGGCATAGGCATTGGCGGCAGCCAGCATGTCCTGCGCGGCGCGCGAGCGCCCGCGCACGGAGCGGCCGAAGGCGACCAGCGGCACGATCACCAGCGGAATGGCGGCGATGACGAGACCGGACAGCTTGGGGCTCGTCACCACCATCATGGCAAGCGCACCGAACCCCAGAATGATGTTGCGCAGCGCCACCGAGGCGGTCGCCCCGACGGCCGACTTGATCTGCGTGGTGTCGGCGGCCAGCCGCGAGACGATCTCGCCGGACTGCACCCGGTCGAAGAAGGAGGGCGACAGCGTCGTCAGATGCGAAAACACGTCGCGGCGCAGATCTGAAACCACCCGCTCGCCCAGCGTGATGACGAAATAATAGCGACCGGCCGAGGCAAGCGCGAGCATCGCCGCCATGGCCAGAAGCATGGTGAAATAGTTGGACACCAGCGTCGTGTCGGAATGGGAAAAGCCGTGGTCGATCATGCGCCGCACCGCCAGCGGCAGCGCCAGCGTCGTCACGGCGGCCAGAATCAGGGAGACCATGGCGCCCAGAACGAGGCCGCGATAGCTGCCGATGTAAGGGAAGACCCGCCTCAGCGGCCTGAGAGAACGCCTGCGCTGTTCCGCGCTTTCCGGTTGCGCCATGTCTGCGGTGGTCCTCCCTGCCCTTCGGCCACCGCCATTATGCTACGGCACGACCTTGTGATTCAATTTCGGTTGATGTATAGGCACGCCGACCGTTTTAGAGGCCGCGGCTTTTGAATAGCTGCGGCTTCGAGTTTTAAAAAGGGGCGCATCGCCGCAGGGCCGCCGTCCCCCCAAGCCAGGACGAGAGCGATGAAGGCAGATATCCATCCCGACTACCACTCCATCAAGGTCGTGATGACCGATGGCACCGAGTACATGACCCGTTCGACCTGGGGCAAGGAAGGTGACACGATGAACCTCGACATCGACCCGACCACGCACCCGGCCTGGACCGGCGGCCAGCAGACCCTGCTCGACCGCGGTGGCCGTCTGTCGAAGTTCAAGAACAAGTTCGCCAATCTCGGCATCTGAGCCGGATCGCCGGACAGGAACGAAAAAACCCGCCTTCGAGGCGGGTTTTTTATTGGCCGATCGGCGGGACAAGCTTTTGGGTCAGTCGTGCGGCTTGCGGTCGGAATGGCCGAGGCTGCGTTCGGGGTCGATGACGTCGCGCACGAGCTGCTTGAGCCGCGCGGCATCGGGAAAGCCGCCGTCGCGCTTGCGCTCCCATATCAGGGTGTCGCCGCAGGTGATCGAAAAGACGCCGCCGGTGCCGGGCACCAGCGCCACTTCGCCAAGATCGGGCCCGAAGGTGGACAGCAGCTCCTGCGCCATCCACCCCGCACGCAGCAGCCACTGGCACTGCGTGCAGTAGGTTATGACGATGCGGGGGCCGCGATCCGCCTGCATCAGGCGCTGAGCCTGGCCATGGTCTCGTCGTCGACCTCGAAATTGGCGTAGACGTTCTGGACGTCGTCGTCATCTTCAAGGACGCCAACCAGCTTCATCAGCGAGCGGGCACGGTCCTCATCGACCGGAATGGTGTTCTGGGGCTTCCAGATCGCCTTGACGGAGCTGGCTTCACCAAGGGCGCTTTCGAGCGTTTTGGAAACCTCACCCATATCGCCGAACGCACAATAGATGGTGTGGGTCTCCTCGTCGGACTCCACATCCTCCGCGCCAGCCTCGATGGCGGCCTCCATCACCGCATCGGCAGAACCGGCGGAGGCCGGATAGACGATTTCGCCCACGCGATCCCACATGAACGAAACCGATCCGGTTTCGCCCAGAGCGCCGCCGGCCTTGGTGAAGGCCGCGCGCACGTTGGACGCAGCGCGGTTGCGGTTGTCGGTCAGCGCCTCCACGATCACGGCAACGCCACCGGGGCCATAGCCCTCGTAGCGGACCTCCTCGTAATTGTCGCCATCGCCGCCGGACGCCTTGTTGATGGCGCGCTGGATATTGTCCTTCGGCATGGATTCAGCCTTGGCGTTCTGAATCGCAAGACGCAGGCGCGGGTTCATCGCCGGGTCGGGCATGCCCTGCTTGGCGGCGACGGTGATTTCGCGCGCCAGCTTGGAAAACAGCTTCGAGCGCATCGCGTCCTGACGGCCCTTGCGATGCATGATGTTCTTGAACTGTGAATGGCCGGCCATGGGACTCCTTGATGCTCGGGTATCCGGATCGCGGCGGGCCTGTGTACCCGGGGATCGGACCTGATTGTGTGATAAAGCATCGGGTGGTCCGCAAGCCTGATTCCGCCTGGGGAACCGATGCTCGGAATGGCCGGCTTATAAAGAAATCAACGCAATCCGTCCAGACGAACCGCCTTGTCCGGTCGCGAAAACGTGACTGGCGGTCATGGCGCGGGCAATCGTAGTTTGTGTCGCCCTGCAAGGAGAGGCCCATCCGGAAAGGGGCCAGTCCGGTGGGGGTCCAACCCGGAGGGAGCAATGTCGGTTCCGCGCCTGCTGCTCATCTGCCTCAGCCTCTTCTGGCTCATGGCTTCCCCCGTCATGGCGCAGGAGCAGGCCGCGCCCTCGCGCTGCCTGGCAATCGCGCAGACATTGCCGCATGTCAGCTTTGCCAGTTTCATGCCTTCCAGTCCCACGCAGGCCAGTTCCACGCAGGTCCGCCCGACGCAGGCCAGTTTCATCCCGGCGCAGGCCGGGGCGAAGGACGAGGTCCGCATCACCTATGCCGGCCACTCGACCTATGTCGTCGAGACGCCCGGCGGCGTGCGCATCGCCACCGACTACAACGGCGCCTATGGCTCCGATCCGCTGCCGGACGTGGTCACCATGAACAAGGCGCACCGCACCCACTACACCGAAACGCCCGATCCGGGCATCGCCCATGTGCTGCGCGGCTGGAATCCGGCGGGCGGACCGGCAAGTCATGCGCTCGGCATCGACGACGTCTATGTCCGCAACGTGCCCACCGACATCCGCACATGGGGCGGCGATCTGGAGCGCGACGCCAATTCCATCTTCATCTTCGAGGTGGCGGGCCTGTGCATCGGCCATCTCGGCCATCTGCACATCCGGCTGACCGACGCCCACTATGCGGCGATCGGCCGGCTCGACGTGGTGATGGTCCCCATAGACGGCGGCATGACGCTCTCCCTCGACGGCATGAGCGAGATCGCCGGACGGCTGAGTTCGTCCATCGTCCTGCCCATGCACCGGCACTCCACGCCGATCGGCGCCTTCACCGGCCGCATGGGAGAAGGCTTCGCCGTCGAGTTCCGCGACAGCCCCTCGCTCACCGTGTCGCTGCGCACCCTGCCGCGCCAGCGCAGCATCATCGTGCTGAAAGGCGTCTGAAACCGATCAGCCGTCGAGATCGCTCTTGAGACGGTCGAGAATGCTCATGGCGTGGCCGGCATATTCGCTGATCCAGCGGTCGTGGATGCGCCTGATCGGCAGCGCATCGAGATGGTTCCAGCGCTCGCGCCCCTCGCGCCGCGCGACCACCAGCCCGGCCTCTTCCAACACCTTGAGATGCTGCATGACGGTGCAGCGGTCCATGTCGTCGAACGTGTCGCACAACGCGCCTGTGGTCTTCGGCCCCGCCTTGAGCGCGTCCAGCATGGAACGCCGGCGCGGATGCGCCAAAGCCTTGAAAACACGGTCGTCTTCCGCTTCGTTTGACATGTTATGTTTTTATAACATATTATGCCTGTCTGCAAGGGAAGGAGGTGTGGATATGGCTATCGGATTTCGCGTTTCGGGGCGCATCGGCAAGCCGGTCGCCGAAGTGTTCGACGCCGTGGTCAATCCGGACAAGCTGTCCGGCTATTTCACCACGCTGGGCGGGGCGAGCGCCCCGCTGGTGGCCGGCACCACGGTGACCTGGTGGAAGACGGTTCCGGTCGAGGTCGACGAGGTGGTGCCGGACAAGCGCATCGTGCTGCGCTGGGATGCCGAGGTGGAAGACGGCAAGCCGGCCTACAAGACCCGCATCGAGATGGGCTTCGAGCCGCTGGAGGACGGCGGCACCTTCGTCACCATCGCCGAATCCGGCTGGCGCGAGGACGAACGCGGCCGCAAGGCCTCCTACGGCAATTGCGAGGGCTGGTCGCAGATGCTGTCCTGCATGAAGGCCTATGTCGAATACGGCATCAATCTGCGTGAGGGCTTCTACCCCAGCGAGATGCGCGGCGAACTGCCGACCCCGGACGGCAGGTGACGTTTCAGGTGGCGGCGGCCTCAGTGCCCGCCGCCGCTCCTGACCTTTGACTTTCGCCGCCTTGCCAGCATGTTGAGCACCTCCACGAGAGCCGAGAAGCCCATCGCGGTGTAAATGTAGCCCTTGGGCACATGGAAGCCCATGCCATCCGCGATCAGCGTCATGCCGATCATCAGAAGGAAGCCCAGCGCCAGCATGACGATGGTGGGGTTCTTTTCGATGAAGGCGGAGAGCGGGTTCACCGCCAGCAACATCACGACCACCGCTGTGATGACCGCGATGTACATGATCGCGATCTCATCAGTCATGCCCACGGCGGTGATGATGGAGTCGATCGAAAACACCAGATCGAGCAGCAAAATCTGAAAAATCGCCGCACCCAGCGAAAGCTGTACCGTGCGTCGGATCATTTCGCTCTTGTCCGTTTCGGGATCGACGGTGTGGTGAATTTCCCGCGTTGCCTTCCAGACAAGGAACAACCCGCCCGTAATCAGGATGATGTCGCGCCAGGAATAAGGTTCATCGAACAGGGTGAACAGCGGGGTGGTGAGCTTGACGATGTAGGAAATCGTCGCCAGCAAAACCAGACGCATCACCAGCGCGGCTCCTATGCCCAGCACACGGGCCTTTGCGCGTTGTTCCGGCGGAAGCTTGTTGGTAAGGATGGAGATGAAAATCAGGTTGTCGATGCCGAGAACGATCTCAAGGACGACAAGGGTAAGAAGCGCTACCCACGCGGTTGGATTGCTCAACCAGTCGAAATGGTCGGCGATGAGGTCTAACATTGTAGACTAAGGTCTCCAGATAAGGTGGAGACGGAAATTAGGGTACAAAGGTACGGCCTTCAATGCCGGACCATCTTTTTCTTCTTTCAGGCCCAGAAGGAAGGAACCGTTTCTTCCAGGCGCGGCCCACGCCGGAATGGCGCAACGCGCTCGGCGAGCCCGGTGCAATCCGAAATATCGACACCGACGCCACACAGCGTCGCCGGCCCGTTCGCGGCCTCGAAGCGCCCCTTCGGCACCTTAGAAAGAAAGCGGTTGAGCGGCTCTTCCTTGTCCATCCCCAGCGAGGAATCATAGTCTCCGCACATGCCGGCGTCCGAGATATAGGCGGTTCCGCCATTGAGGATCTGGTGATCGGCGGTCGGCTGGTGGGTGTGGGTGCCGACGACAAGCGAGGCGCGCCCGTCGACGAAATGGGCGAAGCACATTTTTTCGCTGGTCGCTTCGGCGTGGAAGTCGATGACCACCGCATCGGCCTGCTCGCCGAGCGGACAGGCGGCCAGCTCCTGCTCGCCGGCCTGGAAGGGATCGTCAAGCTCGGGATGCATGAACACCCGGCCCATGATATTGGCGACCATGACGCGCGCGCCGTTGCGGGCGATGTAGAGCCCCGCGCCCTTACCGGGCGTGCCTTTGGGAAAATTGGCGGGACGCAGGAAGCGGTCCTCGCGCGGGGCGAAATTCAGCGCGTCGCGCTGGTCCCAGACATGGTTTCCGGTGGTCACCACATCGGCGCCCGCCTCGATGGTGGCATGAAAGATCTGCTCGGTAATGCCGAAGCCGCCGGCCGCGTTCTCGCCATTGACGATGACGAAATCGAGCCGGTAATCCGAAATCAGGCCGGGAAGCTGCTCCCAGACCGCCGTGCGGCCTGCTTTTCCAACCATGTCGCCAAGAAAAAGAAGTCTCATGGGAAGGCTACTTAGAGCATTTTGAAGGCAAGTGGAATCACCTGACGTCGCACAAATGCAGCTAAACCAAACTCATGGAGCGGTGGCCGGGGTTTGTTCGCATACCAAACGCTCAGGCCGGCGCGAGATCGGGATTGTCGGCCTTGCGGAAATGCCTCAGCCCAAGCTCCGTCAGGATTTCGTCAAGCGCGACGTCGTGGTTTTCCTCCGGCACACGCTCCACCTTCTGGCATTCAAAGGCCGTACCGATGAGGCGCGGCTTCAGGCCTCTTTCATGCATACGCGCGATGGCACGGTCATAGTAACCGGCACCATAGCCCAGCCGATGCCCGCGCTGATCGAAGGCGGCAAGAGGCATGAGCATGACAGAGGGATCGAGAACGGCGGCATCAGGCCCCGGCCCCACGGTGCCGAAACCGCTCTCGATCAGTTCCGCGCGCCGGTCCAGCTCGCGGAAGACGATGGTTTGCTTGTCGAGAACCACAGGCACGCAGATCCGCGCCCCCTTTTCGCGCAGGGCCGTCATCAGGGGCCGCAGGTCGATTTCAGAGCGGATCGGCAAAAATCCGGCAACGACCGTACCCGGCTCGATGTCGATCCCCGGCGCGCCAAGCTCGGCAATGCGCAGGGACATCTCGATACGCCATGTCTGGTCCAGCGCATCGCGGCGCGCCAGTGCTTCACGGCGAACGGAATTCTTCTGCTCCTTCAGAGAAATCATGCTCGGTCTGTTCCGGAAAAACGAAGCGGGTCTTCATCAGTTGCGAAGACCGGTGGCGGGGACACACAGTTCGAAACACGGACACGGCACAGCCCGAAAAGGGCACGGGTGACGATCCACACGACCGGTGAAGAAGTCGATCCCGGGAACCTACAAAGTAGGTGGGCGCCATATGTCCGGACCCACGGGTCCGGTCAGGGACAGCTCCCTTCGAGATCGATAAGGCCCCGGGGATATGTCTCTCCTGCCGGGAAGCGCAGACCGTCGACCCCAATATAGGCCGAACCGCGCCGCCGCGCCAGCACCGGCATGCGCCTGATCACCGAAACCGGCAAAGTTTCCGCCGGGAACTTCCCCAAAGCACCTTCCCTTGGCAGGCGAATGCGGATTGGCTACACAACTGCACGACCCGGACGGGGGCACCACGTCGATCCGGCACGACCACAACGGGAAGGAAGAGCATGCGCTTCGAAGGAACTTCGGCCTATATCGCCGACAAGGATCTGATGGTGGCGGTCAACGCGGCTATTGCTCTGGAGCGTCCTCTTCTGGTGAAAGGGGAACCCGGCACCGGTAAGACGGAACTCGCCCGGCAGGTTGCCGAAGCGCTTGGCCTCGACCTGATCGAATGGAACGTGAAGTCGACCACCAGGGCCCAGCAGGGACTTTACGAATATGACGCCGTCTCCCGCCTGCGCGACAGCCAGCTCGGCGACGACCGCTTCAACGACATCGCCAACTACATCCGCCGCGGCAAGCTGTGGGAGGCCTTCGCCTCGGACAGGAAGGTCGTGCTGCTCATCGACGAGATCGACAAGGCCGACATCGAGTTTCCCAACGACCTGTTGCAGGAGCTCGATCGCATGGAGTTCTTCGTCTACGAGACCGGCGAGACGATCCGCGCCGTGCAGCGCCCGATCGTTATCATCACCTCCAACAACGAGAAGGAACTGCCGGACGCTTTCCTGCGCCGCTGCTTCTTCCACTACATCCGCTTCCCCGATGTGGACACGCTGTCGCGTATCGTCGAGGTACATTATCCGGGCATCAAGAAAAGGCTGGTCGAGGCCGCCCTTACGCAATTCTTCGAGATCCGCGAAACGCCCGGACTGAAGAAGAAGCCTTCGACTTCGGAAGCGCTCGACTGGATCCGCCTGCTGGTCTCCGACGACGTTTCGCCCGAAGACCTGCGCGGCGACGCCAAGACGGCCCTGCCGCGCCTCCACGGCGCGCTCCTGAAGAACGAGCAGGACGTGCATCTGTTCGAGCGCCTTGCCTTCATGGCCCGGCGCAGCAACTGATCCGCCAGAGCGTTTCCAAGGAAACGCGACAAACCAAAGGCTTTGAGCCGTTCCGCCATTCCGTGAAACAAGGAAGGGCTCTAGGCAGCCGCGACCCGGCTCCAGCGCAGCACCATCAGCCGGTAGGGGATGAGGGCGAACACGGCGATGGCGAGCTTCACCGTGAAGTCGCCCGCCGCCCATGACAGCCAGCGCACCACATCGGTGGAGAAGACGCCCATCAGCGGCGCCTGCTCCAGCGCGAAGGGCTCGTTCGGGCCGAGAAAGGCGAAAGCCGGCGCAAAGGCCACCGAGAAGAACACCAGCGTATCGAGCACCGAACCGGCCAGCGTGCCGAAGATCGGCGCGCGCCACCAGCTTTGCCGGCGCAGCCGGTTGAACACGGCGACATCGAGAAGCTGGGCGGCAAGGAAGGCAGCACCCGAGGCGCAGGCAATCCGCACCAGCCTTCCGGCGGCGGTGTCGAATTCGATCAGGCCAAGCCTGTATAGAAGCGGCGGGCTGACGATGGAGCACAGCACGGCGGCCATGAACCCCACGAACACGATGCGCCGGGCCACGGAAGGTCCGTAGCGGCGGTTGGCGAGATCGGTGACGAGGAAGGCGAAGGGATAGGTGAACGCGCCCCATGTGAGCACGTCGGCCAGCGAGAAATCGCCGATGGCAAGCTGCAGCGGGAACTGCACAAGCACGTTCGACGCCACGACGACGAACGCCATGGCGGCCACGAAAGGCAAATAGCGAAACAGGAAGTTCATTTTTTTAACCTGGGTGATGGAACCAGAGCAGCGCCGGCCATGCGGCGGCGCTGCGCAAAAAAATCAGGCTCAGGCGGCGGCCTGTTCAGCCGTCTTCTTGGCGATCTGCTTCTTCAGCAGGCGGGCGCGCTGCGACAGCTCAGCCTCGTCGGCCTTGGCCAGAAACGCATCGAGACCGCCGCGATGCTCGACCGAGCGCAGGGCAGCTGCGGAAACGCGCAGACGCACATTCTGGTTCAGCGCCTCGGAAATGAGCGTGACATTGACCAGATTAGGCAGAAAGCGGCGACGGGTCTTGTTGTTGGCGTGGCTGACATTATTGCCAGTCTGGACGCCTTTGCCGGTAAGTTCGCAAGCGCGGGACATGATGCACCCTTCAATTCTTGTTCCGGCCAAACCCATGTGCCCGCGCAATACGGCGCGCGGTCTCCAGCGGGCGGCCTAAAGGAAAGTCGGCGTTCCATAGTGTCATTTGGCCAAGGCGTCAAGCGCAAGCTCGCAAAACCCGGCAAAACGTCACGCGGCCGAAGCTTCACACAAAGGCCGGAATCCGCCCTATATACAACCGCAAAGGGACATGATGCCACTTTTTTGTTGGCGCACCAGCATCAGGAACGATCCAACCATGCCTTTTCCGATTGCGATCCGGCTTGCCGCAACTGCCCTTGTCCTGTCGGCTTCCGGCGTGCTTACGGCCGCATCTCCGGCTCAGGCCGCTTCACCACAAACCTTCCATGGCGATTATACGATCTCCTATCTCGGCCTGCCGGTGGCCCGCGCCTCGTTCCAGAGCCGCTATGACGGCGATGACTACAGCATCGACGGCAGCGTCACGAGCGCCGGGCTTGCCCGCATCTTTGATGACACCAAGGGCACGTTGCGCGCTGTGGGACAGTTTAGCGGTGACAGTCTCGCTCCAAGCTCTTTCCGGGCCGACTATGTTTCGGCAAAAAAGCCGTCGCTGGTCGATATCCGGTTCGCCAATGGAACTGTCGCCTCGACGCAGGTGAAGCCTGCGCCAAAAAAGCGCGGCAGCGACTGGATCGGCCTCGATGCAGCCCATCTGCGCCAGGCCGTGGACCCGATCGCCGCAACGCTGGTGCGCGCCGACAGCCCCGACAAGGTCTGCGGACGCACGGTGAAGATGTATGACGGCGAATTGCGGGCCGACCTTAGGCTCAGCTTCGCATCCAGCGGCGCAACCTCGGTCAAGGGCTACAAGGGCCCCACCGTGACCTGCCGTATGAATTTCCAGCCGGTGGCCGGGTATCGCAAGGGCAAGAAGGCGCTGGACTATCTGAAAAACCGCAGCCGCATCATGGTTACGTTTGCCCCGGTTGGCGAGACGGGTGTATATGCGCCCATCTATGCGACGGTAGGAACCCAGATCGGAACCATAACCGTCAGCGCGCACCGCTTCGAAGCCGCCAGATAGCGGACCGCGGTGGTTCTGCCTGTTCCACATCGGACTGTGGCAGGCGGGCGCAACGGGAAAGGGAGGCGAATGGGACGCGCGACACTGATCGGCTTTTCAGCGGTTGCCATGTGGGCGCTGCTGGCGCTTCTGACGGATGCTTCCGGCGCGGTGCCGCCGTTCCTGTTGTCGGCCATCACCTTCGCCATCGGCACCTGCGTCGGCCTTGTCGCCCGCATCTTCATGCCATCGCCGCAACAGAAGGTCCGCATCCCGCCGCTCGTGTGGGTGATCGGCATCGCCGGCCTGTTCGGCTACCACTTCTTCTACTTCACCGCGCTGCGCAACGCGCCGGCGGTAGAGGCCAGCCTCATCGCCTATCTGTGGCCGCTGCTGATCGTCGTCGGCTCGGCGCTGATGCCGGGCGAACGCCTCGCCTGGAACCACGTCGCCGGCGCTCTGCTCGGCCTTGCCGGCACGTTCCTGATCGTCACCCGTGGCGGAGGGCTGTCCTTCGATGCGAACTATGCCTTCGGCTACGCCATGGCCGGTGTCTGCGCGCTGGTATGGTCGGCCTATTCGCTGCTGTCGCGGCGCTTTCCGGAGGTGCCGACCACGATCGTCACATGGTTCTGCGCGGCGACGTCCGTGCTGTCGCTTGCCTGCCACCTGATGCTTGAGGAAACGGTTCTGCCCGCCAATGCCGGCCAGTGGCTGGCCGTGCTCGGCCTCGGGTTGATGCCGGTGGGTGCGGCCTTCTATGCATGGGACATCGGCGTGAAGCGCGGCAACATCCAGGTGCTGGGCGCCGCCAGCTATGCCGCGCCGCTGTTGTCGACGCTGGTGCTGATCGTCACCGGCTTCGCGGAACCCGGCTGGCGCATCCTTGCCGCCTGCGTTCTGATCACCGGCGGGGCGGTGCTGGCCGCCAAATCACTGCTGTTCAGCAGAAGAAAGGTCGCTGCCCGCGCCTGAGGCGTATCGCGCGTCCCTTTCGGACGGTCTGGATCAGGCGTTGTCCTTGCGGCGGCGGATTTCCGCGAACACCTCGACATCGCCGGCATCTTCCATGCCCAGATGCCTGCGGATCGCCGGATCGGCCCAGCGCAGGAACGGATTGGTGGCAAGCTCGGTGCCAATGGTGGTCGGCAGCGTGGCTTTGCCATCAGCACGCAGCGCCTCGATTTCCTTCACCCGCGCCTGCAGAGCGGCGTTGTCGGGATCGATGGTCAGCGCAAAACGGGCATTGGCGAGCGTATATTCGTGACCGCAATGAACCTGGGTGTCGGCTGGCAGCGCCGCCAGCTTGTTCAGCGATTCGAACATCACCGGCGGCGGGCACTCGAACAGGCGCCCGCAGCCCAGCGCGAACAGCGTGTCGGCGGTGAATGCGATCTTCTCTCGTGGCAGATGGTAGGTGACGTGGCCGGCGGTGTGGCCCGGCGTGGAGATCACCTCGATGGTCGTACCGCCGAACAGGATCTGCGATCCCTCCCCGACGGTCTCGTCGATGCCGGGAATTTTCGCCTTTTCCGCGTCCGGCCCCACGATGCGCAGCCCGAAGCGCTCCTTCAGCGCCAGATTGGCCTCGACATGGTCGCCATGGTGATGGGTGATCACGAGAAGCGAGGGCACCCAGCCGGTCCGCTCGATGGCGGCAAGGATCGGCGCTTCCTCCGGCGCATCGACCAGCGCGACCGTGCCTGTTTCCGCATCGCGCATCAGCACGCCGAAATTATCCTGACGGCACATGAACTGTTCGACTGAGATGGCCATGCAAAATCTCCTCTGAGCCCCAGAGATAGGAGTTACACCCGCGCCTGTCACCCCTTCGACCCGGAGCATCGGACCGAAAAGCGGAATCCGGTTTTCGGTCCGATGCTCTGTCAATAATTCAGATCGCCTTGCGTCCGAGTGGACGCAAGGCGATCTGGCAGAGGCTTCGTTGAACTCAGCCCCGGCAAGGGCTACCTTTGGACCTGACCTCGCGAAACAGGCTTTTCATGCATTCCGACATCGTCGACCTGCGCTCGTTCTACGCCTCGCCGCTCGGCCGCCTTGCCGAGCGCTCGATTGCCATGGCGCTGTCGTCGATCTGGGCGCCGGTGCCGAACGAGCGGCTGGTGGGGCTCGGTTATGCGCTGCCATGGCTGGAACGCTTCGGCACCGATGCCGAGCGTGTCTTTGCCTTCATGCCGGCCACGCAAGGGGCCGTGGTGTGGCCCGCGCAGGGCAAGGCCGCCACGGCGCTGGTGTTCGAGGAAGAGCTGCCGCTGATGGAGTCCTCGGTGGACCGCATGCTTTTGGTACACTCGCTGGAGCATGTCGAAAACCCGCGCGAAACGCTGAACGAGATCTGGCGGGTGCTGTCGCCAGCCGGCCGGGTCGTCATCGTGGTGCCGAACCGGCGCGGCGTATGGGCACGCTTCGAGCACACCCCGTTCGGCACCGGCCGGCCCTATTCGCGAAGCCAGCTTGGCGAATTGCTCAGGGAAACCAACTTCACGCCCGCCGCCTGGTCGGATGCGCTGTTTTTTCCGCCCTCACGACGCAAATTCGTGATGCAGCTCAACAGCGTGCTGGAGCGCAGCGGACGCATATTGTGGCCGATCTTTTCAGGTGTCATCGCCGTGGAAGCGCAAAAACGCCTCTATCAGGGCATCCCGGTCGCCCAGCGCGCCTCGCGGCGCGTCTTCGTGCCGGTGCTGTCGCCACAGGGCGCGCCGAGCCTCGGCATGCGCTTTGCCGGATCATCCCGTTTCGGCGACGCCGAAACGGGCATTGTCCAGCCGGACGGCGGCAGCGCGGCGACCTGAGGCCGCTTTCTGCCGCCACACGTGTTCAGGGTGCGCTCGCCGTATCCAGCCTTTTCATGTCAGCAACGGAAAGGTGCAGGGATGCGGCACCTGTCAGGCTGTCGAGCTGATCCAGGGACGTGGCCGAAGCGATCGGCGCGGTGATTCCGGGCCGGGCCATGATCCAGGCCAGCGCCACCTGCGCCTGAGTGACGCCGTGAGCTGCCGACACCTCGTCAAGGGCTGCGAGGATGCGCATGCCGCGCTCGTTCAGATAGGAAGCGACGCTGCTGCCGCGCGTGCTTTTGCCGAGATCGGCCTTGCTGCGGTATTTTCCCGACAGGAAGCCCTTGGCCAGCCCGTAATAGCTGATGACGCCGATGCCCCTTGCCATGCACAGGTCGCGTAGCGGACCGTCGAATTCGCTGCGGTCATAGAGATTGTAGGCCGGCTGCAGCGCCTCGTATCTGGGAAGACCGTGATGGTCGGCGGCATCGAGGGCGGCCTTGAGCTGGCCGGCGTCGAGGTTGGAAGCGCCGATATGGCGGACCTTTCCCTTCTCGATCAGCCGTTTATAGGCCCCCAGCGTCTCGGCGTGCGGCACCGTCGGGTCGGGCCAGTGCGACAGATAGAGATCGATGACGTCGGTCTGCAGGCGCTTCAGGGACGCCTCCACCGCCTTCTCGATATGCAGAGGCGACAGGTCCACCCGTCCCTGTCCGATGTCGGAGCCAACCTTGGTGATGAGGACCACCTTGTCGCGGTTGCCTCGGGCTTTCAACCAGTTGCCGATGATGGTTTCGGATTCGCCGCCCGAGTTGCCGGGAACCCAGCGGGAATAGACATCGGCCGTGTCGATGGCGTTGAAGCCCGCATCGACGAAACGGTCGAGCAGGTCGAAGGAGGTTTTTTCGTCGGCCGTCCAGCCGAAGACGTTGCCGCCGAAAACCAGCGGGGCAATTTCAAGACCGGTGCGGCCCAATGTTCTCTTCTGCAAGTCGGTCTCCCTTCAGGAATCGCCCGCAGCATAAGCCGGCGCCGCGCCGAAGATAGGGCAGGGATGCAAATTGCCAATGACTATGGGTTCCATATTCGTCCTTGTGGGCATCATGACACCGTCGCTGCAAAAACCGGGCTTACAAATTGTTGCAGGTTCTGGGATTTATACGTCGGGGCAGCCAGCGGAAATTGAACCTTAGCAGGACGGACCATGTGCATAAGGCAGGCCAGTATCGATGACCATGAAGCCCTTTGCGCCGTCGATTCCGTGGCCGGAGCAAGCGTGGAGCGACGCAACCAGATCCGCAACTGGCTTGTATCGGCGAGCTGTTGTGTTGCCGAGGCAGATGGCCGGGTGGCGGGGTATGGCGTGCTGACGCACCATTTCTACGGCCAGCCGTTCATCGAGATGGTGATGGTGGCCCCGGAGTTTCGTCGTCAGGGGCTGGGCGAGGCGATCATCAGACACTTCCGGTCGACACTCACCCAACCGAAATTGTTCAGCTCCACGAACATGTCCAACAAACCCATGCAGGAATTGTTTGCCAAGCTTGGGTTCCGGTGGAGCGGCTACATCGAAAACCTTGATGAAGGCGATCCGGAGATCATTTTCTACCGCCCTGCCGTTTAGGGGCTGGTTTCCCATTCACTCTGCTGAGAAATTTTTGGGTTTCGCAACAGCAAACGGATGCGCTGATTGTCCGGAAAACGCCTTCGGAGAAGCAGCGGCCAGCCGGGGCTGTTACTGTGCCTGCAGCCCGATGCGCCGCTCCACATCTTCCAGCCAGTGATCGCGAATGCCGAGCGCCTGCAGATGGCGCACCGTATTCGCCACATAATCCTCGTTCGGGCCCGACTGGCCGGCAGCCCCGCACACCATGGCAGCGGCGGCCGTCTCGTCCAGCGCGCCCGCATACTGGCTGTGGCTGCGATCCGCCACATAGGCGATCGCGGCGGCACGCTCGCCATTGTCGAGCCGCACCGGAAGGCTGCGCTCGATATAGACGTTGTTGACCTGCTCGCGCTCGCGCAGATAGGCGATCACGGCCTCGCGCGATGCCGCCTCCACCCTGAAGGCCATGCCCACGCACGAACCGCCCCTGTCGAGCCCCAGAACGAGGCCCGGCCGTTCAGGCGTGCCACGATGGACGAAGGAGTAGATGCACAGCGCCCGGCGATAGCCATAGAGATGTGCCCTGCGCGCCTCTGCATAATCGAAGCCGGGCTTCCAGATCAGAGAGCCATAGCCAAAAACCCAAAAATCGCCCATATCGCAAGACCAGAGTCGGGCACGGCAAAAAATCGCGCCGGGCAGCATGGTGAAGGTCCATTCCCTCACACCAACGGGTTAACGAGAGCGGCAGCATGACGTCAAGACATCAGGCGCAACCACGAAAGCGACGCGGTCTTTTATGGCTGTTTCTTTTCTTCGCCGTGCTGTTCGGGCTCTACAGCGCCGGCTGGTTCTATGCAGCCGACCGCATCAGGGATGAGAGCCGGCAGGCCATCGCCGATCTTTCAAGGAAGGGTATCCGCTCCGATTGCGCAAGACTTCGGGTCGAAGGCTATCCGCTGCGGCTCGCCGTCCTGTGCAATGGCATCGCCTATCAGGACGACGCCAAAGGCATTGCCGCGACCACCGGTGCCCTGGAAGCCAGCACCAGCGTCTTCCGGCCATTGGTGGCGGATGTGAACCTGCGCGGTCCGGTGAGGACACTGGCGCCGGGACTGGCGCCGCTGTGGCTCGACTGGGACAGCCTCGATGTCAGCACCAAGCTGTTCTGGCCCCTGCCCCGGCAGGTGACGCTGACCGCGAACGGCGTTTCGGGCCAGACCGACCCGGAGGACGACGAGCCCACACAGCTTTTCAATCTGAGCGACATCGCGCTCGACTTCTGGCCCGAAGGCGAAGACATCCTCTATCGCGGCAGCTTTGCCGAGCTGGACATCACCGCCGACGCGCTTCAGGGCCGCAACGTGCCATCGCTCGACGGTTTTGGCGAAGCCCGGCTGAAGAACGGCGTCGCGGTCGTGCAGTCGAAGCCGAAAAGCCTGCGCGGGCAGGCGCTCGACATCACCAATCTGGAACTGTCCTCCGGCGAAGCCCGCATTTCCGTATCCGGGCCTGTCTCCGTCGATGAAGCGGGGCTGGTGGACGCGGACCTGATGATCCGCCTGACCAATCCGCAGGCCGTGGCCGAGGTTCTGGCGACTGCCGTTCCCGAAGAGGCGAAGAAGATAAGGCAGGGCTTCGGTGCGCTCGCCATGATGGGCAAACAGCCGGCGATGCCGCTGAAGATCGTCAAGGGCAATGCCATGATGGGCTTCATCCCGCTCGGCGCCATCAAGCCGCTTCCCTGAGACGCCTGTCCAAAGCACAGAACGGCAAAGCGGCCGGAACCCGAGGTTCCGGCCGCTTTTTCTTGTCTGGTTTTTCCGCTGCGCGGCCGCTTGAAGCGCGTCGCGATCTTTCAGATTCGCGCCTTACGCTTTAAGTTCCTGTTCTTATGCATGTCGTTATCCCGATACCGGTTCCCACGTTCGGGCGACATGCGTCAAGGCTTGGCGGGCTGCTCCGCGACCTGACGGCCGAAGTTCGGTGCGTCGATATCCTGCCCCGCCTCGATGATCGAGCGGCGGATGGCGCGGGTGCGGGTGAACAGGTCGAACAGCTTTTCCCCGTCGCCCCAGCGGATCGCCCTTTGCAGCGAGGCGAGATCTTCCGAAAACCGCGCCAGCATTTCGAGGATGGCGTCCTTGTTGTGCAGGCACACGTCCCGCCACATGGTGGGGTCCGACGCCGCCAGACGGGTGAAGTCACGGAAACCGGAAGCCGAATATTTGATCACTTCCTGCTTCGTCACCGTCTGCAGATCATCGGCCGTGCCGACAATGTTGTAGGCGATGATATGCGGCAGGTGCGAGACGATGGCCAGCGTGCGGTCATGATGGTCGGCGTCCATCGTGTCGATATTGGCCCCGCAGCGCCGCCAGAACTCCGACAGCCTCTCCAGCGCCTCCGGATCGGTTCCCGGCAGCGGGGTGAAGATACACCATCGGTTGCGAAACAGGTCCGCAAAACCGGAGTCCGGACCGGAATCCTCGGTTCCCGCCAAGGGGTGGCCCGGGATGAAATGGACGCCGGCCGGCACATGCGGCTGCATCTGGGCGATGACGGAGAGCTTGGTAGAGCCGACATCGGTGAGGATGGCGCCGGGCTTCAGAGCCGGCGCGATCTGCTTCGCCACGGCTTCCGAAGCACCCACCGGCACGGAAACGATGACCAGATCGGCATCGCGCACGGCTTGCGCCGCATCGGTGGTGTAGCTGTCGCCGAGGCCGAGCTGTTCGGCGCGCTTCAGCGTCTCGGGACTGCGGGTGGAAATGGCCACATGGCCGGCGAGATGGTTCTGCCTGATCGCGCGGGCCAGCGACGAGCCTATGAGGCCGATGCCGACAAGGGCGACCTTCTCAAACATGGGTTCGGACATTTTCTCAACTTTTCAGGAATTCGGTCAGTGCGGCGACGACGCCGCGATTGGCTTCTTCGGTTCCGACTGTCATCCGCAGCGCGTTGGGAAAACCGTAGCCTGCAACGCGCCGCAGGATATACCCTCGCGCGGTCAGATACTCGTCGGCGGCCGAAGCCGAATGCCTGCCGTTCTCCGGAAAGTGGAAGAGAACGAAGTTGGTGACGCTGGGCGTTACCCTGAGTCCGAGCGCCGTCAGTTCACTGGTCAGCCAGGGCAGCCAGGTTTCATTGTGAGCAATGGACGTGTCGACATGCGCGCGGTCGCGCACCGCAGCCGTACCGGCCGCGATCGCCGTGGCGGTCACGTTGAAGGCATCGCGAATGCGCTCGACGGCCTCTATGATGTGCGTGGGCGCATACATCCAGCCGATGCGCGCGCCGCCGAGGCCGTAAGCCTTGGAGAAGGTGCGGGTCATGACCACGTTCTCCGCACCCGCCACCAGCTCGACGCCCGCCTCGTAATCATTGCGGCGCACATATTCGGCATAGGCCGCGTCGAGGATCAGCATGACATTCTTCGGCAGGCCGGCATGCAGGCGCCGCACCTCCTCGAAGGGAATGTAGGTGCCGGTCGGATTGGCGGGATTGGCGAGGAACACCATGCGCGTGTTCTCGGTGACGCCGGCAAGGATGGCATCGACATCGACACGCTCGTTGGTTTCAGGCGCGATGATCGGCGTTGCTCCCGCCGCCATGATGGCGATGCGGTAGGCGAGGAAGCCATATTGCGGATAGATCGCCTCGTCGCCCGGAGCCAGATAGACACGCGACAACAGCGCCAGCGCCTCATCGGAGCCGTTGAAGCACATGATGTTGGCCATGTTCAGGCCATGCGCCTCGGCGATCGCCTCACGCAGCCGCGTTGACGAACCGTCGGGGTAGAATTCCAGCCGGCCGGCCACTTCACGCGCGGCTTCGATCGCCTTTGGCGAGGCTCCCAGCGGGTTCTCATTGGCGGAAAGCTTGTGCAGCTTCACACCGGCAGGAGCAGCGCTTTTACCCGGCACATAAGCCTCGATGTCCAGAATACCGGCGCGGGGCTGGGGACGAGAGTTTTCATGTGCCGTGGTCATGATCAGAATCCGTTGAACGCCGGAACATTCCGGCAAGATGCTCGGAAATAACCGCCATGAAGAGCAATGTCGAGGGTGAAGGCTTGGCACAGGGCATCTCTGGCTTCGTCCGTCTCTGGCCCCTTACACCCTGTGGCCCCATGCACCTTGGCATTGACGCAGGCACAAGCCGGCCATAGATAGAAAACCGTTCCGTGGTGATTTGGCCGGTCGGCTTGCAGCCACGTTAAAGAAGTCGCTAAAAAGGCCGAGGCTGACGAGCACGTCGGGACCGGCCGCGATTTCGCCGCCGGTCTTTTTGTTTGGAGCTTGTGCAATGCCGATCAAGATTCCCGATCAGCTACCTGCCCGCGAAGTCCTCGTGCGCGAGGGTGTATCCGTTATGGACGAACGCACCGCGATGCGTCAGGACATTCGCCCGCTCCAGATCGGCCTGCTCAACCTGATGCCGAACAAGATCCGTACCGAAACGCAGTTCGCGCGCCTGATGGGCGCCACGCCCCTTCAGGTGGAACTGACGCTGGTGCGCGTCGGCAATCACAAGGCCAAGAACACGTCGGAAGAACATCTGATCTCCTTCTACCAGACATGGGACGAAGTGCGGCACCGGAAGTTCGACGGCTTCATCATCACCGGCGCGCCGATCGAGCTCCTGCCCTTCGAGGAGGTCAACTACTGGAAGGAGCTGGAGCAGATACTCAACTGGACGACCACCAACGTCCATTCGTCCTTCTTCATCTGCTGGGGCGCCATGGCCGCCGCCTGGCACTTCCACCGCATCCCGAAATACACGCTGGAGAAGAAGGCCTTCGGCGTCTACCGGCACCGCAACAATGCGCCGACCTCGCCCTATCTCGCCGGGTTTTCGGACGACTTCGCAGTGCCCGTGTCGCGCTGGACGGAAGTGCGCAGCGCCGACATTGCGCCATCCAGCGGGCTCGATCTTTTGATGGAATCGGACGTGACGGGTCCTTGTCTTCTGTCGGAACCGAAGGGCAACCGGCTCTATATGTTCAACCATATTGAATATGATTCGACGTCGTTGAAGGAGGAATACGACCGCGATGTCGCCGCCGGCACGGCAATCGATGTGCCGCATAACTACTATCCGGAAAACGATCCGGCGCGGCCGCCGCTCAACCGCTGGCGCTCCCATGCCCATCTGCTGTTCGGAAACTGGCTGAATCAGGTCTACCAGTCGACCTCCTTCGACCTCGACAAGATCGGCACGAGCTGAGGCCTGCTTGAACGGGAGCTACAGGTTCGCAGGGAAAGCATGGAATTCTGCCTCCCTGCCCGCTCATCTTCATTGGGCGCGCACATTGGTTGCGTACTGGCCCAAAACTCGTTCACGGTTGCGATTGGACGTGCAATATAAAACGATTTAAAAGGCGCTGACCACATCGTTGCAGGCAGCTACAATGACTGATCAGGGCCACAAGGACATCGCCGTGCGCGGCCGCTGGGCGGTTGCCGCCATGTTCTTCGTCAACGGCTTCATCACCGGAAGCTGGGCCCCGCAGATCCCCACGCTGCTCGTGCGTCTGGAGATCAGCAAATTCACCCTCGGCCTGCTGATCCTGCTGTTCGGCGCGGGTGCCGTGGTTGCCATGTCATGGTGCGGCCATTTCATTGCCCGGTACGGATCCGGCGTCACGCTTAAGCGCATTTCAGTCGGCACGAGCTTCGGCCTGCTTCTGGTTGCCGTGGCGCCGGACGTAACCCTTGCCGCCGTCGCCATGGTGATCTTTGGCGGCCTGATCGGGGCGATGGACGTGGCCATGAACACCAATGCCGTGGTGGTCGAGCGCCGGCTCGGCCGCGCCATTATGTCGTCCTCGCATGGTTTCTGGAGCCTTGGCGGCTTCGTGGGCGGCGGCCTTGGCGGCATGGGTATCCTGACCTTCGGCCATCTCGCCCATGCGGTCATCATCACGATCGTGGCGCTTGCGGGCGTTTCGCTGGCCATGCGTCACGTCGTTACCGAAAACAGGCCGGCAGCCGCGCAGGAGCGCCCACGCTTCACCCTGCCACGCAATCCCCTCATCTATCTGATCGGCGTGATGGCGCTGTTTTCCATGACCCCGGAGGGCGCCGTGCTCGACTGGGCAGCCATTTATCTTCAGCAGGAGCTTGGCGCCGATCTCGCCACGGCCAGCCTCGCATTCGCCGCCTTTTCCGGCGTCATGGCCTGCATGCGCTTTGCCGGCGATACGGTTCGCAATCGTTTCGGCGCGGTGACCACGCTGCGCGCCTGCGCGCTGCTGGCCTGCGCCGGGATGCTGGGTGCCGGGCTCTCGCCCCTGCCCTGGATAGCCATCGCCTGCTTCGCCCTGTGCGGAGTGGGCATCGCCAACATGGTGCCGATCGCCTTTTCCGCCGCCGGCAACCAGCAGGGAATTCCCTCCGGTATCGGCATGAGCGTTGTGACTACCATGGGCTATTGCGGCATTCTGGTCGCGCCCTCCGCCATCGGCTTCATTGCCGAGCATATCGGCTTCGGCCCGGTTTTTATCGGGCTGTCGGCCTTGCTGTTCATCGTCTTCCTGATGTCGGGACTGGCCCACCGTGCGGACTACACGACAGACCATCCCGGCGAATAAACGGGGTCAGCGCTGGGCGGGATCAGACCCGGCCCAGCAGCACCAGTATCAGCAGGATGACGAGCACGACGCCGACAATGCCCGACGGGCCATAACCCCAGTTGCGCGAATGAGGCCAGCTGGGAATGGCGCCGATCAGGATCAGCACCAGAACGATGATGAGAAGGGTCGTAAGAGGCATGGTCGGAACTCTCCCGCCTTGTGATTGTCTCATTTCACAATGCGCGAGCCGCCGCCGTGTTCCCTTGTTTCCGAAACGACGAGCCCTGTAACGAAAAACCCCTCGGTCCCGGCTGGTGCCGCGAACCGAGGGGTTGCAATTCCCTGAAGGCCGCTCTCACGCAGCCTTTTTGCCCTGAAAGGCCGATGTCAGCCGGCGCGATACTGCGCCACGATGGCATCGCCCATTTCGGCGGTGCTGACCTTCTTCATGCCTTCCGACATGATGTCGCCGGTGCGGTAGCCTGCGTCCAGAACCGCCGAGATCGCCTTCTCCAGACGGTCGGCTTCCGCGACCATGTTGAAGGAGTAGCGCAGGCACATGGCGAAGGAGGCGATCATGGCGATCGGATTGGCGATGCCCTTTCCGGCGATGTCAGGCGCCGAACCGTGCACCGGCTCGTAGAGCGCCTTGCGCTTGCCGGTCTTCGCGTCCGGCGCGCCGAGCGAGGCGGAGGGCAGCATGCCGAGCGAGCCGGTCAGCATTGCGGCCACGTCCGAGAGCATGTCGCCGAACAGGTTGTCAGTGACGATGACGTCGAACTGCTTTGGCCAGCGCACGAGCTGCATGCCGCCGGCGTCGGCCAGCATGTGGTCGAGCTTCACGTCGCTGAACTTCGCCTTGTGCGTGGCGGTGACGACCTCGTTCCACAGCACGCCAGACTTCATGACGTTGCGCTTTTCCATCGAGGTTACGTGGTGGTTGCGGGTGCGGGCCAGCTCGAAGGCGACGCCTGCGATGCGCTCGATCTCGAAGGTGTCGTAGATCTGCGTGTCGATGCCGCGCTTCTGGCCGTTGCCGAGATCGATGATCTGCTTGGGCTCGCCGAAATAGACGCCGCCGGTCAGCTCGCGCACGATGAGGATGTCGAGGCCTTCGACCACATCCTGCTTGAGCGAGGAGGAAGCAGCCAGCGCCGGATAGCAGATGGCCGGGCGCAGATTGGCGAACAGTTCGAGGTCCTTGCGCAGGCGCAGCAGGCCGGCCTCGGGGCGCACCTCGTAAGGCACGTCATCCCACTTCGGACCGCCGACCGCGCCGAACAGAACGGCATCAGCGGCCAGCGCCTTTTCCATGTCGGCCTCGGAAATCGCCTGTCCGTGCGCGTCGTAGGCCGAGCCGCCAACCAGACCTTCTTCGGTCTCGAAACCGGCGCCGTTCTCGTTCATGACGGCGATGAGTTTCTTCACCTCCGTCATCGCCTCGGGACCGATGCCGTCACCTGGGAGGAGGAAGAGTTTTTTCGAAGCCATGCGTATTTCCCCGGGGAATTTTTGAACCGCAGCTTTGCTAGCCGCGCCGGCGCGCTTGCGCAAGACGAAAGCGGCAAAGCACGGCGCCCGGAATGCCAGTTACAGGTGCGAGAGAATGTTGACCAGCCTGCCGAAGGGGTCTCGCACGTAGAAACGGCGCACGCCCCACGGCTCGTCGGCGGGACCGTATTCGATCGCAAATCCCGCTGCCTTCATGCCAACGAGCGCTGCTTCGACATCATCCACCTCGATGGAGAGATCGGGCACCGGCGTGCCGGAGCCGCCCTCTGCGGCAAAGGAAATCTGCACCGGCATCTGTTCGGTCGAACCCCATGTGGCGATCCAGCCATGATCCATGAGAAGGTCGAGACCGAGCACATCGCCATAAAAGCGCTTCGCCGCCGCAAGGTCTGCGGCGGCAATGTTGGCGATGATGCGCCTGACCTTCATGGCTATTCGCTCTTTGCCAGCGCCTTTTCCATGGTCTGGCGCAGATCGGCCGGCCACGTCCCCGCTTCCGGCCATGTTTCCGGAGACTTGCCGTCGGTCTGGCGAGCCAGATAGAGCTTCTGGCTGGCAGCATCGACGGCCATGAAACCATCGTAGGTGCCGCAGGCATGCGGAATGCAGCCATCGCCGTAGACCAGGCCCGAGGCGGTCTTTTCCGGCTCCGCGCTGACCATGAGGCTAGTTGCAACTTCTTCAAGCCTGTCGCCCAGAAGCTCCTTTGCCTGCGCATAGACGGCCTCGTTCTGGAATGCCTCGAGCATGCTGCCGAGTCTTTCCGGATTGAAATCTTTCCACGTCGTTCCGGCTTCGGGCGCATAGACGAGTTCGCCTGCGGTCGTAAAACCATCCTGCGGGGTCCAGCGCTTGACCACGCCGGAAGTGCCCGGCATCAGCCATGGAACGAAATAGATCCAGTCACTGGCGACTGCCGTCACCGGCGCGCCGCAATCCTCCTCGCCGATGCTGGCGCGCTGAATGGCGTCGTTGTCGCCCTTCCACACCAGGACCTTGGCCGGGCCACAGGCATTGCCGCCGTCGCCGACATCGAACAGCGCGACCTCGGTGTCTCCAAGCCTGGCGATCTGGTCGAAATAGATCACATAGGCGCTGGCCAGCCCCTTGTCGCCGAAGGACAGGGTCTTTTCGCCATACTCTTCCTTCTGGGTGATGGTGAGAGCGCCGCCTGCGAAGGCAATGGATTGCGGCTTCTCCGTCTCGGCGAATGCACTTGCGCAAAGGCCAAGACCGAGGAGAGCCGCGAGCGACGGACGGAATATCAGTTTCATGATTGCGAAACTCCGGTTGCGCACTGGACGCTGCCTGATCGGAACGACCGAATCGGGGTGGCAGGAGCATGCAAAACTAGAGCATTTTGCAGTCAAGTGGAATCACTTGACGTCGCATAAATGCGGCTAAAACAAATAGATAGAGCGACAGCCCGGATTTATCCGGGCATCCGTCGCTCCAGGAAGCTGGCGCCGCAGTGTCCACATCACCGGGCGGCGAATTTCAATCCCCTGACAAAAACGGGATGCAAACCTTGCGGCGCGCATCCCGTCGACTGGCCGGATTGGCCCAGACTGTCAGGCCCAGGGGCGTGTTTCGGCGTTCTTCTGCTCGAAGGTGCTGATGGAGCTTGCCTTCTCCATCGTCAGGCCGATGTCGTCGAGGCCATTGAGCATGCAATGACGCCGGAAATCGTCGAGATCGAAGCTGATCACGCCACCGTCCGGCCCGCGGATTTCCTTGGTTTCGAGATCGATCGACAGCGTGGCATTGGCACCGCGCGAGGCGTCGTCCATCAGCTTGTCGAGATCTTCCTGGCTGACCGTGATCGGCAGAACGCCGTTCTTGAAGCAGTTGTTGTAGAAAATATCGGCGAACGAGGTGGAGATGACGCAGCGGATGCCGAAGTCGAGCAGAGCCCACGGCGCGTGCTCGCGGCTCGATCCACAGCCGAAATTGTCGCCGGCGACAAGGATCTGGGCGTTGCGGTAGGCCGGCTTGTTGAGCACGAAATCGGGGTTTTCCGAACCGTCCTCATTGTAGCGCATCTCGGCGAACAGCCCGGTGCCGAGACCGGTGCGCTTGATCGTCTTCAGATAATCCTTGGGGATGATCATGTCGGTGTCGACATTGACGATCGGCAGGGGCGCTGCAACGCCGGTGAGCTGAGTGAATTTGTCCATGGCTTGTGCCCGTAGTGTCGTTGCGGGAGTTGCTGGCCTTCGCTTTACACAAAGCCGGCGCATAAGGAAAGGCGCGGGCTCTCCATGGCGCAGGCGACAGCCCGCTCCTGCACCATGGCACGGACCCTCCCGCCCCTTTAGGCTGGCCCGGCAAAGGGAGAAGAGCATGAGCGACATCACCATCAGGCCGCTGCAGCAGGGCGACCACGACGACTGGCGCCGGCTGTGGCGCGCCTATCTGGAATTCTACGAGACCGAGCTGCCGCAGGAGGTCTATGCGGCCACATGGGAGCGGCTGTTTTCGCCCGGCATGTATGAGCCGAAAGGTTTTCTCGCGCTGGCAGATGGCAAGGCGGTGGGCCTCACCCACTACATGTATCACCGGTCGGGCTGGTCTCTGGCCGACAAATGCTATCTGCAGGACCTGTTCGTCGATCCGGCCGTGCGCGGCGGCGGGGTGGGTGCTGCGCTGATCGAAGCGGTGCGCAGGGCCGCCGAAGAAGCACAGGCAGGCGAGGTCTACTGGCTGACCCATGAGAGCAACGCCACGGCCCGCCGGCTCTATGACCAGGTGGCGACAAACACGGGTTTCCTCAAATACCGGCTGTAAGAGGCATGCCTTGCCGCCATTTTACAATGCGGTGAAAAGCGCTACAAAGCCGGCATGTTCATTCCCTTCTTCCTCGAACTGAAGGCCGCAAAAATTCCCGTCTCGCTCCGGGAATATCTGTCGCTTCTGGAAGGCATGGACGCGGGACTGGTCGACTACGATGTCGAGGGTTTTTACTATCTGGCACGCGCCGCGCTGGTGAAGGACGAGCGCCACATCGACCGCTTCGATCAGGTGTTTTCGCATGTCTTCCGCGGCGTCGAGACGGTTTCCGGCGAAGGCGGCATCGATGTTGCCGATCTGCCGGAGGAATGGCTGCGGCGCCTGGCCGAAAAGCATCTCTCCGAAGAAGAAAAGCGGCTTGTGGAAGCACTCGGCGGCTTCGAGAAGCTGATGGAGACGCTGAGAGAGCGGCTGGAAGAGCAGAAGGGCCGCCATCAGGGCGGCTCGAAATGGATCGGCACCGCCGGCACCTCGCCCTTCGGCGCCTATGGCTACAATCCCGAAGGCATCCGCATCGGCCAGCACGAAAGCCGCCACCGGCGCGCCGTGAAGGTCTGGGACAAGCGCGAATTCCGCAATCTCGACGATTCGGTGGAACTGGGCACCCGCAACATCAAGGTCGCGCTGAAGCGCCTGCGCCGCTGGGTGCGCGACGGAGCGGCCGAGGAGCTCGACCTGCCGGGCACCATCCACTCCACCGCCGAGCATGGCTATCTCGACGTGAAAACCCGGCCGGAGCGTCGCAACGCGGTGAAGCTTCTGATGTTCTTCGACGTCGGCGGCTCGATGGACGACCACATCAAAGTGGTCGAGGAACTGTTTTCGGCCGCACGCACCGAGTTCAGGCAGCTCGAATATTTCTACTTCCACAACTGCCTCTACGAAGGCGTGTGGAAGGACAATCGCCGCCGCCATGCCGAGGTGATCCCGACCTTCGACGTGCTCCACAAATACGGTTCCGACTACAAGGCGATCTTTGTCGGCGACGCTGCGATGAGCCCTTACGAGATCAGCCATCCGGGCGGCTCGGTCGAGCACTGGAACCCGGAGGCGGGCGCCGTATGGCTGCAGCGCGCGCTTGCCCAGTGGCCGAACGCCGTGTGGCTGAATCCCACCGCCGAAAAGCACTGGGGCTACACCTATTCGATCGGCCTTATCCAGGAGTTGTTCGGGCAGCGCATGTACCCGCTCACGCTGGCCGGGCTGGAAGCGGCGACAAAGCAGCTTGGCCGCGCCGTGCACTGATGCGGCTGGTCAGACCGGCCACGCGGTCCTATCTTTAAGAGAAATTCCAGCAGAAGTGCAAAGCGATTTGCGTTCGGAATTGCGTCAGGACAAGCGCGCTGATCGATGAAGCGAACCGCGACGGCAGGAGATTTTCATGGAAACCACCACCTACCCCGTCACCCGCAGCGATGCCGAATGGCGCGCGCTGCTTTCGCCGGAACAATATGCGGTCATGCGCCAGCACGCCACGGAGCGGCCGGGAAGCTGCGCGCTGCTGCATGAGCACCGTGCCGGCGCGTTCCATTGCGCGGGCTGCGATGCAAAGCTGTTCGAGGCCAACCTGAAATTCGAGAGCGGCACGGGCTGGCCGAGCTTCAACGATCCGGTTCCGGGCTCGGTCGGCACCACCACCGACCGCAGCCACGGCATGCTGCGCACCGAAGTGCACTGCGCCACCTGCGGCAGCCATCTCGGCCACGTCTTCCCGGACGGCCCGCCGCCAACCGGCCTGCGCTACTGCATCAACGGCATAGCGCTGAACTTCAAGTCGGCCGACTGACCGCCAACGACGCCGCGAATGAAAATGCCCGGCTGAGACCGGGCATTTCAACAGTCCTGTTTCCCGTGAATCAGGCCGCGTAGCGCTGAGGTCCCAGCGCGCTGGCGTCGATATCGGGCTTGCGGCCGGACATGATGTCGGCCAGCACCCGGGCCGAGCCGCAGGCCATGGTCCAGCCGAGCGTTCCGTGGCCGGTGTTGAGGTAGAGATTGGAATATTTGGAGGCACCGATGATCGGCGGTCCATCCGGGGTCATCGGCCGCTGCCCGGTCCAGAAAGTCGCCTGGCTGATGTCGCCCGCACCGGGGAACAGGTCGGTCACCGAATGCACCAGCGTATCGCGGCGGGCATCGCTCAGATTGAGATTGTAGCCGGAAATCTCCGCCGTACCGCCGACGCGGATGCGGTCGCCGAGACGGGTGATGGCGATCTTGTAGGTCTCGTCCATCACGGTCGATTCCGGTGCGCGTGACGCATCAACGATCGGCACGGTGATCGAATAGCCCTTGACCGGATAGACCGGGATCGGCTGGCCAAGCTTGCGCATCCAGATCGGCGAATACGAGCCCAGCGCCATGACATAGCTGTCGGCGCTGCGCTTCCCGGCGCTGGTGTCGACGCCGGTGATCTTCCCGCCGGACGTCTCGATGCCGGTGATGGAAACGCCATATTCGAACTTCACGCCGGCTGCGGTCGCGATTTCCGCCAGCCTTTCGGTGAACATCTGGCAGTCGCCGGTCTCGTCGCCGGGCAGGCGCAGGCCGCCGACGAACTTGCCGCGCACATTGCCGAGGCCGGGCTCGACGGCGATGCAGCCTTCGGGGTCGAGCACCTCGAAGGGAACGCCGGTCTGCTTCAGCACCTCGACATCGCCACCGATGCCGTCGAGCTGCTTCTGGGTGCGGAACAGCTGGAGCGTGCCCTGCATGCGTTCATCATAGGCGATGTTGGTGCGCGAGCGCAGATCCTTCAAAACATCGCGGCTGTACTCTGCGATCGGCACCATGCGCGACTTGTTGAGTGCGTAGCGCGCATCGGTGCAATTGCGCAGCATCTTCATCATCCAGGCATACATGTGCCAGTCGAGCGTCGGCTTCAGCACCAGCGGCCCATGCTTCATGGTCAGCCATTTCAGCGCCTTGACCGGCACGCTCGGCCCTGCCCATGGCGACGAATAGCCGGGCGAAACCTCGCCCGCATTGGCGAAGGAGGTCTCCAGCGCCGGACCGCTCTGACGGTCGATGACCGTCACGTCATGGCCGGCCTCACTGAGGAAATACGCTGTGGTAACGCCGATGACGCCGCTGCCGAGGACCAGTACTTTCATGCTCTACTCCCGAAAAATCTGTGGCCCGGCTGGATCACGCGCCGACATAAATGCGATGGAAACGGTGGCCGAGGCTGGTGAGCACCTCGTAGGCGATGGTGCCGTAGGAACCTGCCACATCGTCGATGGTCTGGTCGGCATCGATCATGTCCACCAGATCACCGGGCTGCAGCGCGCCTTCCGGCAGGGTGGAAATGTCGAGGATGATCGAGTCCATGGACACTCGCCCGATAAAAGGCAGTTCGATACCGTTGAAGCGGGCGGCGGATGCCGCGCAGCGGTGCCAGCCATCGGCATAGCCGAGCGAAATCGTGGCGAGGCACTGCACGCCAGCGGCGGTTGCCGTGTGGCCGTAGCCGATCCCGGCCCCCTGCTCCACCGTGCGCGTCTGGATCACCTTGGACTGAAGCCGGATCACCGGCAGCATCGGATTTTCCGCACCCGGCGTCGGGTTGATGCCGTAGAGAGCCGCACCCGGCCGCGCGATCTGGTGATGATAGCCTTCGCCAAGGAAAATCCCGGACGAATTGGCAAGCGAGGCAGGCGCGTCCGGCAGCATGGCGCGCAGGCGGTCGAATTCCCGGCGCTGCGCCTCGTTGGCCGGATGATGCGGCTCGTCGGCGCAGGCGAGATGGCTCATCACCAGCCTGAGGTCGATGCCCTCCAGCGCCTTTGGATCGGCGGCAACCGCCTCGACTTCCCGTGGCGACATGCCAAGCCGCGACATGCCGCTGTCGACCTGAAGAGCCGCCGGCAGGGAATGTCCTGCGGCTTTGGCGGCTTCACGCCATGCGCTAAGCTGTTCGGTGCTATTGAGCACGGCGATCAGGCCTGCGGCAACCGCATCGGTTTCCGCCCCGGGAGGCAGCCCGTTCAGCACATAGATGGCGGGGCCAGTGCCGATGGCGGCGCGCAATGCAATGCCTTCGCCGACATGGGCCACGAAGAAGGTATCGCAGCCTTCCTGCATCAGGGCGCGGGCGACAGGTTCCGCGCCAAGCCCATAGCCGTCAGCCTTGACGACGCCGGCACATTTCGTGTTGCCGAGCCGCGCCTTCAGGCAGCGATAATTCTCACGGATTGCGCCGAGATCAATGGTCAGGACGGAGCCGGCATCGGCCGCCGGATCGGTCGCGACAGCCTTGTATCCACGCGGAACCTGATTCATGTCTTCCACCCGGTATTCTTTCGCAAATACACGCCAACAGCGCACTTAAATGCTTGTAACACCGATCATGCGCACATTCCTTGCTAATATACGTCATTCATTGGTGGATCATTCGATTAGAAAGGCCGTGCAGCATCGATTCCGCACGGAAATGCTGCATTCACGAAAAAGGCCGAAAACCTGTCGGTTTCCGGCCTTCATCCGAGATGCGGGAATGATTATCCGGCCAGGCAAAACAAACTGGACCAGCGGGGCTGCGTTCGTCAGAACGCCCGCTGCTCCAGATGGCGGAAGGCGCTCACCACATCCTCATAGACCCTGCGCTTGAAGGGCACGATCAGCTCGGGCAGCCTGACCATGGGAAGCCAGTCCCAGCGGTCGAATTCGGCCGTGTTTCCTGCCGGCGGCGGATTGATGCGAATCTCGCTTTCATCGCCCTCGAAGCGGAAGGCGAACCAGCGCTGCATCTGCCCGCGATAGCGCCCCTTGAAGGCGAGCCCCACCAGTTCGGGCGGCAGGTCGTAGCGGAACCAGTCCGGAGCCTCGGCCAGCAGCGAGACGCTCTTCATGCCGGTTTCCTCGAACAGTTCGCGGTGCGCCGCCGCCAGCGGCTCCTCGCCCTTGTCAATGCCGCCCTGCGGCATCTGCCACAGCATGTCGGAGCCGCTGGTTTCGTCATCGGGCTCAGGGAGCCGGTGCCCGGCCCACACCAGACCCCGGCTGTTGAGCACCATGACGCCCACGCAGGGGCGGTAGGGCAGGGTTTCGGGATCGACGAGCTTTTTCTTCGGCATGGTGCGGCCTTTCTCCGGGCTTAAAGCGTGTCGCGATCTTTCAGATTCGCTCCCTGCGCTTCAAATTCCTTTTTTACGCATGTCGTTGGCTCGAAACCGGTTCCCACTTTCGGGCGACATGCTCAGCGTTTCTCCGGATCGTTGGCGACGGCGGAAACCGGCACGATCTCGATGCCGCGCATCTTCGCTTCATCGACCCATGCGGCCACGGCGTCAACCGTCAGGTCGAAGGCCGAGCCGATGCCGATGGCGCTGCCCTTGGCCCGGGCGGTGGCCTCCAGCTCGTCGAGCTTCTTCAGGATCGCGGTGCGGTCCTGCACGGCATCGATCTGGGTGTCGGCAATTGCGAGCGGCATGCGTTCCTGCGCGGCAAGCTCCGGCGCACGGCTGCGGGCGGAAGAGCCGTCGTCCAGATAGCCGAGACCACGCGCGGCCAGTTCGCGCATGACGGGGCCAAGCGCCTGCTCGTCGGCGGTAAAGCGTGCGCCCATATAGTTCATCACCGTGGTGTAATTGGTCGTGCGCGACAGCACGCGGCGCATGGCCTGCAGATTGTCGTCTGGGGCGGCATCCACGGTCAGCGTGTTGCGGCCCGGATCGACATTGGGATAGTCGAACGGCTCCATCGGCAACTGCAGGACGATTTCGTGCCCCTTGCGGCGTCCTTCCTGCATCCAGCGGCCGACCGAGTTGCCGCCCGATGCGAAAGCCAGCGTCACCTCCGCCGGCAGCTTTGCGATGGCTGTCTGCGTGCCGGTCTGCGAGACGGCGAGACCGCCGATGACGATGGCGACACGCGCGCCCCGTGCGCCGGACCACGGCCGCGCATAGACGTCGAAAGGCCGCCTGCCGTCCGCCGCGCGTTGCGGCAGCGGGCCGGTTTCGCTGTCCTCGATCAGCGCCCGGTCGGGAAGATGAGCGACGCGCAGATCCTGTTGCAGGGCCGAAGGATCGCGCACGACGATGCCGCCGCCTTCGTCGTCCTGCGCGTCAGGCTGCACGCGGATGATCTGCGCCCCGCCCGGCTGCCGCGTGACCTGTGCTTCGGCGCGGGGCGGCGGCGCGTTCGGAACCGGATTTTCGGGCACGGCGACCACTTCGGGCTGGCGGAAGGGCTGCTCGCGCAATGCGATCATGGCCGAGGCGCCCACCACCACCAGTGCCGCCAGCCCGACCAGCACGCGGCCCGCCGGAATACGGAACCGGCCAGCGCCTCGGAAATCGTCGCCGGCACGCGGTTTCTGCCCCTGCCCGAGCGGCCGGTCGATATCCTTCTGATCTGGCAAGCGGCATCCCCCCCGAATCAAACCCTGATCAAACCTGAATCAAAACTGCCGGAACCTCGCGGTTCCGGCAGGATGACATTGCATGGCGCGGATGAACAGGTCCGCGAAGCCGCCCGGGCCTGCTGCCGGCGATCCTACTGGTTGAGAACGGCCTTGTCGGGGTTCGGCGGGAAGGCCGGATCGGTCTTCTTGCCCCGCAGCAGGTCCAGCGCGTAGTTGAGCTGGATGTCGTCCTTGGCTTCCGGCGGCACATAGGCGACGGAGCCTGAACCGGCATCCTCTTCATCGGCGCCCTTGATATGGCCCTTAAGGTCGGATTCGCCACGGGTCAGGTCGCGGCCCTGCAATTCCGGCGGCAGCGGCTGGTCGACCTTGATGTCGGGCGCGATGCCCTTGCCCTGGATCGACTTGCCGGACGGCGTGTAATAGAGCGCCGTCGTAAGCCGCAGCGCGCCATTCTCGCCGAGCGGAATGATGGTCTGCACCGATCCCTTGCCGAAGGACTGGGTGCCGACGACCGTGGCGCGGCGCAGATCCTGAAGCGCGCCGGCGACGATTTCCGAGGCGCTGGCCGAACCGCCATTGATGAGCACCACGACCGGCTTGCCGTCGATCGAATCGCCGGGCTTGGCGTCGAAGCGGGTCACGTCCTTGGGATCGCGGCCACGGGTCGAAACGATCTCGCCACGGTCGAGGAAGGCGTCGGAAACGCTCACCGCCTGATCGAGCAGGCCGCCCGGATTGAGGCGCAGGTCGAGCACATAGCCCTTGAGCTTGTCCTTCGGAATGTCCTTCTTGATCGAGGCAATGGCAGCCTCGAGGTCGTCATAGGTCTTCTCGGTGAAGGAGGTGATCTTGATGTAGCCGACATCGTCCTCGGTGCGGAACTTCACCGCCTGCACCTTGATGATGTCGCGCACGATCTTGATCTCGAGCGGCTTGTCGGCGCCCTCGCGCAGGATCGTCAGCGTGATCGGGGTTGAGACCGGCCCGCGCATCTTCTGCACGGCATCGTTGAGGGTCAGGCCGCGCACTTCCTCGCCGTCGATCTTGGCGATGAAGTCGCCGGCCAGCACGCCGGCCTTGGCGGCGGGCGTGTCGTCCATCGGGCTGATGACCTTGACGAGGTCGTTTTCCATGGTGACCTCGATGCCGAGACCGCCGAACTCACCCTTGGTCTGCACGCGCATGTCCTGCGCGGCTTCCGCGTTCATGAAGGAGGAATGCGGGTCGAGCGAGGTGAGCATGCCGTTGATGGCGTTCTCGACCAGCGCCTTGTCGTCGGGCGGCGTCACATACTGGGCGCGCACGCGCTCGAAGATATCGCCGAAGATGGCGAGTTGCTTGTAGGTCTCCGCGCCGGCGGCATTCGCCGCCGTTCCAGGAACGCCATAGACAAGGCTCATGGCGGAAGCGCCCATCAGCGCACCGGCAAACAGGAGCGAGAGTTTCCGCATCATTTCACGTCCTTCCAGAAACACGGTCCGCCCACCAGGGGGTCGGGTCAACGGGTTTACCATCCTTGCGGAACTCGACATAGAGCTCCGGCGTGGCTTTCGCATCCTGTGTCGCAGAGGTGCTTGCCACCCTTGCTTCACCCATCGCGCCAATCGGCTCGCCCGCGAGAACGGACTGGCCCGACGCGACGGTCAGTCTGTTCATCCCCGCCAGAACGACATGATAGCCGCCGCCGGCATCGAGGATCAAGAGTTGTCCATATGTACGGAACGGCCCCGCATACAGTATTTCCCCGTCGACCGGGGCCGTGACGATGGCGCCCGATTGTGTCGCAACCATGTCGCCCTGCATCACTGAGCCGTTACCGTCATTGGCGCCGAAGCGGCGCTTCACCTGACCTGTCACCGGCAGCGCGATCTGGCCCTGAAGCGAGCGGAACGGGATGCGCTCCAGCAGGCGATTGGCGTCGGGAACCGGCAAAGCAGCGATGCGCGCCTCCTCCTCGGCCTTGCGTTTCGCCTGCCTGTCGAGCGATTCGACCAACTCCTTCAGGCTGCGGGCCTTTGCCGCCAGTTCCTGCGCGTTCTGCTGCTCGGCCTCAATCGCGGCCTGCGTTTCGGCCTGGAATTTCCGGCGCGCTTCGAGAAGCATGTTCAGCCGCTGCTTTTCGGCCAATTGCTCGGTCACGGAGGCCGTCAGCCGCGCCCGCTCGGCCTCGATGGAGGCGGTGACGCGCGAATGCTCCTTCAGGTCCGCCATCAGCTTTTCGGTCTCGTGGCGCAATTCGGGAACCACGGCGCCCAGAAGAATGGCGCTGCGCACCGAGGCCAGCGCATCTTCCGGCCGGACCAGTATGGCCGGCGGCGGATTGATGCCCATGCGCTGCAGGGCGCCAAGCACCTCGGCCAGCACATCGGCCCGCTCGGCCAGCGAAGCGCGGATGCGCGCATCCTGCATCTTCAGGTCTTCCAGCTTGGTGCCGATATCCTCGATATCCTGGCCCAGCTTCTGCTCGGTCTTGGCCGACTGGATGAGCGCCGCGGTGATCGAGGCGTAATCCTTGCGCACGGAGGCGATGTCGGCGGCGAGCTTTGCCAGCCGCTCGGAAGAGAGGCTGATTTCCTTCGTCACCTGTTCGTATTCGCTGCGTTTCGCATCGATTTCAGGCGCTTCCTGCGCGGCATCCTCCGGCGCGGCGTGGCCAAAAGCGCACGATGCCAGCAGCGTCAGCGCTGCCAGCAGATGGCGGGCACCATGCGGCCCCAGTTGCGGTCTCAAGCGCTCATCCATGCGGGAGCGACAGTAGCGGCGGCATCGTTAACGAATCATCAACCATGTTTGCGGGTTTCGCAGCCCGGCCTGCGCCCGGCTCTGCTGGTGACGGCAGAATGGGGCGAAAATCCGGGCGAAGCCGCCTCATCTGCCGTGATTCTCAGGAGCGATGATAGGGGTGTCCGGCAAGGATGGTGGCTATACGGTAGAGCTGTTCGCCCAGCATGACGCGCACCAGCTGATGCGGCCATGTCAGCGCGCCGAAGGAGACGATCAGTTCCGCCTCGTTGCGCAACGCCTCGCTGTGGCCGTCCGGGCCGCCGATCGCGACGACCAGCGCCTTGCGGCCATTGTCGCGCATGGCACCGATACGGCGGGCGAGTTCTTCCGACGAAAAGCTTTTCCCTCGCTCGTCGAGCAGCAACAGGGCGGCGCCCGCCTGCCCTCCCGCCTGGCCTCCCAGCTGTCTGGCATGGGCAAGCAGCTTCTGGCCTTCCTCGCGCTGGCGCTCGTCCACGGTCTGGCCGCGCCCTTCGGGAATTTCGGTGATGCCGCCAAATTCGAGGCCGACGGCAGGGCCGCTGCGGGCGAACCGCTCGTAATAGCGGTCGCCAAGCTCCTTCTCGGGGCCGGACTTCATACGGCCCACGGCGTGTACGATGAGTTTCATGCCCGCCCTAAAGCGGGACGCGCCCTGTCAGTGGAGCGTCCCGTCCTCCAGATCCGGCGCCTGCCACATCTTCTCCAGATTGTAGAACTCACGAACTTCCGGACGGAAAATGTGGACGATGACATCACCCGAATCGATCAGCACCCAGTCGGCGCCGGACAATCCTTCCACGCGCGCATTGCCGAAGCCGGCATCCTTGAGCGCGGTGAGCAGGTGATCGGCAACCGCCGCGACATGACGGTGCGATCGGCCCGATGCGATGACCATGTGGTCGCCGAGGCTCGATTTGCCCTGAATGTCGATGGGGATGATGTTTTCGGCCTTGGAGTCTTCCAGACTGGCAAGGACGATGTCGAGGGCGCGGGGCTGGCTGACGCCTATCCCGGCCGGCGAAGGCGCGATGTCGGCCTTCTTCCGAAGTGCTGTTCTCAGTGTCTTTCCTTTCGCAACAAGAACAACCATGCCGCCTGCACATCAGGCGACAGGTGAAAGATAGGCAGAGTCGCATTGCAGTTTCAAGACGACCCGGCGCTGCGCGCGCAGAAGTGATCGGGCTGAAGCGTGTCGCGATCTTTCAGATTCGCTTCCGACGCTTCAGGTTCCTGTTTTACGCATGTCGTTACCCCGAAACCGGTTTCCACTTTCGGGCGACATTCTTTATCGGTTTCTGATGGTGAAACGCCCGACCAGCCTTTGTTCGGCAATGTCGTAGACGAACAGCACGCGTTCGCCGCCGGCCAGTTCTGCATCCAGCGAAATGCGATTGCCGGAAATCGACTGCGACACGATCCGCGCGCCGACCGGAAGCACGATGTCGCCTTCCGCGGCCTGCCCGGCGGGCGCCTGTATGTCGCCGGCTGGCGCTGCGACCTGCGGTGCCGATGTCCGGGATTTGTAGACAAGGGCCGCGATCACCACCATAAGGGCGAGAAACAGAATGCTGAGATTGATGCCCATGAAGCGGACCATCTTGCGGCGCACCTTCTCGATGGAAGGGTCCAGCGGCTTGTCGTCGTCTTCTTCGGCTTCGGGCCGGGTCATGGCAGGGTCCGCAACTGTTTCTCTGGATCGGGCGGTCATAACGAAGTGGATGCGGGATTGATAGAGGGTGAGCGGGCACGGTTCGTCGCGGATGCCGACGCAAGCGGCCAGAGGCTCGACCAGTGGCTGGCCGCCCGGCTGGCGCCGAACCTCTCACGCAGCCGCGTGCAGGCCCTCATCAGACAGGGCGCGGTTCTCATCGACGGCGTGGCAGCGGGCGAACCGAAACGCAAGCTGGCGGCCGGCGAACAGGTCGAGATCGCCATGCCGGAGCCCGAACCCGCCACCCCGCAGGGCGAGGCCATCCCTCTCGACATTCTTTATGAGGACGACGAGCTGATCGTCGTCAACAAGCCGGCCGGACTGGTTGTGCATCCGGGGGCCGGCAACTGGACCGGCACGCTGGTCAACGCGCTGATCCACCATTGCGGCGACAGTCTTTCCGGCATCGGCGGCGTGAAGCGGCCGGGCATCGTCCACCGCCTTGACAAGGACACCTCCGGCGTTCTCGTGGTGGCCAAGACCGACCGTGCCCACAAGGCGCTGTCGGAAGCCTTTGCCGACCATGGCCGCGATGGCGATCTCGAGCGCGCCTATGTCGCACTGGTCTGGGGCATTCCCGAACGCCTGTCCGGCACCGTCGATGCTCCGCTCGGCCGTGCCGCCGACCGGGTGCGCCGCGCCGTGGTGCCGCAAACCCGCGACGATGCCCGTCATGCCATCACCCATTACAGGGTCGAGGAACGGTTTTGCGAAGGCCAGACGAACTATGCGCCGGCAAGTCTCATCGAATGCCGTCTGGAAACCGGGCGCACCCACCAGATCAGGGTGCATATGGCCCATATCGGTCACCCCGTGGTGGGAGACCCGGACTACGGGCAGGCCTTCCGCACCAAGGCAAACCGCCTTCCCGATGCGCTGAAGGCGGCGGTTCTGGCTTTTCCGCGGCAGGCGCTGCATGCGCGCCTGCTTGCATTCCGCCACCCCGCCACCCATATGATGATGACGTTCGAGGCACCGCTGCCCGCGGATATGGCCGCTCTGGTGAGCGGCTTTCGCCAACTCTGAACCTGCCATCAAAAAACCTGACTCGCCTTGTTCACTTCATCGTGACAATCTGTTTCGCATTGAACAAATGCGTGCGTTTCTGGTTTTGTTCCTGTATAGATTGTCCCTGTGGATGTGCGCATTCCGGCATCCGCGCCACATGCCCGCCGCGTTTCGGGGGCATCGCTCTAGAGAGGAGGGTGCTTTATGGCCCAGTCACTACCCAGTATCGTTTCCGGCGAAGGCGGCCTGACCCGCTATCTGGAAGAAATCCGCCGCTTCCCCATGCTCCAGCCGCAGGAAGAGTACATGCTCGCCAGGCGCTACAATGAGCATGGCGACACCGAGGCTGCCCACAAGCTCGTCACCAGCCATCTGCGGCTCGTTGCCAAGATCGCCATGGGCTATCGCGGCTACGGCCTGCCGATCGGCGAGGTCATCTCCGAGGGCAATGTCGGCCTGATGCAGGCGGTCAAGAAATTCGAGCCGGAGCGCGGCTTCCGGCTGGCCACCTATGCCATGTGGTGGATCAAGGCTTCGATCCAGGAATACATCCTGCGTTCGTGGAGCCTCGTGAAGATGGGCACCACCGCCAACCAGAAGCGCCTGTTCTTCAACCTGCGCAAGGTGAAGGGCAAGATCCAGGCGCTGGACGACGGCGACCTGAAGCCCGAGCAGATCGCGGAGATCGCCACGCGTCTCAACGTCTCCGAAGAGGAGGTGGTTTCGATGAACCGCCGCCTGTCGGGCGACGCCTCGCTCAACGCGCCGATCCGCGCCACCGAAGGCGAGAGCGGCGAATGGCAGGACTGGCTGGTCGACGACAGCGAAAGCCAGGAAGAGATGCTGATCGAGCAGGACGAGCTGGAGAACCGCCGCAAGATGCTGGCGGGCGCCATGTCCGTGCTGAACGACCGCGAGCGGCGCATCTTCGAGGCGCGCCGCCTTGCCGAGGAACCGCTGACGCTGGAAGAGCTGTCCGGCGAGTTCGACATCAGTCGCGAGCGCGTACGCCAGATCGAAGTGCGTGCCTTCGAAAAGGTGCAGGACGCGGTCAAGGCCGAGGCCAAGCGCCAGTTGCAGGCCCTGCGCACCATCGAGGCGCAGCCTGCGGCCTAACGGCCCGAATTCGGAAGAAGCAGACGGCGCTCCCCGGAGCGCCGTTTTTGTTTGCGCAAAAGCCTGTCCGGTGTCTCCGGTCAGGGCACCTTGAAGGCCATGCCAAGGGATCTTGGCGCAGTTTCGCGAAACCCGAACTGCTCGTAGAGCCTGTTTGCCGGGACGTCGGCAATCAGGCTGACATAGGCCGATGAGGGAAGTGCTGCCTTCACATGCTCCATGAGCGCCGCCATGATGGCTTTGCCGAGCCCATGCCCCTGATGCTCAGGCTCCACCACGATGTCGACGATCTGAAAAAAGCATCCCCCATCGCCGATCAGCCGTCCCATGCCGACGACCGCGTCGCCCTTCATGACCAGAACGGCGAAACGGGTGCCTTCCAGCCCGGCACCGGCAGCTTCACGGGAAAAGGCGCTCAGGCCCCCGGCGGCGCGCAGGCGCATGTAATCTTCGACGGAAGGGGTGCGGGCAACGACCCGATAGCCGGCGGAAGCCATATTGATCTGCCTTTGATTTGCGTGTGCGTGAATGGCGGATTTGACACGAAACCTGTCATGAACGCCGGTCCGTCACAAGACAACACCAATGTTCCGATGCGGAAGGACCGGCCTGAAAAGTCAGGCCGTCACCTTCACCCTTCCCTTCTGGCAAGCCAGATGGTCGCGCCACCGCAGGCCGGATCATTCCCGACATGCCTCAGAAGGGTAAACCCGTTGCGGGCCAGCAGCGCCCGATATTCGTCCGCATCGAGGCTGGCGTGATAAAGCGGACTGCCTGCAAAGCTGCCAATTGCCTCGCCATGGGTCGTGCCGCTGGTGAACATCAGTGCCGCCCCCGGCGCCGAGAGCCGGCAAAAATGCCCGAACATCGCCGGCTGATCTTCCGCCGGAAGGTGAAAGAAGCTGTGCCAGGCAATCAGTCCATGGAATTTGTCCGTCAACGAAAGGGTGCGCATATCCTCGACGATCCAGCGGTGATCGGGGAAAGCCGATCTCGCCCGGTCGATCAGCGCCGCCGCTCCATCCACGCCGGTCACCCGGCACCCCTGCCCGATCAGCCAGCGCGCGACGGGGACGCCGGAGCCGCAGCCAATGTCCAGCACTTCCTTGCCAGCCGCTGGCATTGCTGCCAGAAAAGCCGAAAGCCACGGCTGCTCCGTCAGGGTCGTGCCGCGCAGGCTTTCCCATTCCGCAGCATTGCGGTCGTAAAGGTCGATGACATTGCGGGAAGATGGGTCAGTCATGCGCCTGACCGCCCGCCGCGCGCCATTTCCGCAGGCGCGCATGCGCATTGGCGTAGGGCGAGGACGTATTGAACTGGATCATCCGTCCCATGGTCCATTTGCCATACCAGGCGCGTCCGTAAAGCTCGGCGTCATCCCGGAATTCGACCGCGTGAACGATTTCCTCTTTGACGGTTTTCAGCCGCTCCAGAAGCTGCGGATAGGGAATGCCTTCATAATCGGCGTAGAATTTTCCGGCGAGCCGGCCAAGCTCGTTCCATTTGAAACCTGTTTCCGGGAAATCGACGGGCAGGCCGGCTGCATCCCGCTCCAGCCATTTCAGGACCAGTTGGTTCCATCCGATGAGATAGGCCACGAGGTCGCAGACGCTCATCAGCGTGTCCCGCACATGGCCCTCCATGGTGCGTTCTGCGGCTTTTGCCGGATCTACACGCTCCAGATCGGCAAAAAGCCGGTCGAATCGCGAATTGATCGCCTTCAGCAATTCGCCCTTGTTGAGCGGAATACCCATTATTCCATGTCCCTGCATCCGGATGCCCGGTACGCATAGCACGTCTGCTTGCGGGCCCGCTTGATCCGGAACAAAAAACGCCGCGAGGCCGGTCAGGCTTCGCGGCGTTTGAGAATGAGCCGAACCGGTCAGGCGGCCGGCTGCTTCGTCTTGCGGATATAGGGCAGGATCGTCTCGTAGGAGCCGAAACGCCTGACCGCGTCCTCATTGGAGACGGCCGCGGTGATGATGACGTCGTCACCCTGCTTCCAGTCGGCCGGCGTCGCCACCTGATGCTTTGCAGTGAGCTGGATGGAATCGATGGCGCGCAGGATTTCCTGGAAATTGCGGCCGGTCGACATCGGATAGGTAAGGATCAGCTTGATCTTCTTGTCCGGCCCGATGACGAACACCGAACGCACCGTGGCGTTGTCGGCGGGCGTGCGCCCCTCGCAGCTGTCGCCGGCCTCGGCTGGCAGCATGTCGTAGAGCTTGGCCACCTTGAGATCGGTGTCGCCGATCAGCGGATAGTTCACCGCATGACCGGTCACCGTGCGGATATCATCCTTCCAGCGCTCATGGCTTTCCACCGGATCGACCGAGATGCCGACGATCTTCGCATTCCGCTTTGCAAACTCGTCCTCAAGCCCGGCCATGGTACCGAGTTCGGTGGTACAGACCGGCGTGAAATCCTTCGGATGGGAAAACAGCACGGCATAGCCGTCGCCGATCCACTCATGAAAACGGATTGCGCCCTGCGTTGTATCGGCCGTGAAATCAGGCGCGGTGTCGTTGATACGAAGGCTCATGACCTTGTCCCTGCCTTGTTGTCTGAAAATAGGATGGACGAAGTCTAACGCGCGATGGCCCGCTTCAGAAAGAAAGCCGATGCCGAGCAGTTATGATTTCTGAAAAATCACACTCAAAAAATGTCGATTTAAGGTAGAAACTTCCAAATAGAGGGGAGCTGGAAATTTCAGACCTCTTCCTTGCGTGTGTTCAGCGTGGCGGCCAGCATTTCCATGCGCCCGGCGAGCGTGCCCAGCGCACCGGTAAGGGCTGCGTCGTTCTTGTCGGCCTTGTTGAGGGCGTCATCGCGCGTCTTGCGCAATGTCACGATCTCGCTTTCCATGCCCTTGAGGCGCTTCTGCAATTCCGACAGCTCGTCCATCACCATGATTCCGGCCATCACCGTCAGCCGCTGATCGCCGATTTCGCCGAAGGATTCCTTGAGATGGAGGACATAGCGGTCGAAACGCTCGGCGAGGCCGATCAGGTGTTCTTCCTGACCCTCGTCGCAAGCCATTCGGTATTGCTTGCCGTCGATCGAAACCGTCACCTGGGCCATTGCGACACTCCCGAACTACCTGTCCAGCACCGCGCGTATGGTTTCCATAGCGGTCACCAGACGCCGCGACACTTCCTTGTTGGCTTCTTCGAGCCGCTCGGCGCGGGCTTCCGAATTGTCGAGTTCCTGCGCCAGCCGCGAACGGTCCGCGTTCATCCGCTGTACCTCGGCTTCCGCCTCGGCATAGTCGCGTTCATTTTCGAGCCGGGCTGCGACCGCGTTCTCGAGGCTTTCCATGGCCTTGCCCAGACGGGCGATGACCTCCTTGAGCGTGGTGTCCCCGGTCATGGCTCATATCCCATTATGCGCATCACCGAATCGTACGCGTTCAGAACGCGTTATCTCCGAAACATTAAGCTCCGGGTGAACCATGCGTCAACAAAGCTCTCATCCTGTCCCCCGCTAACGCTGCGCGGGACTGCGTCCAATCGGCCGAAACGCCATGAAAACGCACCGATTTGTTGACTTCAAGGCGTCGCCTGCTATGTGTCGCCCCACCCCTTTTCCCTGCCCAGATCCTGCTGGAGGAACCATGCCCTCGCGCGAACAACACGACCGGATGGCGAATGCGATCCGCTTTCTTTCCATGGATGCGATCGAGAAGGCCAATTCCGGCCATCCGGGGCTTCCGATGGGCTGCGCCGACATCGCCACGGTGCTTTTTACCCGCTACCTGAAGTTCGATGCGAAAAAGCCGCACTGGGCCGACCGCGACCGCTTCATCCTGTCGGCCGGTCACGGCTCGATGCTCCTCTACTCGCTGCTCTATCTGACCGGCTATGAGGATATCACCCTCGACGAGATCAAAAATTTCCGCCAGCTCGGTTCGCGCACGGCCGGCCACCCCGAATACGGCCATGCCGCCGGCATAGAGACGACCACCGGTCCGCTCGGCCAGGGTATCGCCAATTCGGTCGGCTTCGCGCTCGGCGAGCGCATCATGAATGCGGCCTTCGGCAACGATCTGGTCGACCACTACACCTATGTGCTGGCCGGTGACGGCTGCCTGATGGAAGGCATCAGCCAGGAAGCGATCTCGCTGGCCGGGCACCTGAAGCTCAACAAGCTGATCGTCTTCTGGGACGACAACAACATCTCCATCGACGGCCCGGTGACGCTGTCCGACAACACCGATCAGGCGGCCCGCTTCGCCGCTTCCGGCTGGAACACGCTGAAGATCGACGGCCATGATCCGGAAGCGATTGCTGCCGCCATCGAAGCGGCGCGGAAATCCGACCGCCCGACGCTGATCGCCGCCAAGACCACCATCGGCTTCGGCGCCCCGACCAAGGCAGGCACCAACAAGGTGCACGGCTCGCCGCTCGGCGCCGACGAGATCGCCGCCACCCGCAAGGCGCTCGGCTGGTCCTATGAGCCGTTCGAGGTTCCGGCCGACGTGCTGGATGCCTGGCGCGCCGCCGGCGCGCGCGGTGCCCAGACACGTGCTGCATGGGAAGAGCGCCTTGGCAAGGTTGATGCCGGCCAGCGCGCCGAATTCGAGCGTCGCATGGCAGGCGCGCTGCCGGCCGGTCTCGACAAGGCCATCGCCGACTACAAGAAGAAGCTGGCCGAGGACAAGCCGAAGGTCGCCACCCGCAAATCGTCGGAAATGGCGCTGGAAGTCATCAACGGCGTGCTGCCGGAAACCATCGGCGGCTCGGCCGACCTGACCGGCTCTAACAACACCAAGACCAGCCAGACCAAGGCGATCACGCCCGACAACTACGGCGAGCGCTATATCCACTACGGCATTCGCGAGCTTGGCATGGCGGCTGCCATGAATGGCCTGGCCCTGCATGGCGGCGTCATTCCCTATGGCGGCACCTTCATGTGCTTCTCCGACTATGCGCGCCCGGCAATGCGTCTGGCCTCGCTGATGGGCATCCGCTCCATCTTCGTCATGACCCATGACTCCATCGGTCTTGGCGAAGACGGCCCCACCCACCAGCCGGTCGAGCATCTGGCCGCCCTGCGCGCCATTCCCAACCACAATGTGTTCCGTCCGGCCGATGCGACCGAGTCGGCCGAGTGCTGGCAGATCGCTCTGGAAACGGAAAAGACCCCGTCGACGCTGGCGCTGACCCGCCAGAACCTGCCGGCAGTGCGCACCACCTATGTGGAAGAGAACCTCTCCGCACGCGGCGCCTACGAGCTGGCCGCCGCCGAAGGCGGTGAGGCTGCGGTGACCATCTTCGCCACCGGCTCCGAGGTCGAGATCGCCCTCAAGGCCCGCGACCTGTTGCAGGGCCACGGCCATCCGACCCGCGTCGTCTCGGCCCCCTGCCTCGACATCTTCTGGCAGCAGGACGAGGCTTACCGCGCCGCCACGATCGGCACGGCAAAGGTGAAGGTCGCGGTCGAGGCCGGCATCCGTCAGGGCTGGGACGCCGTGATCGGCACCGACGGCCTCTTCGTCGGCATGACCGGTTTTGGCGCCAGCGGCACCATCGAGCAGCTCTACGCGCATTTCGGCATCACCGCCGAGGCTGTGGCAAAGGCTGCGGAAGGCCGGCTGCACGGCTGATCTTCGCGCAATCGGGAGTCAGGCGCTGGTAAGTTGTGGACCAGAGCCTGGCTAATCGATTTGAAGCAGATGGCGGGCAATGGATTCCGGAGCCCGCCTCCCTTATGAACGGCAGGGATTTTCCCGCTTCAGGAGACGGACATGACTTTGAAGGTTGCCATCAACGGATTTGGCCGCATCGGCCGCAATATCGTGCGCGCCATTTATGAGAGCGGCCGCAAGGATATCGACGTTGTCGCCATCAACGACCTCGGCCCGGTCGAAACCAATGCGCATCTGCTGCGCTACGATTCCGTGCATGGCCGCTTCCCGAGCGAAGTGAAGGTCAATGGCGACACCATTTCGGTCGGCTCCGACTCCTTCAAGGTGTTCGCCGAGCGCGATCCGTCGAAGCTGCCGTGGGGCAAACTTGGCGTCGACATCGTGCTGGAGTGCACCGGCATCTTCACCTCGAAGGAAAAAGCCTCGGCTCACCTCGCCGGCGGCGCCAAGCGCGTCATCGTCTCGGCCCCGGCCGATGGCGCTGACCTCACCGTCGTCTACGGCGTCAACCACGACAAGCTGACGAAGGACCACGTCGTCATCTCCAACGCCTCGTGCACTACCAACTGCCTGGCCCCGGTCGCCAAGGTGCTCAATGACGCCTTCGGCATCGAGAAGGGCTTCATGACCACCGTGCACGCCTATACGGGCGACCAGCCGACGCTGGACACCATGCACAAGGATCTCTACCGCGCCCGCGCCGCTGCCGTCTCCATGATCCCGACCTCGACGGGTGCCGCCAAGGCCGTCGGCCTCGTGCTGCCGGAACTGAAGGGCAAGCTGGACGGGGTGTCGATCCGCGTGCCGACCCCGAACGTCTCGGTCATCGACTTCAAGTTCGTGCCGAAGCGCAACGTAACCGTCGAAGAGGTCAACGCGGCTCTGGTCGCTGCCGCCGATGGCCCGCTGAAAGGCATTCTTGCCTATACCGACGAGCCGCTGGTCTCCATCGACCTCAACCACAACCCGGCGTCCTCGACCTTCGCGCTTGACCAGACCAAGGTCATCGAAGGCAATCTGGTGCGCGTCATGTCGTGGTACGACAACGAATGGGGCTTCTCCAACCGCATGGCCGACACGGCCGTCGCGCTGGGCAAGACCATCGCCTGAACGGCATTAACGTAATGAAACGCCCGGCTTTGCCGGGCGTTTTGCTTTGTGTCATAAGCCTTGCATGGCAATGCCGGCCTATGGGCTCCGGCGCATTTCTTGAGAGGGTGATTTTCACATGACAGCTGGCTTCAAGACGCTGGATGACATCGGCTCCATAGCCGGCAAACGGGTGCTTGTGCGCGTCGATCTCAATGTGCCCATGGCGGATGGCAAGGTTACCGACGCCACCCGCATCGAACGCGTCGGCCCGACCATTGCCGAACTGTCCGGCAAGGGCGCGAAGGTCATCCTGCTTGCCCATTTCGGCCGCCCCAGGGGTGAGGCAAACGCCGAATTCTCGCTGGATCCGGTGGCGAAGGCCACGGCCGAAGTGCTCGGCCGCGCCGTTGGCTTCGCCGGCGACTGCATTGGCGAAAAGGCTGCGGGCGCAATTGCAGCCATGAAGGACGGCGACGTGCTGCTTCTGGAAAACACCCGCTTCCATAAGGGCGAAGAAAAGAACGATCCTGATTTCGTGAAGGCGCTGGCCGAAAACGGCGACATCTATGTCAACGACGCCTTTTCCGCCGCCCACCGCGCGCATGCCTCCACCGAGGGGCTGGCGCATATATTACCGGCCTATGCGGGCCGCACCATGCAGGTGGAGCTGGAAGCGCTGGAAAAGGGCCTTGGCAACCCGGTAAAGCCGGTGGTCGCCATCGTTGGCGGCGCCAAGGTTTCCACCAAGATCGACCTGCTCATGAACCTCGTGAAGAAGGTCGATGCGCTGGTCATCGGCGGCGGCATGGCCAACACCTTCCTTGCCGCGCGCGGCACTGAGGTCGGCAAGTCGCTGGCCGAGCATGATCTGGCCAAAACGGCAAAGCAGATCATGATCGAGGCGGCCGAGGCCGGCTGCGCGGTCATCCTGCCCGCCGACGGCGTCGTGGCCCGTGAGTTCAAAGCAAATGCCCCGAACGAAACCGTCGCCATCGATGCCGTACCCGCCGACGCCATGATCCTCGACGCAGGCGCGAAGAGCATCGAGGTGATCAATCAGTGGATCGACCGTGCAGCAACGCTGGTCTGGAACGGCCCGCTCGGCGCCTTCGAGATCGAGCCCTTCGACCGCGCCACGGTCGAGGCCGCGCGCCATGCCGCAGGCCGCACCCGCGAGGGCAGGCTGGTCTCGGTCGCCGGTGGCGGCGACACGGTGGCCGCGCTCAACCATGCGGGGGCCGCCGACGATTTCACCTATGTCTCCACCGCGGGCGGCGCCTTCCTGGAGTGGATGGAAGGCAAGCCGCTGCCGGGCGTCGAGGTTCTGAAGCGCTGATACCCACAGCTTTCGCCCAAAAGGCGGAAACGGTGAACTTTCAATCGATTAGGACTTTGGCGCGGCATTCCTTTGCCGGGCCGGGTCTGCTATGCGGCCGGCATGCTTTCCAGCCCGCACCTTTTTGAGGAGTGATACATGAGCGAACGTCTTGAGGATATCGCGGCGGCCATGGTGGCCGACGGCAAGGGCATTCTTGCAGCCGATGAAAGTTCCGGAACGATCAAGAAGCGTTTCGACGCAATCAATGTCGAATCCACGGAGAACAATCGCCGCGACTATCGCGAGCTGATGTTCCGCTCGGAAGAAGCGATGACGAAGTACATCTCCGGCGTCATCCTCTTCGACGAAACGATCCGCCAGAAGACCGCCGACGGCACGCCGCTGGTCGATGTCATCCGCGCCGCCGGTTCCATCCCCGGCATCAAGGTCGACGCCGGCGCCAAGCCGCTGGCCGGCTTCCCGGGCGACACCATCACCGAAGGCCTCGACGGCCTGCGCGAGCGTCTGGCCGAGTATTACAAGCTCGGCGCCCGCTTCGCCAAGTGGCGCGCGGTCATCGACATCAACGATGAAGAGGCCGTTCCCTCCGGCTACGCCATCGACGCCAACTGCCATGCGCTGGCCCGCTATGCGGCGCTGTGCCAGGAAGCCGGCATCGTGCCGATCGTCGAGCCGGAAGTGCTGATGGACGGCTCGCATGACATCGACACCTGCTATGACGTCACCAAGGTCACGCTGCTCCAGCTCTATGCCGAGCTGAACGCTGCCGACGTGGTTCTGGAAGGCACGATCCTCAAGCCGAACATGGTCATCGCCGGCAAGAAGTCGGGCACCAAAAACTCGCCCGAGGAAGTGGCCGAAAAGACCATCAAGCTGTTCCGCGAGACGGTTCCGGTTGCCGTTCCGGGCATCGCCTTCCTGTCGGGCGGCCAGTCGGACGAGGAGGCCACCGCCAACCTCAACGCCATCAACGCCATTGGTCCGCATCCGTGGAAGCTGACCTTCTCCTACGGCCGCGCCCTTCAGGCCGCGCCGCAGAAGGCATGGTCCGGCAAGGTGGAAAACGTCGCCGCCGCGCAGGCTGCCTTCACCCACCGCGCCCGCATGAACTCGCTTGCAGCGCTGGGCAAGTGGGAAGCCAGCCTCGAAAAGGCCGGCTGAGCGCCCCGCGCATAAGCAGGCAGCCTTTGTGCGAACAAAAAAGCCCCGGTCATGCCGGGGCTTTTTTCTTCACGGGCGCAGCGCCCGTCATGATAGCTGACGGGCAAACTGAAGGCGCTGATGCCTCAATCGGATTTCGGCCGCTTCGGCTTCTTTGCCGGCTTTGCAGCGGCGCCCTTCTCGAATTTCGGCTTGGCCGGCTTCTTGCCGCCCCATGGCTTGTCAGCTCCCGGCTTATCGCCCGCCACCTTGTCCGACCACGGCTTGCCACCGGCCTCAGCGAATTTCTTCTTCGCAGGACGCTCGTCATTGCCTTTGTCGTATCCGCCCTTGCCGCGGTGCGGCTTCTTTTCCGTCCGCTGCGGACGATAGGCGCTGCGCGCAAAATCCGGCTCGCCATCCACTGCCTCGACGCGGATGTTGCCCTGAATGGTCATATGCGGCCCCAGCGCTTCGACGAAGGCATCGGCGCTGTCGGCGGAAATCTGGACGAAGGTTTCCTCCGGCTGCATGCGGATGGCCCCGATCTCGCGCTTAGTGAGATTGGCGGTGCGGCACAACATCGGGATCAGCCAGCGCGGCTCGGCATTCTGCTTGCGGCCGACCGACAGCGAGAACCAGACGCTGTCGCCGAAATCGTCCCGCGATTTCGACGGCGTTCCGGCATGGCCACCAGCCTTGCCGGCGGCCGGCAGTGGCCCGCTTTCCGACAGATATTCCGGCGCGGAGCGTCCGGAGCGGCTGAGGCGCAGATAGGCCGCCGCCATCTGCTCTGGACCGAAGCGGTCGAGCAGGGTGGTAACGAAATCGCGCTCACCTTCGCTGACCGGCTCCGACAGAGCCGGATCGACCAGCATGCGCTCATTGTCACGCGCGACAACCTCGTCGGCGGACGGCGGCCGCGCCCATTCGGCCTCGATACGCGCAGCCTGCAGCACACGCTCGCAGCGCCGGCGCGCCGGGTGCGGCACGATCAGCGCGCTGATGCCCTTGCGCCCTGCCCGGCCCGTACGGCCGCTGCGATGCAGCAGCGTGTCGGGATTGGAGGGCAGGTCGGCATGGATCACCAGTTCAAGGCCTGGAAGATCGATGCCGCGCGCCGCCACATCGGTGGCGATGCACACCCGCGCCCGCCCGTCGCGCATGGCCTGCAAGGCATGGGTGCGCTCGTTCTGGCTGAGTTCGCCCGACATGGCGACGACGGAGAAATTGCGGTTGTTCAGCCGGGCGGTGAGATGGTTCACCGCCGCGCGCGTGTTGCAGAACACGATGGCGTTGCGCGCCTCGTAATAACGCAGCACATTGACGATGGCGTTGTCGCGGTCGGCAGGCGTTACCACCAGCGCACGATATTCGATGTCGTGATGCTGCTTGTCTTCACCTGCCGCGGCGATGCGCACGGCATCGCGCTGGTATTCCTTCGCCAGTGTCGCGATGGCACGCGGCACGGTGGCCGAGAACATCAGCGTGCGGCGCTCGACCGGCGACGAACCGAGGATGAATTCCAGATCCTCGCGGAAGCCGAGGTCGAGCATCTCGTCGGCCTCGTCCAGCACCACGGCTGCGAGGCCGGAAATGTCGAGCGCGCCACGGGTGATGTGATCGCGCAGACGGCCGGGCGTGCCGACGACGATATGGGCGCCGCGTTCCAGCGCCCGCCGCTCGGTGCGCATATCCATGCCGCCGACGCAGGTGGCGATCGAAGCGCCCGCGAATTCGTAGAGCCAGACAAGTTCGCGGGCCACCTGCAGGGCAAGCTCGCGGGTCGGAGCGACCACCAGTCCAAGCGGTGCACCCGCCGCCCCGAAGCGCTCGGCCCCGCCAAGCAAGGTCGGAGCCAGCGCCAGCCCGAAGGCCACCGTCTTGCCAGAGCCGGTCTGCGCGGAAACCAGCGCGTCGGACTGCCCCAGTGCCGGATCGAGCACGGCCTTCTGCACGGGCGTCAGTTCGGAATAACCGCGCTTTTCCAGCGCTTCGGCCAGCGCGGGCGCGATACCATCAACCATCATCGTCGTCTTTCGGAATACAGGGCCTGTCGCGGCCTTCACTAAGTGCAAAGCCGGCCTCCTGGGGGCAAACGCCCGCACGGCCGGAAACGAAACTGCGCTGCTCCTACTGCGCAACGCGGCCATTGTACAGAGCGCGCGCAATTGACTCTTGACGCAAAACGCGTAAAAGCGCCACCGAACAGGACGTTTCCACCATGCGCGGCCTTACCATGGCTCTTCTCGCACGCGGTCTTTTCAGCCGCGAGACCCCGGCTCCCGCCGGGCGCATGATCGCGTCGCTGCTTTCGACCAAAACCTCGGCCAAAAAAACGACCGCCACCACGGTCTGACCTCCCTTGGCCTGCTCGCCCTCTCCCCGGGTCCGGCCCGAGGGAGGCGGGACCCGCGAATGGCCGGCGGGTTTCTCCAAGCAAAACAAGCGGAGAGCGACAGGAGATAGATTTCGATGGGCTTCAAGGTTGCGGTTGTCGGCGCCACGGGCAATGTGGGTCGCGAAATGCTCAACATTCTGGAAGAGCGCGGTTTTCCGGTCAGCGAAGTCGTGGCGCTTGCCTCGCGCCGCAGCCAGGGCACCGAAGTGTCCTTCGGCGACAGGACGCTGAAGGTGAAGGCGCTCGAAACCTACGATTTTTCCGACACCGACATCGCCCTGATGTCCGCCGGCGGCAACGTCTCCAAGGAATGGTCGCCGAAGATCGGCAAGCAGGGCTGCGTCGTCATCGATAATTCCTCCGCTTTCCGCACCGATCCGGACGTGCCGCTGATCGTGCCGGAAGTGAACCCCGACGCCATCGAGGGCTTCACGAAGAAGAACATCATCGCCAACCCCAACTGCTCGACGGCTCAGATGCTGGTGGCGCTGAAGCCGCTGCATGATGCAGCGACCATCAGGCGCGTCGTTGTCTCGACCTACCAGTCCGTGTCGGGCGCCGGCAAGGAAGGCATGGACGAACTGTTCACGCAGACCCGCGCCGTGTTCGTGGCCGATCCGGTTGAGGCCAAGAAGTTCACCAAGCGCATTGCTTTCAACGTCATCCCGCACATCGACGTGTTCATGGAAGACGGCACCACCAAGGAAGAATGGAAGATGGTGGCCGAAACCAAGAAGATGCTCGACCCGAAGATCAAGGTCACCGCCACCTGCGTGCGCGTGCCGGTGTTCATCGGCCATTCGGAAGCCGTAAACCTCGAATTCGAAAAGCCGATCACCGCCGACGAGGCCCGCGACATCCTGCGCGAGGCGCCGGGCTGCCTGGTCATCGACAAGCATGAGGACGGCGGCTACATCACGCCGATCGAGAGTGCTGGCGAGGATGCCACCTACATCTCCCGCATCCGCGAGGACTCCACCATCGACAACGGCCTGAACCTGTGGATCGTGTCGGACAATCTGCGCAAGGGCGCGGCCCTCAACACCGTGCAGATCGCCGAACTGCTGGTGGCGCGCGGGCTCATCCAGCCGAAGAAGCAGGCTGCCTAAGCAAGGATACCCTTCAAAAAGAAATCGCCCCGAAGTGCTGCTTCGGGGCGATTTTCTTTTGGGAAGCGGCGGGTTCCGATCACACCATGCCGAGAGCGGCCTTGTAGAGGTCGAGGATCGATTCCTCCTCCTCGCGCTCGGCCTGATCCTTCTTGCGCAGGCGGATGATGGTGCGCATCGCCTTGGTGTCGAAGCCGGTGCCCTTGGCCTCGGCGAACACTTCCTTGATATCGTCGGCGATGGTCTTCTTCTCCTCCTCAAGACGCTCGATGCGCTCGATGAAGGCCCGCAGCTGGCCGGCGGCCACGGTATTGCTGGTTTCGGTGATCTCGTCGGCCATGATGTTCTCCGTATCTTTTCCGGTTGGTGGCGGCGACTCGCAAGCCCGGCCGCAAATTCAGCCCGGTTCGATGCCCGACAGGCTCGGACGGGTCAAGCAGTTTGTGGGGCCCCTCAGGCCCCGCAAACGATCTGCTGACACTCACTCGAAAACGATGAGCAGGTCCTTGGCGTCGATCTGGTCGCCGGGCCGCACCAGAAGCTCGGCCACGGTGCCGTCGCGCTCGGCATGCAGCGCCGTCTCCATCTTCATCGCCTCGATGGATACGAGCACGTCGCCGGCCCTGACGCTCTGCCCGGCCGTCACCGAGACCGTGGAGACCACGCCGGGCATCGGAGCGGCCACATGCGCCTCGTTGCCGGGTTCGGCCTTGCGCCGCGCCCTGGCGGCCGAAGCGCCATGGGCGCGGTCCGGCACCTTCACGCGGCGCGGCTGGCCATTGAGTTCGAAGAACACCGTGACCATGCCGTTTTCATCGACATCACCGACGGCAAGGCAGCGGATCACCAGCGTCTTTCCCTTCTCGATGTCGACGAAAATCTCGTCCTCCGGCTTCATGCCGTAGAAATAGTTCGGCGTCGGCAGCACCGAGACGGGCCCATAGGTTTCCTGTGCGGCGGCGAAGTCGGAGAATACCTTCGGATACATCAGCCACGAGGCGAATTCGGGTTCCGACAGCGTGCGCCCGATCTTCTCCTCGGCCTCCTTCCTGCCAGCAGACAGATCGGCCGCGTCCAGCAGCGAGCCCGGCCGCACGGTGATCGGCCTTGCACCCTTCAGCGCCTTCTTCTGCAGCGCCTGTGGCCAGCCGCCCGGCGACTGGCCGAGATCACCGCGCAGCATCGACACCACGGAATCCGGGAAGGCGATGTCGCGATCCGGGTTCTCGACATCGGCGACGGTCAGATCCTGGCTGACCATCATCAGCGCCATGTCGCCCACCACCTTGGAGGACGGCGTGACCTTGACGATGTCGCCGAACATCAGGTTGACGTCGTGATAGGCCTGCGCCACCTCGTGCCAGCGGGTTTCAAGGCCGAGCGAACGGGCCTGCTCCTTGAGGTTGGTGAACTGGCCGCCCGGCATCTCATGCAGGTAGACTTCCGAGGCAGGTCCCTTGAGGTCGCTCTCGAAGGCCGCATACTGGTTGCGCACGGCCTCCCAGTAGAAGGAGATCTTGCGAATCCACTCCGAATCCAGCCCTGGGTCGCGCTCGCTGCCCTTCAGCGCCTCGACGATGGAGCCGAGGCAGGGCTGCGAGGTGTTGCCGGAAAACGCGTCCATCGCCGCCTCGACGGCATCGACGCCCGCCTCCACCGCCGCCAGCACGGTCGCGGCCGACAGGCCGGATGTGTCGTGCGTGTGGAAATGGATGGGCAGGTCCGTCTCCTCGCGCAGCGCCCTGAACAGAACACGCGCCGCGGCCGGCTTCAGAAGGCCGGCCATGTCCTTGACCGCGATGATGTGCGCGCCCGCCGCCTCAAGCTCCTTGGCGAGCGACACATAATATTTCAGGTCGTATTTGGCGCGGGACGGATCGAGAATGTCGCCCGTGTAGCACATGGCCGCTTCGCACAGCTTGCCCTCTGCGATCACGGCATCCATGGCGACGCGCATGTTCTCGACCCAGTTCAGGCAGTCGAAGACACGGAACAGGTCGACGCCGCCTTGGGCCGCTTGGCTCACGAAATGCTGGACGACATTGTCGGGATAATTGGTGTAGCCGACGCCGTTGGCGCCGCGCAGCAGCATCTGCAGAAGGATGTTGGGGGCCGCCTCGCGGACCAGCGCCAGCCGCTCCCACGGGTCTTCGGTGAGGAAGCGCATGGCGACGTCGAAGGTGGCGCCGCCCCAGCATTCCAGCGACAGGAGCTGCGGCAGGGCGCGCGCATAGGTGCCGGCGATGCGGGCGATGTCATGGGTGCGCACGCGCGTCGCCAGCAGCGACTGGTGGCCGTCGCGCATGGTTGTGTCGGTGATCAGGACCTCTTTCCGGTCACGCATCCATTTCGCAAAGCCTTCCGGCCCGAGCGCATCCAGCCTTTGCCTGGTGCCGTCCGGGATCGGGCCGGTGAACCACGGCACCAGCGGAGCTGCGGCATCCTGCTTCGGCGCCGGCCGGCCGCGCGTCTCGGGATGACCGTTGACGCTGACATCGGCCAGATAGGTGAGCAGCTTGGAAGCGCGGTCCTGCCGCCGCACCTGCGTGAACAGTTCCGGCGTCGTGTCGATGAACCTGGTGGTGTAGGAATTGTCCCGGAATTTCGGATGCGTGATGATGGCTTCGAGGAAGGTGAGATTGGTGGCAACGCCGCGGATGCGGAACTCGCGCAACGCGCGGTGCATGCGGCTCAGCGCCTCCTCAGGCGTGCGTCCAGAGGCCGTGACCTTGACCAGAAGCGGATCGTAGAAGCGGGTGATGATGGCGCCCGAATAAGCCGTGCCGCCATCGAGACGGATGCCGAAGCCGGCGGCCGAGCGATAGCCGGTGATGCGGCCATAGTCAGGAATGAAGTGCTGCTCGGGGTCTTCCGTGGTGATGCGGCACTGAAGGGCGTGGCCCTGCAGGCGGATGTCCTGCTGGGCCGGCACGCCCGATTCCGGCGTGCCGATGGCATGACCGTCGAGAATGTGGATCTGCGCCTTGACGATGTCGATGCCGGTGACCTCTTCCGTCACCGTGTGCTCGACCTGAATGCGCGGATTGACCTCGATGAAGTAGAATTTTCCGGTGTCCGCATCCTGCAGGAACTCGACGGTGCCGGCGCCGATATAGTCGGTCTCATGCGCGATCTTCAGTGCATGGCCGCACAGCTCCTGCCGCAGCTCGTCGCTGAGATAGGGGGCGGGCGCACGTTCCACGACCTTCTGATTGCGGCGCTGGATCGAGCAGTCGCGCTCGAACAGATGTACCGCATTGCCATGGGTGTCGCCCAGAATCTGCACCTCGACATGGCGTGCGCGTTCGATCAGCTTTTCGAGATAGACCTCATCCTTGCCGAAGGCGGCCCTGGCCTCGCGCTTGCCTTCCATGACCTCGCGGGCCAGATCGGCCTCCGAGCGGATGACGCGCATGCCGCGCCCGCCGCCGCCCCATGAGGCCTTGAGCATCAGCGGGTAGCCGATCTCGGCGGCAAGCTTCTTCACCGCCTCGATGTCGTCGGGCAGCGGTTCGGTGGCCGGGATGACCGGCACGCCGACCTCGATGGCGAGGTTGCGCGCATCGACCTTGTTGCCAAGACGGCGCATTGTAGCCGGCTTCGGGCCGATGAAGGTGATGCCGGCCGCCTCGCAGGCTTCGACGAATTCCGGGCTTTCAGAAAGCAGGCCGTAGCCCGGATGGATGGCGTCGGCGCCCGAAAGCTTCGCGACGCGCAGCACTTCTTCGATCGACAGATAGCTTTCAATGGGCCCCAGATCGCGCGCAAGATGCGGTCCGCGCCCGACCTGATAGCTCTCGTCCGCCTTGAACCGGTGCAGGGCATATTTGTCTTCTTCCGCCCAGATGGCCACGGTTTTAAGGCCCAGCTCATTGGCCGCGCGGAACACGCGGATGGCGATTTCAGACCGGTTGGCGACGAGAATCTTCGTGATGGCCAATGGGATACTCCGCTGTCTGGAAGAAGGCGCGCGAATGATTAGCGTGAAAATGCTGCGGCGCAACCGGGAATGACGCGGCGTGAGGCGCTAAATGCCCGAAACAGGCAAAAAGGCCCGGCGCAGGACGCCGGGCCTTTGTTCGTCAGGCGACAAGCCCGCTCCGGTCGCATTTACGCCAGCCGGACGATGCCGTCCGGCTGGCGAAATGCCTTAGTCGAGCTGGAAGTAGTTGTACTTGCCGTCGTCCGCCTTGCGCCATTCGTAGACGACATAGTCGGCGTCGGTGCGGTCGCCCTTTTCGTTGAAGGAGAGTTCGCCCAGAACGGTCTTGAACGGACCCTTTTCCTTGATCGCCTTGGCGACTTCCTGAGGATCGTTCGAGCCGGCAGCCGCAGCAGCCTGCGCGATGATCTGGGTCGAGGCATAGGCATAGAGCGTGTAGGCTTCCGGCTCGAAGCCGGCGGCACGGAACTTCTCCACCACTTCCGCGGCGGCGGGGTTCTTGCGCGGGTCGGGGCCGAAGGTGTTCAGGGTGCCCTGCACCGCGTCGCCGGCAATCGAGGCCAGCTCGTTGGAAACGATACCGTCGCCGGAGAACAGCGGCACCTTCAGGCCCTGATCTGCGGCCTGACGGATGATCAGGCCGGCCTCGGTGTGCAGCCCGCCCCAGTAGATGAGGGTTACGCCGGCTTCCTTCATCTTGGCGATGAGGGCCGAGAAGTCCTTGTCGCCGGCATTGACGCCTTCATAGAGCACCTCAGTCAGGCCGGCTCCGTTGAGTGCTTTCTTGGTCTCGTCGGCAAGGCCCTGTCCGTAAGGGGTCTTGTCGTGGATGACGGCAACCTTGGCGTCCTTGTAGTGCTCCGCGATATAGGCACCGGCAACCTCGCCCTGCTGGTCGTCACGGCCGCAGACGCGGATCGTGTTCCACAGGCCGCGCTCGGTGAAGACCGGATTGGTCGCTGCCGGCGTGACTTCGAGGATGCCGTTTTCGGCATAGACTTCCGACGCCGGGATAGCGACGCCCGAGTTGAAGTGGCCGACGACGAATTTCACGCCATCGGCAACGAACTTGTTGGCAACCGAAATGCCCTGCTTGGGATCGGAGACGTCGTCGCCGATCGACACCTTGATCTGCTCGCCATTGATGCCGCCGGCGGCGTTGATGTCAGCTACCGCCTGCTCGGTACCCCTTTGAATCTGAGCGCCGAAAGCAGCATTCGGACCGGTGATCGGCGCGCCGATGCCCAGCAGCACGTCAGCCCAGGCGGAACCGCTGAACACCAGCAGCGCACCAAGCGATACTGCGGACAAGAGTGACTTCTTCATTTAAACGCTCCCATTTTTTCAGAGTGGGCGACAGTTATACTTTCGTGCGATACCCACCCATCTCGCAGAAAGCCAACCTTGCCTATTTCAAGGCAGTTGTCACGTTGATTCATCTTGCAACGACTTGTCGCCGGAACAATGAAGACAGACGGCCAGCGACAGACATCCTGCATGCTCCGGCCCGGTGCCCTGAAGCGCCGCTTTGCCGGAACCTGCATGGATCTTTGCTGCATCCGCCCGTCCTGTTCGCCTATTGGGCCTGGTCTTTCGAGCGCCAGCTCAGCGGCGATGCCTTTTCATAGAGCCAGCCATATTGCGTCACCATCTGGTTGGTTCGCGTATAGCGATAACCAAGAAAGCCCAGCACCATCAATATGATGGTGTCGACGCCATAATATTGCAGGCTGAACATCGTGCCGTTGAACAGCGCATGATGGATGAAGCGAACGGCAAGCCCCAGCCCAAGCAGATAGAAGAACAGCGCCAGTTGCGGCCGCCAAGTCTGCGCGCAGGCGCGCCCGGTCATCCAGGCCGCCCAGCCACCCAGCAGACAGGTGACGAAGAAGAACTGCCAGATTGAGGGTTCCTCGTAGAGAATGCCCTGCATGATCATGTCTCCGCACTCTGCCGGAGCCCCGCCGGCTCCGGTCGCAGTTCAAACTTCCGGTTTCCGCAGAATGCCGGAGCTCCGGCATTCCGATCCCGGCTCGGAGCATTTCTGATACTCGCAGAAACGCTCCACCCCTTGTTTCTCTCAATTCCGGACCGCAAAACGCTGCGCGCTTCTGCCGGAATTGCCTTAAAGCGCATCGCGATCCAGCAGATCCGCTCCTTACGCTTTAAGTCCCTGTTTTCACGCATGTCTTTGTCCCGAAACCGGTTCCCGCTTTCGGACGACATGCTTTAGTGGCGCCCGCCCTCCAGATAGGCGGCGCGCACCTCCGGATCGGCCAGCAGATCCTTGCCGCTGCCGCTCATCGTCACCTTTCCGTTGACCAGCACGTAACCGCGATGGGCGAGCTTGAGCGCGGCGAAGGCGTTTTGCTCGACCAGAAACACCGTCAGGCCCTCGGTCCGGTTGAGTTCGCGGATCGCATCGAAAATCTGCTTCACGATCAGCGGCGCAAGGCCAAGGGAAGGCTCATCCAGCAGCAGGAGCTTCGGCCGCGCCATCAGTGCGCGCCCGATCGACAGCATCTGCTGTTCGCCACCCGACAGAGTGCCGCCACGCTGAGCGATACGCTCCTTCAGGCGCGGGAACAGGGTAAAGACCTTTTCCACGTCCTCATCGAAATATTTGAGGTTATCGAGGCTGGCACCCATCTGAAGATTTTCCAGCACCGTCATGCGCGGGAAAATGCGGCGGCCTTCCGGCGACTGCGCAATACGCAGCCGTGCGATCTCATGCGTGGGGAGGCGCGTGATATCGGTGCCCGCGAAGATGATGCTGCCCGAACTTGCCCGCGGCGTGCCGAAAATAGTCATCATCAGGGTCGACTTGCCGGCACCATTGGCGCCGATGAGCGCAACGATCTCACCCTGCTGAACGCTGACGTCGACGCCGCCGAGCGCCTGAATATTGCCGTAGAAGGTCTCGACATTCCTGACATCGAGAAGCGGTGCTGTGGACATTATTTGCGCCCTCCGCGCCTGGTTGCCGGTGCGGATGCAGCCTTGCGTGCGAGAACCTTCGCCTGACTGATCCAGTCTTCGCGGGCGATGCGCCCGTCGAAGGCCAGATAGGCTTCAGCGGCGGCGATGTCGGCCTTCTTCCAGGCTGCGATCTGATCGAAATGATAGATGCCGTGGGCGTTGAGCTTCTTCTCGTTGACCGGTCCGATCCCCTTGATCAGCTGGAGATCGTCCGCCTTGCCGCCGCGCGCTGCCGGAAGGCGGTTTGAGATGCCTGCCTCCTTGCCTTTATCGGCAGCCGGGGTCGGCTTTTCACTGGCGGGAGCGGCCTTTGAGGCGGGGCTTGCCTTCGCGGCTTTTGCCGCGCCTGCCGGCTTTGCAGGCGTTGCGGCCTTCGGGGCCGGTTCGGCTTTCGCTTTCGCCGCCTTCGCGGCCGGCTTGCGCGCGGCAGGGCTGCTGACAGCCTGCTGCGGCTTCACCTGAGCGGCCTTGCCGGCGCCCTTCTCGACCGTGACCCGCTCGCCATTGCCATGCACCACGGTATCGTTCACCGGGCCGGCCAGCATGGAGGACGACGCCTCCGGGCCGTGATCGGCATCGGGGCCGGTATCGAGCTGCTCGATGACGTCCTCGTCACCGACCTCGATCAGCACCTCCTCGACCTCCTCGTCGTCAACGCCGAGATAGGCTGCGATGACGCGCGGATCCGTGCGCACCTCTTCCGGCGTGCCGTCGGAAATCTTGCGGCCATATTCCAGCACGACGATATGGTCTGAAATCTCCATGACCACCGACATGTCGTGCTCGATCAGCAGGATCGAGGTGCCGGTATTGGCCTTGATGTCGTTGAGAAGGGCGTTGAGCGCCAGCGACTCCTTCGGGTTGAGGCCTGCAGCCGGCTCGTCGAGGCACAGCAGCTCCGGATCGGTGCACATGGCCCGCGCGATCTCCAGCCGGCGCTGCGCGCCATAGGGCAGGTCGCCGGCAGGATCGTCGGCCCGATCGGTCAGGTCGGCCTTCTCAAGCCAGTGCTTCGCCTTCTCGATCGATTCGGCGGCGGCCTTTGGATAGCCGCCGATGCCCAGCAGCCCCAGAATGGTGTAGCCGGAGGCCTTCATCAGCTTGTTGTGCTGGGCCACGAGCAGATTTTCCAGAACCGTCATGCCCGAGAACAGGCGGATGTTCTGGAAGGTGCGGGCCACCTTGGCCTTCGCCGTGATCTGGAAATCCGGCAGACGCTCAAGCAGGAACTCGTTGCCCTCGCGCCCGGTGAAGCGGATCATGCCTTCGGTCGGCTTGTAGAAGCCGGTGATGCAGTTGAACACGGTGGTCTTGCCGGCCCCGTTGGGGCCGATCAGCGCCGTGATCTCGCCGCGCCTGACGTCGAAGGACAGGTCACCGATGGCCACGAGGCCACCGAACTTCATCGACAGATGCTCGACACGCAGGATCGGCATCTCTGTGGTGATCGTCGCGCTCATCAGCCGTGCCCTTCCTTCGTAAACGAGCCCGAGACGGCTTTGCTCTCCTTCAGGAAGGCTGTCGGCTCGCGACTGCCGACAAACCCGCGCGGTTTCCACACCATGACGATCACCATCGCCGCGCCGAACAGCAGCATGCGATAAAGTTCAGGCGTGAAATCCGGTCCGAAGATCTGCTTGAGGAACTGCATTTCACGCAGGATCTCGGTGCCGCCTACCATGACGGCCGCCGCGACCGCGATGCCGCCGAGCGATCCCATGCCGCCCAGAACCACGATGGCGAGGATGATCGCCGATTCCAGGAAGATGAAGGATTCCGGGCTGACGAACCCCTGCCGCGCAGCGAAGAAGGAGCCGGCGAAGCCGCCGAACATGGCGCCGATGGCGAAGGCGGTGAGCTTGGTGGTGGTGGTGTTGATGCCGAGCGAGCGGCAGGCGATTTCATCCTCGCGCAGCGCTTCCCACGCACGCCCCACGGGCAGGCGGCGCAGGCGGATGGTGACGTAGCCGGTCAGCAAGCACAGCGCCAGGATCAGGTAATAGAGGAAGATCTTGTAGTAGGACCCCGACTGGGCGATGCCGAGCACCTTCGAGATGTAGTTCGGGTCGGAGACGTTGAACGAGATCAGGCCGAAGAAGCTGACCTTCGGGATGCCGGAAATGCCGGCCGCGCCATTGGTCACTTCACGCCAGTTGATCAGCACCAGGCGGATGATTTCGCCGAAGGCCAGCGTGACGATGGCCAGATAGTCGCCGCGCAGGCGCAGCACCGGAAAGCCGAGGATGATGCCCCACATCGCCGCCATGGCTCCGGCCGCCGGAAGCAGGATCCAGAACGACCAGCCGAACTGGGTGCCGAGCAGCGCATAGGAATAGGCGCCGACCGCGTAGAAGGCGACATAGCCGAGATCGAGCAGGCCGGCGAGGCCGACGACGATGTTCAGGCCCCAAGCCAGCATCACATAGATGAGGATCTGGATGCCGAAATTATCGACCCATTTCAGCGAGCCCTGGAAGCCAAACAGCGACACCATCACGACGGGATAGAGCACCAGCAGGATGAAGCCGAGCAAATAGGAATAGGTGCTGATGAAATTGCGGAAGTAGAAGATGCCCCACGCGATCACGAAGATGATCGCCGCAGCGCGCAGCAGACCCACATAGGCGCCCCAGTAAGGGCCGACGGCCTCCTGGATGGCATTGCCGAACAGGAGCAGCGCACCGGCCACAACCACGCCGATGATCAGATTGCGCTTGCTGAACACGCGCAGCGCAACACTGGTGGGCAGAAGGCCGGTTTTCACATCGACCGTCTTCTGCGATGCGAGGAACGGCATCAGATAGACGACCTGAAGGAAGCGCACGACAGCAGCCAGCACCACCACGGTCGCCAGAAGGCCCCAGCGCGTCACCAGCACCAGTTCGTTGTGAATGTTCTGTTCGGTCTTCACGCCAATGAACAGCACGAACATGAAGAAGGCGATCACCGCTGCATAGACAGCTTCGCGCAGCCCGGCAGCGATGTTGGCGCTGCCAGCGGAGTTTTTCGTTTCAGCCATGGCCATGGGTCAGACCTTTTCGACTTCTGGCCGGCCGAGAATGCCGGAGGGCATGAAGATGAGCACGATGGCAAGGATCGAGAAGGCCGCGACGTCCTTGTAGTCGATGGAGAAATAGGCCGACCAGATGCTCTCGATGAAGCCGATGGCGAGGCCGCCGATCACGGCGCCCGGAATGGAGCCGATCCCGCCGAGCACTGCCGCGGTAAATGCCTTAACACCAGGCACGAAACCATCCGAGAAGACCACCACGCCGTAATACATCAGGAACAGGGTACCAGCGACGGCCGCGAGCGAAGCGCCGATGATGAAGGTGATTGAAATGGTGCGGTCGACATTGACGCCCAGAAGCGCCGCCATCTTGCGGTCCTGCTCACAGGCACGCTGGGCGCGGCCCAGAGCGGTCTTGTTGACGACATACCAGAAGATGACCAGCAGCAAGGCTGTAACCACGACGATTATGATCTGCTTGAGCGAGATCGAGATGCCATAGACATTGTAGACTTGGCTGACCATGGGAGGGATCGGCTTGTTGCGCGGACCCTGCGTGACCTGCACGAAGTTCGACAGCACGATCGACATGCCGATGGCGGTGATCAGCGGCGCCAGACGGAAAGAACCGCGCAACGGCCGGTAGGCGATCTTTTCGATCACCCAGTTGTAAAGGCTGACCAGCAGCATCGAGACGATCATCATGATCAGAAGCGCGGCAACGACCGGCACCGAATAGAACATGGCACCAAGGATCAGGAACACGATCAGAGCCGTGAAAGCACCGACCATGAAGATATCGCCATGTGCGAAGTTGATCATGCCGATGATGCCATAGACCATCGTGTAGCCGATGGCGATGAGGCCATAAATCGATCCCAGCGTCAGCCCGTTGATAAGCTGCTGGATGAAATATTGCATATTATGCCGCTCCCCTGGAATGTCGCCGGCTCGGGCGCATTCCTTTTCGTAGTTCCCCTAGTGGTACGGTTTCAAGTCCGGATTGCAACTCCAAATTTTGTTCTTTTACGCGACTTTGGGATGAGATCGGCCCCTTATCGCGGGAGGTGCATCCTGTTGGCAGGTCAGGGCGGAACCTATCATCGGACCAACGCAATGTCATTGACGTTTTGGGCGCACTTTCAGCTTTATGGGAAAGGAATCCGCTTCATGGGAGTAAATAATAGGTGATTCTTGCAAATCTCAGAAGCGACAGTCCCATCCGCAAATGCCGGCCGGCGCCATCACGCAGACCTGATCACAATTCCGCTACGGAAGAATTGACGTCATTTTTCTTGTCCGGACCAGCACCGATACTTGGAGGCGGCGCAGATCGGGATGACAGGCCCTCCGCAGACGCTTTTTGCCCTCGCGCCCAGAAACCCCGCCCCCAGCCTGCCCCGCACGCACTTTCCAACTTTCGGCAAACTGGGTGAAGCAGAACGACGCTCCGGCCCTGCAGGATTACATCGCCGTTCTCACCTGCGCGCGATCTCTGAAAAACCATGCATCCTCTTGTTCTTCCAGTGAGATACGACAGATATATCTGTGGACGACGCGGGCGGTCTGCAGAATGAACTGGTGATATATGATTTCGCGCAGCATGGAGATGCGCGTGATATCCGAACCTTTCGACAGCTCAGTTCCCGCCACCACCAGAGCCTTCAACGCGCTGGAGCGGATGGTCGTCACTCTCGAACTGGCGCCCGGAAGCTTCGTCACCGAAAGCGCGCTGATCCAGAAAACCGGCCTCGGCCGCACGCCCGTTCGCGAAGCCGTTCAGCGGCTGGCGTGGGATGGGCTTCTGGAGATCAGGCCCCGCGCCGGCATCACGGTCACGCCACTTTATGGCAGCGACTGGCTGCGCATCATCGACGCGCGGCGCGGCATCGAAAAACTGCTCGCCCGATCGGCGGCACGCTTCGTCACCCGCGAAATCGCCGGGAGGTTCCATGAGGCTGCCCTTGCCATCCAGCAGGCCGTTCTGGCCACCGATGTCGTTGCCTTCCTCGCTGCTGACAAGGCGATCAACGAAGCGCTCGCAACCGCCGCAGACAACATGTTCGCATCCCGTGCAGCGGCAGCCCTGCAATCGCATAGTCGCCGCTGCTGGTTCCGCTTCCGCGCGCATGTGGGAATGGCCGACTGCGCCGCACTGCATGTGGCGCTGATCCAGTCAGTGCTTGAGGGTGACGAGAACGACGCCGCCGTCAATGCCGACAAGCTGATGGATTTCCTGCGCGGCATGGCCGAGGATGCCGCCACCCGGTAGGTCTCCCGACAGCAGGACGGAAAGAGCAGCCTGCCCTGCGCGCCGGTTGACCGGAAGTCGCTGACCGGAAGTCTCGTCTGCGCCCCGTCCTCACCAATCAGCCACGGACGCTCGCAACCTATGCCTGCACCGTGATCTCGGGCTCGTTCCCCACCGGGAAATTGACAGATCGGGCAATGAAGCACATGGCGTGCGCCTTGTGGTGCAGGGCGGCGGCAACATCCGGGTCGGACTGAGCATCGATCACGATCTTCGGACGCAGCATCACCGACGTGAACTGACCGGCGCCATCGGCCTCCTCCACCATCTCGCCCAGCGCATCATCCTCATAGGAGAGCACGGTTACGCCCGCCTGCGCGCAAAGCCCGAGATACCAGAGCTTGTGGCAGGCGGAGAGCGAGGCCACGAGAAGATCTTCCGGGTTCCACCGGGCCGGATCTCCCCGGAAAGCCGGATCTGACGAACCCGCGATCGCCGGCTTTGCACCCGCAGTTACTTCATGATTGCGGCTGTAGCCGCGATACGAGCCGGTTCCCGTTCCCTCATTTCCCGTCCATGTCACGTTGACTTCGTACCTGTGCAGCTTCCCATCCACGATCAATCTCCAGATTGGATACATGTTTACATGTGTTCATGTATCAGCGCCTGTGATATGTGGCAACCATGCTCAGATCGAACACGACCTCCGACCTCATCGCCGACCAGCTGAACGCAGAGATCATGCGCGGAGACATCAGGCCCGGCGCACCGTTGCGGCAGGAGGATCTTGCCACGCGTTTTGGCGTCAGCCGCATCCCCGTGCGCGAAGCTTTGCGCCGTCTGGAGCGCGACGGGCTGGTTGCCGTCTTTCCCAATCGCGGTGCCTTCGTCATCGAGGTGACGGCGCAGGATATCCGCGAGATTACTCACATGCGCATTCTGGTGGAGTGCGATCTGATCGAACGCGCGGCAAGCCTTCATGACCAAAGCGACATGGAAGCCCTTGGCGAAGCGCTTGAGCTTGCCGAGCGCACCGCCGCCGCCCCGGATTGGATCAGGACCGACCGCGCCTTTCACATGCAGCTTTACAAGCCGGCCGTTGCACCGCGCCAGATCCGGCTCGCCATGTCGCTGCGCACCGAGGTCGAACGCTGCAACGCCCTCTACGATCAGCTGCCGGGGGCCAGAGATGAATGGCTCACAGATCACCGGCAAATGTTCGACGCCTATGCGAGGCGCGATGCCGGCCATGCCGCAGAATTGCTGCGCGGGCACATTCAGCGGGCCGGCGATTTCCTCGTCCGCTGCCTGAGCTGAGATCAGCCCCGAACGAAAAAAGCCGCCGGATGATCCGACGGCTTTTTTTGTGATGGAAACGAAGCGTTACTTCATCAGGGGCATCGAGAACTCGGCACCCTCCTTGACGCCGGACGGCCAGCGCGAGGTGACGGTCTTGGTCTTGGTGTAGAAGCGCACCGCATCCGGGCCGTACTGGTTGAGGTCGCCGAAGCCGGACTTCTTCCAGCCGCCGAAGGTGTAGTAGGATACCGGCACCGGGATCGGCACGTTGATGCCGACCATGCCGACATTGACGCGGGACGCGAATTCGCGGGCCGCATCGCCGTCGCGGGTGAAGATGGCGACGCCGTTGCCATATTCATGCTCGGAAGGCAGGCGCACCGCTTCCTCGAAATCATGCGCGCGCACCACCGAGAGAACCGGCCCGAAGATCTCTTCCTTGTAGATGCGCATGTCGGGCGTGACGTTGTCGAACAGGCAGCCGCCGAGATAGAAGCCGTCCTCATAGCCCTGCATCTTGAAGCTGCGGCCATCGACCACCAGCTTGGCGCCTTCCTCGACGCCGAGGTCGACATAGCCGCGCACGCGCTCCAGCGCCTGCTTGGTCACCAGCGGACCGAAATCGGCGCTCGGATCGGTCGAAGGGCCGATCTTGAGGCTTTCCACGCGCGGGATCAGCTTTTCCATCAGCTTGTTGGCGGTTGCCTCGCCAACCGGAACAGCCACAGAAACGGCCATGCAGCGCTCGCCCGCCGCACCGTAGCCGGCGCCCACCAGCGCATCGACCGTCTGGTCCATGTCGGCGTCGGGCATGATGATCATGTGGTTCTTGGCGCCGCCGAAGCACTGCACGCGCTTGCCGTTGGCGCAGCCACGGGAATAGATGTACTGCGCGATCGACGACGAGCCGACGAAGCCGATGGCGGAAATGTCGTCATGATCGAGAATGGCGTCGACCGATTCCTTGTCGCCGTTGACGACGTTGAGGATGCCGGCAGGCAGGCCCGCCTCGATCATCAGCTCGGCAAGACGCATCGGCACGCCCGGATCGCGCTCCGAGGGCTTGAGGATGAAGGCATTGCCGCAGGCGATGGCCGGGCCGAATTTCCACATTGGGATCATGGCCGGGAAGTTGAACGGGGTGATGCCGGCGACCACGCCGAGCGGCTGGCGCATGGAATAGAGGTCGATGCCGGGGCCCGCGCCCTCGGTGTACTCGCCCTTCATCAGATGCGGCACGCCCAGCATGAACTCGATCACCTCGACACCGCGCTGGATGTCGCCCTTGGCGTCGGGAATGGTCTTGCCGTGCTCGCGGGCCAGCAGCTCGGCCAGCTCGTCATTGTCGCGGGCGACGAGTTCGAGGAACTTCGACAGCACGCGTGCGCGGCGCTGCGGGTTGGTGGCAGCCCAGGCAGGCTGCGCTGCCTTTGCCGAAGCGACGGCGGCATCGAGTTCGCCCTTGGTGGCCAGCGCCACCTTCGCACGCACCGAACCGTCGAGCGGCTGGAACACGTCCGCCGTGCGGCCGGAAGCGCCCTTTACATGCTTGCCGTCGATGAAATGACCGTATTCAATCATCGTCTCTCTCCCTGATGGATGCCAGAATTTGCAGTGGGCCTGATTGTTCACCGTCCCGACAAGCTTGGCAATGCGAGTGGAAACGCATCCGTTGTGCAAATTTACGATAACGAATTCGCATCGCGCTTCATTTGGTGCATAGTAAGGCTTGCCGCTGGTCCAGCGGGAGGAGAGCCATATGAACTGGGACGACGTACGCATCTTTCTGGCCGTGGCGCGGTCGGGACAGATTCTCGGTGCAGCGCGGCGGCTGGAGCTGAACCACGCAACGGTCTCGCGCCGCATCGGTGCGCTTGAGGAGGCGTTGCGCGCCAAGCTGTTTCGCCGTCTCACCACGGGCAGCGAGCTGACGCCGGCCGGCGAGCGGTTTCTCGAAATCGCCGAACGCATGGAAGCCGACGTGATCGCCGCGCGTTCAGCCGTCGCCGATGAGGACGAAGACATTTCCGGCTCGGTCCGCATCGGGGCACCAGATGGCTTTGGCGTCGCTTTCCTCGCCAGACATCTAGGCGAACTGACGCGCCAGCACCGCGACCTGACCATCCAGCTCGTGCCGGTGCCGCGCTCCTTCTCGCTGTCGCGGCGCGAGGCCGACATCGCCATCACCGTCGAGCGGCCGCAGGAAGGCCGGCTGGTGGCGGGAAAGCTGGTTGACTACACGCTGGGTCTCTTCGCCTCGCGCGACTATGTCCGCGAACACGGATTGCCGCAAAATCCCTCCGAACTGCCGCAGCATGCGCTGATCGGCTATGTGCGGGACCTGATCGTCAGCCCCTCGCTCGACTATGAGGCCGAGTTCAGCCCGGACTGGCGTTCAGCCTTCGCCATTTCCTCCGCGCTCGGCCAGGCGGAAGCGGTGCGCGCTGGCGCCGGCATCGGCATCCTGCACACATTCATCGCCCGCTCCATGCCGGAACTGGTGCCGGTCGAGGCGATCCCCCCCATTCGCCGTTCCTACTGGCTGGTCTATCACGAAACGGTGCGGCCGTTGCGCCGCGTGCAGGCGGCGGCAAGTTTCATCACGCGCGTCGTGGAACGCGAACGGGCCCTGTTTTGCTGAGCCCGACGCTTCCGGAACAAATATAATCTTGATTGTTTTTATCCACTTTAATATGAAGGCTGCCGGGATCGGATAAAAGCGGAGTTGCGTGTCTTGACCAACATGGCGGAAATCGAGCGGCGTCAGGATGAGGCGCAGGAGCACCTGCGCATGACGCTCATGAACGAATTCTGTCGAATCATGGGCCGCAGCGGCCTGCCGCCGATGGCTGTCATGCGTCTTGCCGCGCGCGCCGTTGGCGACGTTTACCGCGAGGTCGCCGACAGCCATTCCGGGCCGAACGCCTGCCCCTGCAACTGGCGGCCGGATGAGCGCGCCGACACCGACATGCTGTGCACCGCGCTGATGGCGGCGATCCGCTTCAGGCCGGTGGCGGACCTGCGCACCATGCGCATTGCCGGTTCGGCCTGAAGCCTTTCCCTCGTTTCCTTACGCGCCGCGCCGCGCAACGACCGGCACGTAATCTTCCAGTTCGGGAGCCGGGAAGCGCACCGTCTCGCCGGTTTCGGCCGAGCGGTAGAGCCCCATCAGCATCTCCACCACGCCCAGCCCGTCCTCGAAGGTTTCCAGCGGCGTCTCGCCCTTGCGGAAGCATTCCACCATGTGGCGGTTCTCGTCCGTGTAACCATAGACGCCCGGCTCGTCCTCCAGCACCGGCATCAGTCCCTGCTCGGCATTCTGCTTCTCGACGAGATCCTCGCCTTCCGAGCCCTTCACCTCGCGCGACATGAACACCTTCAGTCCGGTCGAAAGCGAGTTGAACTCCATGGCATATTCCGGCCCCAGCAGTTCGAGCTGGATGCGCAGGCCGGCCCCTACATAGGCCCATGAGGTGGTCGCCTCGATCACCAGCTCGTTGCCGTCCTCGTCCTCCAGCGTGATGGTGCCGCGCGCGAAATCCTCCGAGGGCCGGTTGCGGTAATCGACTTCCGCGCCGAAGCGGGCCCGCAGCTGGTCGGCATAATGCGGCCGGGTCCATTTCAGATTGGCGACCGTACCGTTGACCGATTTGATGGTGAGCGAGCTGCGCGGCGCGCCGGGTGCAGTCAGCAGATGGCGCGCGACCTCGACCGAATGGCACATCATGTCGGAGAGCACGCCGCCGCCCTGCTTGTCGCCCTGCCAGAACCACGGCTCATGCGGGCCGGCATGCTCCTCCGCCGCGCGGGCCAGATAGGGCCGCCCGGTGGTGGAAGCGGCGCGTCGCCAGATGATCTCCTTGCCGCGCAGCACCGGCGTCGAAAACACCTGATTTTCCAGATAGCCGTGATTGAGCCCGGCATCTTTTGCCAGCGACAGCATTTCGCGCGCCTCGCGCACGGTGCGCGCCAGCGGCTTCTCGCAGGCAACGGCGAAGACCTTGCTGCGCCCCGCCTTCACCTCGGCATGGATGGTGCGCATGATGTCGAGGCGCGTGTGATTGGGCGACAGGATCCAGATGGCGTCGACATCGCCGGCGCGCAGCATCGATTCAAGGCTGTCATGGCTGGTGCAGGCGCCAAGCCCCAGTTCCGTAACCTGATCGACGAAGCGCTGGCGGTTGTCGGCGCTGCGACTGTAAACGCCCGTCACCTCGACATTGCGCACGCCAAGCATCGACTTCAGGTGGAAATGGGCAATGAAGCCGCTGCCGACGAAACCGACCCGCAGCGTGGCTTTCGGAAACTCCGTCATGGTCGCTCCTTTCAGGAAATGCGTTGTTCAGGACATTTTGGGCGCGGCGGTGGTGCCGCGCACTTTCAGCGTGGTGGGCAGGATCACCGGCTCTTTGGGCGCAGACCCGCCGCCGAACATGTCGAGCAGCATGCCCATGGCCCGCCGGCCGATCTCGGCGCGCGGCTGCGCCACCGTGGTCAGCGGCGGGGAGAAGGCTTCGCTCAGATAGAGATCGTCGAAGCCGACCACGGAAACGTCGCCCGGCACGTCGCGCCCCATCCGGCGCAATTCGTGGATGGCGCCGAAGGCCATCTCGTCATTGGCCAGAAAGATCGCGGTCGGCGGCACAGGCAACGCCATCAGCCGGCGGCAGGCATCGCGGCCCGATTGCAGCAGGTAATCGCCGCGCTGCTCATAACCTTCCGGGATCGACAGGCCGGCTTCATGCATCGCAGCGCGATAGCCGTCGCGGCGGCGGATGCTCATCACCTCCGGCACAGGCCCGCAGACATGGGCGATACGGGCATGGCCCAGCCCGACAAGATGCGCGATCGCCTGCCGGGCGGCAGCGGCATTGTCGATCTGCACATGCGGAAAATCCACATCCTCGATCATTTCCAGCGCCACCACGACCGGCAGGTTCGGCGACAGGCGGCGGCGAAATTCCGGCGTCGAGGGCAGCGAGCCGGTCATCAGGATCATGCCGTCGGCATGGCCGTCGCGCAGCATGTCGAAATATTCGCTTTCGCGCCCCGGATCGTTCTCGGCATTGCCCATCAGAACGGCATAACCGGCGGCGCGCGCCGCCGCCTCCACGCCCTTGACCACGTCGAGATAGAACGGGTTGCCGATGTCGCGCACCACCAGAAGCACTGCCATGGAACGGCGGGTGCGCAGATTGCGCGCGCTGACATTGGGCCGGTAGTCGAGCGCGCTCGCCGCCTCGCGAATGCGCGTCAGCGTCGGCTCAGCGACGAGCCCGGTATCGGCCAGCGCCCGCGACACGGTGGCCGGCGAGACGCCGAGACGCTCGGCAATGTCCTTGATCTTCGGGCGCCTTGTCATGGGTTTCGTCACGCCCGCCCCATTACGCGCGCATCGAGCGGCCGCGGCCGTAGAACAGCATCAGCACCAGAAGCGTCGCCCCGAACACCATCTGGCGGCCGGATTCGTCGATGTTAACGGTGGTGAGGATGCTTTGCAGGATGACCAGCAGGAACGCGCCGGCCATGGTGCCGGTATAGCCGCCTTTGCCGCCCGACAGCGGCGTGCCGCCGAACACCACGGCGATAATCGAGGCCAGCATATATTGCTCGCCGACATTGGCGAAGGACGAGCCCGAATAGCCGAGCAGGCAGATGCCGGCGATCGCCGCGAATACGCCCGACAGCACGAACAGGGCAATGCGGATCACCTTCACCGGCACGCCGGCCATGAACGCCGCCTGCTCGTTGGAGCCGATGGCATAGATGCGATGGCCGAAGACGGTGCGGCTGAGCAGGAAGGCCATGACGAGGCCGATGGCCACCCACAGCCACAATATGCCCGGCAGGCCGAGCAGGAAGTCGCGCGATACGAAATCGGCCAGCGCCGGGGCGGCGCGCCCCGAGGGGATGCCCTGCCGCACCACAACCAGCAGGCCCTGCAACACACCCAGCATGCCGAGCGTCATGACCAGAGGCGGGATGCGCAGCAAGGTCACGCCGATGCCGTTGATCAGGCCGAAGAAAGCGCCGGTTAAGATGCAGGCGAGGATGGCCAGCGGAATGCCGCCATTTTCGCCCGCCATCAGATTGCCGGCGATGATGGCGCTGAGCGACACCACGCCGCCGACCGACAGGTCGATGCCCTCGCGTCCGCCGAGGATGACGAGGTTCTGGCCGGCCGCGACGATGCCGAGAAGGGCCGCTACGATCAGCAGGCGCAATATCTGCTGGCCGGACGCGAAGCCCGGCGACAGCGTCTCGCCCAGCCACAGAAGGGCTGCGATCAGGATCAGGGCCACCACCAGTGGCTGCCTGAGGAAGGTGGTCATGCTGCTCATGCCCGCGCCCTCCGCCCGACCAGCACGCCGGTCATCAGCGCCAGCAGGATGGCGGCGCCCTGAACGAGGTTCTGCCATTCCGAGGGCGTACCGACGAAGAACACCAGCGAGTTGATGAAGCCTATGATCAGCGCGCCGATGACCGAGCCGACGACGGTACCGTAGCCGCCGGACAGCGCGCTGCCGCCCAGAACGACGGCGGCGATGGAGAACAGCGTCATCTTGCCGCCGACCAGCGGATCGCCGCTCGCCGTGTCACCGGTGATGCAGAAGGCGGCGAGTGCCGCGAACACGCCGCACAGCGCATAGCCGCCCATGCGGATGCGAGTGACCGGCAGGCCGCTCTGGAACGCCTCCTGCTGACCGTCGCCGACCGCAAGAAGGCGCAGCGACAGGCGCGTGCGCACCAGCACCACAAGCAGGATCGCGAACAGCACCGCCATGTAGAAGACGAAGGGAATTTCGAGAATGCGCCCGCCATAGGTGCGCCAGAAGGCGGTGGGTGCCGGCGTTCCCGCCACCGGCTGGATGTAGAGCGCGAGCCCGGTGAAGAAGATCGAGGTGGCGAAGGTGGCGACGATGGCCTGCAAGCGAAGTGCGGCCACCACGAGGCCGTTGACGATGCCGCAGGCGAGCCCGGTCGCCAGCCCGATGGCGAGCGCGGCAAAGATGGTGACACCGTCCCCGCCCCATTGCGCCATGACGCCGACGATGACGACATTGACCAGCGACACGATCGCGCCTGCCGAAAGATCGATGTCGCCGGCATAAATGACATAGGTCTGGGCGACAGCCAGAAGCATCAGCGCCAGATAGGTTTTGATCTGCCCGGTCATGCCCACCAGCGACACGCTGCGCGGCTGGAACCAGCCATTTAGCGCGATCAGCACCAGAAGAATGATCAGGGCCGGCAGGAACGGATAGCGCTCGAACGCGCGCTTGACGGCGCTGCTGCTGCGGGAACGGGCGGGTGCCTCGATGCTTGCCATCATGCAGCCTCGTATGCGGCCTGGTAGAGGTTGAAGCGGGTGCGCTCCGCGCCGGTCAGCTCGCGCCGGACCGAGCCTCCGTTGAACACGAGGATGCGGTCGGCATTGTCGAGCAGCTCGGCGTCCTCGGATGCATAGAGCACGATGCCCATGCCTTCCGCGGCCAGCTTTCGGATCAGCGTGAACAGGTCCGTCTTGGCGGAGAGATCGATACCCTTGGTGGGATCGTCGAGCAGAAGCACGGCCGGGCGGTCGATGAGCCAGCGCGCGATCACCACCTTCTGCTGGTTGCCACCGGAAAGCGACGAGATCGGATGGCCGAGGCCCGCGAATTTGGTCCTCAGCGCCTGCAAAGCGGGCAATGCCTTCGCCGCCAGCGCGGAAGGATTGGCCAGCACCATGCGTTCGCGCAGGTAATGGATCGGCATAACGTTTTCGAGGATCGGACGGCCCGTCACCACGCCGTCGCGCGAGCGGTCGCCCGACACATAGGCGACGCCCTGCCGGATGGTCTCGCGCGGGTTCTTCGGGTGGAGCGGCTTGCCGCCGAGTTCGACATGGCCCGAGGCCGGCGGGTTCGCGCCGAACAGCGCGCGCAGCACCGCCGACTGGCCCTGCCCGTGCAAGCCGCCAAAGCCGAGGATTTCACCGGCACGCACCTCGAAGCTGACATCCGAGAAGCCGGCACCGGAGAGATTTCTCACCGACAGCACCGAAGCCGCGCCAGCCCGGGCAGGGGCGGCTTCGGCAGGCGCTGCCGCTTCTTCCTGCGCGCCCACCATCAGCGAGATGATCTCTGCCGGTGTGGTGTCCGCGATCTGGCGGGTGCCGACGATCTCGCCGTCGCGGATGACCGTGGCCCGGTCGCCGATCGCAAAGATCTCGTCCATGCGGTGCGAGATGAAGATGATGGAGCGGCCTTCGCGCTTCAGGTCGCGCAGGATCTCGAAGAAGCGCTCGACCTGCGCCCGGTCGAGCGCCGAGGTCGCCTCGTCGAAGATGAGCACCGACGCCTCGCCGGCCAGCGTCTTCATGATCTCGACGAGCTGGCGCTGATCGGCGCGCAGATCCTGCACCACCGCATCCAGTGAAAAGCCCTCGCCGGTCACACCCTCGAACAGCGCGGCATATTTCGCAGCCAGTGCTTCCAGCGCCTTGCGGTCCACGAAGGCTCCGCGCGACGGCAGGTCGGCAAGGCAGATGTTCTCAGCCACCGTGCGGTGCGCGGCCAGCGACAGTTCCTGATAGAAGATGGCGATGCCGAGCGCCCGCGCCGCCTGCGGCCCGCTGATGGTAACCGGCTTTCCGTCGAGAACGATCTCGCCCGTATCGGGCCGCACGGAGCCGGCGACGATCTTGGACAGCGTGCTCTTGCCGGAGCCGTTGGAGCCCATCAGCACATGCACCTCGCCGGCCCCGATGTCGAGATCGGCATGGCGAAGCGCCTTCGTCGCGCCATAGCTCTTGGCGACGCTCTTGAGTTGCAGCCTGCTCATGGTCCTGCCGTCATCATCCGGTGGCGGGGACAAGCCCCGCCTGCCGTTTCCGGAACGGTTCCGCCTTGCCTCGAAAGACGGAAACGCCCTCACCTTCTGTTCTTTGCAATCCCGGCAAAAGCGCGAAGCTGTTTTGCCGGGATTGCTATGCTCGCTCTGTTACTTGAACAGCGCCTCTGCGTCGGAGATCGACAGCGCGCTGGTGTAGGAATAGTAGCCGGGCTTGCCTTCGACCTGCTTTGCTGCTTCCTCCAGATTGGAGCTGTCGATGAACGGGATCGGCAGGTACATCGCGTTCTTGTACTGGCCCGCTTCCGCCGGCTCCTTCAGCTCTTTGCCCTGCAGCATCAGCACGGCAACGTTAAGCGCCGAAGCCATGACGCCCGGAGGATTCACCGACGCGCCGGAGTTCAGCTTGTCCTTGGTCCAGAGATCGATGAAGTCCTTGCGGATCTCGCCGGTGGCGGCGATGGAACCGGCCTTGCCCGCATCCATGATCGACTTCCAGGCCCCGGCGGCCATGCCGTCCTGCACCCACACGCCGTTGATGTCGGGATAGGTGGCGAGCAGGTTCTGCATGGCCTGCTGGCCCTGCGCCTGATCCCAGTTGGCGTTCACTTCGTTGACGACCTTGATGTCGGGATGCTTGGCGAACACTTCCTTGTAGCCTGCGACGCGCATCTCGTTGGCCGGATGGCCGGCGACGCCGTTGATGGCGACGACATTGCCCTTGCCGTCGAGCGTCCTGGCCAGCCACTCGGCGCCCGCAGCGCCCCATGCCTTCTGGTCGATGCCGACATAGATGGCGTCCGGCGAAGAAACTTCGGCATCGGTGGCGATGACGAGGATGCCGGCTTCCTTGGCCTGCGCGAACACCGGATCGAAGGCGGTCGGGCTGTTCGGATTGATGATGATGGCATCGACGCCGGCGCTGATGAAATTGCGCACATGGGCGATCTGGCCGGGAACGTCGACATTGGCGCTCTGCACCTCGACGGTGACGTTGACGCCCTTTTCCTTCCACGCCTCGGCGGCGGCCTTGGCTTCATCGATCATCTGCGTGCGCCACTCAGAGCCGACCCAGCCGTTGGAAAGGCCGATCTTGAAATCCTGCGCGAATGCGGAGACCGCCGAAAATGCGAGTGCAACGCCCGCAACGGCGGAGAGTATGTGCGACTTCTTCATGTGAAATCCTCCCTGGAGCTCAGTTTCGGGAATGAGCTTAGAGACAAATGAAATCGATTTCAACGGGGATCGGAAGCGCTCACCGATTCGTGCATCCGGCCCGGAAAAAGCAGGAAATCCGCCGCCGCACGGCGCCCCCGGAACATTCCCGTTTTCTACGACCCGCAGAAACGCTCCAGTTCGTTGTTTTCGCGCAGTTGCGACCGCAAGGCAGCTTCGCACCTCTGCTGGCACTGTCAGGGGCGCTTAAAAAGTCCGTCTGGCTTGCATATGCGCTGCGGCCACCCGTCAGCGGTCCGGCGTCTCCGCGCAGACCGGCTCGCAGGATCAAGGCCGCCGAAACAGTGACGAGGGAGAAAACAGGGGCTGAAATAACAACACCCGCCGGGGGAGGAGGTCCGGCGGGTGTCGTATGAGAAGGCCAGCTATCGGGAGGAGGATAATGGCTGGCCTATATCCGCTGGGTCTGGGAGGAGGTAGGCCCCGCGGAATTCGATGATCAATAGATACAGGCAGCCCCCTTTCGGCGAAAGGCTCAATTTTGCATGGCTGCGTTGCGTTTTGTGCAATGCAACATAAACGTTGATGCATATACGCCCCCGCATCCGATTCGGAGCGGGGGCGCGCGGTTTTCCCTGCAGTCTGTGGCGATTACGCCGCCTTGCCCGTCAGGTTTTCAGCACCATGGTTCTCCGGCTGGGCGTAGGCGCGGCCGAAACGGTTGGCGAGGAAGATGTCGAGCGCGATGTCTTCCTGCCGCACAAATCCCTGCTGCGGCAGGTCGCCGGAGGCCAGCATGTCGAGCACGGCGCAGATGCCGGAGGCCGTGGTGATCTGGATGGCGCTCAGCACCTTGCCGTTGATGCGGCGGCTGTAGACCTTGTTGGCATAGGTTTCCTGCAGCAGACGGCCATCCTTGCGGCCCGCCACCGTCACGAAGACGATGACCACGTCCTGCGTGGTGGCCGGCAGGGCGCTTTCGAAGATGTCCTTCAGCACCTCGCGGCGGTGACGCAGGCCGAGATCGTTGAGCAGCGCCTTCATGATCGCGGCATGGCCGGGATAGCGGATGGTGCGGTAGTTCAGCGTGCGCACCTTGCCCTTCAGCGTCTCGCAAAGCGTGCCCAGCCCGCCCGATGTATTGAAGGCCTCATAGGTCACGCCGTCGAGCGAGAATTCCTCGCGCTCCTCCAGTGGCGGCACCTCGACCAGTTCGCCCTCGACGATCGCCTCGCACGGCTCGCAATATTCGTTGATGACGCCGTCCGTGCTCCAGGTCAGGTTGTAGTTCAGCGCATTGGACGGGTATTGCGGCAGGGCGCCGACGCGCATGCGCACGCTGTCCAGCGTGTCGAAGCGGCTGGCAAGGTCGGCGGCGACGATGGAGATGAAGCCCGGAGCCAGCCCGCACTGGGGAATGAAGGTGCTTTTGGCCGTCTTCGCCAGTTCCTTCACGCGGCGGGTCGAGGCGACGTCCTCGGTGAGGTCGAGATAATGGACGCCGGCGGAAGCGGCCGCCTCGGCGATACGCGTGGTAAGGCTGAAGGGCGCAGCGCTCAGCACGGCGAACTTGCCGTCCAGCGCCTTTTCCAGCTCGCCGGGCGCGGCGATATCCAGCTCCAGACCCGATACGCCTTCCACCCGGTCCAGCCGTGCAAGCTGCTCTGCGGAACGGTCGACGATGGTGACCCTGTAGTCGCCGGTCCCCGCCAGCATGCCTGCAATGGTGGAGCCGATCTTGCCCGCGCCGATGACGACGATTTCCTTCATGGCCAATCCCTCTGTTGGTGAAATCAGGGAGGAATCATCGCAACTTCCACGTCGAAAGAAAGGATGCATTCAGGCAGATCGATGCTATATTTTCAGCAGTCTGATATGTGAGTTTGACGATATGCCGAAAAATACCGATCAGGAGCTTATCGCCCTTCTGCGCGAGAATGCGCGTGCGCCAACGGCGGAGCTTGCCCGCAGGCTCGGCGTGTCGCGCACCACCGTGCAAAGCCGCATCGAACGGCTGGAGGCGCGCGGCGTCATCACCGGCTACGGGGTGCGGCTGTCGCCGGACTATGAGAAGGGCCTGGTGCGCGCCCATGTGCTTTTGACCGTCACCCCGAAACTCTCCGACAAGGTGGTCCGGGACCTGAGGGCAAAGCCGGCGGTGCGCGCGCTGCATTCGGTGAGCGGCAGTTTCGACATGATCGTGGTGGTCGAATCGCCCTCGATCAGCGATCTCGACACGCTTCTGGACGAGATCGGCGCGATGGAGGGGGTTGAGAGAACCCTGTCCTCCATCATCCTGTCGACGCGCATCGAGCGCTAACGCATGTCGCCGGAAAGCGGGAACCGGTTTCGGGACAACGACAAGCCTGAAAACAGGGGGCTTAAAGCATAAGAAGCGAATCGGAAAAATCGCGGCACGCTTCAGGAGCCGTTTGAGCAGGGAACCCGCCGCGCGATCAGCCCTCTGCCGCTCCGCCATTGTTGACGCCGCGCGCCACCACTTCCGACGAGCGCTCCGCAACGGCAGTAAAGGTCGGAACCTCGGGATTCTTCTCGGTGCGGTCGCGGAACAGCGCCGCGCGCGCCAGCAGCATCAGCGTCACCGGCGTCGTCACGGTGACGAACACGGCGATCAGCAGCTCGTGCAGCACCGGGCGGCTTTCGATCACCGAAAAGAACAGCATCGAAGCCAGCAATATGCCACCCGTGCCCCATGTGGTGCCGAGCGTCGGCGAATGGACGCGCTTGTAGAAGCTGTCGAGACGCACCAGCCCGATCGTGCCGAGCAGCGTCAGGCCCGACCCCAGAAGCAGCAGGAAAGCGACGATGAGCGCCGCCCACAGCGGAAGTTCGGCGGCGTGGCTCATTCGATCACCTCCCCGCGCATGAGGAACTTCGCCAGCGCCGAGGTCGAGACGAAGCCGATCAGGGAGATCACCAGAGCCCCCTCGAAATAGAGCGTCGAACCGGTGCGGATGCCGAAAGTGATCAGCAACAGCATGGCGCAGACATAGAGCGCATCGAGGGCCAGCACCCTGTCCTGCGCGCGCGGCCCCTTGAACAGCCTCACGCCGCAGCACAGGGCGGCTGCCGCAAGGAAGAGCTGCGCCAAGGTGATGGACCAGAACAGAATGGTGACGCTCATTCGAAAATCTCCATCAGCAGCGCCTCGTAGCGGCCCTTGATCAGTTCGCTCCACGATTCCTCGCTGACCAGATCCAGCACATGGATCAGCAGAAGATCTTCAGTCGACCTGTATTCCACCCAGGCGGTGCCAGGTGTGCTGGTGATGATGCAGGCGAGGAAGGCAAGGCCGGTCGGATCGCGCATTTCCAGCGGGATAGCCACGAAGCCCGACACGACCTCCAGCTTCCTGCCACCGAGGTTGATGCGCGCCACCGCGATGTTGGAACGCAGGATGTCGACGAAGACAATGCCCATCAGCATGGCGATCCGGCTCCAGCGGCGGATGCGCGGCTTGGACGGCTGCAGGGCCGACATGGTCGATGCCGCGACCAGCGCAATGACGGCTCCCAGCAGGAAATGTCCGGCCGTGAAACCGTTGAGCAGCAGCCACATGAACAGCAGCGAGACGGCCAGCAGCGGATAGGGAAGCAAGCGTGTCATCGGCCGGCCTCCATCTTCGGCGACGGCACCTGACGGGCCGACAGCACGCCTTCGATATAGGCATCCGGCGAGTGCAGCGATTGCGAGGTGGCATCGACATAGGCCATCACCGGCCCGGCCTTGACCGTCATCACCACGCACAGCGCCAGCAGCAGCGCCACCGGCGCAAACTCCACCACCAGCACGCGCGGCACCACGCCCTCGATGGGCGGCGCCCAGAAGGTGCGGATACCGACGCGCAGCATGGCCACCATGGCAAACAGGCCCGAGATGATGAGGACGGCGAAGAAGGCCCAGGCCATGCCGGAAATCGCGCCGTCATCGCCGGCCGACAGCGCCGCCGACAGAAGCGCGAACTTGCCGAGGAAGCCCGACAGCGGCGGCAGCCCGGACAGGAGCAACCCGCACAGCACGAAGCAGATGCCGAGAATGGCGAGCGTTGCCGGCAGGGTCACGCCGATCTCCTCGTCGATCTCCTCTTCTTCCGGATCGTCGCCATAGGCCTCCATCGTCACCGCAAGAACGTTGGCGGCGGGGTCCTGCGAGCGGTCGACCAGTTCGACCAGCAGGAACAGCGCGCCGATGGTGAGCGTGGATGAGACCATGTAGAACAGCGCGCCGGTGGTGACGCCGGCATCGGCCATGCCCACCGCGGCCAGCAACGTGCCCGAGGAAACCAGAACGCTGTAGGAAACGAGGCGCGCCATGGCCTGCGAGGCCAGAACGCCGATGGTGCCGAAGGCCATCGTCACCAGACCGGCGACCAGCAGGCCGACGTCGCCGAAGCTGGCGGAATCGCCGGCGCGCGCGCCGAGCAGCAGCGGCGACAGGCGCAGCACCGCATAGACGCCAACCTTGGTCATGATCGAGAAGATCGCGGCAACGGGTGCCGCCGCCGCCGAATAGGCGCCGGGCAGCCAGAAACACAGCGGCCAGATGCCGGCCTTGGTGAGAAAAGCGATGCCCAGAATGGCGGTTCCGGCCTCCAGAAGCGCCCGGTCCTGCGCCGGGACCGCCGGAATGCGCACGGCAAGCTCTGCCATGTTCAGCGTTCCGGTGACGCCATAGATGAGGCTGACGCCGATCAGGAACAGCATCGAGGCGGCGAGATTGACGGCGATGTAGTGCATGCCGAAGCGCACCCGCGTCACACCCAGCCCATGCAGCATCAACCCGTAGGAGGCGGCCAGCAGAACCTCGAAGAAGACGAACAGGTTGAACAGGTCGCCGGTGAGGAAGGCGCCGTTCAGGCCCATAAGCAGGAACTGGAACAGCGAATGGAAATGCGGGCCGGCCTTGTGCCAGCGCGCCAGCGAGAACACCAGCGCCGCAGTTGCCAGCAGGGCGGTCAGCAAAAGCATCATGGCCGAAAGCCGGTCGACGACCAGCACGATGCCGTAAGGTGCGGCCCAGTTGCCCAGCAGGTAGACGCTGGCCACCGAACCTTCGACATCGGCCTGAGCCACCAGCGTGCCGGCAATAAGAAGCAGGCCGAGCGTGGCCGCGATATTGACCAGCGACTTGAAGGTGTGCCGCCTCTCGTCGAACAGGAGCAGGAATGCGCCTGTGACCAGCGGCAGGATGATGGGCGCTATATCGAGATGATTGGCCAGCTGCATCACGGCTCCCTGCCGTCGACATGGTCGCTTCCGGTCAGACCGCGGGCCACGAGCATCACCACCAGAAACAGGGCTGTGGTGGCGAAGCCGATGACGATGGCGGTCAGCACCAGCGCCTGCGGGACCGGGTCGGTATAGGCTGTCGGGTCAACCACGCCGCCCGTATCCAGCACCGGCGGCACGCCGCTGCGCAGCCGCCCCATGGAAAAGATGAACAGGTTGACGCCATAGGCGATCAGCGACAGGCCGACGATCACCTGATAGGTACGCGGCCGCAGAAGCAGCCAGACGCCGGAGCCGACCAGAACGCCGATGGCGAGCGAGAGGGTCAGTTCGGTCATTGCACCTCCTGCTCGGCAAGGGCCGCCGTCTTCGCCACCCTGAGCTTGCGGATGGACTGGTGCGCCAGCGCGATCAGCATCAGAACCGTGGCGCCGAGAACCAGCGCGAAGACGCCGAGATCGAAGAACAGGGCCGTCGCGGCCGGTACTTTTCCGATCACGGGCAGGTCCACATATTGCGCGTGCGACGTCAGGAAGGGATAGCCCAGTGCCCAGGAGCCCATGCCGGTGGCGGCCGCGATCAGCAGACCCCAGCCGATCCACTTGACCGGCAGTACTCTCAGCCGCTCCTCCACCCAGCGCGTTCCGGCAGCCAGATATTGCAGGATGAACGCCGAGGCCAGCGCAATGCCCGCCACGAAACCACCACCCGGCAGATCATGTCCGCGCAGGAACAGATAGGCCGACAGAACGATGATGACCGGGAACATCCACTGCATGATGACGGAAGGCACATACAGATAGTCGCTGGCAATGGTGCCGGCGCCCGGCTTGGCGGCCGGATCATCCGCCGACTGTCGGCGCTGCTGGTCGGTCGAGCCGACACTCTCCGGTGCGGGGCGGAAGCGGCGCAGCAGCACGAAGACGGTAATGGCGACGATGCCCAGAACAGTGATCTCGCCGAACGTGTCGAAGCCGCGGAAATCGACGAGGATCACGTTGACGACATTGGTGCCGCCGCCCAGCGGATAGGCGTTCTCCACGAAGTAATCGGCAATGGTCTGCGGCGGTCGGCGCGCCATCACCGCATAGGAGATGACCGCCATGCCGAGTCCGCAGGCAATCGCCATCGCAAAGTCGCGGTAGCGGCGCAGTTGCGCCCAGAACGCCTGCACCGGCGTCTCGACTTCCTGAAAACGCTGCGGCAGCCAGCGCAGGCCAAGCAGGATCAGCACTGTGGTAACGACTTCCACCAGAAGCTGGGTCAGCGCCAGATCGGGCGCGGAGAGCCACACGAAGGTGATGCAGGTGATCAGCCCTGCCCCGCTCAGCAGCATGAGAGCGACCAGACGGTGGAACTTCGCCTGATAGGCGGCCCCGATGGCGCAGGCCATTCCAAGCAGCCACAGCGCGGAGAAGACCAGATCGCTGCTGGCAGGCAGCTTGACATCCGGCAGCATCGGCCCCCGCCACAGCGACAGGATGCCGGCAATGAAGGCGATGACGACAAGCAAGCGAAGCTGAGGCTGCAGACGGCGGGTTCCGAGCCACCCTTCGAGGAAACGCGCCCAGCGCCATGACACGGTGACCATGACCTGCTCGAAGATGCGCTGCCCGTTGATCCGCCGGAAGAAGGGCGGCCCCTCCTCGCTGGTCGCCAGATAGGTGCGGATGACGAGGAACATCAGGACGCCGGCGACCAGCGCCACGATGCTCATCATCAGCGGCAGGTTGAAGCCGTGCCACACGGAAAGGCTGTAATAGGGCGTGGAATCGCCGAGCACCGAAACCACCGCGCTGTGCAGGTAGGGGCCAATGGTGCGCCCCGGAACGATGCCGACGATGAGGCAGATCAGCACCAGCAGGAGCACCGGCAGGCGCATGAAGAAAGGCGGTTCGTGCGGCTCGTGCGGCAGGGGTTCGGGCGCCTTGCCGAAGAAGACGCTGTGAATGAAGCGGATCGAATAGGTGACGGCGAAGGTGCTGGCGATGACGGCGGCATAGGGCGCGATGGTGTCCAGCCACGAATCGGCATGATGCTCGATCGCCTCGGCGAAGAACATCTCCTTGGACAGGAAGCCGTTGAGCAGCGGCACGCCCGCCATGGCCGCGCTCGCCACCATGGCGAGCGTCGCCGTGATCGGCATGGCGCTGAGCAGCCCGCCGAGGCGGCGCATGTCGCGCGTTCCCGTTTCATGATCGATGATGCCGGCGGCCATGAACAGCGACGCCTTGAAGGTGGCATGGTTCATCATGTGGAAGATCGCCGCGACCGCGCCCAGCGGACTTCCCAGGCTGAGCAGCATGGTGATGAGGCCGAGATGGCTGATCGTCGAATAGGCGAGCAGGCCCTTGATGTCCTGCTGGAAGATCGAGAAGAAGGCCCCCAGAACCAGCGTGATCATGCCGGCCAGACCGACGATGAAGAACCACTCATAGGTTCCCGCCAGCACCGGCCACATCCGTGTCATCAGGAAGACGCCGGCCTTGACCATGGTGGCCGAGTGCAGAAACGCCGAAACCGGCGTCGGCGCGGCCATGGCGTTCGGCAGCCAGAACTGGAACGGAAACTGCGCGCTCTTGGTGAAGGCGCCGAGCAGCACGAGGATCAGGATCGGCGTGTAGAGATCATGCTCGCGCAACAGATTGCCGGAGGCCAGCACCTCGTCCAGATCATAGCTGCCAACCACATGCCCGATCAAAAGCATGCCGGCCAGCAGCGCCAGCCCGCCGATGCCGGTGACGGTCAGCGACATGCGCGCCCCATCGCGCGCCGCCGGATTATGATGCCAGTAGCCGATCAGCAGGAAGGAGAAGACGCTCGTCATCTCCCAGAAGATCACCAGCTGGATGAGGTTTCCGGACAGAACGACGCCCAGCATCGACCCCGCAAAGGCAAGGAAAAACATGTAGAAGCGCGGAATGGGATCTTCCGGCGACATGTAGTAGCGCGTGTAGATCACCACCAGGAAGCCGATGCCGGAAATCAGCATGGCGAACATCCAGGCAAAGCCGTCGAGACGGAAGACCAGCTCCAGTCCCAGCTCCGGCACCCAGCTGATTTCCTGACGAACCGCATTGCCCGCGGCGATGTCCGGATAAGACATCATCACCACGATGAAAATGACGAGCATCACACCGCCGGCCAGCCATGCTTCGGCATTGCGTGCATTGGACGGCAGCAGCGCGGCGACAGCGCTCGCCACGAACGGCAGCACAATCATCCAGATGAGAGACGCGCCGCCCAGCATGCGGTGATCCTTGGATAGAGTCGAGACGATATTGCCTGATTTCATCCATTATGGTTGAATCTACCGCCGTACTGCAAGGGCTGATCGATGCAAATATTTCCCGAACAGTGTCGGGCCGCGCGTGGCCTTCTGAACTGGACACAGGACCGGCTCGCCAGCGCTGCCGGCGTTTCGCGCAGCACGATCAAGGATTTTGAATGCCACCGCCACGCGCTTCAGCGCGGCTCTGAAGAGCTGGTCATCAGGGCGTTCACGCGCTGCGGCGTCGAACTGCTGTTCGACACAGATGGCGCGGGCATCGGCGTGCGCATGGAAAAGGCAGGTAACCTGCCGGTCGCTGCAAGGCCCTGAAAAGGCAAACCGGCCGCCCTCTTTTCGAGGCGGCCGGCTTCCATAAGTCGCACGACGGGCAGGGCCCGTAATGAAGGGGATCAGCCCCTTACTTCAGGCAGCGAGGCGTCGAGAGCTTTTTTCACCGCCGCGACCATGTCGTCGACCTGGCTCTCGGTGATGATCAGCGGCGGGCAGAAGCCCAGCGTATCGCCCATGTTGCGCGAGATGACGCCGTTTTCCTGCAGATGGCCATTGACCAGCAGGCCGAGCGCGCCGGCGTTCTTCCACGGTGCCCTGGTGGCCTTGTCGGCCACCAGCTCGACGCCGGCGATCAGGCCGACGCCACGCACTTCGCCAACCAGTTCATGATCCGCCAGCTCGCGCAGGCGCTTCTGCATGTGGGCGCCGACCCGCTTTGCATTGCCGACCAGATCGTTCTCCTCGATGATCCTGAGGTTTTCGAGCGCGACAGCCGCCGGAACCGGATGGCCACCGGCGGTATAGCCATGGCCGAACGTGCCGATGCGGTTGCTCTCGTCGGCCAGCGGCTGGTAGACGCGATCGTTGATGAGCAGCGCAGAGATCGGCAGATAGGACGAGGACAGCTGCTTCGACATCACGAGAATGTCGGGCCTGATGCCGAAGGTCTCGCAGCCGAACATGCTGCCGGTGCGGCCGAAACCGCAGATCACCTCGTCGGCGACCAGCAGGATGTCGTACTTCGCCAGAACCGCCTGGATCTTCTCCCAGTAGGTGGCCGGCGGAACCACGACGCCGCCGGCGCCCATCACCGGCTCGCCGATGAAGGCGGCGACCGTATCCGGGCCTTCCGCGAGGATGAGCTGTTCGAGCTCATCGGCGAGGCGCGTGGCGAAAGCCTCCTCGCTCTCGCCGGGCTGCGCATCGCGATAGTGATGCGGCGTGCCGGTGTGGATCACATTGGCGATCGGCAGGTCGAAGGAAATGTGGTTGTTGGGCAGGCCGGTCAGGCTGGCCGAGGCAATGGTGACGCCGTGATAGCCGCGCTTGCGGGAGATGATCTTCTTCTTCTGCGGCTGGCCCAGCGCATTGGAGCGATACCAGATCATCTTCATGGCCGTGTCGTTGGCTTCCGAGCCGGAATTGGTGAAGAACACCTTGCTCATCGGCACAGGCGCGATCGACACCAGCTTCTCGGCCAGATCGATCACCGGCGCATGACTTTTGTGCGTGAAATTATGATAGAAAGGCAGCTGTTTCATCTGCCGCGTGGCGGCATCGACGAGACGCTGCTCTGAGAAGCCGACCGCCACGCTCCACAGCCCCGCCATCGCTTCGATGTAACGCTTGCCCGATGCATCCTCGACATAGATGCCGTCGCCCTTTTCGATGACCAGCGGCCCGATTTCCTCATGCCTGCGGGCATTGGTGTAGGAATGCATGTGGTAGCTTATATCGCGGGCTTCGACTGAGTTCGGCTGGGCTGTCATGACGGCTCCTTGCATTCGGGTTCAGGCAGGCAGGGAAAAGCGCGCTGCCATTATGGTATTTGATGCATCATGTTTTCGGGCAGATGCATTGTCAATGTCAGTGCATTGGTCCACGCGGGGGACCGGCATCCCCGGCTTCATAACAGAAAAGGCCGGGACGAACCCGGCCTTCGATGCATGGTAAAGCGTCCTACACGCCGGACTGGCTGACGAATTTGGTCACCAGATAGGCTTCGAGGGCTTCGGTGCCACCTTCCGAACCATAGCCGCTGTCCTTGATGCCGCCGAAGGGCACTTCCGGCAGCGCCAGACCCAGATGATTGAGGGTCAGCATGCCGGTTTCCAGTTCCTGCCCGAGCGCGGTTGCCGTCTTTGCCGAGGAGGTGAAGGCATAGGCGGCAAGCCCGTAAGGCAGGCGGTTGGCCTCGGCGATGACGTCATCGAAACCGCTGAACGGCGCGACCAGCGCCACCGGCCCGAACGGCTCCTCGTTCATGATGCGCATGTCGCTGGTCACGCCCGACAGCACGGTCGGCTCGTAGAAGCTGCCCTTGTTGCCGATGCGCTTACCGCCGGTTTCCAGCTTCGCGCCCTGGCTGACCGCTTCCGCGATCAGCGTGTCGACCGCCTGCACCCGGCGCTCATTGACCAGCGGGCCCATTTTCGTGCCCTCGGCCAGCCCATCGCCGACCTTGATGGATTTCACGCGGTCCACGAACTTGTCGAGAAATGGCTGATAGGCCTGCTCCTGAATGAGGAAGCGCGTGGGCGACACGCACACCTGCCCGGCATTGCGGAATTTCGATGCCACCAGCAGCTCGGCCGCCCTGTCGAGATCGGCGTCGTCGAACACGATCGCCGGCGCGTGACCGCCGAGCTCCATCGTCGCCCGCTTCATGTGCTGGCCGGCGAGTGCGGCCAGATGCTTGCCCACAGGCACCGAGCCGGTGAACGAGACCTTGCGGATGACCGGATGCGGAACCAGATAGCCCGATATGTCGGGCGGATTGCCGTAGACAAGGTTGAGCACGCCGTCCGGCAGGCCGGCATCCCTGAAGATATCGGCCAGGGCGGCCGGCGAGGCCGGCGTTTCCTCCGGCGGCTTGACGATGATGGAGCATCCGGTGGCCAGCGCCGCGGCAATCTTGCGCACGGCCTGCGAGACCGGGAAGTTCCACGGCGTGAAGGCGGCAACCGGGCCGACCGGCTCCTTCACCACGAGCTGATAAATGCCTTCGGCGCGCGCCGGCACGACCCGGCCATAGGTGCGGCGGCCTTCCTCGGCGCACCAGTCGATGATGTCGGCGGAACCGTGGATCTCGGTCAGCGCCTCGGCCAGCGGCTTGCCCTGCTCCATCGTCAGAAGCCCGGCAATGCGCGGCGCGCGCTCGCGCATCAGGCGGGCGGCCTCGCGCAGCACCTTGCTGCGTTCGAAAGGTGAAACCTTGCGCCACGTGCGGAAACCACGCTCGGCAGCCGCAAGTGCCCGGTCGAGATCCGCCGGCGTGGCACAGGCCACCGTGCCGATCACCTCACCCGTCGCCGGGTTGAGCACGTCCATCGTCCTGCCGTCCGAAGCCGCGCTCCACGCGCCATCGATGAAGAGTTCTGTCTGCGGATACATCATGCCATCCCGTTCCATAGCCGGTGTCGAGGAATTGCGAAATCAAAGGCGATGCATCGGCTCGGGAGAGAGCTGACGCACGCACCCGGCTGCTCTAGACGATGCACCCCGCCCATGGAAAGAGCTTTCGCCCGCGCATGTCGCCGCATGGAGTGCGGCTTGCATTGAGCGTTACGGCACACCATGATTACCTCATCAATAGTTGAGGTTTGATCATGCCCAAAAAGCCGGCCGCCGTTCTCACGGTGGGCGAGGTGGCGCGGCGCTCCGGCATAGCCGTCTCGACCGTGCATTTTTACGAAACCAAGGGTCTGATCGAGGGCTGGCGCACGCAGGGCAACCAGCGCCGCTATCATCGCGCGGTGCTGCGCCGCATCGCCATCATCCGCATCGCGCAGCGCGCCGGCATTCCGCTGGCGCGCATCCGCGAGGCGCTGACCGATCTGCCGCACGATCATGTGCCGAATGCCCGCGACTGGCAGAAGTTCACCGACGAGTGGCGCGGCATGCTCGACGACCGCATCACCCGCCTGCTCCAGCTTCGCGATCAGATCGCCAGTTGCATCGGCTGCGGCTGCCTGTCTCTGGAGGAGTGCCCGCTGCGCAACCCCGACGATGTGCTGGGCGACGAAGGGGCCGGACCCCGCCGGCTGAAGCTGCGATAAAGGCGCTTGACCTTAACCAAGGTTGAGGTCCTACAAGGCATGTCGACCAAAACAGGAGTCGACAATGCAGGATTCGATCGATACCGCCCTTTCGCCCCCGGCGCCGGCCGGCTGGGGCGATCTCTTTTCCGGCGGCAACGCCATGCCGATGCTGGTTCTGGCCGGCGGGGTGACGCTCTATTCCGTCAACATGTACATCGCCATCACCGTCATGCCTTCGGTGGTGCAGGAGATCGGCGGGCTCGACTTCTATGCCTGGACCATGACGCTGTTCGTGGTCGGCTCCATTCTGGGGGCAGCACTGGCGGCCAATCTCCTGCGCCAGTGGGGTCCGCGCGGTGCCTATTTCATCGCCTCGGTGCTGTTCGCCGCCGGCACGCTGACCTGCGCCATGGCGCCGAGCATGTCGGTCATGCTCATCGGCCGCACGCTGCAGGGCCTCGGCGGCGGCTTCCTCTATGCGCTGGCCTATGCGCTGACCCGCATCGTGCTGCCGGAGCGGGTCTGGGGCCGCGCCATCGGGCTCATCTCGGCCGTGTTCGGCATCGCCACGCTGATCGGTCCGGCCATCGGCGGCATCTTTGCCGATGGCGGCTCGTGGCGCACTGCCTTCTGGTCGCTGATGCCTTTCGCCGTCGGCTTCGCGCTGCTGGCGCTGTTCGCCTTCCCGCGCCGGAGCAGCGACAGGAACGAGCGCGCGCCGGTGCCGGTGCTCCAGCTCATCCTGCTGACGTTGGCGGTTCTGGCGGTTTCGGCCGGCGGCCTGTCGAGCGAAACGCAATGGGCCGCGGCAAGCCTGATCGGCGCGCTGGTGCTGATCGTGCTGATCGCGCGCACCGACGCGATCGCCGGCGCCCGCCTTCTGCCGCGCCGCTCGTTCCGCTTCTCCTCCGCACTCGCGCCGCTCTATCTCAGCGTGGCGCTGTTGATGCTGTCCATGCAGCCGGAAATCTACGTGCCCTACATGCTCCAGCAACTCCATGCGCAGACGCCGCTGTGGGCCGGCTATCTGGCCGCCATGATGTCGATGGGCTGGACGCTGGGCTCGCTGCTCTCCGCCCGCCGCCAGTCCGGCGGCAAGGGCATGCTGACGATTGGCCCCGCGCTCACCTTCATCGGGTTGGTCATTCTTGCCATCTGCCTGCCGGTTCAGGGCAACGGATCCTGGATGTGGCTTGGCCCGATCTGCCTCGCGCTGATCCTCGTGGGCCTCGGCATCGGCATCGCCTGGCCGAATCTCGTCACCGAGGTCTATCGCAGCGCCCCGGCCGACGAGCAGGATTTGGCGACCGGCGGCATGACCACGGTGCAGCTCTTCGCCATCGCCATGGGCACGGCGCTGGCCGGCATGATCTCCAACACCGCCGGCATCGGCACGCCGGGCGGCGTCGAGGGAGCGGCGTCCGCAGCCTTCTGGGTCTGCGCCCTGTTCGCACTGGCGCCCGCGATCGGCGTGCTCGTGGCCGCACATATTCAGGGTCGCTCCTGACCCTGAAGCACGGAGCCTCGCGCCAAAGCCTGCGCCCTTTCCCCGTCATTTTACCCGGGGCGGCCAGCGCTTCGGCCCGGGCGGGTGTCGCTCCCCTGCCCCTTCCTGCCCCTCGGGCACCGTGCCACCCATCCCGTCACCAGGCGTGACGGGATGGGTTTTTCATTTTCCGAACAGCAGGGTGCTCGCAATTGTATATGTTGACATAAAGATATCTTTATGCGATTTCGCATGCTTCACATCGGGACCGGGATATGTCGCAGAATTCGCAAACGCTGGACGGCCTGTTCGGGCCCGTCGGTCGCAAGGCTGACGGATCGGAAATCCTTGCCGCGCTGAAGGCCGCAGCGCGTGAGCGCATTCTCGTTCTGGACGGCGCCATGGGCACCCAGATTCAGGGCCTCGGCTTCGATGAGGATCATTTCCGCGGCGTCCGCTTCACCGGCTGTGCCTGTCACCAGCAGGGCAACAACGACCTGCTGATCCTTTCCCAGCCGAAGGCCATCGAAGATATCCATTACGCCTACGCCAGGGCAGGCGCCGACATCGTCGAAACCAACACCTTCTCCTCCACCTCGATCGCGCAGGCCGACTACGGCATGGAGGAGATGGTCTATGAGCTGAACCGCGACGGCGCCCGTCTTGCCCGGCGCGCCATGATCCGCGCCGAACAGGAAGATGGCCGCCGTCGCTTCGTCGCCGGCGCGCTTGGCCCGACCAACCGCACCGCCTCGCTCTCGCCCGACGTCAACAATCCCGGATACCGCGCCGTCACCTTCGACGATCTGCGCATCGCCTATGGCGAGCAGTTGCGCGGCCTGATCGACGGCGGCATCGATATTGTCCTGATCGAGACCATCTTCGACACGCTGAACGCCAAGGCGGCGATCTTCGCAGCAGAAGAAATCTTCGTCGAGAAGGGCATTCACCTGCCGGTGATGATCTCCGGCACCATCACCGACCTCTCGGGCCGCACCCTTTCGGGCCAGACGCCGACAGCCTTCTGGCACTCCATACGCCACGCCAAACCGTTCACCGTGGGCCTCAACTGCGCGCTGGGCGCAGCCGCCATGCGTCCGCATCTGGCCGAACTGTCCGGCGTCGCCAATACCTTCACCTGCGCCTACCCCAATGCCGGCCTGCCCAACGCTTTCGGCCAGTATGACGAATCGCCGGAATTCATGGCGAAGCAGGTCGAGGACTTCGCACGCGAGGGGCTGGTCAATGTGGTGGGCGGCTGCTGCGGCTCGACGCCCGAACACATTGCCGCGATCGCCGAGGCGGTTTCACGGCACAAGCCGCGCACCGTCCCGAATGTGAAGCCGCTGATGCGGCTATCGGGCCTCGAACCCTTTACGCTCACCAAGGACATTCCCTTCGTCAATGTCGGCGAGCGCACCAACATCACCGGCTCGGCCCGCTTCCGCAAGCTGATCACCTCAGGTGACTATGCCGCGGCCCTCGACGTCGCACGCGATCAGGTCGCCAATGGCGCGCAGGTCATCGACATCAACATGGACGAGGGCCTGATCGATTCGAAGAAGGCGATGGTCGAGTATCTCAACCTGATCGCCGCCGAGCCAGACATCGCCCGCGTTCCGGTGATGATCGACAGTTCCAAATGGGAAGTGATCGAGGCCGGGCTGAAATGCGTGCAGGGCAAGCCGATCGTCAACTCGATCTCCATGAAGGAAGGCGAAGAGGCGTTCCTGCATCACGCTACCCTGTGCCGCATGTATGGCGCGGCCGTCGTCGTCATGGCCTTCGACGAGGTGGGTCAGGCCGACACGCAGGCGCGCAAGGTTGAAATCTGCACCCGCGCCTACAAGCTGCTGACCGAAAAGGCCGGGCTCGCGCCCGAGGACATCATCTTCGATCCCAACGTGTTCGCCGTCGCCACCGGCATCGAGGAGCACGACAATTACGGCGTCGACTTCATCGAGGCGACACGCCAGATCACGTCCACCCTGCCGCATGTTCATATATCCGGCGGCGTCTCCAACCTGTCCTTCTCCTTCCGTGGCAACGAGCCGGTGCGCGAGGCGATGCATGCCGTGTTCCTCTACCACGCCATTCAGGCGGGCATGGACATGGGCATCGTCAATGCCGGGCAGCTTGCCGTCTATGACACGATCGACCCGGAACTGCGCGAAGCCTGCGAGGACGTGGTACTCAACCGCCAGCCGCAGGCGGGCGGTTCGGCCACGGAGCGTCTGCTGGAGCTTGCCGAGCGCTTCAAGGGCACCGGCGCCAGGGAAGCCAAGGAACGCGACCTGAAATGGCGCGAATGGTCGGTGGAGAAGCGGCTCGAACATGCGCTGGTGAACGGCATCACCGAATTCGTCGAGGCCGACACGGAAGAGGCGCGGCTTGCTGCGGAACGTCCGCTGCATGTCATCGAAGGCCCGCTGATGGCCGGCATGAACGTGGTCGGCGACCTGTTCGGCGCGGGCAAGATGTTCCTGCCGCAGGTGGTCAAGTCTGCACGCGTCATGAAGCAGGCGGTGGCTGTCCTGCTGCCTTACATGGAAGCCGAGAAGCTCGCCAATGCCGAGAACGGGATTGACGGCGGCGAACGCGAAAGTGCCGGCAAGATCCTGATGGCGACCGTCAAGGGCGACGTCCACGACATTGGCAAGAACATTGTCGGCGTGGTCCTTGCCTGCAACAATTACGAGATCATCGACCTCGGCGTCATGGTGCCGGCGGCGAAGATTCTTGAAACGGCGCGCGAACAGAAAGTCGACATCATCGGCCTGTCCGGACTGATCACGCCCTCGCTCGACGAAATGGCGCATGTGGCCGCCGAAATGGAGCGGGAAGGTTTCGACATCCCGCTGCTGATCGGCGGTGCCACCACCAGCCGCGTGCACACGGCGGTGAAGATCCATCCCCGCTACAATCAGGGACAGGCCGTCTACGTCACCGACGCCAGCCGCGCGGTCGGCGTGGTCTCAAGCCTGTTGTCGCAGGATCTCAAACCCGGTTACATCGATGCGCTGCGCGCCGAATACCGCAAGGTGACGGAGGCGCATGAGCGCTCGGAGCGCGAGAAGCAGCGTCTTCCGCTGGCCAAGGCCCGCGCCAACCTCCACCGCATCGACTGGCCGGCCTATGAGCCGCCAAAACCCTCCTTCACCGGCATTCGCGTGTTCGAGACATGGGATCTGGCCGAACTGGCGCGCTACATCGACTGGACGCCTTTCTTCCAGACATGGGAGCTGAAGGGCCGCTATCCGAAAATTCTCGAAGACGAAAAGCAGGGGGCCGTTGCGCGCCAGCTGTTCGAGGACGCGCAGGCCATGCTGAAGAAGATCATCGACGAAAAATGGTTCGCCCCGAAAGCCGTCATCGGTTTCTGGCCCGCCAACGCTGTCGGCGACGACATTCGCCTGTTCACCGACGAGAGCCGAACCCAGGAACTGGCCACCTTCTTCACGCTGCGCCAGCAATTGCCACGGCGCGACGGCAAGGCGAACCTCGCCCTGGCCGATTTCGTAGCGCCTGTGGAGAGCGGCAAGACGGACTGGCTGGGCGGTTTCGTGGTGACGGCCGGCATCGAGGAGGTGGCGATTGCCGAGCGCTTCGAGCGCGCCAATGACGACTACTCCTCGATCCTCGTCAAGGCGCTCGCCGATCGCTTTGCCGAAGCCTTTGCCGAGCGCATGCATGAGAAGGTGCGTCAGGAGTTCTGGGGCTATGCTCCCGACGAGAACCTGTCGCCCGACGACCTCATCGGCGAGCCCTATCAGGGCATCCGTCCCGCACCCGGCTATCCCGCCCAGCCCGACCATACGGAAAAGGTGACCCTCTTCAGGCTGCTCGACGCGGAAAAGCAGGCAGGCGTCAGCCTCACCGAAGGCATGGCGATGTGGCCCGGCTCTTCCGTTTCCGGCCTCTATTTCTCGCACCCGGAAAGCTTCTATTTCGGCGTTGCCAAGGTCGAACGCGATCAGGTCGAGGACTACGCGAAGCGCAAGGACATGAGCGTCGAGGACGCCGAGCGCTGGCTCGGACCCATCCTTAACTACATCCCCGGCCCGAAGGTCGAAGCGGCGGAGTAGAGCAATTCCAGCAAAAGTGCGAAGCGGTTTTGCGTCGGGGAATGCGACAAGACAAATGATTAGAGCGTTTTTGACGATTCCATCAAAACAGGCACCGCTCTGGAGCCGTTCCGTATTTTACGGAATCACTGAACGGCTCTAAGTCTTTGGTTTGTCGCGTTTCCGAACCGGAAAAGTGTTTCCACTTTTCCTGGAAACGCTCTAGAAGCCGCTCTTCCTCACGCCGTCCGGTCCAGCATGTGGAGCGGGAACTCGATCTCGACGCGAACGCCGTCCGGCTCCCAGTGGCGGCGGAAGCTGCCGCGCAGCTGTGCCTCGACCGACAATGTCAGCAGCCTTGTGCCAAAACCGGCATGGTCCGGCGCTTCCGCGCGCACCACGCCGCCACGCTCCGCCCATTCGATGGAGACACTCTCCGGCGTACGGCTGAACCGCACGCGAATGTTGCCCCCCGGCGTTGAGAGCGCGCCATATTTTGCGGAATTGGTCGCCAGTTCGTGAAAGACCAGCGCGAGAGGCGTCGCGGCCCCGGCATCGATTCGCGCATCCGGGCCTTCTATAGAGATGCGCTGGCCGTTTTCGTCATCGTAAGGCTGCAACAGCCGCTGCAGCAATTTCTGGAAGGAATGGGAAACACGCTGCGCGGTGCGCGCACGGTCGTCCGGCCGGATGAAGTCATGCGCATCGTTGAGCGCCAGCAGCCGCCCGCGCAGTTCCTCCGCGAACTCCTTCATGTCCGGCCGCTCGCGCATCGACAGGCTGATCATGCCGCCGACAATGGAAAAGATGTTCTTGATACGGTGGTTGAGTTCGCGGGCGATCAGATCGCGCTGCTCCACCCCTATGCGGGATTCATGAATGTCCGTGGCGGTGCCGAACCAGCGTTTGAGCCGGCCTCTGCCGTCGCGCTGCGGCAGCGCCATCACCCGCATCCAGCGATATTCGCCGCTCTGGCTCCGGAACCGGTATTCGATGTCATAGACATCGCCGCTCGTCAGGCAGCGCCGCCAGACTTCCATCACCCGGTCCTGGTCATCGGGATGCAGAAGGTCGACCCAGTTCTCGGTGTTCAGGGCTTCTTCTTCGGGAATGCCGGTAAATTCGAACCAGCGCTTGCTGAAATAGTCGTGAACACCTTCCGCCGTGGCGCTCCACACGATCTGCGGCAGCGTGTCGGTCAGCGTATCGAACCGGAATTCGCTTTCGGCGAGCGCGGCGGCGGTCTCCATCTGCTCCGTGACGTCGAGAACGACGCCGATCATGTGCGTTTCGAGCCCGCATGTCCCTTTTGTCAGGCGTCCCGAGGCCATCACCCATCGCACCTTGCCGCAAGGCGAGACCACGCGATACTGGCACCGGAACTCCCGCTTCAGGTCGATCGCCTCATACAGCGTCTCCAGAACGGCGCGCCTGTCATCGGCATGGATGGCGGATGTCATCCTCTCCTTTTCGACCCCCGCCACGGCAACTTCCGGTTCCACCCCGTAGATGAGCGCGAATCCCTGATCTCCGGTACAGGACAGGGTCGCGACATCGAGATCCCAGATGCCGACCAGCCCGGACGCCGAGATCGCAATGCTCAGGCGTTCGTCGGCGCGGCGTCTGGCCCGCAGGGCCGTAACCCGCTCCGTGGTTTCGAAGGAGTGCAGCAACACTCCGCAAGGCATGCCGAATTCGTCACGGATCGGCGAGAAATCCAGATTGAACCATGCGGTTTCAAGATTGCCATTGCGCCGCAGTTTCAGCGGCTGATCCTTGTAGCTGTGCGACTTGCCGCAATAGCAATCATCGATCGTGCTTCTGTAGAAATCGGCGGCTTCGGTGAGCACTTCCGTGATCGGCCTGCCGATCGACCCCAGATAGGTATCGCCGAAAATCTCGCTGACCGTATCATTGTAGAGAACCAGCCCGTCGCGTCCGATCAGGATAGACATCGGCGCCGATGCACCCAGAACGGTGCGGGCCATGACTCGCAACGCCATGGGCCAGTCATCCATGGCGCCGGCGGCTGTCTTCGACCAGTCGAAAGCAAGGGCTTCGCCCAGCATCCGGTTTGCAACGATTCCCGCGGGCAATTGCTTGCCGAAAGAGGTGGTCAATGAAGCCGGCATCGGGAGCCTCCTGCGATTGCCTGCTCAAACCCCGTTGGTCACTATTTGTTTCAGCCGGGCCTTTATCCGCGAGGAAAACAGTTTCTCCACCTGCGTGCAAGCCGGAATGGGGTTTGTAACGGCTCAACCAGTGGTTTTGGAAGCAATGGTTGCCAGATCGTTGCGAAATTGCGTCATCTCCCCGGCGGCGCGAACCGGGTCCGGAATGCGCAGCAGATAGGAGGGGTGCACCGTTACGAACAGGGACCGGCCACCGCCGAACGGCAGCAGCCTGCCGCGCACATCGCCCAGCCGCTGCTTGCGGCCGGTCAGCGCGCCGAGCGCGGTCGCTCCCATCGCAACCACGAGGCGAGGCTTCACGGCCTCGATCTCCTGCTCCAGCCACCAGCGGCAACGCTCGACTTCGCCGGCATTGGGCGTGCGGTGGATACGGCGCTTGCCGCGCGGCTCGAACTTGAAATGCTTCACCGCATTGGTGACATAGGCCCTGCCCCGATCGATGCCCACTTCCCCCAGCGTCCTGTCGAACAATTGCCCTGCGGGACCGACGAAGGGCCGGCCGGAAAGGTCCTCCCGGTCGCCCGGCTGCTCGCCCACGAACATCAGGTCGGCCGCGTCCGGCCCTTCGCCGAACACGGTCTGCGTGGCATGGCAATGCAGGGGACAGCGGGTGCAGGCGCTGGCGTGCCGGCGCAGGACTGCCAGCGGCGTGGCAGGCGTGGCGGCTTGCCGCGCCTCATGCAGGGACTGAACCCGGGCATGAAAGGCCGGCGGCGCAAGCGCCTCCTGCCGGGCCATGTCCGCCACGCGCGCCTGCGCGCTGGCGACCAGCTCCGGAATCAGGGCGGCTTCGGGCAGGTTCTTCCAGTATTTCTTCGGCATTTCGGCCCGCATCGCCTTCACCTTCACCCGGGCCGGATTGAAGATCGAGGCATAGTAGGTCAGCCACAGCGCATCGGCCGGATCGGCAAGGTCGGGCTTTGCCGCCGGCTCGTCCGACACCCGCAACTTGCCGGCCTCGAAGGTCGCGGACCCTTTCGGCGTGAGGATCGTCCAGTCCATGTCGGCGAAGCGCGCCGCGAAGAAGGGCGCGGTGCGTGCGACGATGAAATGATCCGGCTCGAACCAGGCCGCAAAGCGCCGCCGGCCACCCTCCCCCGGATGCGCAAGCTCGCGGAAGCGCACGAAGGCCGTCATCTTGTGGCAGTCGCGCCGCACGGATTTCGCCAGCCTTAACGCCTGCACCACATCTTCATCGGAAGCCACGGACAGAAGATGCCGTTCGCCCTGCAGCCGGTGGAGCAGGCGGTAGAGCAGCGCGAAAGATCCCGGATCGCTGTAGCAGACGATGGCTTCGGCCAGTTCCGGAAAGGACGCGGGCACCACGGGCCGCGGCATGGCCGGCGTCGCCACGGGCAAAGCCCGACCCGGCGCGGCGAACAGTCCGCCCTCGCTTTCGAGACACCAGTCCACCTCGTGAGGCGCGATGCCCGCCTGCAGCAGCCTGCGCGCCGCGTCGCGCCATTCACCAAAGTTGCCCCTGCGGGAAAGACAGATCCTGTACATCACAACCCCGGCATCACAGGCCCGGCATCACAGCAACGACATCTGCATGGCCGGCGGCTCGAACAGCGCGCGCAGATCCTGCCGGTCGATGAGCCGCAGCGGCGTCCACCCTTCGGCAACGATGAACGGCCTGACCTTGCGCAGCGACACCTTCAGCCGGCCGAGATCCTCGAGCCGCACGCGGCGATGACGGCGCGCGGCGATCAGCGCGTCCACCGTGCGCACCCCGAAACCCGGCACCCTCAGCAGCATTTCCCGCCCCGCCCGGTTGACGTCGACCGGGAAGCGGTCGCGGTGCGCCAGCGCCCAGGCGAGCTTGGGGTCAATGTCGAGATCGAGCATGCCGTCGGTCCCGGCCGCCGTGATCTCGGCCACCTCGAAACCGTAAAAGCGATAGAGCCAGTCGGCCTGATAGAGACGGTGCTCACGCATCAACGGCGGCTTCTGCGGCGGCAGGCGCGACGAGGCGTCCGGGATCGGGCTGAACGCCGAATAATATACCCGCTTCAGCCCGTAGCTGCCGTAAAGCCCGGCGCTGCTGGCGAGAATGGTGGAATCGTCGGCGCCATCGGCACCGACGATCATCTGCGTCGACTGTCCCGCCGGCGCGAATTTCCGGTGCGGGCGGCCGCCCAGCGTCCGGTCTGCGGCATCCTCGATGCCAAGGCGCACATCCGCCATGGCACGACGAATGACGGGAGTCTGCTTTTCCGGCGCAAGCTCGGCCATGCCGGTTTCCGTCGGCAGCTCGATATTGATGGAAAGCCGGTCGGCATAGAGCCCCGCCTCCTCGATAAGCGCCGGCGACGCCTCGGGGATCGTCTTGAGGTGAATGTAGCCGTTGAAATTGTGAACCGTGCGCAGGTCACGCGCCACGCGCACCATCTGCTCCATCGTGTAATCGGAAGAGCGAATAATACCGGAGGACAGGAACAGGCCTTCGATATAGTTGCGGCGGTAGAACTCCAGCGTCAGCCACACCACCTCCTGCGGCGTGAAACGCGCCCGCTCGACATTGCTGGACGAGCGGTTGATGCAATAGGCGCAGTCGTAGATGCAGAAATTGGTCAGCAGGATCTTGAGCAGCGAGATGCAGCGCCCGTCCGGCGCATAGGCGTGGCATATGCCCGAGCCTCCGGCAGACCCCAGCCCGCCCGCCCGCGAATCCCGGCGCTGGCCGCCGGACGATGCGCAGGAGGCGTCATATTTGGCGGCGTCGGAAAGAATGGCGAGACGTTGCTGCAGCGTTCTCTTCATTATTTTGTTCACTATATGTTCCAAATCAATCCCGTCAAGACCGACTGCGAAAACAGGCCGGGCCGAGGTCGGGAATTCTGTTTCCAGATAGGGCTGCCCGTTGCGCCGGCAAGACCGCGCTGCAAAACCTTGAGCATCGCGTGAAGACGCCTATCTTATCCGTCTCGGCTTGGAGGGTTTCTGATTGGCTGTTTTCGGCATTCTCAAGCGGCGTTTCCTTGCGTTCCGCCGCGAGGCCGTGGTGCTGTGGTATGCGTTTCGCGATCCGCGCACACCACGCTGGCTGCGGCTCGCCAGCCTTGCCACGGGATTGTACCTGCTCAGCCCGATCGACCTGATCCCCTTCACCATTCCCCTGCTTGGCGTCGTCGACGATCTGATCATCGTGCCGGCGGCTGTCGGCTTCATAGCCAAACGGCTGCCGGCCGGAGTCCATCTCGAAGCCGGCGAAAAGGCCGACCGCTGGATCGCGCGCTGGTTCAAGCGCCCGCTGCTGGCGGCAGCGGTCATTCTGGGCATTCTCGTCGTCATCTGGGCGGTTCTGCTCTACCTCATCTATCGCTGGCTTGCGGGATAGTGCGATGACCGTTCTCGAAACCACCTTCGCCGCCGCCCGCGACCACAAACGCATCGCCGAGATTGCAGCCGTGCTGGTGCGCTTCGGTGTCGACGACATCGCCATCCGGCTGGGCCTCGGCGGCCTTCTGCCGAAACGCCGCACCCGTGCATCGCATGCGGACCCCGAAAGCCGGTCGCAGCCGGAGCGGCTGCGGCTTGCCATCGAATCGCTTGGGCCGACCTTCATTAAGCTCGGCCAGATCCTGTCGACGCGCGCCGATCTTCTGTCGCCGGAGTGGATCACCGAGCTGGAGAGGCTGCAAAGCGATGTCGCGCCCGAGCGGTGGGAGGCGATCCGGGCGCAGGTGGAGGAAGACCTCGGCGCTGCGCCCGACACGGTGTTCCGAAGCTTCACGCACACCGCGCTCGCCGCCGGCTCCATCGCACAGGTCCATCGCGCCACGCTGCAGGACGGCACCGATGTCGTCGTCAAGGTGCGCCGGGCAGGCCTCAGGCCGCTGGTCGAGGCCGATCTCAGATTGCTGTCGCATGCGGCGGGGCTTGTCGAGGCGCAATGGCCGGAATTCGCCCGCTACCGGCCGCGCGAGATCCTCAATCACCTGGGCGCGGCGATGGGCGAGGAACTCGACCTTGCCGCCGAGGGCCGCAATTGCGAGGCCGTGGCGCAGAATCTCGAACCTATGGAGCGCATAAAGATCCCGCGCATCTTCTCCGAATGGAGTTCCGAGCGGCTTCTGGTGCAGGAATATGTCGACGGCATCGTTCCCAATGACCACGCCGCGCTGAACGCCGCCGGGCTGGACGGGCGTGAGCTTGCCCGGACCGGCACCGCCGCCTTCCTGCGCATGGCGCTTGTCGACGGCCTGTTCCACGCTGATCCGCACCCCGGCAATCTGCGCGCCCTGCCCGGCAACCGGGTTGCGTTCATCGATTTCGGCATGGTCGGCCGGCTGGGCTCGCGCCGTCGCGAACAGTTGCTGATGCTGGTGGCTGCCATCGTGGAAACCAGTGGCGAGCGCGTGGCCACCCTTCTCATGGAATGGTCGGGGGCGGCCGACATCGACCTGCCGCGGCTGGAGGCCGCCTGCGACACCTTCGTCGCACGCCATGGCGTGCCGCCGCTGCGACTGGGCGAGGCGATCACCGATTTCATGGCGCTGGCGCGCGAGCACGACCTTGCCCTGCCCGCCGACCTTGCCCTGCTGTTCAAGGCGCTGATCACCGCCGACGGCGTCATGCGCAGCCTCGACCCCGATTTCGACGCGCTGGCCGTTGCCGGCCCGATCGTTCAGGAAGAGATGATCCGCCGCTACAGGCCCGGCGCCCTCATGGGCAAGGGGAAGTCGCTGGCGCTTGATTTCGCCGGACTGGCCGCGGAAGCGCCCTCGCTGCTGCGGCTGCTGGCGCTGCGCCTGCGGCAGGGCCGGATCGCCGCCGAAGTGGAGCTGAAGGGGCTCGACCGTATCGGTGCCGACATCCGCTGGGCCGCCACCCGCATCGCGGTCGCCATCGTCACCGCAGCCTTCGCGCTGGGGCTTGCACCGCGCCTGCTGGATTTCGGTCCGACCCTGCTCGGCATCCCGGTTACAGCACTGCTTGGAATAGCCGTCATTCTCGGCGGACTGGCGTGGCTTCTGGTTCCGCGCCGCCGCTGATTTTTGTTTCAAACCGATACGATAAAAAAAAGCACCGCCATGCGACGCGGGACGCATGGCGGTGCGCGCTCAGGCCTGCTCGCTGGCTTCCGTACGAGCAGCCCGGCGTGTGGCAAGAACAAAGGCGGCAAGAAATGCGGCTGACATCAAAAGCACGATGGTGGGCGCCGGCGCGCTGTCGATGAAAAAGGACGCGTAGACCCCGAGGAAGGACGACGCCACGGCGACCAGCACCGACACCGCCAGCATGCCTGAGAAGGTGCGCGCCAGCAGGAAGGCGATGGCGCCGGGCGCGATCAGCATGGCGATGGCGAGGATGATGCCGACGGCCTGCAGCGCGCCGACGATGGTCAGCGAGATCAGCGCCAGCAGCCCATAGTGCAGCAGCCTGACATGCAGCCCCACCGCCTGCGCCTGCGCCGGATCGAAAGCGTGCAGCAGGAAGTCGCGCCACTTCACCAGAATGATGCCTGCCGTGACCGCGGCGATGGTGGCCGACACGGCGATGTCATTCCACGAGACGCCCAGCATGTCGCCGAACAATATGTGGTCGAGATGCACGTCCGACTGGATCCTGACGTAGAGCACCAGTCCGAGCCCGAACATGCCGGAAAAGACGATGCCCATCACAGTATCCTGCTTGATGCGGCTGTTGTCTTTGAGGAAGCCGGTGGCGACGGCGGCGAACATGCCGGCCGCAAATGCGCCGATGGCGTAGGGAAAGCCCACGATATAGGCCACCACCACGCCCGGGAACACGGCATGGCTGATGGCATCGCCCATCAGCGACCAGCCCTTCAGCACGAGGAAGCACGACAGCAGCGCCATCGGGATCGCCACCAGCACCGAGATGACCATGGCGTTGACCATGAAGTCGAACTGGAAGGGGGAGGCGAGCGTTTCCATGATGGTCACGGCGCGGCCTCCTTCAGCGCGGCGGCAGCCTTGCGGCGCGCCGCCAGCATACCGTGCTTGGGCGCAAGCAGGAACACGATGAGAAACACCGTCGTCTGCAACACCACGATGATGCCGCCGGTAGCGCCATCGAGGAAATAGCTCACATAGGCGCCGATGAAGCTGGTCAGCGCACCGATGGCAACGGCCAGCGCCAGAAGGCGCGGAAAGCGGTCGGTCAGCAGATAGGCCGTGGCGCCCGGCGTCACCACCATGCAGATGACGAGGAAAGCGCCGACCGTCTGCATGGCCGCGACCGTCGAAGCCGACAGAAGCGTGAAGAAGATGACCTTGAGCAAAGTCGGGTTGAGGCCGATGGTGCGGGCATGGCTCTCGTCGAAGAAGGTGACCATCAGATCCTTCCAGATCACCATGAGCACGGCCAGCGACACGAAGCCGATGATGGCGAGTTGCAGCGTATCTTCCGGCGTGATGGCGAGGATGTTGCCGAGCACGATGGTCTGGATGGAGACCGAGGTCGGCGAGATCGACACCATGAACAGCCCCAGCCCGAAGAAGGCCGAGAAGGTGAGGCCGATGATGGCGTCCTCCTTCAGCTTCGTGCGCTGGTTGAGGAACAGCATGGCCGCCGCCGCGAGCCCGCCGGAGAAGAAGGCGCCGATGGAGAAGGGCAGGCCCAGCATGTAGGCGCCCGCCACGCCCGGCACGATGGAATGCGAGAGCGCGTCGCCGATCAGCGACCAGCCCTTGAGCATCAGGTAGCACGACAGGAAGGCGCACACGCCGCCGACCAGCGCCGACACCCACATGGCGTTGACCATGTAGTGATAGGAGAAGGGTTCGAGCAGAAGGCTCATTTGCGGCTCCCGCTCAGCTTGTGCTCCATGCTGTCCTTTTCCCCGTAGAAGACCAGCGGGCGCTCGTCGTCGGTGAAGACGGAAAGCCGGCGCCGATCGTCATCCTCGTGCAGATGGTCGCCGCCGAGCACGAAGTGGCGCAGAACGCCGCCGAAGGCGCGCTCCAGATTGGCTTGCGTGAACACCTCGCTGGTGAGGCCGTAGTCGAGCACCGTGCCCTTGATGAGAACGGTACGGTCGCAGAACTCCGGCACTGAGCCCAGATTGTGGGTGGAAACCAGCATCACCCGCCCTTCGTCGCGCAACTCGCGCAACAGGGCGATGATCTGGTCCTCGGTCTTCACGTCGACGCCGGTGAAGGGTTCGTCGAGCAGGATGACGCGGCTGTCCTGCGCCAGCGCGCGGGCGAGGAAGACGCGCTTCTTCTGCCCGCCGGACAACTCGCCGATCTGGCGCTTGCGAAAGTCGCCCATGTTGACGCGGGTAAGGGCGGCCGCCACCGCCTCGTGATCGGCGCGGCGCGGAATGCGCATCATGCCCATATGGCCGTAGCGGCCCATCATCACCACGTCCTCGACCAGAACCGGAAAGTTCCAGTCCACCTCCTCGGCCTGCGGCACATAGGCGACGAGGTTGCGGCGCAACGCCTGCTTCACCGGCATGCCCAGCACCGAGATCTCGCCTTTGGCCAGACGCACGAAGCCCATGATGGCCTTGAACAAGGTGGACTTGCCGGACCCGTTGACGCCGACCAGCGCCGCGATGGTGCCGGTCGGTATTTCGAAACTGGCGTTTCGCAGTGCCGTGTGCCCGTTGCGATAGGTGACGGTTGCCTCCCGGACCACGATGCCGGACCCCGCATCCGAAGATGCGGGGCGGCGGGCCAGGTCTTTCATATGGGTAGTCACGTCATCATTTCCTTCGAGGTCAGTCGCCCTAAGTGAGCCCCTTGGCGATGGTGTCGGACGTTACCCGCAGCAGATCGATATAGGTCGGAACCTCACCGTCGGCTTCCGTCAGGGAATCCACATAGAGCACGCCGCCATAACGGGCACCAGTCTCGCGCGCCACCTGCCTGGCTGGCTTGTCGGAGATGGTGCTTTCGGAGAAGACCACCGTGATGCCGTTCTCACGCACGGCGTCGATGACCTTGCGCACCTGCTGGGGCGTACCCTGCTGGTCGGCGTTGATCGGCCACAGGTAAAGCTCCTTCAGGCCGAAATCTCGGGCGAGATAGGAGAAGGCCCCCTCGCTGGTGACCAGCCAGCGCTTGTCTTCGGGAACCACGTCGAGCTCGGCCTTGATCGGATCGATGACGGCCTTGATCTTGTCCTTGTAGGCCTCGGCATTGGCCTTGTAGATGTCGGCATTGTCCGGATCGTGCTTGACGAAGGCGTCACGGATATTGTCGACATAGATCAGCGCCGATGTCGGCGACATCCAGGCGTGCGGGTTCGGTTTGCCGCTGTAGGGGCCCTCGGTGATGCCCATCGGCTCGACGCCGTCGGAGACCACAACGCCCGGCACGTCCTTCAGATTCTGGAAGAATTTCTCGAACCACAGTTCGAGGTTGAGACCGTTCCACAGGATCAGGTCGGCGCCCTGCGCGCGCTGAATGTCGCCCGGCGTCGGCTGATACTCATGGATCTCGGCGCCCGGCTTGGTGATGGATTCCACGATGGCAGCATCGCCGGCGACATTTTTTGCCATGTCGGCGATCACGGTGAAGGTGGTCACCGCCTTGAATTTTTCCGCCGCCTGAGCCGGCATGGCCATCATCAGTGCGGCGAGCGCACCGCCTGCCATTCCGGCAAGAACCGAGCGCCTGAGTTTGTCGAACATGCGAATTCCCTTTTTTGCGATTCTGTCCCGATCGCAGCCCGTGAATACCCTCCACAACATTGCAATTGCAAATGAGTTGCAAAAAAGGCCGCCGAGCGCGCCCTTTCCTTTATTCTGCATTTGAGAATGAATTGCAAGTAGTAGAATGAGAGAAGGCGAACGGCCGGCCTCCGTCGCGGTTTTCCGGATGAGGAACCCCGCGGGATTGTTGGGAGAACGAGCGCGGAACATGGATAGCTGAAGGAGTTCTCGCGACCTACCGGCAGCGAGATCTCCGGCTTCCGGCAGCCCTGCGTTCAGCCGACGGAGCGGTGTCAGGACATGACAGCTATCTTCTGTAATGGATGGCTGATTGAAGCTTGAGCCTTGCAGCCCTTCCCTCAATCTCCCGGACACGGAACAGCCATTTCCCACCTGACAGCCACAAGATTTCTACAAGAGCGTGACCGCCGCCACATCGTCCCGCCGGTGATAGGTATGACAGCGATTGGACCGACAGCACCGGCGTGCATATAGGGAACGCGATGTGAGATGAAAGCCGTTTCTGTTTCCGCTCATCTGGATGCAATGTCCGATGACTCGTTCCCACGACGAACGCAGCTTCCGCTCTCTGACTTTGCGTGAGAATGACCGGTGACCGCCGATACCCAATCAGTCACCTGGACACCATCTCAGCTTCAGGCCATCCGCCGACGGTCACAATCACTGGAACGTAAAAATATCCATGCGAAAATATTTCTCGCTAATGGCTGCATAAGTTCCATCTGCCCGGATGGCCTTCAATGCCTCGTTCAGCCTGTTGCGGAGATCATCGTCTTCATTGCGCAGGGCGATCGCAATACCTTCACCGGCGAATGTGGGATCCGTCACCGGCTTGCCGACAAACTTGCAACACGCGCCATCAGGCGAATTGTTGATCCAGTCCAGCATCGGCAGATAATCGCTGACCTGCAGATCCAGACGCCCGTTGATGATATCCAGATTAACCTCTTCCTGAGTCGGATAGAGCTTCACGTCTGACCTGGTAAAGGTCTGTGCATATTCGCCCTGCGTTGTTCCCGCTTGCGCGCCGATCATTTTGCCAGCCAGAGCGTCCACACTCACATCAACGATGTCACTGTCCTTAGGGGCAACCAATGCAAGTGCCGACCTGTAATAAGGTTCTGTAAATGAAACCTGCTTCTTGCGCTCATCCGTAATCGACATCGATGCGATGACAAAATCATACTTCTTGGCTTGCAGCCCGGGAATAATACCGTCCCAGTCCTGTGTTACAATTTCACACTCAGTTTTCATCTGCTTGCAAAGCGCGAGCCCGATCTCGACATCGAAGCCACCAACTTTGCCGTCGGCATCGATGAAATTGAAGGGCGGATAAGCTCCTTCGGTGCCCAGGCGAAGCTTTTCCGCAGCTGCGGTTTGGCTCCACCCGGCTGCCAGCGCAGCCAATACGGCGATCGAAAATACTGTTGTCTTCTTCACGTCAGTTCTCCGATTCCCAGTTGCGCAGCCCGGCGCCGAGGGCGTTCAGGATCAGCCGTCCGGCAGTAAGGCTGGTAATATTGTTTGGCAGGTCGATACTCGGTGCGACTTCCACCACATCCATTCCCACCAGCCCATCTTTGGCCAACTGGTGGATGATCGGCTGAACCTGCTCGAACCGCAGACCACCGGGGGCCGGGCCAAGCACCGCTGGCATCACCGAGGGATCCAGCCCATCCGCATCGACGGTCAGATAGAAGGGACCCTTTCCTTTAAGGTGGGCCAGAACCTGCCCGATGCCATCGGCATGAATTTCGGCTGCGGTGATGATTTTCGCACCGTGGTTCCGAGCAGCTTCGACTTCGGAGGCTCGGGCCGATCCGGTGCTGCGCACACCGATCTGGGTGATGCCGCTTATCCACGGCAGCTCGCTCGCACGCCGGATAGGGCTGCTATAGCCGAGTCTGGAACCGCGTACGTCATCGCGCCAGTCGATGTGAGCGTCAATCTGAACCAGATGGATCGGTTTTCCGACGACCTCCAATGCATGCAGGACCGGAATGGTAATGCCGTGATCGCCGCCCAGGACAAACGTCATACCACTGTTGGCGAAAAGGGCCTTCAGATGGGCAACCGTTGCGCGAAAATAATCTTCGAAGCTGCCCGACCACCGCGGGCAATCGCCGGCGTCGACGCCCTTATTGGGGAGGATGCTCTCAAGTGTACCGCCGAAATCGAAATCCCATTGCGCGGGGCCATCACAGAATTGACCCGATTGCAGGCGGATGGCGGATGGCGCGTTCGCCTGATCGTTCGGAAGAGGCTCGCCAGAATAGGGCTCGCTGTAGGGAACTCCGATGACCGCCGCCGCGATATTCTTCCACCTTGTCGGATCGGTGATGACCGGCCAGTCAAGGAATGGCCGGACAGGCGCAGACGTGGGATTGTTCTCTTCAGACATATGCTAAGCTCTCAAGATCGCTTATTTCTCTTGAGCTAGTCAGGCTTTCTGCAGCCAGGCAATCGAATACGTCTAAACCTGCTTTAGCGATGCTATAATCATGCTGGAAATTCGCGATCTCGTATCACTACGCGCTTTGGCCAGTACCGGCAGCTTCGACGCTGCCTCGCGGGCTCTGGGTATCACAGCGGGCGCGATGTCCCAGCGCATCAGGCAGATCGAAGACAGGCTCGGTCAGATAGTGGTGGTGCGAAGCAATCCTGTTCGGCTGACCACGACCGGGGAAACCCTGCTGGGTCTTGCGCAGCAGGTAGAGCTTGTGATGGCAGACACGATCCGTTCGCTGACCAGCGATGATATTCCCTCTTCCGTGACGGTTGCGGTAAACCATGACTCGCTGGCTAGCTGGTTTCTTCATGCCGTGACCGACTTCGCCACCCGCTCAACGGCGACACTGGATATCCGTTGCGCCGATCAGGCTGTGACGGCTTCGCTGCTGCGCTCCGGCACTGCTATCGCAGCTGTTTCGGCTGAATCTGCACCTGTCCAGGGTTGCGACGTCGCTCTTCTGGGAGGGCTGGACTACGTGACGGTCTGCACACCCACGTTTCTGGAAAAGTGGTTTGATGCCGCAGGAAAACCAAGGAACGGTTGTCCGGTTCTGATGTTCGAATATTCAGACTCGCTCTCACAGCGCGTTTGTGAGGAGATGAAACCTGCGGATGGATGGGTCCGCACCCATTATCTGCCAGATTCCAACGCTATCCTTGCCGCCACGACAGAGGGAATGGGATGGGCTGTGGTTCCCTCGCTGATGGCATCGAACTCGATCGATCATGGTGCCCTTGTCGCTGTCAAACCCGGCTGGCGTCTGACAGTGCCACTTTACTTACATTACTGGAGGCTGGGTAACGCCACGCTCAATCTGCTCGTCGATTGTATACAAATGGCAGCCGGGCAAAATCTTTGCTTCATTCCCGCAGACAGACAACAAACCGAAAGAGGACGTCACAGCACGCAGCCGTGACCTGCCACCGAATTCTATCCATTGGAAAATAGTCGTTCATTCCCTGTATCTGGTTGATCGGGATTGGGATGAATATATCCGGGGCCGAATCCCGGATCTTTCATACTCATTATTTTGGCGCGAGGCCGTTGAGGATCTTTAGCCTGCGTACGAAACTGTATGCGGCCATGAAGTTGCGGAGGTGTGGTCGCAACTGATCGTGGTTATCGTAATTGAAGCGTTTGACCATAGCCATCCCTGATGATCCGCTTCATGCGCTGGATCGCCCATTGGTCCATGGACGGTTTGGTTTTGTCGGCCAGTGCCAGATCCCATTTGCCTCGCAGATTTTGTCAAAGCCGCATTGGCCGGGAGAAGATGGCGTTGCGGTCTTGCTCCTGTTGCGCAGACCGGATGCCATTATCTGTCAGAATCGTATGGATCTTGCAGGGAACGGCCGTCAGCAGATGCCCGGAATTCCCATACTGTTCTCCTGTCGGCCTTGGCGGCTTCCGCGCCTTGCGATTTCAACCACCCGGAAAACACGAAAGCCGCGGTTTCCCGCGGCTTTTCGGTGGGGATATCTTGGAGCGGGTGAAGCGATTCGAACGCTCGACCCCAACCTTGGCAAGGTTGTGCTCTACCCCTGAGCTACACCCGCTCTGCGCGGCTCTCGCCGCAGCCGCGCCTATATGGCCGAAGACCGAGGCGAATGCAACAGGGAAATCGCGTCTTTTTTTACGCTTTGCATATCTGCCGCAAATACGCGCTTCCGCAGCCTTTCGCCGCCCGCGACAGGCAGGCATGTACAGCATCTGCCGGCGCTTCGATGGCGTGGCCGATGCGAAGCCGAAATGGCTCGCCCGCGACCGTGCGGCCCTTGTGCTGGCCGCGCCAATGGTCCTAAACCATACCGCAACGGAAAGAACCGGGTGGGGACATGCCGAAAACCGAGACCGATCTGCACGCATTTCTCGCCGACATGGGCATCGATGCCACGACCGCACGCCACCCGCCCCTGTTCACCGTTGCCGATTCGCAGGCCCTGCGCGGCGACATTGCCGGTGCGCATACCAAGAACCTCTTCCTGAAGGACAAGAAGGACAATTTCTTTCTGGTCACCGTGGATGAAGACGCGGAGGTGGACCTGAAGCAGGTTCACCATCTCATCGGCGCCGCCAGCCGGGTGTCGTTCGGCAGGCCGGAAATGCTGATGGAACTGCTCGGCGTCATTCCGGGCGCGGTCACCGTCTTTGGCCTGATCAACGACACTGGTGCCAGGGTGAAGGTCGTTCTCGATGAGCGCCTGATGGAAAACGACATCATAAACGCGCATCCGCTGACCAACGAGGCCACAACCTCGATCCGTTCATCCGATCTCGTCAGATTCATCAAGGCAACGGGCCATGATCCTGTTATCTTGAAAGTCACGGCCTGATCGCCACATTGAAGACCACGCGGGAAGACCTTGCGGGAAATCCACGCAGCTCGCCCCCGCACTCCAACATCTGGGACCAAGACAATGAGTGACAGCAATCCGTTCGGCTCGGGCAGCCAGTATGCAACCACCGTCCAGTTCGGCAATGGCGCCGATGCGACGACACCCGCGCTGGCCGATGTCATCAAGGACACGACGACGGCCAGCTTCAGTGCGGACGTGATACAGGAATCGCGCAACCAGCCGGTTCTGGTGGATTTCTGGGCACCGTGGTGCGGCCCCTGCCGGCAGCTCGGCCCGATGCTGGAAAAGGCGGTCATGGCCGCCGGCGGACGGGTGAAGATGGTCAAGATGAACATCGACGAGCATCCGGCCATCGCCGGCCAGCTCGGAATCCAGTCCATTCCGGCCGTCATCGCCTTCCGCGACGGCCAGCCGGTGGACGGCTTCATGGGCGCCGTGCCCGAGAGCCAGATCAGCGAATTCATCGCCAGGCTGGGCGGCAAGGACGACGGCAAGGCAGCCGTTGAAGAGGCCCTCGCCGCAGCTGCCGACGCACGCACGCACGGCGATTCACAGACGGCGGCCGACATTTACGGCGCCATTCTCCAGCAGGCGCCCGATTCGGCCGAAGCCGCGGCGGGACTGGCCGACCTTTTGTTCGAGGCGGGCGATCACGAGGGCGCCAGTGCGATCCTCGACGGCGTTCCCGAGGACAAGCGCGACCATGCGGCGATCGCCGCCGTGCGCACCAGATTGTCGCTGGCCGCGCAGGCCGCAGAACTCGGCGATGCGGGCGAGCTGGAAAAGCGGCTGGCGCAAAATCCGGCCGACCATCAGGCGCGCTTCGACCTCGCCATGATCCAGAATGCCCGCGGCGAACGGACGGAGGCCGCCGACAATCTCCTCGCCATCATCAGGGCCGACCGGGGCTGGAACGACGAGGCGGCGCGCACGCAATTGCTGCAGTTCTTCGAGGCATGGGGCATGACCGACGAGGCCACGCTCATGGCCCGGCGCAAGCTCTCCTCGCTGCTGTTTTCATGAGGAGGCGGCGCACGGTCCCGACAACGGGCGCAGAAAACAAGGGCACGGAATAAGGAAATGCAGGCAGGAAACGCTCATTATCGGCAGGAGTCGGATCTGCCGCACACTGTTGCCCTGTTTCCTCTGGAGGGGGCCCTGCTTCTGCCGGGCAGCCGTCTTCCGCTCAACATTTTCGAGCCGCGCTACCTGCAGATGGTGGATCACGCCATCGCATCGAACCGGCTGATCGGGCTCATCCAGCCGAGCCTCGACGGCGCCACCCGCGCCGATGGGGAGCCCGGACTTTGCGAGGTTGGCTGCTTCGGCCGCATCACATCCATGACCGAGACGGGGGACGGACGCTACCTGATCGCGCTGCAGGGCGTTTGCCGCTTCCGCCTTGGCGAGGAGCTGACCGTGAAGACGCCGTTCCGGCAGGCAAGGATCATGCCCTTCCTCGCCGATCTCGACGACAGCGGCAACGACGCCGGCGCCATCGACCGGCCGGCCCTTCTGAAAGTGTTCCGCGCCTATCTGCAGGCCAATGAGTTGCAGGCCGACTGGGAGGGTGTCAGCCGCGCCGATGACGCCATGCTCGTCAACGCTCTGTCGATGATGGCGCCTTACGGCCCGGCGGAAAAACAGGCTTTGCTGGAAGCGCCGGACCTGCGCACCCGCGCCGAGACGCTGATCGCCATTACCGAAATGGCGCTGGCGCGCGACAATGACGATTTCGGCACCAGCCTCCAGTAGAGCAGGGACACAAGTAGAGCAGGAATACGGGCACTCCGATAACTGGGAAAGGCGGCCAGATGGCGAACGAGCGCGGCAAGAACGAACCCCAGGTCGATCCGAAGCTTCTGGAGCTTCTCGCCTGCCCGCTGACGAAGGCGCCGCTGAGCTGGGACCCGGAGCGCGGCGAACTGGTCTCGCGACTGGCAAAGCTCGCCTATCCGGTCCGCGGCGGCATTCCCATCATGCTGCCTTCGGAAGCGCGCGCGCTGGGCGCCGACGAAGGCTGAAGCCGCGCGACTCGATGGCCTCCGGTCTGCGGTGGTCTCTGCAACGCATTCTTTCGGGCGCACCACGACGAATACCGAACTTTGAGTCATCATCGGATGACCGGAAGCCGGGCTCGCTTTCCAGTCAGAAGCGCTGCAGCGATTCCGGCAAAGTGCGGCGCGGTTTTGCGGGTGCAACTGCGTAAAACAGAGGGATGGCACGTTTGTGCAACCCGCTGAAATGCTTTGCGTGATTATTTTTACATCATTCATGCGGTGCCGAATGTCTCCATTCAGCGGTAGAATGCTCTAATGAAAATTCCTGCCCTTCGGCATGACCGAACGCGCGCTCCGGGCAAGCATGTGCGGGCTGTTTTCCGCAGGGATGCCCGGCATGCCTTTTTCCTCCACCAGTTTCTGGGGCGCATCGAGCAAATCGCCCAGCCATGAGGAAAGATCCTCTATCCGTTCGGCGACGATATGAAGGACGTCAGACTGGGATTGCAGCCTGCCGGTAACGCGCACGAAGCGCCCGCCCATAATGGCAGGCCGGTAGCGGTTGAACGTGCCCAGCCAGAAGATGATGTTGGCGATCGCTCCTTCATCCTCCAGCGTCAGGAAAACGGCCTTGCCCTTGCCCGGCCGCTGGCGCACCAGCACCAGCCCTGCCACGGTGACGCGCGCGCCATCGGCCAGCGCGCCAAGCCGCACATTGGGCGTCACCCCCGCCCGGTCGAGCCGGGCGCGCAGGAAGCCGACCGGATGCGCCTTCAGCGACAGGCCGAGGCTGCGATAGTCGTGAACGACATGCTCGCCCGGCTGCATGACGGGAAGATGGGTGACGGGCTCCGGATCCGGCAGGTCCAGTTCCGGCCTGTCGAACAGCGGAAGGGATTCGACCGCACTTTTCGCATCGAGCGCGCGCACGGCCCAGAGCGCCTCGCGCCGGTCGAGCCCGATTGAACGGAAGGCGTCGGCATCGGCAAGCCTTCCGATTTCGCCCGTATCCAGCCCGGAGCGCAGCCAAACGTCGCGCACAGAGACATAGCCATCGCCCCGGCGGGCGACGAACTCCGCCATGCGTTTTTCGGCAAGCCCCCTGATCTGGTTGAAGCCCATCCGCATCGCATGCATGGTGCGGATGGTGCGGCGCATATCGACATGGCGCTCCGAGACGCGGGCCGGATCGAAAGCCGCCTTTTCCAGTGTGCACTCCCATGCGGAAGCGTTGATGTCGACGGGCCGGATCTCGACGCCATGCTCGGCCGCATCGCGTATGAGCTGGGCGGGCTTATAAAAACCCATCGGTTGCGAGTTGAGGATCGCCGCGCAAAAAACGTCCGGGTAGAAGGCCTTGAACCAGCAGGAGGCATAGACCAGCAGGGCGAAGGAGGCGGCGTGGCTTTCGGGAAAGCCATATTCGCCGAAGCCTTCGATCTGTTTGAAGCAGCGCTCGGCGAACTCCTTCGGATAGCCTTTGGCGACCATGCCGCTGACCATGCGGTCCTGATAGAGGCTGACTTTGCCGGTGCGCCGGAAGGTCGCCATGGCGCGGCGCAGCAGGTCCGCCTCGTCCGGCGTGAAGCCACCGGCGACGATGGCGATCTTCATCGCTTGTTCCTGAAACAGCGGAACACCCAGCGTCTTGCCGAGAATTTCCTCCAGCTCGGGTTTGTAATACTCGACCTTTTCCTTGCCCTCGCGCCGGCGCAGATAAGGGTGAACCATGTCGCCCTGTATCGGGCCGGGGCGCACGATCGCCACCTCGATAACGAGATCGTAGAATGAGCGCGGCTTCAGGCGCGGCAGCATCGACATCTGGGCGCGCGATTCGACCTGAAAGACGCCCAGCGTATCGGCCCGGCAGATCATGTCGTAGACGATCCGGTCCTCCTTCGGCATGGTGGCCAGCGTGATCGGCCTGCCGTGCCCATCGCGCACCCGGTAATGATCTTCAAGCAAGGTGAAGGCGCGCTTCATGCAGCTCAGCATGCCGAGCGCCAGCACGTCGACCTTCAGGATGCCGACGGCGTCGAGATCGTCCTTGTTCCACTCCACCATTTTGCGGCTTTCCATGCCCGTCCTGACGATGGGCACGATCTCGTCCAGCCGGTCGCGGGTGATGACGAAGCCGCCGACATGCTGCGACAGATGGCGCGGGCATTCGGTCGCCACCAGCTCGCCGGCGCTGGCCAGCACATGGCGCGTCACCGGATCGGACGTATCGAGCCCGCCGGCCTTCGCCTGCTCGGAGCCGATGGAGGAGGTCCACCATCCCCAGATCGAGCCGGACAAGGCGCCCTGCACATCCTGCGACAGGCCCATGGCCTTCGCCACCTCGCGCAGCGCCGAACGGCCCCGGTAGCTGATCACCGCACAGGCCAGAGCCGTGTGTTTTTCCTGATATTTCTCATAAATATAGGCCATGACCTCCTCGCGCCGCTGGTGCTCGAAGTCGACATCGATGTCGGGCGGCTCGTTGCGCTTTTCCGAAATGAAGCGCTCGAACAAAGAATCGATCTGGTCCGGCGCGACGGCGGTGATGCCGAGCAGGAAGCAGACCACCGAATTGGCGGCCGAACCGCGCCCCTGGCACAATATGTCCCTGCTGCGTGCGAACTGGACGATGTCCTGCACGGTGAGGAAATAGCGCGCGTAATTCATCCTTTCGATCAGCGCCAGCTCCTTGCCGATCCGCTCGCCCAGTTTCGCCGAGACACCCTCGGGATAGAAACGGGCGGCACCTTCCCATGTCAGCCGCTCCAGCTCCTGCTGCGGAGTGGCGCCGTCGCGCGTCGGCTCGTCGGGATAGTTGTGCTGCAACTCGGACAGCGAAAAGGACAGCGTCGCTGCAAAGCGCCGTGTCTCGGCCAGCGCCTGTGGGTGCAGCCTGAACAGCCGCGCCATCTCGGCCGGTTCCTTCAGATGTCGTTCGGCATTGGCACCAAGCGCGAAGCCGGCCTCAGCAACCGTCGTCCTGAGCCGGATGGCGGTGAGCACGTCCTGAAGGGGCCGCCGTTCGGCAGCATGATAAAGCACGTCATTGGTCGCCATCAGCGGCAGGCCGGCCTGATCGGCAAGGGCCTCAGCCTGCGCCAGCCGGAAGCGGTCATTGCCGCGATAGTCGGGCGCGACAGCCAGCCAAAGGTTGCTGCCGAAACGGTCTTTCAGCCGGGCAAGCAGGGCAAGGGCTTCGGCAGGAGGCCCCAGTGGATCGGGCAGGATGGCGAGCGAAATATCGTCGCCCCACTCCAGCAGATCGTCCAGATAAAGCAGCGAAACACCCTTTTCGCTTCCCTCGCGCAGATTGCCTGTCGTCAGCAGCCGGCACAGATGCCCCCAGCCCCTGCGGTTCTGCGGATAGGCGAGCACGTCGGGCGTGTCATCGGCGAAGGCCAGCCGGCAGCCGGGATGATAGGGCAGCACATGCGCTTCGCCTTTTTCCGAAAACCGGATCGCCTTCGACTGGCTCCACGCCCGCACCACACCCGACACCGTGTTGCGATCCGCCAGTCCCATGCCGGCATGGCCCAGCGCGCAGGCCGTCACCACAAGCTCTTCCGGCCGCGAGGCCCCGCGCAGCAGCGAGAAATTCGACTGCACGCCGAACTCGATATAGGCGGGCACGCCGCTTCCGGCAGCAGAAGCGTTCATGCGAACAGCCCGTGCATGAACCAGCGCGGCGGCGGCTGGCCGGCTTCATGATGGCCGAGCCGATAGAGCCAGTAGCGGCGGCCTTCGCTGTCCTCGACGCGGTAATAATCGCGCTCCGGCACCTCTTCGCCATTGCGCCACCATTCGGGGGCGATGCGCTCCGGCCCTTCGGCGCGCACCACGCTGTGCAGGGCACGCCGCCAGCGGAACCGCATCGGCGGGCCTTCCGGCAATTCGGTGGCCGGCACCTCGACCGGCTCGGGCCGGCCGAACAGGCGCACCGGCCGCTCCAGCAGCGCGGGCCGAGACACGCCTGCGGTGCCGGCCTCGGGAAGCTTCCCGGCAAAGGGTTGCAGGGCGACGGCCCGTTCGGGAACATGGCTCCCGACCGCCACCGGCTGCATCACGGCCCCGCGCCCCAGCCTTGCCCGCACGCGGTCCGCGAACAGGGCGAGATCCTCCTCCCCCGTGCCGGCCTCACCGGAAAGATCCGTCTGGCGCATGTCGAAAGGCGCGGTCGAAAAGGCGGCAAGGCGCACGAGATCGAAGCCGTAACCGGCGTCGAAATCGCCGCCGGCGGCGGCCAGCCTTTCGCGAAACAGCTTGTGAATCCTGTCCGGGTCGCGCAGCGGCAGCGATGCGGCAACAGCGATGCGGCTGACCGCGCCATCGACCCTGAACAGCGACAGGCCAAGCTGCCGCGCACCCTCGCCGCGCCGCTCCAGATCGCCTTTCAGCGACAGGGCCAGTATCTGCACCAGCCGCTCGATGTCCTCGGTAAGCACGACCGGCTCGGCCAGTTGCCGCTCCACGACCAGCGCCGGCACCGGCAGGCGCGGCGACACCGCCTCGTCGACGCGGCCAAGCGCCTGATCGAGACGCAGCATCAGGTGCCGGCCGAAGCGGCGGGCAAGCGGCGCGCGCGGTGCGGCTATGATCTCGCCAATGCTGCGCAGGCCGACACTGTCGAGCCCCGTGCAGAGCTGTGCGTCAAGGCGCAGCGCCTGCGGCGGCAGCCGTGCCAGCAGGTCTGTCTCGGCACCCGGTGCGACCACCAGCCTTCCCTGAAACCGCGCCGCCGCCCATGCGGCCCCGGGCGTCGAGGCAAGGCCGGCACGCACGTCAAAACCCTGATCGAAGAATTGCGCCAGCACCATCTCCAGCATCGGCTTCTCCCCGCCGAACAGCGCGGTGCAGCCGGTGACGTCGAGAAACAGCCCGTTCTCGCCGTCCAGCGCCACCAGCGGCGTGTAGCGGTCACACCAGTCGGCAAGCGCTTCCAGCAGGCGGCGCTCGCCTGCCGGATCGGCTTCGACCACATCGAGGGCCGGATGCATGGCCCGCGCATCGGCAAGGCCCATGCCGCGCTTCAGGCCCAGCGCCTCAGCCCGTGCGTCGAGGGCCGCGACCTGCACCGTGTTGTGACGCTGCAGGCTCAGCACCAGCGGTGGATGCGCCTTGTGTGCGGAACGCCACGACCTGCCCAGACGCCGGCGCAGCACCCGCTCCGCGGCCAGATAGGGAAACCACAGCGACAGGATCCGCTGTTCCGATTTGCGGATTTGCTCTTTCGGTGAAACGGCAAGCATCGGAATTCCACTCCAGTGTGAACAGGCCCGGCAGGACGGCAGGGGATTTGTCGAGCGAGACGGCGAAGGCAGGCAGGCCGATGGAGCCTTCGAGCGGGCCGGCAAGCGTGCTGCGCATGCCGGACGATGCCGGCGAGACGACAAGGCGCACGGGAGCTGCGGTGGCTTCAGGCCGTGCCGCCTGACGCAGGAGCAGCACCGGCCGGCCGGCCGCCTGCGCGCGGCGATGCAGGCGGCGCGTGGCGGTGAGGTCGAGCCTTTCGGGGTTGCCGTGCACTTCCACCACCACGGCGGCCAGCTTCTGCAGCGGAATTGCCTCCTCCGCCACCCACAGCGCATCGGCAAGCTTCGGTGCCTGCGCCAGCAGAAGCCGCTCCGGCGCAAGACCTGACAGCGCCTGCGCGCCCACGACATGGGGAAGGCCGGCCTCATGCAACACACCCGACATGCCGACCCACAGCACGAGGCCCGGTTCCTTCGCCTGCCCCAGCAGCAGACCGGCCAGAGCCAGCGCAAAACCGGCGACCGCACCGGCATCGCGCGTTTCACGACCATGGATCTCGGTCAGCGCCGCCCGCATGAGCCCGCCGCCGAGCAGCCTGTCGAGACTGCCGACGCCGATGGGCAGGCGCGGGGCCTCCCCTTCGCCTTCCGCTCCCACAGGCACTTCAAGGCGCTGCGGCAGCGCGCCTTCAATTCTCGCAATTTCCCGGCGCAGGGCAAAAACGGCGTCCCGCGCCACGGCGCGATTCGCCATGGCGGTCGATCTCTCTTATTTGTTCCTGTTATGTTCTTATAGATTCCAGAGCCGAACTCAGGAGTCAAGCAGACAAGATAAGAATTTATTCCTTCGAAAGACCCTGCCTGTGCATCAGCGTTTGCCCAGCCGCGCGCAAAAGCCTATATGCCGCGGGAAAGAAGGACGAAGCATGGCCCGCATCTACAAGACACGCACCTGGCACGGAGAACTCTCCCCCTCGCTGGAGGAAATGGAGATGCTGGCGCTGGAGGCCTATGCGCATCTGCCCGAGGAATTCCGCACGCTGACCGGCGAGATCATCATCCAGGTGGCGGAATTCCCGACCGACGAGATCATGGACGATCTGGCGCTGGAAACGCCTTTCGATCTGCTCGGCCTGTTCGAGGGACGCGGTATCGCCGAACGCTGGAACCCCGCCACGGGCGAGGGGCCGAACCGCGTCACCCTCTACCGGCGCGCCATCCTCGATTACTGGGCCGAGAACGAGGAAACGCTGAGCGACATCGTCACCCATGTGCTGATCCACGAGATCGGCCACCATTTCGGCCTTTCCGACGACGACATGGAGCGCATCGAAGCGTCGTCGGAATGACGAAAGGCAGCGAAATCATACCACTGGAACTATATGCAAGGCTCATGGCGGCATGGAGCGCGGAGACTTACAGCCGGTGGCGAGCGGATAATCCGGCCACAGGCCAGTGCAGCGTCACCGCACTTGTGGCGCAGGATATGCTGGGCGGCGACATTCTCAAGACCCGGACGCCGGACGGCACGCGCTTCTACAACCGGATCGGCGGGATAAAGTGGGATTTCACCATCAGCCAGTTCGATCGGCCGATCCCGTTCGAGGACCTGTCCTCAAGCCGCGAAGAGGCGATGGCGGATACCTATTCCGCGCAATATGAGGCGCCCAAAACCCGGCTGGGTGTTTAGATCATGTTGCAGTCAGACCAAATCGTCTGACGTCGCATAAATACGGCAAAGAACGAGACCAGAGCAGCATTCGTCAGAACGCCCGCTGCTCCGGGCCCTTTACCAGTCGCTGAGCTTCGTTTCGCCGGGCTCATACTCCTGCCCCTCGACATCCTTCACCACCGCCTGCCCGCAGCGCATGACCTTTTCTTTTTTGTCATAGGCATAGGTGGGCGAGCCGTAGAGATGCCAGCCCTTGTTCAGGGCAGCCGTCACCTTGTGGCAGAAGGTGGCGTCATCGACGGCGGTCAGAAAACGGTAGAGTCGCATCGTATCTTCCTGTGAGAAACGGAGGCGCCATCATGCAGCGATGGCGGCCGCTTTCGCCAGCAGTTTTTCGGCCTGCGCCAGATGCAGGCGCTCCACCATGCGCCCGTCAAGAGCGATCACGCCCTTGTCCCGGTTTTCGGGATGCGCGAAGGCATCGACAATGGCCTGTGCCGCGGCAAGGGCGGAAGGCTCAGGCGAAAAGGCAGCATTGGCGGCCTCGATCTGGGAAGGGTGGATCAGCGTCTTGCCGTCGAAGCCCATGCTGGCCCCTTCCGCGCATTCCCGGAGAAATCCTTCGGCATCACGGAAATCATTGTAGACGCCATCGAGCATATCGAGCCCGCCGGCACGCGCGGCGAGCAATATCTGCATCAGCCACGGCATCACATAACGCCGGTCGGGCTTAAGCGAGACGCCGGTTTCCTTGGCGATGTCGTTGGTTCCGATCACGAAGCAGGAAAGCCGCGAGGCGGGATCGCGCCCGAGCTCGGCGATGGCGCCGCTGTTCATCAGCCCCCGGGGCGTCTCGATCATCGCCCACAGGGCGATGGCGGCATCCTCGTCGAGTTCGTCCAGACGGTCGTTTGCTTCCAGCACGTCGCGCGCCGTATCGACCTTGGGCAGCAGGATGGCATCCGGTTTACAGGCAACGACCGCCGCGAGATCATCCTCGCCCCATTCGCTGGACAGCGCATTGATGCGCACCACCATCTGAGCGTGCTGCGGACGGGCGGCGAAAATGCCGGCCAGCTTCCGCCGCGCCGCCACCTTCTGGTCCGGCGAAACCGAATCTTCCAGATCCACCACGATCGCATCGCAGGGCAACTGCCCGATTTTGGCCAGCGCCTTGTCGTTGACGGCAGGGACATAAAGCACGGAGCGACGGGGGCGGTTCTGCATATCGGTCATCTGGCCTTTGTGACCCGGCAGGCTGGCCCTTGCAAGAGCTTGCGGCAAGACCTTTTTTCGGCCAGACAAAACGCATCCGGCATCGCCCGGATATCAGATCAGAGACGCGTTGTTGGGCAATGCGCGCAGGATGGCCACAGCCATCGTGACCGGAACAGGAAAATCGGGAATCGCATCATGGCGAAATACGACATCGTCATCATCGGCGGCGCAATCATGGGTGCGTCGCTCGCCTACTATCTGCGCAAGGAAGGCTTTTCGGGATCGCTCGCCGTGATCGAACGCGATCCGAATTTCACCCATTCGGCCACGACGCTTTCGGCGGCCTCCATCCGCCAGCAGTTTTCGCAACCTGAAAACATCCGCCTGTCGCGCTTTACCCTCGACCTGTTCCGCCGGCTGAAGCAGGAGTTCGGCGACGAGGCCGATATCGGTTTTCGCGAAGGCGGCTATCTCATTCTGGCGACGGAGGAGGGGCTGCCGGTCCTGCGGGCCAATCATGCGGTGCAGGCGGCCGAAGGCGCCGACATCGTGCTGGAGGATGCCGCCGCGCTGGTGAAGCGGTTCCCGTGGCTGTCGGGCGAGGGGGTGGCCGCCGGCGCTTATGGCGTGAGCGGCGAGGGCTGGTTCGACGCGCATGCCTATCTGCACCTCTTCCGCAAGGCGCTGCGCAGCATGCAGGTCGATCTTGTCACCGCCTCGGTCACGGCCATCGACCGGCAGGGCGACAGGATCGCCTCGGTCACGCTCGACACTGGCGAGACGCTGGAGGCCGGACTTGTGGTGAACGCGGCAGGTCCGAACGCCGGCCAGGTGGCGGCGCTTGCCGGCATCGAACTGCCGGTCGAGCCGCGCAAGCGCAACGTTTTCGTGTTCGAGGCGCGCGAGCGCTATGAGGACATGCCGCTTCTGGTCGACCCCTCCGGCATCTATGTGCGCCCGGAAGGCTCGGTCTACATCACAGGCGGGGCCGAGGACGAGGCCGGCGAACAGGCGGCCGACCCCACCGATTTCGAGCCGGACTGGAGCCTGTTCGAGAATGAGATCTGGCCGGTGCTGGCCACCCGCATTCCCGCCTTCGAGGCGATCAGGATGACGCGCGCCTGGGTCGGCCACTACGATTACAACGTGCTCGACCAGAACGCCGTGATCGGCCCGCACCCGCAGGTGGCGAACTTCATCTTCGCCAACGGCTTTTCCGGGCATGGCTTGCAGCAGGCGCCTGCCGCCGGCAAGGCGTTGGCCGAACTGATCGTGCATGGCCAATATCGCACCATCGACTGCCGGGCGTTTTCCTATGAGCGGATCGTGGAAGGCCGCGTGTTCCGCGAGCTCAACGTGATCTGACAGATCTGTACGTCAGTCATCGTGCAGCACGAATTCCAGATAAAGATTGCGCTGCAGGATCGAGTAATTGTCGTCCGACATCATCGAGATCATGGTGGCGCCGTCCTCGCGCCGCCACACATCGAGCGCTTCCATATTGTCGATCTGAAAGGTCATGTCGGCCTGCAGCAGCACCGGCCCGTCGACCAGCGCGCCCTTGCCGATGCTGTCGCCGGCAATGCGGCGCAGCCGCATGCGCACACCGCCCATGAGCGTATAGCTGCGCTCCAGCAACAGCAGATCGCCGCCGGGCAGGAAAGCGCCATCGGTGATGTCGAAACCGTCATAACGGCGCACGGTGAAGATGCCTTTGCGCGGCCCTTCGGTCACCGCGGCAAAGATGTTGCCCTGACGGTCGATGCTCTTTTCGGTGACCACCACCAGCGCCCCTGCGAGCGGCCCGTCCTCCGGCGCGTGGGTAACAGTCTCGAAGCCGCGGTTCTGCCGCAGCTCATGGGCCGGTACGAGAAAATCGACATTGCCGATGGCCGCCTTCATGCCCTCCGGATCGAGGCCAAAACGGCTGATGCGGTGCCGCCGTTCGAAGCCGACAAAAACCTCGCCATTCTTCACCGAAAGCCCTTCGGCATCCACGTCCCACTTGTCGACGACAGCGTTGCCGGTCGCATCGACCATCTGTTGCAGGCGCATCTGCTCGATGCCTGCAGGCCGGCCTGCCTCGTCGCGCGCGATCCGCCCGAACAGCCAGACGCCGACATCGGAGACGGCGATGAAATCGCGGCCGGGGGTCAGGAAGCGCATGGACGAGATGCCGCCGAAGTCGCGCGCCGGCGAGGACATTTCCAGTCCGCCGACGAACTCCAGCTGGCCGAAGCGTTGCGCGCTGCGTCCGATATGGAAATAGCCGATCTGGCGGGACGACACCTCGGCCTGCTGAACGGGCGCCGGCTCGGCAAAGGCGGGGAATGCCAGCAGGCAGACAAACGCGAACAGCAGTCCACGCCACAGATTCATGGAAAAATTCCGGCGAAAGCGCGCAGCGAAACTTCTGCCGGCGAGATCACCGGAGCCTTGCCGCGGTTGCGGGAAAAGCGGAAATGCTCCAGCCGCGCTGGCGGGCATCAGGATGCCCGTCGCGATCCGCGTCCGTGGGAGCTTTCTTCCTCGAACAGCGAGGCGAGCTGCTCGGTCATGGCGCCGGCCAGTTCCTCGGCATCGACGATGGTGACGGCACGGCGGTAATAGCGGGTGACGTCATGGCCGATGCCGATGGCCAGAAGCTCGACCGGCGAGCGCGTCTCGATCAGATCAATGACGCCGCGCAGATGCCGTTCCAGATAGTTGCCGGGATTGACCGAGAGCGTGGAGTCGTCGACCGGCGCGCCGTCCGAGATCATCATCATGATCTTGCGCTGCTCTGGCCGGGCCATCAGCCGCTGATGCGCCCACAACAACGCCTCGCCGTCGATGTTTTCCTTGAGCAGGCCTTCGCGCATCATCAGGCCGAGATTGCGGCGCGCGCGCCGCCACGGCGCATCGGCGGACTTGTAGACAATGTGGCGCAGATCGTTGAGGCGGCCGGGATTGGCGGGCTTGCCATCCTTCAGCCACTTCTCGCGCGCCTGCCCGCCCTTCCAAGCGCGGGTGGTGAAGCCGAGGATTTCCACCGAAACGCCGCAGCGCTCCAGCGTGCGCGCCAGAATATCAGCGCAGGTTGCGGCAACCGTGATCGGACGGCCGCGCATCGAGCCGGAATTGTCGAGCACCAGCGTCACCACCGTGTCGCGGAATTTGGTGTCACGCTCCTGCTTGAAGGACAGCGCCTGCATCGGATCGATCACCACGCGCACCAGACGCGCCGGATCGAGATAGCCTTCCTCCAGATCGAAGTCCCACGACCGGTTCTGCTGCGCCATCAGGCGGCGCTGGAGGCGGTTGGCGAGCCGGCCGACCACGCCCTGCAGATTGGCGAGCTGCTTGTCGAGGAAAGCGCGCAGGCGATCGAGCTCTTCCTCCTCGCACAGTTCCTCAGCCCCGACGGTCTCATCGAACTGGGTCGTATAGACCTTGTAGTCCATCTCCTTCGCCAGATTGGAGAAGGGGTTTTCGCCGCGCCGCGCCTCGCCGGGATTGTCGGCATCGGCGTCGTCATCATCGGAAAGGTCTTCCGACATGGCGTCGTCAGCTTCCGCCTCGGCCTGTGAATCATCGTCCTCGGAGGCAGCCGCTTCCTCGGCCTGCGCATCCTCCGAGCCGGAATCCTCCTCGCCGCCATCCTCGGAATCGTCGCCGCCCTGCGGCTCCTCTTCCTGATCGTCCTCGGAGTCCTCGGTCTCTTCTTCTTCCTCGAACTCCTCGGCCATGTTCATGGAGGCGAGCATGTCGCGCACGATGCGGCCGAAAGCCTGCTGGTCCTCCAGCTTGCCATCCAGCCCGTCAATCTCGGCGCTGGCCTTTTCCTCGATCCAGCCGCGCCACAGATCGACCAGACGTTCGGCGCTCGGCGGTACCTTCTGGCCGGTCAGGCGTTCGCGCACCAGAAGGGCGACGGCTTCCTCGAGCGGCGCCTCTTCCCGGTCGCGCACCTCGGCCAGATTGGCCTTGGCGTATTTGTCTTCCAGCATGGCGTCGAGATTGCCGGCAACGCCTGCCATGGCGCGCGCGCCGATCGCTTCGACACGGGCCTGCTCGACCGCGTCGTAAATGGCGCGGGCCTGCTTGCCCTCGGGCGCCAGCCTTGTGTGGATGCGCTGATCGTGACAGGCGCGCCGCAGAGCCATGGAATCGCCGATGCCACGGGTGACCGCGATGTCGGCCAGCGTCGGCTTCTTCGGCAGTTCGGGAAGCCTTGCCCGGTTGCCGGCCATCGCCGGCTTGTCCTTGGCGAAGGAGATTTCCATTTCCCTGTCATTGGAAATGGCGCGCATGCAAACCGTCATGGCGCGCTTGAAACCATCGGTCTCAGCGCCTGCCTTTGGTTTGTTTCGTGTGTTGTCGCCGGGGCCTGCCATGATCCTGTCGCCTGTCAGCGCGAGCGGCCATCGACCTGATGCGGCTGAAGCGCATCGAGGTCGACACCGTCGAGGCAGCGGACATTGACCGCCACCATCTTCCTGCCATCCGGCATCTGGCCGCGCGCAAAGGATTCCATGCCGCAGGCGCTACAGAACAGATGCTCGATGGTTTTCGAATTGAACCGGTAGCCGGTGAGATCAGCCGCACCGCTTTCCAGCGAGAAGCTGTCGGCCGGCGTGAAGGCAAGGATGCTGCCCCGTTTGGAGCAGTAGGAGCAATTGCAGGTGATGGGGCCCGACAGGTCGACCTCGACGCTGAACCGCACCTTACCGCAATGGCACCCGCCCTGATAGGTCACGCCGTCCTCCCGATCCTCACCCCAGAACGACGTTCGCCGCGCTCTCCGGCAGATCCTCGCCGAACACGCGCTGGTAGAATTCAGCCACCACCGAACGCTCCAGCTCGTCGCACTTGTTGAGGAAGGTCAGGCGGAAGGCCATGCCCACATCCTCGAAAATCTCGGCGTTTTCGGCCCAGGTGATCACCGTGCGCGGGCTCATGACCGTAGAGAGATCGCCATTGATGAAGGCCGAGCGCGTCATGTCGGCGACACGCACCATCTTGTTGACGATCTCGCGGCCCTTCTCGTCGCGATAGTGCTTGGCCTTGGCGACGACGATGTTCACCTCGTTGTCGTGCGGCAGATAGTTCAGCGTGGTGACGATGGACCAGCGGTCCATCTGCGCCTGGTTGATCTGCTGGGTGCCGTGATAGAGACCCGTGGTGTCGCCGAGACCAACCGTGTTGGCCGTTGCAAACAGGCGGAAAGCGGCGTGCGGACGGATGACGCGGCTCTGGTCCAGCAGGGTCAGGCGGCCGGACGATTCCAGCACGCGCTGGATCACGAACATCACGTCGGGACGGCCGGCATCATATTCGTCGAAGCAGAGCGCCACGTTGCGCTGATAGGCCCAAGGCAGGATGCCGTCCCGGAATTCCGTAACCTGCTTGCCGTCCTGCAGGACGATGGCGTCCTTGCCGACCAGATCGATACGGCTGACATGGCTGTCGAGGTTGACACGCACGCAGGGCCAGTTGAGGCGAGCTGCGACCTGCTCGATATGGGTCGACTTGCCGGTGCCGTGATAGCCCGAAACCATGACACGGCGGTTATAGGCAAAGCCTGCCAGAATGGCGAGGGTGGTGTTCCTGTCGAAAAGGTAGTCGGGATCGACTTCCGGTACATGTTCGCTCGTCTCGGCATAGGCCGGCACGACCATTTTCGATTCAAAACCGAAAGTGTCCTTCACCGAAACCGTCGTATCCGGCAGGTTGGCGATGTCTCGATCCACCTTGTTCATGATGCTTCCAACGTCTCCGCAGGCGAAAAAACTATATTTCGCCGGTTATGATGGTTTGTCCGGGGCGGTCTTAAAGCCTTTTCCGGCCGGATGAAAGTTGGAAAAGCGCTCTGGCCCTGTCACTTATCAGCACAGGCCTGCCTGCTTGAGCACCCGGTAAGCCTGCAAAACGTCCCTGAACCTGTCTTCCGATCCCCGATCGCCGCCGTTCGCGTCGGGGTGATGGCGTTTGACCAGTTCCTTATAGCGGGTCTTGATGTCCGTGGCGGTCGCCTGCGGCGTCAGTCCCAGAGTCTCCAGCGCCTTGGTTTCCAGCGGCCGCGCCTTGCGCTGACGCGGCGGATTGTTCGGATCGGTCCCGAACATGTTGAAGGGATCGCGCACGCGGTTGTAATAGCCGGCGCGTCCCGACCGGGCCTGCGCGAAATCCGGCGCCGAACGGGCCGAGCTGTTGACGCCCATCTTCCATGTCGGACGATGGCCGGTCATCGCTTCCTTCTGGAAACGGGCGACCTCGGAGTCCGACACGCCGGAAAAATAGTTGAAGCCCTTGTTGTACTCGCGCACATGGTCGAAGCAGAAGCGGAAATACTCGCCTTCGCGCATCCGCCCCACCGGCGCGCGATGGGTGCCGGGCTCGCAGCAGCCGTCCCACTGGCACACGGGCGTCGTGGTCTTGGCCTCCGCATCCTTCTCGCGGCGGATGCGAATCTTGTCGAAATATTTGGGATACGCTTTCATTTGACCGTTCTATGGGGCCTTCGCCGCCGCGAAACAAGAATTGACATTTACGCTTTCGTGTCCCTAACCCGTCGGGAGGGCTGATCACGCGCGATTTTGCGCATTCTGTGGCAATGATGTCCGCGCTGGAAATTCCCGCGGCGGGCAGCCATATCCCGGAAAGCAGAGCCCATATGGTAAGGAGCCGCGTGGATGTCCAGACAGGATCGGATCGAGAAGAAGCTGACGGGCGCTTTCGCGCCCGAGCGGCTTGTCGTCATCAACGAAAGTCATCTCCATGCCGGTCATCACCACCATGATTCCGACCATCATGCCACCTTCGACGGCACCGGCGAAACGCATTTTCGCGTGCGCATCGTCTCGCCCGCCTTCGCCGGCATGAACCGGATCGAACGCCACCGGGCCGTCAACGAGGCGCTGGCCGACGAGATCGCCGGCGGCCTTCATGCGCTGGCCGTGGAGCCTGCGGCACCGGGCGAAAAAACCCGCTGGTAGCTTGCCCGGAAACTATGGCGCTCCGAGCGCCTCCAGCGCTGCTTCCACCCTTGTCCGGGCCTCGCCCGAAAGCGGAAGGATCGGGCGCGGCGGAGCCAGATTGTAAAGGCCGAGGCTGTCGGCCACCGCATACATGACGCGAAAGCTGCCGAATTCCTGAAACAGCGCCCATAGCGGCCGGAACCTTGTATCGATCCGGCGAACTTCGGCCTCATTCCGCGCCTGAGCCGCACGCATCAGCGCCAGTGCAGGCGCGGGCAGCAGCCCGGCAATGACGCTGAACCATGCATCACAGCCTGCAAGCAGGGCATCGGCGGCACCCCAGTCGCCGCTGTAACCGATCGTGAAATCCTGCGGCAGGCGGGCCCGCAGGCGTACAAGCTCTCCGGCAAAGCCGCCGTCGGCCGGCAAGGGCATCTTGACGGCCACGATGTGCGGCACCTTCGCCAGCCGCGCGATGAGGTCTTCGCTGAAGGTGAATTTCGTGGTGCCGGGATTGTTGTAGATGCACAGGGGCAGTTCGCCGGCCTCAGCCACCGCCACCACGTGCTGAAAAACCTCTTCCTCTGTCAGCGGCGTGTAGGACATGGGCGCGACCAGCAACCCGTCGGCGCCCGCTTTGCGGGCAGCCAGTGCCAGCGCCTGCGCGTCGTCGGTCCGCAGCGCACCCACCCCGACAAAAAGAGGACGCTTGCCACCCAGACATTCGACCGCGACACGAACCGCGCGCTGCCGCTCCGAAGGCCTGAGATAGGCATAGCCGCCCGTGCTGCCGAGCAGTCCGATCGAATCCGCTTCCGTAGCCGCGATGCGCCCGATGAGGGCGGCAAGCAGATTCTCCTGCACGTGCCCCTGCGCATCGGCCGGCGTGGGCGGAAAGCCGAAAGTCCGTCAAACAATCCCAAAGCACACTCCCATGGCCATCGGGCCGGATGCTACAGGCGCGCGTCCCCCATGTCCGCAAGCCTGCGGCGCTGAACCGTTGGTGCAGCGGCCAATCCTGATGGCGGGCCTACTGGCGGGCCTACTGGCGGCCCTACTGGCGGGGTGCGGGAGCAGGCGGAACGGCGATCAGAGCCTGCGCTTCATCAACCGGCCTGATCCTGAGCCGCGCGATGCGGTTCTTGTCGCGTTTCATCACCACGAAGCGCTTGCCGTGGAAGGTGAAGGCCTGCTTCTCTTCCGGAATCGACTGCGTTTCGTGGATGACGAGCCCGGCGATGGTCGTCGCCTCCTCATCAGGAAGGTCCCAGTCGAGCGCGCGGTTGAGATCGCGGATCGGCACGGTGCCGTCCACCACCACCGACCCGTCGGCTTCCTTCTTGACGCCGGCCAGATCGATGTCGGTTTCATCCGCGATCTCGCCGACGATCTCCTCGATGATGTCGCCCAGCGTCACCAGCCCCTCGACCTCGCCATACTCGTCCACCACGATGGCGAAATGCGCCTTGCGGCGCAGAAAGGCGTTGAGCTGCTCCTGCAAGGTCGTGGTGTCGGGAACGAACCACGGCTTTTCGGCGAACTTCATAAGGTCGACGCGCGCAAGGTCGTTGCCGGCTTCATCGAGCGCACGCAACACGTCCTTGGCGTGCAGCACGCCAACGATATTGTCCAGCGAACCGCGCCATAAGGGCATGCGCGTATTCTGGCTCTGCAGGATTTCCCGCACGATCACCTCGGGCGTGTTGTCCGCATTGAGCGAGCGCATATTCATGCGGTGGACCATCACGTCCGAGACTTCGAGTTCATCCAGTTCGAAGCGTTCGCCCAGCCACTGCCGGTCGGCGCGCGTTCCGTTGCCGCGCTGCAGTTCCTCGCCGCCATTATCTCCGGCGCGGACATAGCCCATGGCTTCGGCCAGCCTGTGGCGCAGCAGAAATGCCGCGGCACCGAGTACCGCCAGCACAAGGGCAACGATCCAGCCGGCCTGCGTCATCCGGGATGGTTCTCCTTCAGGAAGGCCAGCACCTCCGAAGTCGGCACGTCGCGGGCGATAAAGGACTGGCCGATGCCGCGGGTGAGAATGAATGTGAGCGCACCGCGGCTGACCTTCTTGTCCTGCGCGATGAAGGAAAGCAGGGTATCCGCATCGGGCAGTCCACCCGGAACGTCGGCCATGCGCCATGGCAGGCCGACAGCCTTCAGATGCGCCTCGACGCGCGCCGCGTCGTCGGGGCTGGCAAGGTTCAGGCGCGCCGAGAACCGATGCGCCAGCGCCATGCCAATGGCGACGCCTTCGCCATGCACAAGGCGGGCGCCGTCATAGGCGACCGCCGCCTCCAGCGCATGACCAAAGGTGTGGCCGAGATTGAGCAGCGCCCGGTCGCCGGTCTCGAACTCGTCGCGCGCCACCACGTCGGCCTTGGCACGGCAGGATTGCGCGATCGCCTCAATGCGGGCCGGCCCGCCTGCAAAAACCTCCTGCCAGTTCTTCTCCAGCCAGGCGAAGAAATCAGGCCTGTCGATCAGTCCGTATTTGGCGACCTCGGCATAGCCGGCGCGGAACTCGCGCACCGGCAGCGTGTCGAGCACGGCGGTATCGGCCAGCACCAGCTTAGGCTGGTGGAAGACACCGATGAGGTTCTTGCCGCGCGCGCTGTTGATGCCCGTCTTGCCGCCGACGGAAGAGTCGACCTGCGCCAGCAGCGAGGTCGGCATCTGCACGAAATGCATACCGCGCCGCACGATGCCGGCCGCAAAGCCGGAAAGGTCGCCGATAACGCCGCCGCCGAAAGCGATCACCGCATCGCCGCGCTCCAGCCTTGCGGCCAGAACCGCATCGACGACTTCCTGAAGCGCCGTAAAATTCTTGGTCTTTTCGCCGGCCGGCAGCACCACGGAGGAAGACGCGATACCGCCTTCATCGAGACCCGCCTTCAGCGTTTCGAGATGGGTGGCCGCGACATTCTCGTCGGTGACGATGGCGACGCGAACGCCGGGCAGCCGCCTGCTGATCTCTTCGCCGGCACGCGCGATCAGCCCCGGCCCGATCAATATGTCATAGGCCCGCTCGCCAAGCCCGACCTCGACCTTTACGTCTTCGCTCACTTGTTCACCTCGCCGGAAAGTTCCATATGGCGGCTGATCGCCTCGATCACCTCGGCGGCGATCACCTCCTTGGTCTCGTCGCGCGTCACCACCGTCGCGTCGGCCAGGGCATAGACCGGATAGCGCTCATCCATCAGCCGGCGAAGAACGCCGCGCGGATCGGGATCGCGCAGGAGCGGCCGGTTCTGCTTCTTCGCCACCCGCTCCATGAGCAGATCCAGATCGGCTTTGAGCCAGACCGACACGCCATGGCTGGCGATGGCCGCGCGCGTCTGCTCGTTCATATAGGCGCCGCCGCCGGTTGACAGCACCTTCGGCCCCCCTTCGAGAATGCGGGCAATGACACGCTGTTCAAGCGCCCTGAATTCCGGCTCGCCATAGGCTTCGAACAGTTCCGGGATGCTCATGCGCGACACATCCTCGATTTCGAGATCGCTGTCGACGAAAGGCAGTCCGAGCGCCGCCGCCACCTTGCGCCCGATCGAGGTCTTGCCGGCCCCCATCAAGCCGACAAGCACGATGCAGCGTTTGCCCAGCCTGTCGAGGAGGGCGGCGCGGCCATGCTGCAATTCGGGTGCCTGCTGTTGGGTCATCGTGGCGTATCCACATGAAAAGGCGTGTTGCGTCAAGCAGCGGTGCCATCTGCATGCCCTTGAAATGGCCGCAACACCGCCTCATAAGGAAACAAATCCGGGCCGGCGAGAAAGAACCAGCGAAAATTCATGCCGACACTCTTCCGCTTCATTGTCACGCTCGCCGTTCTGGCCGGCATCGTTTACGGCGCCATGGTGGCGCTGGTGATGTTCGTGGAGCCGAAGCAGGCGGAGCTCAGCGTGCGCATTCCGGCCGAAAAGCTAAACCCGCAAAAGCCATGAAGGATGCGGCCCGCATTGAGGCTTTCCTCGAAATGATGAGCGCCGAACGCGGGGCGGCTCTGAACACGCTGGAGTCCTACCGCCGCGACCTCGAAGATGCTTCCGAGATCATCACAAGCGGGCTGGCGCGGGCCGACACGGCAGCCTTGCGCAGCTATCTGGACGGCGTTGCCGCGCGCGGCTTCGCGGCCTCCTCGCAGGCCCGCAGGCTTTCGGCGCTGCGCCAGTTCTTCGCCTTCCTCTATGCCGAAGGTCTGCGCGATGACGACCCCACCGGCACGCTGGACAGCCCGAAGAAAGCGGCCACGCTGCCGAAGATCATGAGCGAGGCCGAGACCGGCCGCCTGCTCGACCGCGCCGCGCTGGAAGCCGCCGATCCGGCACTCGCCGGTGGCGACGCGGTTACCCCTTTGCGCGCCGGCGGCGGCGCGGTTGCCACCCAGCGCCTGCATGCGCTGGTCGAGGTGCTTTATGCGACGGGCCTGCGCGTGAGCGAGCTGGTCGGTCTGCCGGTTGCGGTGGCCTTGCGGGACGAGCGCTTCTTCGTGGTCCGGGGCAAGGGCAACAAGGAACGCATGGTGCCGCTTTCACCCAAGGCGCGGGCGGCCATGCAGGCATGGCTCGCCGCACGCAACAAAATTCCGGCCTTCGCTGAAAACCCGTTCCTGTTCCCGGCAGCATCCGAAAGCGGCTATCTGGCCCGGCAGGTCTTCGCCCGCGATCTCAAGGCGCTGGCCGCCCGGGCCGGCATTTCAGCCGAAAAAATATCGCCTCACGTGCTTCGCCATGCTTTCGCCAGCCATCTGCTTCAGAACGGTGCGGATCTGAGAGCTGTCCAGCAGCTTCTCGGCCATGCAGACATCTCCACCACCCAGATTTACACCCATGTTCTGGAAGAGCGGCTTATGCGCCTTGTCAATGACCACCATCCGCTTGCCGACTAGGCCTCATATCGTTATGTGAGGGCGACATTTCGCGTCTGATAACCTTCTGTTCAGGGTTGCGCAGGCATCAATCAACGCCATTTCCGGCGCACTGGTCCGATCACGAATGTACAATTATCTCGACTTCGAAAAACCGGTTGCCGATCTCGAAGGCAAGATCCTGGAACTGAAAAAGCTCGCTGAAGGCGGCGAGTCCGTGGATGTTGCCGATGAGATCGCACGGCTTGAAAAGCGCTCCCGCGACGCGCTGCGCGACCTCTACAAGGCCCTGACGCCATGGCAGAAGGTGCAGGTGGCGCGCCATCCCGACCGTCCGCACTGTCTGGAGTATGTGCGCGGCCTGTTCACCGACTTCACCCCGCTGGCCGGCGACCGCACCTTCGGCGAGGATCAGGCACTTATCGGCGGCTTCGCCCGCTTCCGCGGCGAGCCGGTGGCGATCCTCGGTCAGGAAAAAGGCTCCGATACGACCAGCCGCCTGAAGCACAATTTCGGCTCCGCCCGCCCTGAAGGCTACCGCAAGGCGGTGCGCATCATGGAGCTTGCCGACCGTTTCGGCATTCCCGTCATCTCGCTGGTCGATACGGCGGGCGCCTATCCCGGCGTCGGCGCCGAGGAACGCGGCCAGGCCGAGGCCATCGCCCGTTCGACCTCGACCGGCCTTGGCCTCAAGGTGCCGTCCATCTCCATCATCATCGGCGAAGGCGGATCGGGCGGTGCGATCGCCATCGCGACGGCCAACCGGGTCTACATGCTGGAACACGCCATCTATTCGGTGATCTCGCCGGAGGGAGCCGCCTCGATCCTGTGGCGCGACACGACGCGCTCGAAGGATGCGGCGACCAACATGAAGATCACCGCGCAGGACCTGCTCAATCTCAGGATCATCGATGCGGTGATTCCCGAGCCTCTGGGCGGAGCCCATCGCGGCCCCGAAGCCGTCATCAGCGCCACCGGCGACCTGATCGCGCGCACCATGAAGGAATTCGGCGAAGGAAACGTCGATTTCCGCGAGCAGCGCCGCGAAAAATATCTGGCAATGGGCCGCAACCTCTGATCGTTGCGGCTACCACCGCATTTTCGCCATAAAGATGACACCGCATCCCGCAATAACGCAACCGTGAAGGCTGTTGCGTGCATGAGGAGTGCGGTGGTGGCTTGTGGTAAGGATTTCGCAAGGTTAACGAGTTTATAGCAAATTGAGGAAAAGGCCCGCGATCTGCATATCGCAGGGGCCATTTCCGGTGGAATTGAGCGGCCATGCCATTCGTGAGAGAATGGCGCGAAATGTTCTCTTCCGCCTGTATTGACGTTCAGGCCGCCGGAAGGCAGGCCAATGCAGAAAGACGAAGAGCGTGTCCATGCTGACCAGATTCGCCAGGGCCGGACTTCTCATCGGCGCCATTGGAGGCGCCATAGCGCTTGCCGGCTGTACCGATTCCTCCATCGGTGACTTCGCCCCCCAGCACGCCAACCGCCAGCTTCCGCCAAAGATCCAGCAGGCCATGAAGGCCAAGGGCATGAACAAGACCGCGCCGGTCATGGCCCGCGTCTTCAAGGAAGAAGGCAAGCTGGAAATCTGGAAGCAGAAGACCAACGGCCGCTACGACCTGATCGCCAGCTATGACATCTGCAAATGGTCGGGCAAGCTCGGGCCGAAGTTCACAGAGGGCGACCGTCAGGCGCCGGAAGGCTTCTACACGGTGCGGCCGTCGCAGATGAAGCCGAACTCGCAATATCATCTTGCTTTCAACATCGGCTACCCGAACAGCTATGACCGAGCCAACGGGCGCACGGGGTCCAACCTGATGGTCCATGGCGCCTGCTCCTCGGCCGGCTGTTATTCGATGACCGACCAGCAGATCGAGGAGATCTACGCCTTCGGTCGTGACGCCTTCCAGGGCGGCCAGACCGAATTTCAGGTGCAGGCCTTCCCCTTCCGCATGACCGCCGCCAACATGGCCCGCTACCGCAACGACCCGAACTACGAGTTCTGGAAGATGCTGAAGGTCGGCTACGACCATTTCGAGCTGACCAAGGTGCCGCCGAAGGTGGACGTGTGCGAGCGGCGCTATGTGTTCAACCAGCTCCCCGTCGACGGCCAGCCCTTCAACCCGACCGGCGCCTGCCCGGCCAGCTCCCAGCCCGATTCGCTGAAGGTCGCCTATACCAGCTACCAGAGCACCTATGAGGCAGCCTTCAACAGCGCACTGAAATCCTCCACCCCCGCGCCGAAGCCGACCATCGGTGGGCTCAAGGAAGCTCACATCGTCTCGGAATGGACGCGCAAGCGCGCCCGTGGCGAACGCGTGCCGGTCGAGCCGCCATCCCTGAACGCTGATGGGACCATCACCCAGACCGAGCGCATGGGCCGCATCGATTCGGCGGAAGGCCGCCGCATGGCCGCCATCGACGCCGAGCAGGACGCGAAGAAGAAAGCCGCCGAAGAAAAGGCAAGAGCCGTCGCCACTGCAAAGGCGGCCGCCGAAGCGCAGAAGGTGGAAACCGCCGCTGCCGCAAAAGCTGCTGAAATTGCCGCGCAGACACCGCAACAGGCACTGGAGATCCAGGCGGCTCAGTCCGGCGCTCCCACTGACGACGGCGCCGCCGCGAAGCTGAAGAAGCGCCTGCTTGGCATGTTCGGCGGCTGATGGCGTCTTGGCCGACAGTACGGATGTCTATGACCTGAAAGGTCTCAACTGTCCCCTGCCGGTGCTGAAGGCGCGCAAGCGCCTTCAGGGTCTGCCAGTCGGAGCGCGCCTGTGGCTGGAAACCACCGACCCGCTGGCCGTTCTCGATATTCCCGCTTTCTGCAACGAAGCCGGCCACATCGTCATCGAAACCGCCGCAATTGACGGCGGCCATCGCTTCCTCATCGAGCGTGGCGGATAACCGAGCGCCGGCCTCAAAAAAAGCCTTAAAAATCAAGCTGAAACAACAGCTTGAAGTTTCGTGCCAGCTTGCGGATGGGAATGCGGCGCTTCAGGTGCCGGGTATTGCCAGCGGATTGGCTTCGAGTGCCGCGCGGTCCGGCATGTCGATCTGCGGCGTGTTGGTGATCGCCGCGAACAGACGCTTCACATAGTCGCCCGGCATGTCGAGCGTGATCAGCACCAGCCGCGTCCCGCGCCTTTCGTCCGGCCAGGCAGGCAGGCGTGCCGGCGGATGCAGGATCTTCTGCACGCCGTGCACCACCAGCGGCCGCGACGGGTCTTCGGCCAGTTCCACGATGCCCTTCATGCGCAGAAGGTTCTCGCCATGGCTTGAGCGCAGAAGGTCGAGGAACATCTCGATGGCAGCGAACGGCACCGGCCCGTCATGAACCAGCGTGTCAGTGCGGATACGCGAATCGTGATGGTGATGCGCATGGCCGTGGTCGCAATCATCATGATGATGGTGATCATGATCGTGATGATCATGTCCCGCCTCGCCCAGCCAGCGGCGCACATCGGCGATCTTGGTTTCGGGGTCGTAGAGGCCGCAGCCGAACAGCTCCGCAAGCCCTGCATTGCGGACATCGAGGATGGGCGCGGAGGGATTGAGACGGCTGAGCCGCGCCAGAAGCTCCGCCGGCACCGCCTCGTCCGGCACCATATCCAGCTTCGACACGATGATGCGGTCGGCGACCGCCGCCTGCTTCACCGCTTCCATATGGGCGTCCAGCGTGGCCGCGCCGTTGACCGCATCGACCAGCGTCAGCACGCCGTCCAGCCGGAAGGCCTGAACGAGCACCGGATGCGCCATGATCGACTGGAGCACGGGCGCCGGATCGGCAAGGCCGGTCGTCTCGATGACGACGCGCGACAGCGACGCGATGCGGCCGGTCTGCACCCGGTCGACCAGTTCGGCCAGCGTGTCGACAAGTTCGCCGCGCACCGTGCAGCACAGGCAGCCGTCCGACAATTCGATGATGCCGTCGGATGCCTGCTCGACCAGAAGATGGTCGATGGCGACGTCACCGAATTCGTTGATGATGACGGCGGTGTCTTTCAGCTCGGGGTTCTTCAGAAGACGATTGAGCAATGTCGTCTTGCCGGAGCCGAGAAAGCCGGTGAGCACCGTGACCGGAATGGGAAAGCCGGACATGAACACGCGATCAGCCGCCCTGCGCCGAGGCAGCGAATGTCGGCGGCGGCAGGTCCGGACGCCAGCCCGGCACCGGCACGTCGGCAAATTCCGCACGACCGATCATGGCTTTCGGCACCGGCCCGGTTGCCCCGCCCAGATCCACCACCACCAGCTTCGGATCGGTGAGCTTTTGCTGGTAGATCGATTTCGGCCCTTCTTCCTTCGGCCCGGTGGAGGCCTCCGACTGGGCGTTTGCCTCGGCCGGCTTGCACACCACGGGGCGCAGATTGGTCGATGTCTGCGTGTCGCCGTAAGGCGCGAGCGTCGCGATCGTGGTGGTGCCCTGCGCCGGCGTGGCAAAGCCGATGTCGAGCAGCTTGGCGACCGCTTCGGCGCGCGTCAGGCCATTCTTTTCGCCAAGCACCACAGCCGCCAGCGTGCGGCCGTTGCGGGTGGCGGTGCCGACCAGATTGAAGCCCGATTCGCACACGAAGCCCGTCTTCATGCCATCCGCACCCGGATAACGCCCGACCAGAAGGTTGTAGTTAGGAATCCTGGTCTTGCCGAAGGCCAGCCCCTCGATGCTGTACCAGGAATTGTACTGCGGAAAATCACGGCGCAAAGCCGCCACAAGCAAGGCCATGTCGCGCGCGGTCGTGTATTGCTCGGGCGAGAACAGGCCGTTGGGGTTGACGAAATGCGTGCCGGTCATGCCCAGACGGACAGCTTCGGCATTCATGCGCTTTGCAAAGTCCGCCTGCGTGCCGCCGATGTTTTCGCCGATGGCCATGGCGACATCGTTGGCCGACTTGATCATCATTATCTTCAGCGCGTTATCGAGCCGCATCACCTGTCCGGTCTTGAAGCCCATCTTGCTGGGCGGCTGATTGACGGCATTGCGCGTCATCCGGATCGGCGAATCGAGCGCAGCTTCTCCCGCCTCGATGGCACGGAAGGCGACATAGGCGGTCATCATCTTGGTCAGCGAAGCCGGGTACCAGCGCTTGAACGCATCCTCATGCGAAATGATCCTGCCGGTGTTCAGCTCGAAAAGAAGCGTCGGGCTCGCGGCAGCAGCCATCGACGAAGCGGCAAGCCCGATTGCGCCAAGAAGCGCCAGTTTCACGAAACGCGTGGGTATCATCTCTATCCGAATATCCTGTACCGCAGCCGGTCTGGCTCCAGAGGAACCGCAAACAGGTCCGCAAACAATGGCGACAGCGCTCTTCCCCGGCCGCTTCAGCCGGTGCTATTTAACCTATATGACATCAACATGGCAAAAGGCAGATGTTCATCATGCCTGTGCCACATGTCCATCTGGAGCAGATATCCGTCATGCCAATTCTGAACCGCGCCGCCGAAATGCAGGAAGAGGTCGCCGGCTGGCGCCGCCATCTGCACAGCAACCCTGAAATCGGCTTCGACGTGTTCGCCACCGCGGATTTCGTCGCCGGCAAGCTGCGCGCCTTCGGCTGCGACGAGGTGGTGACGGGGATCGGCCGCACCGGCCTTGTCGGCGTCATCCGCGGCAAGCTGGGCGATGGCCGCGTTGTCGGCCTGCGTGCCGACATGGACGCCTTGCCGATCACCGAGATCACCGGCAAGCCTTACGCCTCGACCCATGAAGGGCGGATGCACGCCTGCGGCCATGACGGCCACACCGCCATGCTGCTGGGTGCTGCCGCCTATCTGGCCGAGACCCGCAACTTCGCCGGCACCGTCGTCGTCATCTTCCAGCCGGCCGAGGAATCCGGCGGCGGCGGCCGCGAGATGGTCAGGGACGGCCTCATGGATCGTTTCGGCATCGAACAGGTGTTCGGCATGCACAATCTGCCGGGCCTGCCCGTCGGCCGGTTTTCGATCCGGCAGGGGCCGATCCTTGCCGCCACCGCGGAATTCGACATCAGGGTTTCGGGGCGCGGCGGGCACGCGGCCATGCCGCACCGTTCCAACGACCCCATCGTCGCCGCCAGCCATCTGGTTGCCGCCAGCCAGTCGATCGTCGGGCGCAATGTCGACCCGCTGGAAGCGGGCGTGGTGTCGATCACGAAATTCCATGCCGGAGATGCCCACAACATCATTCCGGAAAAGGTCGCGCTCGCCGGCACCGTGCGCACGCTGAAGGGCGAGACCGCAACGCTGATCGAGCAGCGTCTGCAAGCTGTCTGCAATGGAATTGCCGCAACCTTCGGCGTCGAGATCGAGCTGGATTTCCGACAGAACTATCCCGTGACCTTCAACCATGCGCAGGAAACGGATTTCGCCGGCACGGTCGCCATCGGTGTTGCCGGCGAAAGCCAGGTCGACCGCGCCATGCAGCCGCTGATGGCAGGCGAGGATTTTTCCTACATGCTGGAAGCGCGTCCCGGCGCCTTCATCTTCATCGGCAATGGAGACAGCGCCGGCCTTCACCACCCTGCCTATGACTTCAACGACGAAGCTATTCCCTATGGCGTCAGTTACTGGGTGAAGCTGGCCGAACAGGCCCTCGCCGGCTGAAACCGGAGGCTTTGCGCATTTTTTGCAGGTCGGCGTGGCTTTTTTGAAGGCTTCCAGCCTTGGCGAGCCGGCCTGAAACCGTTATGTGTCTGCGCCAGTGGTCCCGTAGCTCAGTAGGATAGAGCGGCAGATTCCTAATCTGTAGGTCGCAGGTTCGATTCCTGCCGGGATCACCACCTCATCAGCCCCGATGCCCTGAACTGTCTGCGTTCGGCATGCGTATCGGCGCGCAACCAGAAGGCCGGTTCCGGTGCGAACCGATAAGGAAAGCCAGAACCGCAATGTCGAACCAAACCCTGCCGCAAAAGCACTGGTCGGTCGTGGAATATCTCCATGAGACCGTGAAAAATCCCAACATCCACATTCGCGGCCGCAACAGCTATTATAGCAACGCGTGGACCGGCTCCTTCGAGGACAGCGTGGTGCGCTATCTCTATGGCGACGCCTACAGCCTGAGCGCATGGGAGCCCCAGTGGGAAATCGACCAGCTCCATATCGGCGATTATGTGTGCATCGGGGCCGAGGCCGTCATCCTGATGGGCGGCAACCACACCCATCGCACCGACTGGTTCAGCCTCTATCCCTTCGCCGATGTCATTCTCGACGCCTACAAGGCAAAAGGTGACACCATCATCGCAGACGGTGCCTGGATCGGCATGCGCGCCATGATCATGCCGGGCCTCACCATCGGCGAAGGCGCCATCGTCGCTTCCGGCGCGATGGTGACGAAGGACGTGGCGCCCTACACCATCGTTGCCGGCAATCCGGCCACGCCCGTGCGCCGGCGTTTCCCGGATGCGACCACCGATGCCCTGCTGGCGCTCGGCATCTACACATGGGAGCGCGAAAAATTCGATGCCCTGCGGCCGGTTCTGTGCGCGGACGACATCGACGCGCTGGTCAGGGCTGCCGCCGACTACGACGCCGGCAAAGCCTGAACCTCATCACGCCTGAACTGCCACGGCGGTTCAGGCGTGCAACGCCAGACCGAGCGCCTTGAGTGCTGCTTCCTGGAAAGCCTCGCCCTGCGTGGGATGCGCGTGGATGGTGCCGGCGATGTCTTCCAGCCGCGCGCCCATTTCCAGCGCGAGGCCGAAGGCCGCCGAGAGTTCCGACACGCCCTGCCCCACCGCCTGAATGCCCAGAACCAGATGATTGTCGGCACGCGCCACGACGCGCACGAAGCCATCCTCGCCCTGCCGCGTCATGGCGCGGCCATTGGCCGAGAACGGGAACTGGCCGATCTTGATCTCGCCCTGCGCCTTTGCCTCATCCGGGGACAGGCCAGCCATTACCAGCTCCGGATCTGTGAAGCAGATGGCGGGAATGGCGCGCTTGTCCCAGCTGCGCCGGTGGCCGGCCACGATCTCGGCAACCATCTCGCCCTGTGCCATGGCCCGGTGCGCCAGCATGGGTTCGCCGGTGACATCGCCAATGGCATAGATGCCGCGCATGGAGGTGCGGCAACGGTCGTCGATGCGGATGAAGCGGCCGTTCATGTCGAGGTCGATCTCCTCAAGGCCCCAGCCTTCCGTCACCGGCCTGCGCCCGACGGTGACAAGCACCTTGTCGGCCGCAATCTTCCTGTCCTTGCCCTCGGCGGTCTCCACCAGCAGTGCATCGCCCTTCGAAGACATTCCCTTGGCCTTCGCGCCGACCAGAACGTCGATGCCAAGGGCAGCAAGCCGTTTGGAGACCGGTCGCACCAGCTCGGCATCATACTGGGCAAGGATGCGCGGCAGCGCCTCCACGATGGTGACCTTCGCCCCCAGCTTTGCGAAGGCAGTTCCAAGTTCCAGCCCAATATAGCCGCCGCCGACAACCGCCAGCTTCTGCGGCACGCTCTTCAGCGACAAAGCCTCCGTAGACGAAATCACATGCCCCCCGAACGGCAACGAAGGCAGTTCGACCGGCGCCGAGCCCGTAGCGATGACGACATTTTCCGCGCGGATGATCTGCTGGCCGATCTCCGTCTCGACCTCGACCGTCTTGCCGTCGCGAAAGCGGGCGCGCCCCTGCACATATTTCACCCGGGCTTTCTTCAACAGTCCGGCAACGCCACTATTAAGCCGACCAACTATATTATCCTTCCAGCCGATCGTGCGTCCGAAATCGAGCGCCGGCTCCTTCACGGAAATGCCGAGCGGATCATCCGAGCCGGCCCACAGCTTTGCCTTCTCGAACTCTTCGGCAGCATGAATCAGCGCTTTTGAAGGGATGCAGCCGACGTTGAGGCAGGTGCCGCCGGGTTTTGCAGCCTCGACGATCACCGTATCGATGCCAAGCTGGCCCGCCCGGATGGCGCAGACATAGCCGCCGGGGCCGGCTCCGATGACCAGAAGCTTGCAGGAAATATCCTTCATTTCGCGCCGCCCTTCATGATTTTTATTAGCCGGCTTTTTAAAGAGACTTTCACGATCATCCCTCCACGAAAATCATGGCGGGCGTTTCGAGCAGCGCCTTGATGCGCTGAACGAAAACCGCGGCATCCCAGCCGTCGATGACCCGGTGGTCGAAGGAAGACGACAGGTTCATCATCTTGCGCGGCACGAACTGCGATCCGTCCCACATCGGGCGGACCATCATCTTGTTGACGCCGATGATGGCCACTTCGGGATAGTTGATCACCGGCGTCGTCACCACGCCGCCCATGGCACCGAGCGAGGTGATGGTGATGGTGGAACCGGACAGTTCCTCGCGCGTGGCCGTGCCGGATTTCGCCGCCTCGGCCAGACGGTTGAGCTCCGCCCCGCTTTCCCACAGGTCGAGGGCCTCCGCGTGCTTCACCACCGGCACGACGAGGCCATTTGCGGTCTGCGCCGCGATGCCGATATGCACGCCGCCATATTGGCGGATGATGCCGGCATCGTCGTCGTAGAGCGCGTTGAGCTGCGGTTGCTCGGCTATGGCCCTGACCATGGCGCGCATGAGGAAGGGCAGCAGCGTCAGCTTCGGCCGTTCCGTTCCAACGCCGCCCGCCGGCTTCTGCTTGTTAAGGCCGGCACGCAATTCTTCCAGCGCCGTGACGTCAACCTCTTCGACATAGGTGATGTGGGGGATGCGCGCTTTGGCAAGCTGCATCTTTTCGGCGATCTTGCGCCGCAGCCCGACGACCTTGATCTCGTCGACATGATCGTTGCGCGCGAGGCCCGACACCTTGCCGGCCTGAGGCCCGCGCGCGATGAAGGCGTCGAGATCGTCATGGCCGATGCGTCCGGCCGGGCCGCTCCCGGATACCTGCCTGAGATCGATACCAGCTTCCCTGGCGCGCAGACGCACGGCCGGCGAAGCCAGCGGCTTCTCGCCTTCCTTGCGCGGCGCGCCTGTGGAGCCGCGCACGCCTGACGGCCTTGTCGGTGCGGAAGCAGCTTCCTTCCTGCTCTCCACAACAGCGGCGGGTGTCACCGATTTTTGCACGGCGACAGCCGGCTGGCGGGGCTGTGCGGGCGGTTCAGATGCGGCCTGCGGCTTCGCCACGGCGTCGCGCTCGCCACCATCGCTCTGGCCGACATCGCCTTGCCCGACATTGCCTTCACCGGCCACCTTGAGCCGCACGATGGGCGAACCGATGGCGACCGTTTCGCCAATTTCGGCGCCCAGCCACAGGATCTCGCCCTCCACCGGCGACGGGATCTCGACCGTCGCCTTGTCGGTCATGACGGCGGCCAGAACCGCGTCCTCGCGGACCATGTCGCCGACCTTGACGTGCCACTCGACCAGTTCAGCCTCGGCAACGCCTTCGCCCACATCCGGGAGCCTGATGACATGCTCGCCCATCTCAAGCCTCCATCGTCTCAATGAGCGCCCGGCCGACGCGTGCCGGTCCAGGGAAGTAATCCCACTCCTGTGCATGCGGATAGGGCGTGTCCCAGCCAGCCACGCGCGCCACCGGCGCCTCCAGCCGATAGAAGCAGTTCTCCTGCACCAGCGTCGTCAGCTCGGCGCCGAAGCCGGAGGTCTGTGTCGCCTCGTGCACGACCACGCAGCGCCCGGTCTTGTTCACCGAGGCGACGATGGTGTCGAGGTCGAGCGGCAGCAGCGTGCGCAGATCGATGATCTCCGCATCTATCCCGGTCTCTGCCGCCGCAGCCTCCGCCACATAGACCATGGTGCCATAGGCGAGCACGGTGAGATCGCTGCCTTCGCGGCGGATTTCCGCCTTGCCGAGCGGCACGGTGTAATGCCCATCCGGCACCTCACCCAGTTCATGCTTCGACCACGGCGTGACCGGACGTTCATGATGCCCGTCGAACGGCCCGTTATAGAGCCGCTTGGGCTCAAAGAAGATCACCGGATCGGGATCTTCGATGGCCGCGATCAGCAGGCCCTTGGCGTCGCGCGGATTGGACGGCACCACCACCTTGAGGCCCGAGACGTGCGTGAACAGCGCCTCGGGGCTCTGGCTGTGGGTCTGGCCGCCGAAGATGCCGCCACCGGACGGCATGCGGATGACGATCGGGCAGGTGAAATCGCCATTGGAGCGATAGCGCAGTCGCGCGGCTTCCGACACGATCTGATCGTAGCCCGGATAAACATAGTCGGCAAACTGAACTTCAACGCAAGGGCGCAGGCCATAAGCGGCCATGCCGATGGCAGCACCCACGATGCCGGATTCATTAATCGGCGCGTCGAAGCACCGGCTCTTGCCGTATTTGGCCTGCAGGCCGGCCGTACAGCGAAACACGCCGCCGAAAAAGCCGACATCCTCACCGAAAACGATGACGCGTTCGTCGCGCCCCATGGAAACGTCCATGGCGTCGCGAATGGCCTCGATCATGGTTTTGCGCGCCATGGCTTACACCCCCGCCTGCTGGCGCTGGCGCCGCAAATGCGGCGGCATCTGTTCATAGACCCCTTCGAACATATCGCGCGTCGAAGGCTTGTTGCCGGAATGCAGCGTGCCGTTGTCCTCGGCCTGTTTCTGGGCCGTAATCACCGTATCGAGGATTTCGGCCTCTGCCTGCGCATGGCGTTCCTCCGACCACACTCCCTTCAAAATGAGATGGTTCCTGAGCCGGATAACAGGATCGCCGAGCGGCCAGGCGTCCGATTCCGCCTTTGGCCGGTAGGCCGACGGGTCATCCGATGTCGAATGCGCGCCGGCCCGATAGGTGACGTGCTCGATCAGCGTCGGGCCAAGATTGCGCCGCGCCCGCTCGATCGCCCATTTCGCCACCGCATGCACGGCAAGGTAATCGTTTCCGTCGACCCGCAGCGCCGGGATGCCGAAGCCGAGGCCGCGCGCCGCGAACGTGCCCGAACCGCCACGGGCGATGCCCTGGAAGGTCGAAATCGCCCACTGGTTGTTCACCACATTGAGCACCACGGGCGCCTTGTAGGTCGAGGCGAACACAAGTGCAGCGTGAAAGTCGGATTCGGCCGTGGAGCCATCCCCGATCCACGCGGCCGCGATGCGCGAATCGCTGCTGATCGCCGAAGCCATGGCCCAGCCGACCGCCTGAATATACTGCGTGGCCAGATTGCCGGAGATTGAGAAGAAGCCGTGCTCCTTCGAGGAATACATGATCGGCAATTGCCGGCCCTTCAGCGGATCGGCCTCGTTGGAATAGATCTGGTTCATCATGGTGACCATCGGATAGCCGCCAGCGATCAGCAGGCCGGCCTGACGATAGGTCGGAAAGTTCATATCGCCCGGCGCAAGCGCCTTGCGGAAGGCGCAGCTCACGGCTTCCTCGCCCAGATGCTGCATGTAGAAGGAGGTCTTGCCCTGCCGCTGCGCCATCTGCATGCGCGCATCGAAGGCGCGCAGCGTCATCATGTGGCGCAAGCCGTCGAGCAGTTCCTCGTCGGTCAGCAATCCCGCCCATGGCCCGACTGCTTCCCCGGCCCGGTTCAGGACACGGATGATCGAAAAGGCGAGGTCGCGGATCTCGCGCGGATCGACATCGACCTCCGGGCGCGGCACGGATCCCGCTTTGGGGATCGTCACATTTGAAAAATCCGGTGTCCCGCCCGGTCTTACTTCCGGCTCGGGCACGTGAAAACGCAACATTCCGGTATCGGTCATGACCTCTCCTCCTGTCGCCACGTCCGATCTTCGCACATTCCCGCCACATGACCAGCGGCGGCGCGGATCAACAGCGACGATGTCGCGATACTGGCAGGAAATCAGAGCAATTTCCCGTTTTTGAAGCCCTCTCTGCAGTAATAAAGCGAATGCCGCAGGCGGGTTCCGTTAAGGAATGCTGCGCAAGGATATTATTCTCCCCGCTCGGTCATCCTCGCCTTAAACGTACCTTCACGCGAAATCCCCGACGCGCCGCCCGCATCAGGCATGCCAACCGGTTCTGAGGGACATCCGCATGGACACATGCGCCAGACGTTTCCGTTGGCCAGCAAAATGCTCTAGAACGACCGCATGGCACAGAAGAAAGCTCACGAAGTCGATTCCTGGCTGGCACGGCCCGATCCGCAAACCTTCCTCGTCCTGATCTACGGTCCCGATCGCGGGCTCGTGGCGGAGCGCGGAAAGGCGTTCGCGGAACGTACGGGACTGCCACTGGACGACCCCTTCAGCGTCGTGAAGATGGACGGCGCTGAAGTCGAGCGCGGTGAAAGCCGCCTGCTTGAGGAAGCCCATACCGTTCCCATGTTCTCGGACCGCCGCCTTCTGTGGGTGCGCAACGCCGCCGGCCAGAAAGGGCTGGCAGATCAGGTCAAGGCCTTGCTTTCGCAACCGCCGCGCGATGCCATCATCCTGATAGAGGCGGGTGAGCTGAAGAAAGGAGCGCCGTTGCGCTCTGTCGTCGAGGCATCCGACGCCGCCATCGCCCTGCCGAGCTATGCGGATGAGGGTCGCGACATCGAGGCGGTGATCGATGACGAGTTACGCAAGGCGGGCATGACCATGGCATTGGAAGCCCGGCAAGCGCTTCGCCGCAATCTCGGCGGCGATCGCCTCGCGACCCGCGCCGAGTTGCAGAAGCTTGTCCTCTACGCACAGGGACAGACGGAAATCTCGCTGGAGGATGTGCGCGAGTTGACCGGAGACGTGTCGGGACAGTCGCTCGACGACATCATCGATGCCGTTCTTGATGGGCGCATCGGCGATTTCGACACCGCATTCGCCCGCCACTGTCAGGCCGGAAGCCCTCCCTTTCTTGCTCTTTCCGGCGCCATGCGGCAGTTCCATGCCATCCACGTCATGCGTGGAAACATGGACGAAAGCGGCCGCAACGCCGCCTCGGTAGTGGCAGGCGCCCGGCCCCCGGTATTCTTTTCGCGTCGCAAGCTCATCGAGCGCACGCTGGAACGCTGGAACCGGCAATCCATAGAACGTGTTCTGGCGCGCCTTCAGTCAGCGGTTTTGCAATCACGGCGGCGGCCGGAACTGGGTTCGGCTCTGGTGCGACAGGCTTTGCTCGGGGTGGCAGTGGAAAGCGCCCGTCTTTCGCGGCGCTGAAACATTCAAACCTTGAGAAGTTATTTGAAAACAAGGGGATAATAAAAAGGCCCACATGATGCGGGCCTTTAAGTTCCAATCATTTGCTCTTCAGAGCTTCAGCTTGCGGCACAATTCGTCGAGCTGATCGAGTGTCTTGTACGCGATACGCAGCTCACCGCCGCGCTCTTTGTGTGCGATGGCGACCTTCATGCCGATCGTGTCGGTCAAAAGCTTCTCCAACGCCAATGTATCAGCATCCTTTTCCGCCGGACCTGACGAACGCGATTCACGCACAGGCGCGGTAGGAGCCTGCGCCAGCGCCTCGGCCTGCCGCACCGAGAGCCCTTCCTCGATGATGCGTCTGGCGAGGCCGGCCGGGTCTTCCGCCGTGACCAGCGTGCGGGCATGGCCCGCCGACAGCGAGCCGTCCACCACCAGATCGCGGATGGCATCCGGCAGCTTCAGCAGTCGCAGCGTATTGGCGACATGGCTTCGGCTCTTGCCGATCACCTGCCCCAGATCGGCCTGGCTATAGCTGTGCTCTTCGATCAGCTGCTCATAGCCCAGTGCTTCTTCGATCGGGTTGAGATCGGCGCGCTGCACGTTCTCGATGATCGCCAGTTCCAGTGCCGTCCGGTCGCTCACGTCCCGTACGATGACAGGAATTTCGACCAGCCCGGCGCGCTGGGCGGCGCGCCAGCGCCGTTCCCCGGCAATGATCTCATAGTGTCCCTGATGCTGCGGCGATGGCCTCACCACGACAGGCTGGACGATGCCGTGCTCGCGGATGGACTGCGCCAGATCGGTCAGTTCCGCTTCGCCAAAATGACGACGGGGATTGCGCGGATTGGGAGAAACGAACTCGATCGGCACCTTGCCGTCCGCCAGCGCGGCCGCCTTTTCCGGCTCCGCGGGGCGGTCGATCTCACCGATCAGTGCTGCCAGTCCCCGGCCCAGCCGCTTTCTTGAAGGATCTTCGCTCATCATTCACCAGAATCGTTTCACTACCGAATCAACCCGGACACAATCCGGATCATGCAGCCCGCAGGCGACGTTCGCGGCGGATCACCTCCGACGCAAGCTGAAGATAGGCCTGACTGCCCGAACACTTCAGATCATACAAGATTGCCGGCTTCCCATAAGACGGCGCCTCCGACACACGCACATTGCGCGGAATGACAGTTTCATAAACTGTCTCACCCATATGAGCGCGCACGTCCTGCACAACCTGATTGGCCAGATTGTTGCGACCATCATACATTGTCAGCACGATACCCTGAATTTCCAGATGAGGATTGATCGAGCCTCTGACCTGCTGGACCGTTTCCAGAAGCTGGCTCAGGCCTTCAAGCGCGAAGAATTCGCATTGAAGCGGAACGAGAACCGAGTCCGCCGCGGCCATGGAATTCAGTGTCAGCAGATTGAGCGACGGCGGACAATCGATCAGCACGTAGCTGAAAGTGTTTGTGCGCGCCGAAGCCTGAAGCAAGGCATCACGCAACCGGGTGACACGATCCGGTGCGGCAGCGATCTCCATCTCCACGCCAAGCAGGTCAAGCGTCGACGGAACGATGGAAAGGCCCGGTACGGCTGTCTGCATGGCTGCGGCATCGATGCCCGCCTCTCCCGTGAGAACATCATAGGACGAAACGAGCCGGTCCCTACGATCGATGCCGAGACCCGTGCTGGCATTGCCCTGCGGATCGAGGTCAACAATCAAAACCTTTTCCCCGATCGCGGCGAGCGCGGTCGCAAGATTGATCGTCGTCGTCGTTTTACCGACGCCGCCCTTCTGATTCGCTACGGTGATGATGCGGGGTTTGCTGTTGATCATGTTTTCCTGCCGGAAATTCACTCCGATAGAGGGGCACGTTCAGAGATGACTCAAACTGCTTATCTCGAGCAGAACCCCTTCAGAATCTGTCGAACTTCTATGTTCTACCAGACGGAAGGACCAACGTTTACAGCTTTCTTCAACTTCGGAGCGGTAATCCCGACCTTTGTGAAAGAAAGCCGTCGCGCCTTCCAGCAGCCAGGGCGAAGCCAGATCTAGCAGGAAAGGAAGCGGAGCGAGCGCCCTTGCCGTCACGACATCCGGCTGACCGACAATTCCTGCGGCATCTTCAATACGCCGTGGAACAACCCTTGCCGGCAGGCCGAACTCGCCAACCATTGCCTGAAGAAAACCGGCCTTCTTGCGATTGCTTTCGACAAGATCGATGTGCCCCCCTCTTTCCTTCATCAGGAACGCCAGCACCAGTCCGGGAAATCCTCCGCCAGACCCCAGATCCAGCCACTTCCGTGCCTGCGGAGCAAGTGACGCCAGCTGGGCGCTGTCAACTATATGGCGGGACCAGACGTCTCCCAGAGTAGACGGAGCGGCAAGATTGATCCTCTGATTCCATTTCTGAAAAACAGTCTCGAAGCGGAGCAGCACCTCAAACGTTTCACGTGAAACGGGTCCTGCTGCATTCTGAAGTGAGGCCAGACGGGTATCTGTCATGCTGCGCCCCTACGGGCTGAACTTTCATGATTGCGAATATGTGCGATGATAATCGCCAGTGCCGCTGGGGTCATACCTTCGATCCGTTCCGCATCCGCAACAGATCTGGGCTGCCGCTGAAGCATCTTCTGCTTCAGTTCATTGGACAAGCCTGAGACATTGCTGAAATCAATGTCCTCAGGGATCAGCCGCGCCTCTTCCCCCTTGATCCGGGCAGCATCCACCTTCTGCCGCTCCATATACACTGCATATTTCGCCTCTATTTCCAGAGCTTCCGCGGCCTTCTTATCAATCGAGCCGAACCTCGGATCGACGCGTTGCAGCCATGATATATCAACGTCTGCATAACTCAGAAGGTCATAGGCCGAACGCCGAACTCCATCCTGATTGATGGTGAGGCCGTAGCGAGCAGCTTCACGCGGCGTCAGATCTATACTTTTCGCCAGCTCACGGGCGGCATTCAGCGCGCCCACCGACTGCTCGAAATGTACGTGTCGCTGCGAAGAAACAATGCCAAGACGGATCGCGAGCGGAGTCAGACGTTCATCCGCATTGTCGGCGCGCAGCGACAGTCGGAACTCTGCCCGTGATGTAAACATCCGATAAGGCTCGGTAATGCCTCGCCTGATCAGATCATCGACCATGACGCCAATATACGCCTCCGTACGGCTGATCGTCAGCAGTTCACTGCCGGAAGCCTTTCGCGCCGCATTGATACCGGCCAGAAGTCCCTGCCCTGCAGCCTCTTCATAACCGGTTGTCCCGTTGATCTGTCCGGCGAGAAAAAGACCGCTCAGGCGCCTTGTTTCAAGCGTTGCTTCGAGCTCGCGAGGGTCGACGTGATCGTACTCGATGGCGTAACCCGGCTGGAGCATGACAGCCTTCTCAAGACCGGCAATAGTTTTCAGAATTTCGAGCTGAACATCCTCCGGCAATGAGGTCGAGATACCATTCGGATAGACGGTGTGGTCATCGAGACCCTCCGGCTCCAAGAATATCTGGTGAGTATCCCGATCGCCGAATTTGACGATCTTATCCTCGATCGACGGGCAATAGCGCGGTCCAATGCCCTCAATGGAACCCGAATACATCGCCGACCGGCCGAGATTGGCCCGGATCAGATCATGCGTAGCTGTAGTGGTCCGGGTGATCCCACATTCGATCTGCTGTACCGTAATCTTCTCCGTCAGAGACGAAAACGGAACCGGATCGTCGTCCGCTTTTTGCATATCCAGCGAGGCCCAGTCGATGGTACGCCCATCAAGCCGCGATGGCGTCCCGGTCTTGAGCCGTCCCAGCACAAAGCCCTCGCGGGCCATCGTCACAGACAATCCGTTGGTCGCCTGCTCGTTCATGCGCCCGGCAACTATTTTTCTGTCGCCAATGTGAATGAGGCCTCGGAGAAAGGTGCCTGTGGTCAGAACAACGGCGCCGCATGCATAACGCGTTCCATCCGCCATGATGACGGCAGTGACCCGGCCGTTATCGATCTCCAGATCATAAACCTCCCCCGCAACGATATGCAGATTGTCCTGCTCCCGGAGGATGTCCTGAACAGCAAGCCGATACAGCTTTCGGTCGGCCTGGGTGCGGGGCCCTCTGACTGCGGGCCCCTTGCGCCTGTTGAGCATCCGAAACTGTATACCTGCCCGATCTGCCGCTTTGCCCATCAGGCCGTCGAAGGCATCTACTTCCCGTACAAGCTGGCCCTTTCCCAATCCACCAATCGCAGGATTGCAGGACATCACACCAATCTTGCTGGCATCCAATGTAATCAACGCGGTAAGCGCGCCACTTCGTGCGGAAGCGCTTGCCGCTTCGCATCCTGCGTGGCCACCGCCGACGACGATGACATCATAGCCGTTCATAATTGAGGACTGTGGGTTCATTGCAGACACATCGAAAACCAATCTGCGGATGTCAAGAGATCATTTCTGTGTTTCACGTGAAACGTTGTCCTTGTCCGGTAATAGGGCAAAGTGTTTGGTGTTTCACGTGAGTCATAGCTGGCCCGTGTTTCACGTGAGTCACTTTCCAATGCAGAATTGCGAGAATATCACGTCGAGAAGTTCCTCGACATCTACAGCGCCAGTGATCCGGCCCAACCGATCCGTGGCAAGTCGAAGCTCCTCGGCCCTGATTTCCAGTGGTGAATGAGCATCTCTGAGTGCATTGCCGATGTGAAAAAGCGCGTCCTGAAGCAGTTCCACGTGTCGCAATCGGGAAGGAAGAACATCGCCGGCCTCCCGGATTTTCCGGTCGGCGATGGCGCCGATGGTTTGAATGAGGAGTGCCAACCCCTCGCCGGTAACTGTTGAAATACAATGTCCGTGGTCAGATGTCCCCCCGTGCGAGGCGGAAACAAGATCCAGCTTGGTTCCTATTCTGATGACCTCGCCGGCGGCCCAGCTCGTATCTACTGGATGAGGATCGGCCAGATCCTCCAGTTTCAGAACCAGATCCGCATTCCGTCCCCGCGCTTTGGCTTTCTCAATGCCGATGCTTTCAACTTTATCGGCGCCGTCCCGAATGCCGGCAGTATCCGCAACAATGACTTTCAGACCATTGATGTCCAGCGCAACCTCCAGAACATCACGCGTTGTTCCGGGTTCTTCCGTGACGATCGCTGCATCCCGCCGGGCAAGTGCGTTCAGAAGGCTCGATTTGCCAGCGTTCGGCGCACCAAGAATAACCACATGAAAGCCGTCCTGAATGATTTCGGCGGCAGAATACCCGCCGATGTGTTCAGAAATCTGATCAGCCAGAGCAGCGACATCAGTCCACACCCGATCAGCGACAGAGCCGGGAACATCGCCCTCGTCCGAAAAATCGATGTCCGCTTCGATCAGCGCCCGGGCGTTGACCAGCCTGCTTCGCCATTCCGTATAAAGCCTGCTTTGCGCACCGTCGGAATTGCGCTGCGCAAGTCGGCGTTGCGCCTCGGTTTCTGCATTGATGAGATCAGCCAGCGCTTCTGTCTGAACGAGGTCCAATTTGCCATTCATGAATGCGCGCCGGGTGAATTCCCCTGCTTCGGCCAGACGTACCTGCGGCAGCCTTGTTATTTCATGCAGAATGGATGACACCGTCGCCCGGCCGCCATGCACCTGGAACTCGGCAACATCCTCACCTGTGAAACTGTTCGGTGCGGGAAAAAACAGCACAAGTCCGCGATCCAGAATTTCTCTATCCCTATGTAGCATCTGTAATGACGCCACGCGAGGAGCCGGGACAAATTCGCAAATCGTTTCGATAACGAATCGAGTTTGATGGCCGGAAATCCGGATCACAGCCACCCCCGAAGGCAGGCGTCCGCTGGACAACGCGACGATGGTATCCCCGAATATCATTTGATCCCTGCCTGTTTCCTCTTTACCACTCACACAGAGCCTTCCAATCAAAGGCGATACCATGGTCCTGCCGCCTCAGAATCTGCTTTCCGGAGAAGCCAGCCCCTATCTCCGGCAACATGCCGAAAACCCGGTTCACTGGCGGCCGTGGTCGACAGCAGCACTGGAGGAAGCCCGGCAACTGGACCGGCCTATCCTGCTTTCCGTCGGCTACGCCGCCTGTCACTGGTGCCATGTCATGGCCCATGAGAGCTTCGAGGATGCCGATATTGCAGGGGTCATGAACCGCCTGTTCGTCAATATCAAGGTGGACCGGGAAGAACGACCGGATATCGACCAGATCTATATGGCTGCCTTAACTGCCATGGGCGATCAGGGCGGCTGGCCGCTGACCATGTTTCTGACGCCGGATGCAAAGCCTTTCTGGGGCGGAACCTACTTCCCGCCTCGCGCCCAGTATGGGCGTCACGGATTCGTTCAGATTCTGGAAGCTGTGGCCGGTGCCTGGAACAACAAACGCGCTGATATTCTGCACAGCGCCGATACGCTGAACGCCCATGTGCAGAGCAAGCTCGGCGCCTCGCTCCCAAGCCAGATGATAGACGCAAATGCGCTGCCCGGTCTGGCAAATAACATTTACAGGATGATCGACCATGACCAGGGCGGCATCAAGGGCGCGCCAAAGTTTCCAAACGCCCCGTTCATGCACACATTGTGGCTGTCCTATCTGAACTCCGGCAATACAGCTCACAAGGAGGCTGTCGTTGCTGGTCTGTGCCACATGCTTGCCGGCGGTATCTACGATCACGTCGGTGGCGGTCTCACCCGGTACTCGACCGACGCGCAATGGCTTGTGCCGCATTTTGAAAAGATGCTCTATGACAACGCCCAGATGCTGAGACTTGCAAACTGGGCCTATGGCGAAACCGGGACAGAAATATTCCGGATCCGAATCGAAGAAACGATCGGGTTTCTGCTCCGCGAAATGCGCGTTGACAGCGGAGCTTTTGCGTCGAGCCTCGACGCGGACAGCGATGGCGAAGAAGGGCTGTTCTACACATGGGAACAAAATGAGATTGAAGCCATTCTCGGTGAAAACCCGGCCTCCTTCTTCAGGCACTACACCCTGAGCAAACCGACTTCCTGGCACGGAAAGCCCATTCTGCATCAGTCCGCCGAACAGGTAAAAAGCTTCGGGAACTGCCACGCAGTGTTAAGGCCGTCGCTACACAAGCTGCTCATCGCAAGAGAAAAAAGAGTCCGTCCGGGTCGCGATGACAAGATCCTGACGGACTGGAATGGCCTGACCATAACGGCACTTGCTGAATGCGGACGTTCTTTCGCACGTCAGGACTGGATCGATGCGGCACGCGCGGCCTTCGACCACATTCTTTGCTCTGCTCGCAACGGCCGCCTGCCCCACTCCACACTGGGTGACACGGCGCAATTCCCCGCCATGTCCAGCGACTATGCAGCCATGGCGAATGCCGCAATCTCGCTCTACGAGGCAACGTGGGATGCGACCTTCATCGAACACGCCCGCCATTTCATTGATCAACTGGAGTTGTGGCACGCGGATGAGGACAAAACCGGCTATTATCTCAGTGCATCCGACTCCGCAGATGTTCCAATCCGCATTCGCGGTGATGTCGATGAAGCCATCCCATCAGCCACCAGTCAGATCATAGAAGCACTGGCACGCCTCTCGTCCATAACCGGGGACGCCACCCTCCATGATAAAGCATGGAAAGTTGGAGAGCATGCGAGTGGCCGTATTGCCAGACAGGCTTATGGGCAGGCGGGCATCATCAATGCCTGTGAAATTCTTCGTGATCCGTACAAGCTGGTCATGGTAGAAAATCAGCGGAAATCGCAGTTCGTTCCGGTAGCGAATCGACATGCCGATCCCCGTCGGGTGGATATCCTCATTCGCCAGGGTGATCCAATAGACATCAGTCTTCCCGGAGGAATCTCTCCCAGCCCCCATGAGGCGGGCGCCTATCTGTGCAAGGGACAGACCTGCCTTCCGCCGGTAAAAGATAGTGAAGAGCTGGAACAGGCTCTGAAAACAAGCTGACTCGGCATAGTCAGCTCCGCGCGAACACGAAATACGGCTCTCAACGAAAACGCCCGGAAGCGATCCGCACTCCGGGCGTTTGATAGTGCGGAAACTTCCGACTGATCAGGTGTTCATCGAATCGAAGAAATCGGAATTGGTCTTGGTCTGCTTGAGCTTGTCGATGAGGAACTCGATAGCATCCGTCGTGCCCATCGGAGCCAGAATGCGGCGCAGCACGAAGATCTTCTGCAGATCCTGACGGGCGACGAGCAGGTCTTCCTTACGCGTGCCAGACTTGAGAATGTCCATGGCCGGGAAGATGCGCTTGTCGGCAACCTTGCGGTCAAGCACGATCTCGGAGTTGCCGGTGCCCTTGAACTCTTCGAAGATCACTTCGTCCATACGGCTGCCGGTGTCGATCAGCGCGGTGGCGATGATGGTGAGCGAACCGCCCTCTTCGATGTTGCGTGCTGCACCAAAGAAACGCTTCGGACGCTGCAGAGCGTTGGCATCGACACCGCCGGTCAGCACCTTGCCGGAAGACGGCACGACAGTGTTGTAGGCGCGGCCGAGGCGGGTGATCGAATCGAGCAGGATGACCACGTCGCGGCCGTGCTCGACCAGGCGCTTGGCCTTCTCGATGACCATCTCAGCCACCTGAACGTGACGCACAGCCGGTTCATCGAAGGTCGAGGAGACAACCTCGCCCTTCACCGAGCGCTGCATATCGGTCACTTCCTCCGGGCGCTCGTCGATCAGCAGAACGATCAGATAGCACTCGGGATGATTGGTAGTGATCGAATGGGCGATATTCTGCAGGAGAACGGTTTTACCGGTGCGCGGCGGCGCCACGATCAGCCCGCGCTGACCCTTGCCCAGCGGTGCGACCAGATCGATCACACGCGCCGAAATATCCTTGCCTGTCGGCACTTCCATTTCCATCTTCAGCCGCTCATTCGGATAGAGCGGCGTCAGATTGTCGAAATGGATCTTGTGGCGGATTTTCTCGGGATCGTCGAAGTTGATCGTATTGACCTTGAGAAGCGCGAAGTAGCGCTCGCCTTCCTTCGGGCTGCGGATCGGACCTTCGACGGTATCACCAGTCTTCAGCGAAAAACGGCGGATCTGCGAGGGCGAGATATAGATATCGTCCGGACCCGGCAGATAGTTCGCGTTGGCCGAACGCAGGAAGCCGAAGCCATCCTGCAGGACTTCCACCACACCATCGCCGATGATTTCGATGTCCTGCGCCGCCAGCTTTTTCAGAATGGCAAACATCAGCTCCTGCTTGCGCATGACGCTGGCGTTCTCCACTTCGAGCGATTCGGCGTAAGCGATCAGCTCAGGCGGCTTCTTGTTCTTGAACTCTGCGAGTTTCATTTCCTGCATGGCGGGACTCTGGGTGTGCTTGGCGGGGAATAAGCGAATGCTATGAAGATGCCGGACGCGGTCGATCTGAAGAAAACAAACGGCGCATGGCTAAAAGGAGGGCCTTCCTTTTACCGCCGCCACCGCCAAAGAGCAAGACGCCTTTTAGGTTCTCAGAAAGGCTTCACGATCACCAGAATGACGATCACGATCATCAAAACGGTCGGAACTTCATTGACGATCCGCCAGTGCCTGGCCGGCTTGGTGTTACGGTCCTCGGCAAACCTGCGCACCGCTCCGGACAGATAACCATGCACTCCGGACATCGCCACGACGGCAGCGATCTTGCCGTGCAGCCAGCCGCCCTGAAATCCGAATCCCTTCCAGGCGAGCCACAGACCAAACACCCAGCTCGCGATCATGGCGGGATTGATGATGGCGCGCAGCAGGCGCTGTTCCATGACCTTGAAGGTCTCGGACTGCGCGGAGCCCTTTTGCGTATCGGCATGATAGACGAACAGGCGCGGCAGATAGAGCATGCCAGCCATCCACGAAATCACCGCGATGACGTGAAACGCCTTGATCCAGTTATAGGCCTCCTCCGAAGCATAGAAAAAAAGTACGGCCGTCAGAGCGATGAGGATGACGACTGCGACCAGTGCCCGTACGGCCGCGTTGCGGTTGCTTGCCTGAACGGGTCCGCTCATCTGCCCGTTTCTCCGCGAACCTGACGCACCATCGCCTCGACATGCGCAATTGGCGTTTCGGGAACGATGCCATGGCCGAGATTAAAGATGAACGGTCCATCCTTCATGGCGTCCAGGATCGCCGACACGCCCTCGGAGAGCGCCGTGCCGCCTGCCACCAGACGCAAGGGGTCGAGATTGCCCTGCACGGCTCCACCCTTCTGCAATTCGATTGCCTGCGACAAAGGCACGGACCAGTCGAGCCCGAGACCCGTCACACCGGTCTTGTGGCGATATGAGCTGTAGTTGGCGCCGGCGCCCTTGGGGAAACCGATGACCGGGACGTCGGGATAAACCTCATGAACCTTGCGCACGATGCGTGCCACCGGTTCAACGCAGAAAGCTTCAAAAGAAGCCTCATCCAGAACGCCGGACCAGGAATCGAAGATCTGGACCGTATCGGCGCCAGCTTCGATCTGGCGGATGAGATAGGCGGCCGACTGATCTGCAAGAACGGCCAGCAGTTTCCTGAAAGCTTCCGGCTCCCGATAAGAAAACAGCCGTGCCGGCGCCTGATCGGGGGTTCCGTGGCCGGCGATCATATAGGTGGCAACGGTCCAGGGCGCGCCACAAAAACCGATCAGCGTCGTTTCATCCGGCAGCTGACGGCGCAGACGCCGCACCGTTTCGTAGACGGGTTCCAGATTCACGTGAAACGTTTGCGTATCGAGCGCCTCGATTTCGGCCGCCGTGATCGGTGTCATCAGCGGTCCCCGCCCCTCTTCAAAGCGCAGATCGCGACCGAGCGCGTGAGGCACCACGAGAATATCGGAGAACAGGATGGACGCATCAAAGCCGAAGCGTTCGATTGGCTGCAGGGTCACTTCGACAGCCCGGTCGGGATTGTAGCAGAGGTCGAGGAAGGAGCCTGCCTGCTTCCGGGAATTCCGGTATTCGGGCAGATAGCGCCCTGCCTGACGCATCATCCATAGCGGAGGCGGGAAAACGACCTCGCCTTTCAGAACCCGCATCATCTTCCGGTCGGCGCTCATTGCGTCTCGCTTTCAGGATCTGAATCTAAAAACAAATCTCTCTTATGAGAGAATCTTTTGATTCTATGAGTCTGTTGGAATCGGTGATTGTGATCTTTCCCGTTTTCCGGATTTGAAAGCCATCCAGCATTTTGTCGCGACCAAACTTGTCCAGACTGGAAAAGGTTGGGGATCGGAAAAGAAAATTCTGCTGAATCAAGCCTGTTGCAGATCTTTCCTGATTCAGTGGACTGTGGATTTCAGACTCATTTCCGTAATGTTCCACGTTTTTGTCCCCAGCGCTAAAACGAAATGCACGCAGGCATGAATTGTGGACAAACAGGCATCTGATACAGTCGCCCGGCCTGAGAGGCGGAATTCATCCCCTCTTGTCCACAGTCGCCCACAGAGCCGGATGTATGGTGTGAACAAGCCACAAAGTTTCTTTCATCTGCACATGATTTCTGACGCGACGGGGGAGACTCTGCTCGCGGCGGGCCGCGCTGCATCCGCGCAATACAAGGATGCACGGGCGATCGAGCACATCTATCCGCTGATCCGCAACGAAAAGCAGCTGATGAAGGTGTTCGAGGAGATCGAGGAGGAGCCGGGCATCATCCTCTATACGGTCGTGGATCAGAAGCTCGCACGCATCATAGATGATCGTTGCGCCTCGATGGGGTTGCCCTGCGTTTCGGTACTCGAACCGGTACTGACCGTGTTCCAGTCCTATCTCGGCACGCCGGCCGGCCGGAGAGTGGGCGCTCAGCATGTTCTGGACGCCGATTATTTCCGCCGCATCGACGCGCTCAATTTCACCATGGAGCATGATGACGGGCAGTTGCCGGTCGATATGGATGATGCCGATGTGGTGCTGATCGGCATTTCGCGCACGTCAAAGACCCCGACCAGCATCTATCTCGCTAATCGTGGCATCAAGACCGCCAATATCCCCATTGTTCTGGATGTTCCCGTGCCTGACAGTCTGATCAAGGCCAGAAAGCCGCTGATCGTGGGGCTGATCGCCACCGCCGAGCGCATATCCCATATCCGCCAGAACCGGACGCTCGGCAACACGACCGGTTTCGAGGGCGGCACCTATGTCGACAGGGCGTCGATCACCGAGGAACTGGCCTATGCGCGCAAGATCTGCACCCGCTACAACTGGCCGATGATCGACGTCAGCCGCCGTTCGATCGAGGAGACGGCGGCTGCCATTCTTGCCCTGCGCAACAAGAGCCGGTAATCGCTGGCATAGTGAACCGAAGCGTCAAAACCGAAGCCGGACTATCCAGATGACGGAAAAACTCGTTCTTGCCTCAGGCAGCCCTTTCCGCAAGGCCATGCTGGTCAGTGCCGGAGTGGATGTGGAAGCGGTTCCGGCCGAGATCGATGAGCGCGCAGTGGAAGCCCCTTTGCAGGACAGCGGTGTTTCTCCGGAAGACGTCGCCGTCATCCTTGCCGAAGCCAAGGCACTGGAAGTGAGCGAGCGTCGGCCCGGTGCGCTGGTTCTGGGTTGCGACCAGACGCTTTCGCTGGGAGACGAGGTGTTTCACAAGCCGGCGGACATGGAAGGCGCGCGCCGTCATCTTCTGGCGCTGTCTGGAAAAATCCATCAGCTGAACAGCGCGGCGGTTCTGGTCCGCAACGGCGAGGTTCTGTGGCGCCATGTCGGCATTGCCAATCTCACCATGCGCAAGCTGGAGCCTGCCTTTATCGGAAGGCATCTGGCACGTGTCGGCGACAAGGCCCTGTCCAGTGTTGGGGCCTATCAGATCGAGGGCGAGGGCATTCAGCTTTTCGAGAAGGTCGAGGGCGATCACTTCACCATTGTCGGCTTGCCGCTGCTGCCGCTGCTGAGCGAACTGCGCCGGCTGGGAGCGATCGATGGCTGAAGCAATGAACAAGGCCTTTGTCATCGGCCATCCCATCGCTCATTCGCGGTCGCCTAAAATTCACAGACACTGGCTGAAAGCTCATGATCTTGCCGGCAGCTATGAGGCGATAGATGTCGCCCCGGGCGATCTGCCGGAATTTGTTGCCGGCCTGCGCAAGAACGGGTTTCGCGGAGGCAATGTCACCATTCCGCACAAGGAGGCCGTGTTTGCGCTGGTCGACCGGATCGATCCTGCCGCGGAACAGATCGGCGCGGTCAACACCCTGTGGTTCGAAGGTGAGACCCTTGTCGGCGGCAACACCGATGGGCATGGCTTTGCGGCGAATCTCGATGAATTTGAACCGGGCTGGGCCGAAAACGGTCCGGCGGTCGTCCTCGGAGCCGGTGGCGCGGCGCGTGCCATCATTCATGCCCTGAAGGAACGGGGCGTGCGCGATATCCGCATCGTCAACCGTACCCTGTCACGTGCGCAGGAACTGCGGGATCGTTTTGGAGCCGGCATAACCGCCCATGAAATGGCCGCGGTGAGCGAATTGCTGGATGATGCCGGTCTGCTGGTGAACACCACGGCGCTTGGTATGCATGGCAATGAGGGATTGCCCGCCGACCCCGCCGGTCTGCCTGAAAAGGCCATCGTTACCGACATCGTCTATGTTCCGCTGGAAACGCCACTGTTGGCCGCCGCGCGGGCACAAGGCCTGAAATGCGTGGACGGGCTCGGCATGCTGCTGCATCAGGCGGTGCCGGGTTTCGAACGCTGGTTCGGCCGTCGCCCGGAAGTCACGGCCGAATTGCGCAACCTCATTCTTGCCGATCTGGCGGGTCGCTGATGATCGTGCTTGGCCTGACCGGATCGATCGGCATGGGAAAATCCGCGACGGCGCGGATTTTTCAGGAGGAAGGCGTTCCGGTTCACGATTCCGATGAGGCCGTTCATCGTCTGTATGCGGGAGTGGCAGCGCCTCTTGTTGAAGCGGCCTTTCCCGGAACGACCGTCGCCGGTGTCGTCGATCGGGCAGAGCTGGGAAAACATGTTCTGGGCAACCCGCAGGCCATGAAAAAGCTGGAGCAGATCGTCCATCCGCTGGTACGGGCCGATGCCGACCGGTTTCTGGCCGAACAGCGTGCCGCCGGAGCGCGGCTGGCGGTGCTCGACATACCGCTTCTGTTCGAAACCGGCGGCAGGGAGCGGGTCGATAAAGTCGTCGTCGTTTCCGCACCCGCCGAAGCCCAGCGCGAACGGGTGCTGGCCCGGCCCGGCATGACCCCGGAAAAATTCGAGTCCATCCTGGCAAAGCAGATGCCGGATGCTGAAAAACGCCGTCTTGCGGATTATGTTGTCGATACCGGCAGCGGTTTCGATGTCACCCGCGCCCATATCCGCCGCATCATTGACGAACTGGCGGGAGACAGGGCCGGGCAGGCTGATCGCTGAACAGGTCGGCGAACCGGCTATTATGATGGATTGGCTCAGGAGAGCAAAACAGTGCGTGAAATCATATTCGATACGGAAACCACGGGGCTCGATTCACGCGAGGATCGCATCATCGAGATCGGTGGTATCGAGTTGCTGAACCGGTTTCCGACCGGGCGCACCTTTCACCACTACATCAATCCGCAGGGCCGTCAGATTCACCCCGATGCGCAGGCCGTGCATGGCATCAGTGCCGAGGATCTGGTGGGCAAGCCCGGCTTTGCCGACATTGCGGACGAATTCATAGGTTTTTTCGAAGGCGCGCGGCTGGTGGCCCACAACGCCAGTTTCGACATCAATTTCATCAACGCCGAACTGGCCCGCATCGGTCAGCCGCCGGTAGCGCCCGATCTGGTGGTCGACACGCTGGCGCTTGCCAAGCGCAAGCACCCGATGGGCCCGAATTCGCTGGATGCGCTGTGCCGCCGCTACGGCATCGACAACAGCCACCGCACCAAGCACGGCGCGCTGCTCGACTCCGAGCTGCTGGCGGAAGTCTATATCGAGCTGATCGGCGGCAAGCAGGCAGCACTCGTGCTGGATACGGCCGTCAAGACGGGTGTCGAACAGGTCCGCGCTGAAACCACCGAAGTGAAGATAAGCGCCCGCCCCTCGCCCCTGCCGCCGCGGCTGAGCGAGGCTGAACGTGCCGCCCATGCCGTGCTGGTTGAATCGATGGGTGAAAAGGCTCTCTGGCTTCAGGTCGCGGATCGAAGCGCATCCTGATTGGCATGCGTTCACAACGCGTTTATCTTATTGATTTTATTTAATTAATAAAAAAGTGAAGCCAACAAAAAACCCGGCGCGAGGCCGGGTTTTTCACAGTTCCGTTCTGGCGGTGGCTCAGCTTACCTGAACCTTGGAAGCGGCCTGGTCCTCGGCGATCTTCTGCTGGAACATCTGCGCGAAATCGATCGGGTCAAGCATCAGCGGCGGGAAGCCGCCATTGCGGGTTGCGTCGGCAATGATCTGGCGCGCGAAGGGGAACAGCAGGCGCGGGCATTCGATGAACAGCAGCGGCAGCATGTGCTCCTGCGGGAAGCCGTCGATGTTGAAGACGCCGCCATAGAGAAGCTCGACATTGAACAGCACGTCCTTGTCGACGGTGGCCTTTGCGGTCAGCGACAGGTGCACGTCGAACTGCTTCTCCGAAAGCGGATTGGCGTTGACGTTGACGTTGATGGCAATGCCCGGAGCCTTGTCGCGGCCGCGCAGCGAATTCGGCGCGCCGGGGCTCTCGAAGGACAGATCCTTCACATACTGAGCCAGCACATTGAGCGTCGGCTGCTGCTGGGTTGCGGTGCCATTGCCGTTGCCGGCTTTCTTTTCATTCTCGTCGGCCATGAGCCCTGTTCCTGTTTTCGGACCGTGTGGCCCCGAGGTGGATTCGCGGGGTTGGCTATCACGGCAGGGCAGCCAAGACAAGGTTTTGGCTTTTTACCGGGAGCGAAGCGGTTATTCGTCAGGAAGTCGCCGCCATGGCGAATTCTCATCCGGCTTGCCGTTTCTTCTGAAGTCTTCGCTGTCGAGATTGATCGTATGATCGTCCTGTTCGCGCCGGAAACCGCCCCTGCTGAACTGGCCCCCACCGAACTGGCCGGCAACAACGACGCGGCGCCCCACAAGGCGCCAGAAAAGCGCGCGTACCGGCGGCAGAAGCACCAGAAGACCGATGATCGAGGTGATGAAGCCCGGGATGATGAGCAGGATGGCGGCGAGCACGCCCATGGCGCTGTTAGCCAGCTGCAGGCCGGGGTCGCGGCCTGCTTCCACTGCCGAGCGCACCTTGTTCATGGCGCCGAGGCCCTGATAGCGAAGCAATATGCTGCCGGCGAGTGTGGACGCGATGACAAGGCCGACGGTAGCCAGCGCTCCGACCTGCTTGCCGACAACGACAAAGCCTGCGATCTCCGCCAGCGGCAGCAACAGAAAGAGCAGAGGAAAGAGAGAAACACGCAAATTTGTAACCGTTTGCTGGTCGTTTACGCTGGCGGCATCATTTGCCGCTGGCACTGGACCCTACACATAGGTATGCGTGCCTTTGATTTGAATGATTGTGTCTCGCGTTCTATATGTTTTGATAGAATGACGCCAGACGGGTGCTGTGCGTTGGTTACAGCCGAAAAAGGGATTGATTGGCGCGCGCATGGAATTCTTCGACTTCGGCACGATTTTCTTCATGATCGCGGCAGTGGTGATCTTCTTCCAGCTGCGCAATGTGCTCGGTCGCCGTACCGGCAGTGAACGTCCCCCCTTCGATCCCTATTCCTCCCGCAAGGCAGAAAAGCCTGCTGCCGCCGATGGGGACAATGTGGTGGCGCTGCCGCGCAAGCGCGGCGAAGCAGCTCCCGAAGTCTATGCCTCCATCGACGCGGTCGCCGCTCCCGGCAGCGAGCTGAACCGTGGCATGAGGGCAATTCGCGACAACGATGCCTCTTTCGATCCGAAGGGCTTCGTCGACGGCGCCAGGATGGCTTACGAGATGATCGTGATGGCCTATGCCGACGGCGACCGCAAGGCGCTGAAGAACCTTCTGTCGCGCGAGGTCTATGATGGTTTCGTTGCCGCCATTTCCGATCGCGAGGCGCGCGGCGAGAAGATTCAGTCTTCCTTCGTTGGCATCGACAAGGCCGAGATCGTTTCCGCCGAGATGAAGGGCAGCGAAGCCCATGTCACGCTGCGCATCGTCAGCGAGCTGATTTCAGCGACGCGCGACAAGGCCGGCGAAATCATCGATGGCGATCCGGAAACGGTTGCCGAAGTCAAGGATGTGTGGACCTTCGCCCGCGACACCCGCTCGCGCGATCCGAACTGGAAGCTGGTCGCCACCGAAGCCGAAGACTGACCGGCTGGACGATTTCGTCCGGTGGCCGACAGGAAAGCCTCTTCGTTCTGCCCCGCCGGTTTCGGGACAATCCCCGGCTGGCAAACCGACGATCATCTGGCCGCTTTCGACGCTTTCCGCCGTTCAGCCCACCATGTTCTGATACGGCCCTACCGCAGCGGATCGCTCGGCATCCGCTTCGAGGCTTTCGCCGGCGCTTACGGGGAAGCGCGAACGTTTTCACCGAAAAGCCCCGGCGCGGCGCGTGCCTTTTTCGAGCGCCATTTCGTGCCCTTTCATGTGCAGCCTGAGCCGGGTGGACATGGGGGCGATCGCGGATTCGTCACCGGCTTTTATGAGCCGCAGGTCGAAGCATCGCCGGTCAAGACTGGACGCTTCACCATACCGCTGCTGTCGCGTCCGCCCGACATGATCGACATCGATGACGCCAATCGCCCGCCCGGCATGGATCCCTATCTGGCCTTTGCGCGGGATACCGGGGCCGGGCCGGTCGAATATCATGACCGTGCGGCAATCGAGCAGGGTGCACTTTCAGGATGCGGGCTTGAGATCGCCTGGCTGGAGAACAAGGTCGATGCCTTCTTCATCCATGTGCAGGGCGCGGCGCGGCTTGCCATGACAGATGGGCGCAATATCCGCGTCACCTATGCGGCCAAATCCGGTCAGCGTTTCACCGGTGCTGGCCGTGTGCTGGCCGATCTCGGCGAAATTCCGCTTTCCGAAGTCACCATGCAGTCGATCCGCGCCTGGTTCCGCCGCAATCCCGGCCGGGTGAACGAGATATTGTGGCAAAACCGCTCCTATATCTTCTTTCGCGAGGCATCCGTGGACGATCCGGCGCTCGGTCCGGTGGCCGCAGCCAAGGTGCCGCTGACGCCCGGCCGCTCGGTGGCGGTGGACCGCCTGCTGCACACCTTCGGCACGCCATTCTTCATCCACGCGCCGGAGCTGACCGTTTTCGACGGCAAGCCGTTCCGGCGGCTGATGATCGCGCAGGACACCGGATCGGCCATCGTCGGACCGGCGCGAGGCGATCTGTTCGCGGGCTCGGGCCATGCTGCGGGCGAGATTGCCGGTGTGGTGCGTCATCAGGCCGATTTTTATGCCCTTGTGCCATTGCTGCTTGCAGACCATTTCTCATCCGTTACGGATGCGAATCGATGACGCGACGGCCGCAAAAGACATTGAGCGACGAGGACCGGGTTCTGTGGAACCTGGTGGCGCGTTCGGCCGTGCCTCTGAAAGGCCGCGCAGTGCCGCTGATGGATGTGGCGGAACCGGCGGCGATTGCGCCTCCCGCACCTTCACCTTCCGCCTCCATTTCTCAGCCGCAGGCCAAGGCTACGCCCCCTGCCGCGCCGCGCAGTCTTGACCGCCCTACCCTCGACAAGCTCGCCAAAGGACGGCTGCCGATCGAAGGCCGCGTCGATCTTCATGGCATGACGCAGGACGAAGCCTATTCGCTGCTGTTCTCCTTCCTGCACCGGGCCTATGCGGGCGGTCTGCGCTATGTTCTGGTCATCACCGGCAAGGGCTCGTCATCCGGCGGCGATGGCGTGCTGCGCCGTTCGGTTCCGGCATGGCTGGCAACGCCGGCCTTTCGCATGTTCGTGTCGAGCCATGAGCATGCGGCGCGTCATCATGGCGGCTCGGGCGCGATCTACGTGCGCCTGCGCAAGGTAAGGTAGGGGCAGATGACGCCGCTGGGCGAAAAGATCCGCGAGCTGCGGCAGGAGCGCGGCGCCAGCCAGAAGGAGATGGCGGCGGCCATCGGGGTCAGCCCCGCCTATCTGTCGGCGCTGGAGCATGGGCGGCGCGGTGCGCCGAGCTGGACCCTGATCCAGAAGATCATCGGCTATTTCAACATCATCTGGGACGAGGCGGAGGAGTTCCAGCGCATCGCGCAGGCTTCGCATCCGCGTGTGAAGGTCGACACCTCCGGCCTCTCGCCGGCCGCCACCGAGCTCGCCAACCTGCTGGCGGAAAACATCGCGCGCATGGACGAGGCGGAATTGCGCGCCATCACCGCCCGCATCCGCGAGGTGCTGGCGCGCCGCCGGTAAATAGCCGCCCGGCTGGCGGTCGGGAAATCAGGCGTCGCGGATCTGATAGTCCTTCACCGCCGTGAAGCGGATCGCCTTCCAGCGTTCGGCCTCATAATTGAGCGAAAACTCGTGCTGGGCGAGGAACACCGGATCGTCATCTAGGTCGCGGGCGATGTCGCCGCGATGCGCCTCGACGAAGCGGTTCAGCTCTGCCTTTTCATCGGCGTCGATCCAGCGGCAGACCGAAAAGCGCGAAATCTCGAAATCGACCGGCAGGCCGTATTCGATGTTGAGTCGCTCCTTCAGCACGTCGAGTTGCAGTGCGCCGACCACGCCGACGATTGCCGGCGAGCCGTCTTCCGGCGAAAACAGCTGCACGACACCCTCTTCCGCCATCTGGTGAAGCGCATCTTTCAGCTTCTTCGCCTTCATGGCGTCGCCAAGGCGCACGCGGCGCAGGATTTCCGGCGCGAAGTTCGGCACGCCGCGGAACAATATGTCCTCGCCCTCGGTCAGCGTGTCGCCGATGCGCAGCGTGCCGTGGTTGGGAATGCCCACCACGTCGCCGGCATAGGCCTCGTCGGCGGTGATGCGCGATCGCGCGAAGAAGAACTGCGGCGCCGACAGCGACATCGGCTTGCCGGTGCGCACCAGCTTGGCCTTCATGCCGCGCTGAAGCACGCCCGAGCACACGCGCACGAAAGCGATGCGGTCGCGGTGGTTCGGGTCCATATTGGCCTGAATCTTGAAGACGAAGGAGGTCATCTTGTCTTCGGTGGCCTCAACGGTGCGGGTGTCGGCTTCCTGCGCGCGCGGCGGCGGGCCGAAGGCGCCGAGCGCCTCGATCAGGTCGCGCACGCCGAAATTGCGCAGCGCCGAGCCGAAATAGACGGGCGTCAGGTGGCCTTCAAGAAAGGCTTCACGGTCGAACGGGCGGCATGCCTCGCGCGCAAGTTCCGTTTCCTCGATGAAGGCCGCGCGATCGTTCTCCGGCAGAAGGCCGGCGGCGCGGTTGGAGTCCGGCCCGTGAACGGGAGTGCGCTCGGTTTCCGCATCGCCGCGGCGCACCGCGTTTTCCGCCAGATGATAGGTGCCCGCAAAAGTCTTGCCCTGCCCGATCGGCCAGGTCACGGGTGCTGTGTCGAGGGCCAGCTTCTCCTCGATCTCGTCGAGAATCTCGAACGTGTCGCGGGCCTCGCGGTCCATCTTGTTGACGAAGGTGATGATGGGAATGTCGCGCAGGCGGCAGACCTCGAACAGTTTTAGCGTCCGTGGCTCGATACCGCGCGCGGCGTCGATGACCATCACCGCCGCGTCGACGGCCGACAGGGTTCTGTAAGTATCGTCGGCGAAGTCCTCGTGGCCCGGCGTGTCGAGCAGGTTGAAGACGTTGTCGCCATATTCGAAGGTCATCACCGAGGTGACGACCGAGATGCCGCGCTCGCGCTCGATCTTCATCCAGTCGGAGCGGGTCTGGATCTTGTCCTTCTTGGCCTTGACTTCGCCGGCAAGCTGGATGGCGCCGCCGAACAGCAGCAGCTTTTCCGTCAGCGTCGTCTTGCCCGCGTCCGGGTGCGCGATGATCGCGAAGGTCCGGCGGCGCTTCACCGCCTCTTGAATTGTCTCTGCCATGTCAGGAATCCCGTCTGGTGGCGGGCTTCTAGCAATAACGGAGAAGGCTGTCGAACATAAATGGTTCGGGTAGACTGCATATGCGGCACTGGTCTATTCGCAAGGCCTGCTGTAAGCGGAACCGCCGGGGCGTATCGTCGTTGAGGCGGCACCCCTGCCCTGCCCGTCTGTCTCGATAGGATTTGCGCCATGTCCTCCTCCCAGCCCGCTTCCGTCATTGGTCCCACCGTTGGTTTCGTGCGCCTGCCGCATGCCGCCGATCTGCCGTTGCCCGCCTATGAAAGCAGGGGCGCGGCCGGCATGGATCTGCGCGCGGCGATCCCCGAGGATCGGTCCATCCTCATCCTGCCCGGCAAGCGGGCGCTGGTGCCGACCGGCCTGATCATGGAAATTCCGGAGGGCATGGAAGGTCAGGTCCGCCCGCGCTCCGGCCTGGCGCTGAAGCACGGCATCACCTGCCTGAACACGCCCGGCACCATCGACAGCGACTATCGCGGCGAGGTGCAGGTGCTGCTGGTCAATCTCGGCGATGAGGATTTCTCCGTCAGCCGCGGCATGCGCATCGCCCAGATCATCTTCGCACCCGTCACGCAGGTGCGCACCGAGGAACGCACGCTGGCCAGCGACACGTCGCGCGGCTCCGGCGGGTTTGGCTCCACCGGAACAGCCTGAGCCATCCGGGTTCGATTGCCGGAGCAAGCTTTGTGGAAAAAAGCCTCAGATCGGCCCTGACGGGCCGATCAGATGCACGGGGATATGCGCCCGCGCCAAAACGCGATACGGTTCCTGGCTCCACATCATGCTGCGGATGAGCCAGGGCCTTTTCGGGTCCGTGCCCATGATGATGGCCCGGCAGTTCTGTCGCCTTGCCTCATTCAGGATGCTCTTGCCGGGATTGCGGGTGGTGACGATGTGGCCATCGGCATCCACACCCGCTTTCTCGAGCTCGCCGATGGCCCAGTGGACATTGTCCTGCTGCTCGGCCATCTCGCTTTTGCTGGGGCGCAGGCCCGGATTGGGCAGGCCGAAGCTGGTGCCCCACAGGCGCGCAATGGTCAGAACCCGCGCCTGGCCGCCCCTCTCCCGAAGCATGCGGACGGCCGTTTCGATCACATCCGCGCTGAACCGCCGCCCTTCCGAGGCAATCAGCACCCGCTGTGCGACCTGCGGATCGCACGCCTGTGGCGAGCGCCTGAAAGGGTTGCGGATCATGCGCTGCGCTCCTCAACTGCCCGACGTGGCCATTTCTGCGGCTGAGTAGCCGTTTCGGGCGTCTTCCCATTTCCGGTACCAGTAGAGCGGCAGGTACATGAACGTCGCCGCTATGCCGAGAAAGTAGTAGATCGCCTGCCCGCCGATGTAGGAGTAGATGATGCCTCCACACAGCCACACGAAGAAATACAGCGCTGCCAGAGCCAGTGCGATGTATTTGAAATACTCCGGAAGCCGGAACGGACGATGCACGTTGGGACGGTCCTTGCGCAGCAGATAATAGGCGATCAGGACCGGCACGAACGAACCGAGATATCCGACGTTGGAGAAGGAGTAGATCTCGATCGCCCCGCCCATGAAGGCGATGAGCAGGCTGGCGCCGACATTGGTCATCATGGCGCGATCCGGCACGTGATACCTGTTCAGATGTTGGTAGAACCGCGGAAATTGCCCGTCCAGCGACATCTGATAGAGCGAGCGCGAGCAGCCCATCAGCGAGTTCAGGGCTGACAGCACCAGAGCGATGATCAGCATGATCGCCATCAGCCATTCCATCACCGCTCCGGCCACGCCGGGGAAGATGTTGCTGGCGAAGGTGACGAACATCGTCTTCGGATCGACAAGGGCGGGGTCCGAGATGGCCTGTGCGCCCAGCACGACGACGAACGAAACCGGCAGCATCGTGTAGACGAACACGCCGTATCCGCCCTCGAGCGTCATGGCGATGCGGGCGTCGCGGCCGGGGTTCCTGCACTCGCCGATGTAGCAGGCTGCCGCCTCATAGGCGATCACGGTCCACAACAGCGGGAAGGCATAGGCGATGTACATGATCCATGCCGGATACCCGCCGACGGGATCGAAGAAGCTCGATCCGTCGAGATGCGGGAAACCGGCAAGCTCGCTCCAGTTGGCGGCATCAAGGTTGAAGATGAAGCCGATCGACAGGAAGGTGAGCGGGATCATCGACAGAACCGCCAGTATAGTCGCCATCGAAGTGCCGAAGCGGATGCCGAGATAGGCGGGAATCGACAGGATGATCAGCCCGACCGCCGTGATGCCCAGCGTCCAGTACGGAATGAAGGTGCTGATCGGCGTGATCCCCTGCGTCGCGTCCAGCCCGAACAGGTGTGTGATGTAGAACGAGGCAAGGATCATGTTGAGCGGTGCTACAGGCATCCATCCCACCCAGTACATCCAGGCAGTGACGCCGTTGACATGTGGCGCCAGCCGCGGCCAGCGGTTCCTGTAGGCCGGATAGGCATAGGATGGAGACCCGCCGGTACGGCCCGGCATCATCGCCGACAGTTCCGCCAGCAGAAGGCACAGCAGAACGCCGGTCAGCGTGAAGAAGGTGATGAAGGGAATGTAGGATGCGCCGAATACGGTCAGGAAGGCCGGCGCAGCACCGGTTACAAGGATGGTTCCGGCAAGACCGATGACAAAGGCACCCCACCAGTTCGTGCCGGTCTGAAGATTGCCCTGCTCGTATTCAAGGACGTCGGTGGCTCCTCCGCTCGGGCTCATCTTGCGTCCTCCCGTACGGCCGGGCGTCGCATCGCCGGGCTGGTGTGAGCCGGGCATCCGGCGGTCGCCATGGGTCCGGCCATCGCGATGAAGATGGCATGCTGTGGATCGGTAAAAGTCATCGAGTGTCCTCCTCCTCCTGACTTGTACGTGGTCGTTTTCTTCTGTTCTTACCTGCCTGCTCTGCTGGAGTTCGGCGCTCTCGCGGCCGCGGTCCGGGACTCCAGAAACACGTCTGCCGGGCTGCCGGTCACAGTCCCCGCACCGGTTTTCGAAGCAAAAAAGGCCCCCGCGCTCCAACGTGGTTGCGAGCGCGTCTGGCAGCTGCGAAGTCCGGCATTCCCATGCATCGGCCCGATCGGATTGGCTGTCTGCGTGTTCTGACGCGAACACGACCTTGCCGGTGTCGCAACGATGCGATCCCGGCATTGGACAGCCAGGGCAATACGCGCCATGCAGATGTGGCCGTGGGCGGATCTCGGACGGAGCTCCCCCTTAAGGGAACGCTCCCGTTTTACCTGCTTTCAAAGGGCTGCGCGCGATGGTGCGCGACGGCCTTTTCAGGCAGGTTCCGCATGTCCGCTTCCGATCCGTAATTCATTCCTCCCCTTCGACAAACCACGGATAATGAATCGAAGAACCGCTATGTGTCGGATGAAGTTGTTTTTCCATTTTTGATTCATTTTAAGAAAAAACATTTCATATGATGCATATCAGGTCACAAGGCCATCCCGATGTCAACCGGATATTTCCGTTGCGGAAAATCCGGATTTTCCTGAAATGAAATCAGGATTAAGTATCTGAACATAATATATATTTTGTCTCTTCCTAAAACGGGCGACACGCATCCTGCCTGTCCCGGAGCCCGGGTGAGTTCGGCTAAAATGGTGAAGGCCGGTAGCTCGAAATGCCGGCATCAGGGCGTTTGTTGCAGGAAGTGCAATTCTGATTTGCCGTGCCGTTTTTCACCCGCTAGGATCGATTTGAACCGATCATGTCCGGGCGAGCGTTGCTATGGAAAATACCTCCGACAAGGGCGCGGTTTTTCGCGAACTGCACGCTTCAACCTTCGTAATTCCCAATCCGTGGGATGTGGGGACGGCAAGGCTTCTGCAATCGCTGGGCTTCCGGGCGTTGGCAACGACCAGCGCGGGCTTCGCCTTCTCGCGGGGCCTGCCGGATGGTGGCGTCAGCTTCGAGACCATGATTGCCCACTGCCGGGAGATTGTCGGGGCGACGGACCTGCCGGTCTCGGCGGATCTGGAAAAGGGCAAGGGCGACAGTCCCGAAAGTGCGGCTGAAACGGTGTTTGCGGCGGCAGCGGCGGGGCTTGCGGGCTGTTCGCTGGAGGATTTTTCCGGCGACGAAGACAGACCGATCTATGAGTTCTCCCATGCGGTCGAGCGTGTGGCGGCCGCGGTGGAAGCGGCGCGTGCTCTCAAAAGCGATTTCGTGTTCACCGCCCGCGCCGAGAATTTCCTGCACGGCGTTCCCGATCTCGACGATACGATCAGGCGCCTTCAGGCTTTCGGGAAGGCGGGAGCCGATGTTCTCTACGCGCCGGGGCTCGCCGACATCGGCCAGGTGCGCACGCTGTGCGCGGCTCTGGAGAAGCCGGTCAACGTGCTGGCAAATCCCGCCTTCACCGTTGCCGCTCTCGCCGATGCCGGCGCAAAACGCATTTCGCTCGGCTCGAAGCTGACCACCTGCGCTTTCGGCGCTGTGGAAAGGGCGGCAAGGGAAATTCTGGAAAGCGGCACCTTCGCCTTTGTTCGCGAGGCCATGGACTTCGACCGTCTGCAGGAAATGTTCCAGCCGCTCGATTGATCGCCCCACCTGCTATGCAAACCCATCCTGATGATCTACCACCGGCCAGCCCTTTGGCTGCCTGAAGACAAATCTGCCCGCATCGGAGAGGACTGCATGCCGGACTATGACGTGTTGTGCATCGGCAATGCCATTGTCGATATCATTGCCCAGAGCGACGAAAGCTTCCTCACCGAGAACGGCATCATCAAGGGCGCGATGAACCTCATTGATGCCGAACGCGCCGAACAGCTCTATGCACGCATGGGGCCGGCGGTGGAAGCCTCCGGCGGATCGGCCGGCAACACAGCGGCGGGCATTGCCAGCTTCGGCGGCAGGGCGGCCTTCTCCGGCAAGGTGGCCGACGATCATCTCGGCGGCATCTATGCGCATGACATTCACGCGCTTGGCGTGGCCTTCGACACCGCGCCGCTTGCCGGCACGCCGCCCACGGCGCGCTGCATGATCTTCGTCACGCCCGATGGCGAGCGTTCGATGAACACCTATCTCGGCGCCTGCGTGGAATTCGGGCCGGAGGATATCGAGCCTGAAAAGCTCTCCGGTTCGAAAGTCGTCTATTTCGAAGGCTATCTGTGGGATCCGCCGCGCGCAAAGGAAGCGATGCGCGAGGCGGCGCGGATTGCCCATGAAGCGGGGCGGGAAGTGGCGATGACGCTCTCCGACAGCTTTTGCGTCGACCGCTACCGCGACGAGTTTCTGGAGCTGATGCGCGGCGGTACGGTCGACATCGTTCTGGCCAACGACCATGAGATCAAGGCGCTTTACCAGACCTCCTCCTTCGACACCGCGCTGGAGGCCCTGCGCAAGGATTGCAGGCTCGCCGCCGTCACCCGTTCCGAACAGGGTTCGGTGATCGTGCGTGGCGACGAAACCGTAAAGATCGATGCCATTGCGATCCGCGAACTGGTGGACACCACCGGCGCCGGTGATCTTTATGCCGCCGGCTTCCTGTTCGGCTACACGCAGGGGCGGTCTCTGGAAGACAGCGGCAGGCTGGGATCGCTCGCCGCCGGGCTCGTCATCCAGCAGGTCGGCCCACGCCCGCGCCAGAACCTGCGCGAAGAGGCAGAGCAGGCCGGGCTGCTTTAAGCAGCCTGCCTCAGCTTCCAAGCTCGATGGAGCGCCTGCGCGCGGCATCGACAGTTTCGGTCATCAGGCGCGTGAGGGCTTCGTCGCCCATCAGCACATCGAGCCCGGCGGCGGTCGTGCCCTTGTGGCTCGTCACCTGCTGGCGAAGAACACCGGGCTCCTCGCTGCTCGTCGCAGCCATGGTCGCCGCGCCATAGACGGTCTGCACAGCAAGCCGTGCCGCCGTTTCCGCCGGCAGGCCAGCGGTTCTGGCCGCGGCGGTCAGCGCTTCGATGAAGTGGAACACATAGCCGGGACCCGAGCCGGAAACGGCTGTCACCGCATCCATCAGCTTCTCGTCGTCGACCGTGGCAACCTCGCCGCTGGCGGCCAGCAGGCCGGCCACGAAATCGCGTGCCTTGTCACTGACAAGGCCGTTGGCGAACACCACCATCATGCCCTTGCCGATGGCGGCCGGCAGGTTGGGCATGCAGCGGATGACGGGGGTCTTTTCGCCGAGAATGCTCTCGAAGGTGGCGACGCTGGTGCCGGCGGCGATGCTGACGAAGGTGGTCGCACCATTGCCGAAGCGCGCATAGCCGGCCAGAACATCGCGGATCGCCTGCGGCTTGACCGCGATCACCACGATCCCGGGGGTGATGTTTGCCGGCAAGGCTTCAGCGCCGGACACGGTGACGCAGCCCAGTTCCGTGGCCTTGTTGCGCAGCTCTTCGTTCGGCTCGACCACCACGACTTCAGCTGGCGCGATCCGGCCGGAACTGATCCAGCCCGACAACATGGCGCGGCCCATATGGCCGCAGCCGACGAGAACAAGCTTCGCAGTCATCCTGATCCTCCGAACTGACCCGCGTTCTTAACCCGGCCAGCTTCGGCTGGAAAGGCGGTTGACGCCCAACTGCCCGACGCTCAGCCGCCGGACCTTCAACCGCCGGACTGGGGCACCAGAAGCGGCACGATGCGTTCGCTGGTGCTGACCTGCGGGCTCCGGGCCGTGCCATAGGGAATGCCCAGCGCATTCCAGGTTTCCACCAGCGCGTCGCGCAGCTGAAGGATCAGCTCATCGGAATGGAACGGCGTCGGCGTGATGCGCAGGCGCTCGGTGCCGCGCGGCACGGTCGGGTAGTTGATCGGCTGGATGTAGATGCCGTGGACGCCGAGCAGCCGGTCGCTCGCCATCTTGCACAGCTCCGGGTCGCCCACCAGCACCGGCACGATATGGGTCACGGACGGCATCACCGGCAGGCCGGCATCGCCAAGGATTTGCTTGGCGCGTGCCGCCTGCCGCTGCTGGGCGTCGCGCTCTTCCTGCGAGGATTTGAGATGGCGGATCGAGGCGGTCGCGGCCGCTGCCAGTGCCGGCGGCAGGGCGGTGGTGAAGATGAAGCCCGGCGCATAGGAGCGCACGGCGTCGATCACCGCGCTGGTGCCGGTAATGTAGCCGCCCAGCGTGCCGAACGCCTTGGCGAGCGTGCCCTCGATGATGTCGATGCGGTTGGCCAGTCCCTCGCGCTCGGTGATGCCGCCGCCGCGCGGGCCGTACATGCCCACCGCATGGACCTCGTCGATATAGGTCATGGCGTTGTACTTGTCGGCGAGATCGGCGATCTCCCGGATCGGCGCGATGTCGCCGTCCATGGAATAGACGCTTTCGAACACGATCAGCTTGGCGCGCTCGCGCCCGGCGGCCTGAAGCAGGCTTTCCAGATGGCCGACGTCGTTGTGGCGGAAGATGCGCTTTTCAGCGCCCGAGCGGCGTACGCCCTCGATCATCGAGGCGTGGTTGAGCTCGTCCGACAGAATCAGGCAGTTGGGCAGAAGCCGCGCGATGGTGGAGATCGCCGCCTCGTTGGAGACGAAGCCGGAGGTGAAGACGAGCCCGGCTTCCTTGCCGTGCAGGTCGGCCAGTTCCCGTTCCAGCTCGACCAGCGGATTGCTGGTGCCGGAAATGTTGCGGGTGCCGCCGGCGCCGGAGCCCATGCGGCCGGCAGCGTCCTGGAAGGCGCTGACCACGGCCGGATGCTGGCCCATGCCCAGATAATCGTTCGAGCACCAGACCGTGATCTCGCGCGTGTCGGAGCCGGTGCGCCACAGGGCGCGGGGAAACTTGCCGACCATGCGTTCCAGATCGGCGAACACGCGGTAGCGGCGCTCGGCATGCAACTGGTCGATGGCGTCTTCGAAGAACCTTTGATAGTTCATTTTCGGGTCCCGTTGGAGCAATTCCGGGAAACGAACGAAACGGCTTTCCCTACGGAATTGCGCATGACAATGAGGAAGGCAGTGTCGCAATTTCAAGGAAAGCGGACTGCTCAGGTTGATGCGATCATAATGCCGGCGGCCTTTGGCGTCCACGCAAGCCGTTCGGTCAAAATGCCACGCCTGCGGTGACGGGCGCGGCCAAAGAGGTGCGGGCATGAGGATACTGGTTCTGGGGGCGGGCGCGGTCGGTACGGCGGCGGCATATTATCTCGCCCGCGACGGGCATGAGGTGACGGTGATCGAGCGCCATGCCGGGCCGGCCTCCGGCACCAGCTACGCCAATGGCGGGCTGGTCTCGCCGGGCGACGCCACCGCGTGGGCTTCGCCGGAAGCGCTGAAGACCTTTGTGCGCGGCATGTTCAACCACGATCTCGGCATCCGGGTGCGGCTTGGCCGCGATCCTTATCTGTTCGCCTGGGGGCTGCGTTTCCTGCGCCAGTGCACGCAGGCCCGCAAACGCGCCAACACCCTGCCGAAGCTGCGGCTCGCTCTCTACTCGCGCGACAGCATCAATGCCCTGTCGGACGAAACCGGCATCACCTATGACGACCGGCGCAAGGGCATCCTCTATCTGTCGCGCAGCCGCGAAAGCCTCGACGCGGCGGCGCGAAACTATGGGTTCCTCGCCGATCACGGCCTGCCGATCGAGGTCGTCGATCCGGAGCGGATGGCCGGGATCGATCCGGGTCTTGCCGGCGCGCGGCATCATTTTGCCGGAGCCGTCTATTCCCCCACCGACCAGACCGGCGATTCGCGCCTGTTCGCGACGCGGCTGGCAACCTATGCGACTGAGAAACTCGGCGTCGATTTCCGTTTCAACACCACCGTCGAAGGGCTCGATACCGAGGGTGATGCGGTGACGGCGGTGCGCACCGATGCCGGGCCGTTCACCGCCGACAGCGTGGTTCTCGCCATGGGGCCGGAAAGCGGGTTGCTCGGCCGCCGTCACGGGCTCGACCTGCCGATCTATCCGGTCAAGGGCTATGCGGCGACCATTCCGCTGGAGGACGAGGGCAAGGGCCCGACCATGGGCGGCGCGGACGAGGACCGCTACGTTGCCTACTCGCGCCTTGGCAACCGGCTGCGGCTGTCCTGCACGGCCGAATTCACCGGCTTCGACCGGACGTTCCGGAAGCAGGATTTCGCGCCCATGTTCCGCACCGCGCACGAGCTTTTCCCCGGCGCCTTCGATGAAGCGAAAGCCGAACTGTGGGCGGGTCTTCGCCCGATGATGCCGAAATCCGTTCCGGTTCTGGGGCGCGCGCGCTACCGCAACCTCTACCTCGACACCGGCCACGGCCATCTCGGCTGGACGCTCGCCGCGGGCTCCGGCCGGCTGCTGGCGGATCTGGTTGCCGGGCGTTCGCCTGAGATCAACACCGAGGGTCTGCTCTACGGGAATTGACCGCCGCAGGTCCGATTTCGGTTGACGGGCGTGGCCATCTGGTCATGTTACGGCTCTCGCGAATTCCGTCGTTTCAGGAGGCACCATGGCTGACGAAGCGCTTGTCGTCATTGATCTGCAGAACGATTTCTGCCCGGGTGGAGCGCTGGCGGTTGCCGGCGGGGACGAGATCGTGCCGCTGGTCAACGATCTCATTCGCGGCGCCGATCACGTCATCATGACGCAGGACTGGCACCCGGCCGGGCATTCCAGCTTCGCCTCCAGCCATCCGGGGCATCAGCCTTACCAGAGCGTCACCATGCCCTATGGCGAGCAGACGCTGTGGCCCGATCACTGCATCCAGGGCAGCCGCGGCGCGGAGTTCCATACCGGCCTTGCCTGGGCAAAGGCCGAACTTGTCATCCGCAAGGGTTTCCGCCCCGCCATCGACAGTTATTCGGCCTTCTTCGAGAACGATCGCACCACGCCGACCGGCCTTGCCGGCTATCTGCGCGAACGGGGCATCGGCTCGATCACGCTCGCCGGCCTCGCCACGGATTTCTGCGTGGCCTATTCGGCGCTGGATGCGGTGAAGCTCGGCTTTTCCGCCACGGTGCGGCTCGCCGCATGCCGTGGCATCGATCTCAATGGCTCGCTCGACGCCATGACCGGCAGGATGCGCGACGCCGGCGTCACCCTGCTCTGACGCTGGAAATCCGACAGATCCGACACCGAACAAGGAGAACCGGGTGAACGCTGCTGCAGTGCGAATGGCCGTCCTCGTGCTGGCGGGACTTTCCGCCACTCCCGCCCTTGCAGCGGAAGCGTTGCCGGGCGCGCAGATGTCGCTGTGGTGGGCGCTGCCCTTCGCCGGCCTGCTCCTGTGCATCGCCACGGGACCGCTGTTGTTCCACCATTTCTGGGAGCATCACTACGGCAAGATCGCTGCCGTCTGGGCCGCACTGGTGATCGTGCCGCTGGCGGCGTCCTATGGCGTTGCGGCGGCAAGCGAGGCGGTGCTGCATGCCATGCTGCTGGAATACATGTCGTTCATCATCCTTCTGTTTGCGCTGTTCACCATTTCGGGCGGTATCCTGATTTCCGGCAACATCCACGGCACGCCGCTGTTCAACTCCGGCCTGCTTCTGGTCGGCTCCATCCTCGCCTCGGTGATCGGCACCACCGGCGCCTCGATGATCCTGATCCGGCCCATCATCCGTGCCAACGACAACCGGTCCTTCAATGCCCATGTCGTGGTGTTCTTCATCTTTCTCGTCTCCAACATCGGCGGCTCGCTGACGCCGCTGGGCGACCCGCCGCTGTTCGTCGGCTTCCTGCGCGGCGTCGATTTCTTCTGGACGACCGTGCATCTGTTGCCCGACACGCTGTTCGTCGGGGGTCTGGTGCTCGCCATCTTCTTCGTGCTCGACACCATCCTCTACCGGCGCGAGCAGGGCGTGCCGGAGATCAGGGACCCGACGCCGGATTCGAAAGTGCGCATCCTCGGCCTCGTCAACATTCCGCTGCTGGCCGGCGTCATCGGCGCCATCCTCATGTCGGCGGCGTGGAAGCCGGGCGTCGAGTTCACCATTCAGGGCGTGCATGTCGAGCTGCAGAACCTCGTGCGCGACGCCATCATCGTGGCGCTGGCGTTGATTTCGCTGGTCGTGTCGCCAAAAAAATACCGCTCCGCCAACGGCTTCAACTGGGAACCGATCCTCGAGGTGGCGAAGCTGTTCGCGGCGATCTTCATCTGCATCGTGCCGGTGGTGGCGATCCTGCGTGCCGGTATGGACGGAGCGCTCGCCCCGCTCGTCGCGCTGGTGACGACGGCTTCGGGCCAGCCCAACGACATGGCCTATTTCTGGATGACAGGCATACTGTCGTCCTTCCTCGACAATGCGCCAACCTATCTGGTGTTCTTCGAACTGGCCGGCGGCAATCCGCAGGAGCTGATGACCACCTTCGCCACCACGCTGGCGGCGATCTCGGCCGGCGCGGTGTTCATGGGCGCCAATACCTATATCGGCAATGCGCCGAACTTCATGGTCTATGCCATAGCCCGCAACCAGGGTGTCCGCATGCCGGGCTTCTTCGGCTACATGATGTGGTCAGGCGTGGTGCTGCTGCCCATCTTCGTCCTGTCGAGCTTCATCTTCTTTGGGTAGGGGCATTTCCGGAAGAAAGGTGAAACTGCGCCGGTCATCGCCGGTCGCGGCAGTTCTGGCCGGCATTCTTGCCGTTTCGGCAACGATGTCGTTCGCGCAGGAAAGCCGGACATGGCCGGATACGAGCTCGGGAACGATGGAGTTCGCCCCGGTGGGGGCCATCGACTACAGCATCGGTTACGCCAGTGTCGGCTACGATCATTTCGAGACGGAAATCATGGTCTCATGGCGCGATGACGGGGAGAGGACGCAGCTTCTGTTCAGCGGCATTCAGGACAAGCCGCCGGCACAGATGACGGTCAGGGGTAACCTTCTGTGTGTCGTCGCGCAATATTGCGCGCGCTATCAGGACGTCTGTTCAGCGCTGGCGACCTGCTACGCATATGATGCCGGGCAAAAGCAGTTCGTCGAAGAGGATGCCGAAGGGAAAGCCGTCCCGCGCTGAAGGCGCGGCCGGGTGCGTCAGCCGATCCCCACATAGCGCCTGAGCGCCGACGGGTCGGCCTTCAGCTCCGCGATCGCCATCGTCTCGCGGCTGTGGCCGTTTTCGACGAAGGTCACGCGGTCGGCCAGTGCAAGCACAGCCTCGGCCCGCTGCTCGACCAGTATGGTCGACACGCCGCGGTGCCGCAGCGCCAGAACCGTCTCGCGGATCTTCTGGATCATCGACGGCATCAGCCCCTCGGTCGGCTCGTCCAGCAACAGGATTTCGGGTTCGAGGCAAAGCGCGCGCGCCATGGCCAGCATCTGCTGCTCGCCGCCGGAAAGCGTGCCGGACTGCTGCTTCAGCCGCTCGCGCAGCAACGGAAAGAGATCGAGCACGCTTTCCAGCGTGTCGGCACCCTTTCTGCGCGTGTTGAGGCCGATCTCCAGATTTTCCCGCACCGTCATTTCGGCGAACAGCCGCCTTCCCTGCGGCACGTAGCCGATGCCGCGCTTCGGCACCTCATGCGCGGCAAGCTCCGTCAGCTCGATGCTGCCGGAGGGATCAGTATCGGGGCCGTCCATGACGATGGAGCCGGCGCGGGGCCGCACCAGTCCCATGATGGCTTTCAGCGTGGTCGTCTTGCCGGCGCCGTTGCGCCCCATCAGGCACAGCACCTCGCCCTTGTGCAGTGCAAGCTCCAGCCCGTGCAGCACCTGCACCTCGCCATAGAAGCAGTTCAGCCCGGAGACGGTCAGAAGCGCGCTCATGCGCCGCCTCCCAGATAGGCGCGCTGCACGGCCTCGTTGGCGCGGATGGCATCGGGCGTACCTTCGGCCAGCACCCTGCCCGCCTCCAGCACGGTGATGCGGTCGGCAAGCTGCATGACGACGTCCATATTGTGTTCGATCAGCAGCACGGTGGCATTCGCGGCGATTTTGCGCGCCAGCGCGACGAAGTTTTCGATCTCGCCGTCGCCGAGCCCCTGCGTCGGCTCGTCGAGGATCATCAGGCGGGGTTTGAGCGCCAGCCCCATCGCCACTTCCAGCAGGCGCTGGTGGCCATAGGCGAGCTGGCCCGCGGGCAGGGACGCACGGTCCGCCAGCCCGACCCGTTCAAGCGCCTCTGTTACCCCCGTCCGCAGCCGACCCTTGGAGCGGCCATCGGCCAGCGTGCGCTGCACGGCAAGCGCGACGTTGTCGAAGACGCTGAGCTGGGCATAGACGCTGGTGATCTGGAAGGTATAGGCGATGCCGAGCCGCACGCGCCGGTGCGCGGGCAGGGCGGTTATGTCCGCCCCGTCGAAGATGATGGTGCCGGAGGAGGGCGCGAGACGGCCGCAGACGAGGCTGACGAAGGTCGTCTTGCCGGCCCCGTTGGGACCGATGATGGCGCGGATCTCTCCCGGATCGACGGAAAAATCGACGCGGTCGACAGCGCGTAAGCCGCCGAAATCGCGCGACAGCGCCCGTGTTTCCAGAAGGGGGCTCATTTCCGGAAGAGGGCTCATGGCAGCCACCTCAGCCAGCGCTCGCGCACCGTGCCCAAAAGTCCCTTGCGGAAGAACAGCACCAGCAGGATGAGGACGACGCCCACCACCAGCATGTAGGCGGAGGTGTAGCCGCTGGCGATGTCGACTACGTAATACATGAAGATGGTGCCGAACAGCGGTCCGAGCGTCGTTGCCGCCCCGCCCAGCAGCACCCACAACAGCGGCAGGATGGAATATTGCACCGAAGCGAAGTTCGCGCCGACATAGCCGAACAGGATACCGTAGGCGGCCCCGGCCGCAGCGCACACCGTGCCCGAAACCACCAGCGCCGCAAGCCTGCCGGAAAAGGTGTCGTAACCCAGCATGCGCGTGCGCTCTTCGTTTTCACGGATGGCGACGAGAACGCGGCCGAAGCCGGAGCGCACGAGGGCGAGCATGAGGAACAGCACGACCGTGAACAAAGCGAGCGCCACAAGGTAGCGGGTGTTCGGATCGGTGAGGTTGAGCGTGCCCAGAACCGTTTCCACGCGACGCTGCTGAGGCCGCAGCATCAGCCCCTGATCGCCGCCGGTGAAGGCGGAGAAATAGAGAATGACGAGATGGACGGCCTGCGAGAACATCAGCGTCACGATCATGAAGGCGACACCGGTGGTGCGCAGCGCCAGCACGCCGACGACAAGTGCGAGCAGGGCGCCGCAGGCAAGTGCGGCAAGGAACGCCTCTGGCACCCCGAAGCCCAGATGCTGGATGGAGAGCCCCGCGCCATAGAGGCCGGCGGCGAAGAACATGGCGTGGCCGAGCGAGAGCAGCCCGCCATAGCCGAAGGTGAGGTTGTAGCCCATGGCGAAGGTGGCGAGCACGAGGATGCGCGCCATCAGCCCGTGTTGATAGGCAGGCAGCAGGAAGTTCAGCGCCAGAAGCACCGCGATCACCGCGCCATGCAGGGCGTAGAGTCTTGCGCCCGCCTTCACCGCGCCACCTTGCCGAACAGGCCCTGCGGGCGGAACACGAGCACCATCGCGACCGCCAGCGTGGCGATCAGCTTGGCGAGCGTCGGCGAGAAGAACATGGAGATCACGCCGTCTGAGATGCCGATGAGCAGCGCCGCGACCACGGTGCCGCGGAGCGAACCAAGCCCGCCGATGATGACCACGGCGAAGGACAGAAGCAGCGGGTCCTGCCCCATCAGGTAATGCGCCTGGCTGATCGGAACGATCAGCACGGCGGCAATGGCGGCAAGCATGGCGCCGATGGCGAACACGGCGGCATAGACGCGCCCGACCGGAATGCCGAAGGCCTGCGCCGTTTCGCGGTCGTACTGGGTGGCGCGCATGATCAGGCCGGCGCGCGTGCGCGTCAGCACCAGCCATGACAGCAGGAGCAGGGCGGCCGACGTCGCGATGATCGACAGCTTGTAGGCCGAATAGCCGAACCATGGCAGCGAGATGCGCAGGTTGAACGGCGGCGGCACCGGCCGTGCGTCGGCGCCGTAGAAGGTGAGGGCGAGCTGCTGGAGGATGTAGAGCAGGCCGATGGTGGCGACGATGGTGGCTTCGGGATCGTAGTTCACCCGGCGCAGCACCAGCCGCTCCGCCAGCAGAGCCACCACGCCCACGATCAGCGGCGCGATGACCAGTGCCGCGGCAAAGCCGGATGCGGGGCTTGCGCCGACCGTCGTGGCCACGGCCCACGCCAGCACCGCGCCCAGCATGAAGAACTCGCCATGCGCGACGTTGACGACGCGCATGACACCGAACACCAGCGACAGGCCGAGCGCCGTCAGCGCCAGAACTGCCGAGGTGACCAGCCCTTCAAGAACCGCCAGCAGCAGGTGAGGTCCGAAAGCCATGCTCTGCTACCTGCCCGCACCGCATGTGCGCATCACAGCGGCTGCGTCGTGTAGTCCGCCTCCGGTTCGTAGCGGCTGTCCTCGATGGAGGTCTTGTGAACCACGTTGAGGCGGCCGCCTTCCATCTTCGAGATGTACTGATGGCCGAAGACCTGATGGATCCTGCCGTCGAACACTTTGTCGCCCTGCGGGTGCTCGGGGCCTTCCGGCAGGGTGGTGATCGCCTCGGTCGCCTCGACCAGCTTTGCCCGGTCTTCCGGCCCCTGATAATTGCAGGCTTCCATCGCCTGCTTGATGACGTAGAGCGTCTCCCAGCAACCGAACATGTGGCCGGCGGTCGACACGTCGCGCGGATCGTTGACGGAGGCGCCGTTGTCATCGATGCCGACGGCGGCGCGGTAGGCCTTCTGGGCGTCGGTGTCGGTGGGCTGCGCATAACGCGCGAAGCCTTCCCAGAAATGGCTACCGTCCAGATAGTCGAGACCGGGGCTGTTGAGGTCGACGGCTTCCAGCGAATCGATGAAGCCGAACAGCTGCGGGCCGTTGGCTCCGTAGAACTCGCCCAGTTCCTTGACGAAGGTGAGCACGGCCGGACCGACCATGACGTGATAGAGCACATCGGTGCTGGACGGGATCTGCGGGAAGTACTTGGTGAAGGAGGTTTCCGTCGGCGGAATGGCGATCTTAGCCACGACTTCGGCTCCGGCCTGTTGCAGGGCGGGCGGCAGGTAGTCGCGGTGATCGTAACCGAAAGCGTAATCGGGATAGATCATCGTCACTTTCTTGCCGGCGTTCGCCGCGATCCATGGCGCGACGGACGTAACCTGTGCGCGCACGTCGGTGATGCCGGGCTGCAGGCACCAGCGGTTCAGCTGGCCCGACGCAACATGGTAGCCCTCGCTGACCACGTAATAGGGGATCTTCAGCTCCTCGGCGGTGGGCGCCGAGCCGATCACCACATGCGAGAACAGGGTGCCGTAAACGATGTCGACCTTATGCTGGTTGGCGAGCTTGGCCACCACCTCGGCGCCGCGGCCGGCGTCGGTGCCGTCATCCTCGATGACGATCTCGACCGGACGGCCGTTGATGCCGCCGGCCTCGTTGATCAGCTTCACGGCGGCGGCGGTGGTGCGCTCGTACCAGCGGCCATAGGAGGCGCCGATGCCGGTGCGATGGCACTGGAAACCGATGCGGATCGGAGCCGAGCTCTGGGCCTGCGCATAGCGCACGAAACCGGGGGCCGTTATCAGTCCGCCTGCCGCGGCAAGGCCCTTCAGGGCTGTGCGGCGGGTAAGCGGAGCCGTTCCGGTAGCGGAAAAGGTCTTCCGATCGGTCATGGGAGAAATTCCTGTTCTTGCGTGGGGCTAAATAGCGAGCCGTGTGGGGGCATGCTCGCTGCTTCGGACGGAATTTTAGGCGCGCAAGCTAAATCATCAAAGGCACGCTGATGCAAGACCGTGTTTACGTTGCGTAAGGCGAGTGCAGGCCAGTTCCGGTGTGCTTAGCCTGCCGAAGGCGTCGACAGCAGCCACAGGCCGAACACGGTATAGCCGAGCATCAGCAGGGTGAGGGGAAGCTGGCTGAAGGTTGCGCGCCGGGCATCGCCGTAGAGGCGGCAGGCCAGAGCATGGGCGACGAGCACCGCCAGAACATGTCCGGCCACGATGGCGCCGGCCTGTATGTTCCACAAAACCCATGCCGCGCCCGCGCCGGAGGTGATGGCGGCCTCGACATGCAGGTGGGCGGTGCCGAAAAGGTTCCACCCCAGCGCGAACGGATCGGAAAGGGCCACCAGCGCATACTGGCTGTCGACCATCAGCGCGGCGAGGTAGTGCGCCAGATGATAGGCGAGCGCGATCGGGACGATCGACCAGACCAGAAGGCCGGCGCTGTCGTCCCTGCCTGTATGGCCGGCAAGCGCATCGCCCAGCCGGACCGCCAGCATGAACACCCCTCCGAGCACAGCGAAGCTTGTCAGCAGGCCGATCGTATTTGGCGCCATCACGGCCGTGCGGCCGGGAAAATCGAGCGGGTTGACGCCAAGAATGCCCATCCAGAAGAAGGTGTGCGTGAGCCCATCGAAGGATACGCTGGACAAGGCCAGAAGCACGAAGGCGACGCCGCTTTTCGGCAAGGGCCCGGTTTCCAGCAGCCGCGCGCCCGGCCAGCGCAGGATCAGGCGTCCCTGCTTGTCACGTCCAAGAAGCGCGAAGTGCGACAGCACCCGGAAAAAGACGGTCAGGAATTCGCCGCGCCGGCTCCATTGGTCATGGCCGAAGACCAGCATGGCGATAAAGGTCGCCAGCCAGTAGAGGCCGGCCGCGCGCGCCAGACGTTCGGGATCGTCCGGGGCGGGATAGACCAGTTCGAACCATGCAAAGGCAAGAAGAAGCACGACCGCGGGCCACATGCCGAGGCGTTGCGGCAAAGCTAGGGCGGCGTCGTTGCGCCTGAAACGCGCCACGAGCCTGCACGGTCCGTACCATGGGTTGAGCCATGCCCAAGCGTCGCCCAGCAGACCCTGCACCAGCGCCATGGCCACCCACAGCAGCGTCCATATGGTCAGCGGCAGCGGGTTGGAGAGCGGATCGCGGCTGCCCCAGAAGCCGGCGGCGACAAGGATCGCGAAAAAAAGGAAGGACAGCAGGCTGGTCACGATCTTCGCTTCATCGCGAAGCGGGAACAGGACCAGTTCTTTCGACCAGACGCCGGTCAGCAGCCGGGGCGGCACCAGCGCCAGAACGAGGAAGGAGGCCGCCACCGCCAATGCGCCGCCGATGGAATAGTAGCCTGTCGGCAAGAGCAGTACATGGCCGCGCTCCGATGCATGCGCCAGCGCTTCGCCCGGCATGGATGCCGCCAGCAGCGCGGGCAGGGCAGCGATTTTTGCGATCTGTCGGGCCGACGTGTTCATCGGTGGCCGTCAGACCTTGACCAGTTGCTCGACCCGCTCCTCATTGCCGAAGATGCGCAGATAGCGGTTGATCTCGTCCACGTCGCCTGTCGCCTTGGCGGGGTTGTCCGAGAGTTTCACGGCCGGCCTGCCATTGGCCTCCGTGACCTTGCACACCAGCGAAATCGGGTTCAGCCGGGTGGTGGGGACCGGCGCGCAGCCTTCGAAATCGTTGGTCAGGTTGGTGCCCCAGCCGAAGGCCATGCGCACCTTGCCGTGGAAATGCCGGTAGGTGTCGACGATGGTTTGAGCTTCCAGTCCGTCGGAGAAGATCAGCATCTTCTGGCGCGGGTCCTTGCCCTTGTCCCGCCACCACGAAATGATGCGTTCGCCGCCTTCGATGGGAGGGGCGCTGTCGGGGCGGAAGCCCGTCCAGTCGGCCACCCAGTCCGGTGCGTCGCGCAGGAAGGCTGCCGTGCCGAAGGCATCGGGCAGCACGATCAGCAGATTGCCGCCATAGTAGCGCTGCCAGTCCTTCAGGACCCGGTAGGGAGCCTCCCGCAGTTCTGCCTCGTTGCCGGCGAGCGCGGCCAGTACCATGGGCAGTTCGTGCGCGTTGGTGCCGACGGCCTCCAGGTCCGTGTCCATGGCGAGCTTGACGTTGGAGGTGCCGGTGAAGGATTTGCCGATGCCCTCCTTAAGCGCCTCCACGCACCAGCGTTGCCACAGGAAGGAGTGACGGCGGCGGGTGCCGAAATCGGAAATGTTGATGTCAGGAAGCTGCTTGAGCAGTTCGGTCTTGGCCCACATCTTGGCCTTGGCGCGGGCATAGAGCACGTCGAGCGCGAAGGGGCCGTATTCGCGCAGCGCCGCACGCGAGCGCAGCTCGTTGATGATGGCAAGCACCGGGATTTCCCACAGCGTCGTGTACATCCACGGGCCAGCGAAAGTCAGCTCATACTGGCCGTCGCGCTTTTCGACATGATAGTCGGGAAGCTGGAAGTTCTCCAGCCAGGCAAGGAATTCCGGCTCGAAGATCTGCTTGCGGCCATAGAAGGTGTTGCCGCCCAGCCAGATCATCTCCTTTTTGGAAAAGCGCAGCGAGCGCGCATGGTCGAGCTGCTCGCGCAGTGCCCCTTCGTCGATCTCGTCGGCGAGGCGCACCGAGGTGGTGCGGTTGATCAGCGTGAAGGTGGCGTCCACCTTTGGGTACATGCCCCAGATCATCTGCAGCATCAGCAGCTTGTAGAAATCCGTGTCGAGCAGGCTGCGGATGATCGGATCGAGCTTCCACGTATGATTGTAGACGCGCCGCGCTATATCGGTTTTGGTCATGTGCTTGAAGCTTTGCCTTCGCTTCCGGATGAAAAGATGCCGCGCCGCGTCTCCTAGAGGGCTTCTGCGATTCGGAGAAAGTAACGCTCTAACCTTTTGTTTTCACGCAATCCTGAACGCAAAACCGCTTCGCACTTTTGCTGGAATTGCTATAGCACCTATTTTCAGGGCGCGCTGCACGCATCGGGCGCGCAGCGCGAAATTTCGCCTTCAGGGTCCGCCTCAGGGCATGGCGCGGAAGGCCGGCAGGTGCCGGCGTCGCAGCCAGCGCGCCAGAAGCAGCACGGCAACGACAGCCAGACCCGCGCACAGGCCGATCCAGACGCCCACGCCATCGAAGCCGAAATGGAATGCCAGCGCTACGCCGAGCGGCAGGCCGATGCCCCAGTAGCCGAGCGCGGCATAGATCATCGGGATGGTGGTGTCCTGCAGCCCGCGCAGCATGCCGGCGGCAACCGCCTGCGCGCCGTCGACGATCTGGAACAGGGCGGCCACGGCGAGGAAGCCGGTGGCCAGCATCACCACCTCGGCATTGGCCGGGCTGTCGACATCGATGAAGGCGCTGAGCAAAAGGCGCGGCAGCGTCATCATCACCAGCGCGGAGAGCGCCATGAAGCCGACGCCCATGGCATAGGAGGTCCACCCCGCGCGTGCGATCGCTTCCGGGTTGTGGGAGCCGTAGGCGATGCCGACCCGCACGGTTGCGGCCTGATTGATGCCGAGCGGGATCATGAAGGAGACCGAGCAGAGCTGGATCACCACCGCATAGGCCGCGAGCGAAGAGGCTCCGATCAGGCCCATCATCAGGGCGGCGGCGTTGAACAGGGTCGTCTCGAAGGCCATCATGGCCGCGATCGGCAGGCCGAGCCACAGAAGCTGGCGCAGGCGCTGCCAGTCGGCGCGCCAGAAGCGTCCGAACAGGCGGTAGCGCCTGAACCTGCGGTCCAGCGTCACCACCAGGATCATGCCGATGAACATGGAGAAATTGGCGATGCTGGTGGCCAGACCCGAGCCGACGATGCCCATTTCCGGAAAGCCCAGATGGCCGAACACCAGCACCAGATTGCCGACGAGATTGATGATGACGCCGATGAAGGCGACCACCGTGGCCCAGCCCGGCCGCTCCAGCGAGGCGATGAAGGAGCGCAGCACCACATAGAAGAAGAACGGCAGAAGCCCCCATTGCAGGGTGCGCAGATAGTGCCCCGCATCGGCAGCGAGCGCAGGTTCCTGGCCCATGGCCAGCAGAATGTGTTCGCCGTTCCACAACAGCGCCCAGATCGGCAGTGCAACGAGCACGGCCACCCACAGACCCTGCCGTACGGTGCGGCGCAGATCGCGCACCGAATTGCGGCGCCGCCCGACCTCTCGCGCCATCATCGGCACTGTCGCCAGCATCAGGCCGAGACCGAATATCAGCGGCGCAAAATAGAGGTTGGCGCCGAGCGCGCTTGCGGCAAGGGTGGAAGGCCCCACCCGGCCGAGTATCATGACGTCGGTGGCGGTCATCGCCGTCTGCGCGAGATTGGTCAACACCAGCGGCCAGGCCAGTGCCAGCGTTGCCCTGATTTCCTCGCGCCAGAGTTTTCCGGATGCCTGCGCATCCGCTTCGATGGCGGTCATTGTTGTTCTTTCCGATCGCGGCGCATCGGACCGGGTCCGGAAGCCGCACGAGCATTCCAGGAGAAATGTCCCGGAATCATCCTGCTTTTTGCCTTCACGTGCGGTGCAAGGCAAGAGGCTCGCCATTTCCGTCGATTGATCCAGCCGGTTCCAGAGGCCTGCCGCAGGGGTTGCCATCGGCGCGTATCTGTCCAATTGTCCCCGCGGGAATGCAACGAGGGAAGGTTTCGATGCGCCAAAAGGCCGTTTTCTGGGACATGGACGGCACGCTCGTCGACAGTGAGCCTCTGCATCACGCGGCACTGGAAGCAGCCCTGCGCGAACTGAACATCGAGCCGCCTGCAGACCTTCAGGAACGCGCGGTAGGCCTCGCTGCTGCGCCGCTCTACGAGATGCTGCGTATCGAAAAGGGGCTATCGCTTCCCTTCGAGGAGTGGATCCTGCACAAATATGGTCACTATATGCCGATGGTCGCCGATCTGGTGCCACGCCCCGGCGCGCTGGAGATTTATGGCGATTTGCGGGTGAGGGGCATTCATCAGGCCGTGGTGTCGAATTCCGACCGGCTGGTGGTGGATGCCAATCTGAGGGCGGTCGGCCTTTCTCATCCCGGCATGCGCAGCATCAGCCGCAACGATGTCATCAATCCCAAGCCCGCCGCTGAACCCTTCCTGCGTGCGGCCTATCTCGTCGGGGTCGATCCCACCGAGGCAGCCGCCGTCGAAGACAGCTGGACGGGGGCGACCGCCGGGCTCGCCGCCGGCATGCGCACCATCTTCTGGCCCGAGCGGCCCATGGAAGGGCCTCCGGGTGCGATCGTCGTGAACTCGGCCGAAGAGCTTCGTCACCAGCTCGGGTTTTAGCACCGGCTAAATTCTTTTCCCCGATTGCCTGCTGCACACGGCTTTGCGATAAGCGGCAAGCCCAATGGAGACAGTGGCGATGGGAGCCAAGATCGTGCCGCCCCCGGACTACGAGGAACGCGTGCGTGCGTCGTTCGCGCGCCAGCAGGTCATGGCCACGATAGGGGCGGAGCTGACGCTGGTGACGCCGGGCATCGTCGAGATCGAGATGCCCTACGATGGGCGGCTCGCCCAGCAGCACGGCTTCCTGCATGCAGGCGTCATTTCCACGGCGCTGGATTCGGCCTGCGGCTATGCCGCCTTTTCCCTGATGCCGGAAAGCACCGGCGTGCTCACCATTGAGTTCAAGGTGAACCTTTTGGCGCCCGGCAGGGGCGAGCGCTTCCTGTTCCGCGGCTCCGTCACCAAGCCCGGGCGCACCATCACCGTGGCCGACGGTCAGGCCTATGCCTATGGCGCCGACGGCGAGGCGCGCCTGATCGCCACCATGACCGGCACCATGATGACGGTTGCCGGACGTGACGGGATCGAAGGATGAAAAGCCGGCCGGCGCAACGGATTCACCACAGCCGGCACGATGAAGGGCTGCGGGCGCCACCGGGTTGCTCAGGCGCGGATCTCGGGTCGGGGTGCATGACGTGACACGCACAGGACCTTCATCCCACCCCGCCACCCTTGCCGGCCGGCGGGTTTTGTTCGTCATGGCGGCGGAGGCCGAATACGGACCGGCACTGAAAAAGCTGTTCAAGCCGTTCATGACCGGCGTCGGTCCTGTCGAGGCTGGCATACGGCTTGGCGCGGAACTGGCGCGGCTGGAATGTTCCGGCGAACTTCCCGATCTCGCCGTATCCCTCGGCTCTGCCGGTTCGCGCAGGCTGGAGCAGGCACAGGTCTATCAGGCTGTCTCGGTCTCCTATCGCGACATGGATGCTTCGCCGCTTGGCTTTCCCAGAGGCGTGACGCCCTTCCTCGACCTGCCCGCAACGCTGCCCCTGCCGCTGCGCATTCCGGGCGTGAAGGAAGCCACCCTCTCGACCGGCGCTTCCATCGTTTCAGGGGCGGCTTATGACCCGGTCGCCGAGGACATGGTGGACATGGAAACCTTTGCCTGCCTGCGCGCCTGCCATCTGTTCGGGGTGCCGCTGGTGGCGCTCCGCGGCATTTCTGACGGCGCGGCGGAGCTGAAACATGTTGATGACTGGACGGCTTATCTCCACATCATCGACGAAAAGCTCAGCCATGCCGTGATGAGGCTTGAGGGGGCATTGCGGGACGGTTCTGTCCCGCTCGCGTAAAGGCCCTGTTGCGGCATCGGATCCCACGCCATACAAACCCATTGCGCCGGCAGACGTTCTTCTTTAAAGGCCCGACATGACGACGAACCATCATTCCGACACCATCCTCATCATCGATTTCGGCAGCCAGGTCACGCAGCTCATTGCCAGGCGCGTGCGCGAGGCCGGCGCCTATTGCGAGATCGTGCCCTTCCAGTCCGCCGGTGAAGCCTTCGACCGCATCCGGCCGAAGGGCGTTATCCTCTCCGGCAGCCCGCATTCGGCCGTCGACATCGGCAGCCCGCGTGCGCCGCAGCAGGTCTTCGAGGCCGGCATCCCGGTGCTCGGCATCTGCTATGGCGAGCAGACCATGTGCGCCCAGCTTGGCGGTCAGGTCGAGGCCGGCCATGAGCGCGAATTCGGCCGCGCCTTTCTTGAGATCGAAGCCGATTGCGCGCTGTTCGACGGCATCTGGGCCAAAGGCACCCGCCATCAGGTATGGATGAGCCATGGCGACCGCGTCACCGCCCTGCCCGATGGCTTCCGGGTCGTCGGCACCTCGCGTGGTGCGCCCTTCGCGGCCATCGCCGATGAGAAGCGCCGCTTCTACGCCGTGCAGTTCCATCCCGAGGTGGTACATACGCCGGACGGGGCGCGCCTGCTTTCCAATTTCGTGCGCAACATCGTCGGGCTGCAGGGCGAGTGGACCATGTCCGCCTACCGCCAGCAGGCCGTAGAGGCAATCCGCAAGCAGGTTGGCGACAAGAAGGTGATCTGCGCGCTCTCAGGTGGCGTGGATTCCTCCGTGGCCGCGCTGCTGGTTCATGAGGCGGTTGGCGATCAGCTCACCTGCATCCTTGTCGACCATGGCCTGATGCGCAAGAACGAAGCTGCGGATGTGGTTGCCATGTTCCGCCAGCATTACAATCTGCCGCTGATCCTCGTGGATGCCGCAGACCGCTTCATCGGCGCGCTGGAAGGGGAGAGCGACCCCGAAACCAAGCGCAAGACCATCGGCCGCCTGTTCATCGAGGTGTTCGAGGAAGAGGCGAAGAAGCTCGGCGGCGCCGATTTTCTCGCTCAGGGCACGCTCTATCCGGATGTCATCGAAAGCGTATCCTTCACCGGTGGCCCTTCCGTCACCATCAAGTCGCATCACAATGTCGGCGGCCTGCCGGAGCGCATGAACATGCAGCTCGTCGAGCCGTTGCGTGAGCTGTTCAAGGATGAGGTGCGGGTGCTTGGCAAGGAGCTCGGCCTGCCGGAAAGCTTCATCGGCCGCCATCCCTTCCCCGGTCCCGGCCTCGCCATCCGCTGCCCCGGCGGCGTGACCCGCGAGAAGCTGGAAATCCTGCGTGAGGCCGACGCCGTCTATCTGGACGAGATCCGCAAGGCCGGCCTGTACGATGCCATCTGGCAGGCCTTTGCCGTGCTTCTGCCGGTGCAGACGGTGGGCGTCATGGGCGACGGCCGCACCTATGAATATGTCTGCGCCCTGCGCGCCGTCACCTCGGTCGACGGCATGACCGCCGACTTCTATCCCTATGACATGAGCTTCCTCGCCAACGCCGCCACCCGCATCATCAACGAAGTCCGCGGCATCAACCGTGTGGTCTACGACGTGACAAGCAAGCCGCCCGGCACCATCGAGTGGGAATGATTTTGGCCCATCCAAACGCCGCCGAATTTACGCTGCGATACGATCTAACGCACTGAAAACAAAATAAATTACCCCTGCACCTATCGATATCTATCGGTGGGCATAGATCACGGCTGGCGGCCTAGCTGACGGGCCTCGCCCCCATTGATCAACCGGAAAAATGAAAGTACCGTCAGGTCAAACAAGGCCAATGACGGTACTTTTTTCGAACTAATGCACTGAAATACAAGCATTTTCGACGCCATCGGCCCGCAAAAACCGCGTGACGGTACTTTTCCGCAAGGAGGCCCGAAATGTTGACCGATGCAGCACTCAAGTACCTGAAACCAAAAGACAAAATCTACAAGGTATCTGATCGTGACGGCATGTATGTGCGCGTCGCCCCGTCGGGTGCCATCTCGTTCAGGCTCGACTATCGGCTGAACGGCAGGCGGGAGACTGTCTATCTCGGCAGATATGCCCGTGACGGAATATCGCTCGCCAGGGCTCGCGAGCTATGCATCGACGCGCGGCGCTCGATCGCCGAGGGGCGGTCTCCCGCCATCGAGAAGCAGCGGGAGAAGCGCCGGATCAAGGAAGCAAAGAGCTTTGGCCAATTCGGCGAGAAATGGCTGACGGACGCGACCATGGCCGACAGCACGCGCGCGATGCGTCGCTCCATCTTCGAACGCGAACTCATGCCCGTATGGCGAAATCGTCTTCTGACGGAGATCACACCGGATGATCTACGCGCTCACTGCGGCAGGATCGTTGAACGCGGTGCGCCCGCAACTGCCATCCACGTGCGGGATATCCTCAAGCAGATCTATGGCTATGCCATTCTGCACGGCGAGAAGGTCGCCAATCCGGCCGATGACGTCGGTCCGGCCTCGATCGCTACCTTTACGCCGAAGGACCGCGCGCTTTCGCCCGCAGAGATCCGCATCATGTTCAAGCAACTCGAGCATGTTGCGACGCTGCCGACGATCCGCCTCGGTATGAAGCTCTACCTTCTCACCATGGTGCGGAAGAGCGAGTTGCAGGATGCAGTTTGGGACGAGATCGATTTCGAAAACGCTGTCTGGACCATCCCGAAGGAGCGCATGAAGCGATCGAAGCCGCACAACGTCTACCTGTGCCGGCAGACCCTCGACATCATGATCGCGCTCAAGACCTGCTCCGGCAACTCCCGATATCTGTTGCCCTCCCGGTACGACGCGGACGCGCCAATGTCGCGGGCGACCTTCAATCGGGTCACTTACGCCGTCGTCGAATAGGCCAAAAAGGAGGAACTGCCGCTGGAGCCATTCACGGTTCATGATCTGCGGCGGACGGGCTCGACGCTGTTAAACGAGCTGGGCTTTAATAGCGACTGGATCGAAAAGTGCCTGGCGCATGAGGACCGGCGTTCGTCGCGCGGCGTCTATAACAAGGCCGAGTATGAGGCGCAGCGTCGGCATATGATGCAGCAGTGGACGCCTGGATCGACGGCCGGAAATATGCCCCCACGCTTTTGCCGCAAGCTATGCCCTTGATGGAGCTTGATCCCGCCCTTTGACGGGGCGGGTTCTGCGCTTGGTAACGTCAGGGTGCTGGGCTTGTCGGATCGGCGCAGCCCGCCGTGCCATCAGCCAAGCCTCGACCTCGGCCAGGTCCCACACGATACAACGTGGCGAGAGAGCAAACCGGCGAGGAAACTCGCCACGCTGCTCCATCTCATAAATAGTGCTGTCGGCCATCGGCACCATCTCGCGAAGCTGCTGGCGCCTGATAGTTCTCCGAAGTCCACTCGCTTTCTCAGCCATGCTCAATCTCCAGCGTTTGTCAGTCGATTGAGAACGATAGCTGTCGAAACTGGAAGCTCTTCTAAATGAGCGGACGGCAGTAGCGCACTGTGGCGTACATATCGGCGGGTTTAGCCAAGCGAACAGGCCGGCTATTCTAGGGCAGTGTTCCGAACGGCGGTGGGCGATCTCGGCGGCGTTACACTGCCACACTCCTGCTGAAGTGCTGTTGAACGCGCTGGATCAGGCGCGTCCGGTTGACACGCTTTTTGCTGAGGAGAACGTCATCGACGATGCCATGCATGCCTCCGAATAGGAAGACGGCGGTAAACTCTGGATCGTCGATGGACCAGGCGCCGGCATCGCGTCCGGACTCAAGCAGCCTCGTCAAATGGTCGGCAATGGGATTGGTACCGCCATCGAGTGGACGCGGATGCGCATGGAAAAGCATGTCGACTAAAGAGCCGTTGTCCAGAAAACCGGCGGTCGCGGCTTTTGCCCATGCCGCAAGCCTCGAATGCCAATCCGATTGGGACGCCCTTGCTAAAGTCTTATCCAAATCAGAAAGATACTTGCGGACAAAACGCTCGCCCAAGGCTGCGTGAACGTCCTCCTTTGAGGAGAAATGGAGATAGAAGGTGCCCTTCGCAACTTCGGCTCCCGACGTGATCTCTTCGATCGTTGTGGGCCCCAGCCCTTTTGCAAGGAACAGCGCCTGCGCCGAGTTCATCAACTCCTCGCGACGCTCTTCGGCCGGCTTGGTCCGCGGCTTGCCTTTGGTGGTGATCCCCATCTTGCCCCATTCTGCGACTGACTGAATCGTGGTCACTGACCAACGTAGGCCGTCGGGGGCGAAAAGTCATCAATGAACAAAAGCTTTTGCTGCGAAGTAAGTGGCCTCACTTTGGCGCTTCGGAACGAATTCCTACGCCAAGAAAACAGAGGTCACGGAATTGGTCGCTCAAGCGTAAGCGATCGACAGCAACCCCCCGGTCGAGGATTCTGTCAATGACGCCGTGGAGTCCGGACGAGAGTAGCACAGCCGTCACATGTGGGTTCTCTACCATCCAAGCGCCGTCCCGGGTCCCTGCGGCCAAAACTTCGGCGAGTTGATCTACGACCGGACTCGGGTTGGTCTGGCGACGACTAGGCTCAGGACCTATTAATTTGGTTTGATCTGTGATTCACGGTCTTTGCTGAAGGAGGCCGTGATGGGTGATTTGTTTCTGCTGAGCGAGTGCCAGATGGCGCGCATATCGCCGTACTTCCCGTTGTGGCACGGGGT